>CAZMHH010000042.1:2401-32200 GCA_964566035.1 uncultured Thermodesulfobacteriota bacterium
TTTCTATAAAAGTCTATCATCATCCGGCAGTTCTGAAAAAAGGCTGCTTCTATTTGCCTATCTGTTTTCAGGGGTTGCCGTTTTGACAAAGGGGCCTGTGGGACTGATTATACCAGTTCTGAGTTTTTGGGCATATCAATACATAACCCGGGGGTGGGGAGGTATTAAAACAACATTGCCGGTAAAAGGATTGATTGTAACGATTGGTGTTGTCTGCTTGTGGCTGGTTCCTGCCTGTCTCTCAGGTGGTGAGGCGTACTATAAAGATATCCTGTTCAGGCAAAATCTGGGACGGGTTATAAGCTCTTTCAGCCACAGCAAACCCTTTTATTTTTATCTTATCAATTTTCCTGTTGACTTTTTCCCCTGGAGCTTTTTCATACCGGCTGCAGCAATCTATTTCTGGAAAACAAAACGAAAAGCTATTCTGTTCCCTCTGGTCTGGTTTGCAGCGACGTTTATATTCTTTTCACTTATGTCGGGCAAGAGAAATCTCTACCTTATACCCTGTTATCCGGCAGCAGCGCTTTTAATTGCCACATTTTTTGAAACTCTAATCACTAATTCAAAAAACATGGATTTTTTTAAAAGCGATTTATGGATTAAGATTCCAGCTCTCGTTTTTTCTGTAATCCTTACTTTTCTGCCTTTGATAGGGTTTCTTCTCGTGAAAGGGAAATATGGAGATGAAGCCTCTCTGATAGATTCAAATATGTGGGTGTTTATCTGTTTCAGTCTTATGTTTTTCTGCTCTGGTGTTTACGGGTTTGTAAATAACTTTAAAAAGAAAAATCAAGGATTTATTTTTTCTTATATCTCAACATCTGTGATAATTGCCTTTTGTGCAGTTATTTTTCTTATTTTCCCTGCTATGAACCCTTATGTCTCAGGAAAGTTTTTCTGCGGCAGGATTGAGGAAACGGTAACAAAGGATGATAAGCTCTATGCTACATTTAATCCTGAGCTGTTTAACTACTATCTAAACCGATACCCAATTTATATGATAAAAGATTTAGAGCATATAAGACAAATTATGTTGTCATCAGAAACCGTCTATATTATTATTAGAGAAAAAGAGTATAATAGAGTTTCTGAAGATATAAAAAAGGGGTTTTCACTGGTTGAATGTGGCGACATAAAAAAAAGAGGATATTGCCTTGTTATTAACAGGTAGTGGTAAGAAATATATCTCTTGCCGATAGGACGGGCTGTTCATGTTCGTGATAGTTAGCAGAGTTAATTTAGATATGTATATATGAAAATGGGTTAAAAACCAACTGCAAATTAATTTACTCATTCATCCATATACTCATATTCCCATATACATCCCCCCTTAGCTTAAACAGTAAACAGTTATCTGTTCTATAGCCTTGTTGCCTTTTTCATTATTATAGTTTTAAATCTCTCAAGGATAAGATGTAAAACATGAAATATATTGAATGGGGACTTTTTGTTGTAGGAGCTGCTCTTTTAATCTTTTTGATATCCAGAACAGGGGTTGATAACCTTTATGCTGATATCACCCTTATCGGATGGGGTTTTGTTCTTGTTCTTGCACAGGAGATAGTAGCCCATACCGCAAACACACTTGGATGGCATTTTGCCATAAGTCCTGAAAAAAGAACCGTTTCTTTTGCAAGACTTTTTGTTTTCCGTCTTGCAGGAGACGGGATCAATCATCTTACCCCCACAGCCACAATTGGAGGCGAGTTTGTAAAAGCACGGCTTATGCAGCCTTATACAGGGGGAAAGGAAAGCACCTCATCGGTTACCATATCAAAATTTGCAGAAACCGCAGGGCAGACTGTTTTTATAGCCTTAGGATTTATACTTATTCTGCCCTTCCTTGATGAGCTGGGTGTTTACCGGTGGGTTTTGTTCGGTGTTGTTCTTCTATTTACATTAATTATTATCATATTATTAGTGCTTTTTGAAAAAGGATTTTTCAGGATTACCGCCAAAAGCATCTCATCGCTTGGTATTGCAAAAAAATGGATTTCGGGTTATTCTGAAAATATTGAGCAGATAGATGCAACAATCAGAAGATGCACGGGTGAAAGAAGGAAAGACCTTTTTCTGTCTGTCATGTTTTATACCATTGCATACACAGCTACTGTTATTGAAGTATGGATTATTCTTTATTTTCTTGGACTTCCGACTGACTGGTATCTGATAGTGGGAATTGAGGTGCTTGCTGTTTTAATTGAGGCGGTTACATTTCTTGTGCCTTTTAAAATCGGAACACAGGAGGGAGGAAAGATGCTTATATTTAAAATATTCTCCCTTGATCCTGCAAAGGGTCTTGCTCTGGGGGTTATAAAAAGGGGAAGGGAACTTTTCTGGTCATTTGTCGGGCTTGTAATGTATGCTGTTGTCAGGGTTGTGCGAGATAACACAGAGACAGAGGTTTAGATATAAGAGATGAAAAACATAATCACAGTGTGTCTGGTGCTATTTGCTGTTATTGCAACAGAGGGTTCTGAAATTGACATTTCAGGGGCGAAATATCTGTGCAGCAGTGACGGGATGGATAACTACAAAAAATGCATTGAGGTTTGCCGTGAGATATTAAAAGAAGCTCCTGATAATTTTGACCTGTTGTGGAAAGCTTCAAGGGCATGCAATAAATATGGAAGAGCTGTAAAAGAAAAAGAGTTGAAAGGATGGAGAAATATCTGCAGGAAGTATGGTGAAAAAGGGATGGAATTTGCCGAAAAAGCAATTGAACTGGAACCTGACAGACCGGAGGGCTACTTTTTTTATGGCTTGAATATTGGACTTTATGCTGATGGAGTCAGTTGGTTTACAGCATTGAGAAAGGGACTCAAAGACAAGACTCAGGAATCATTTGAAAAGGTCTATGAAATTGACAAGATGTTTTGCGAGGCTGAAGCAATAGTTGCTCTGGCAAGGTTCTGGTCAGTGCTTCCCTGGCCATATAAAGACAGAGAAAAAGCCTTAGAATATTTTAGAGAATATCAGGAGACATCCTATTACAAGAATGACTATTCCGCAAGGCTATATATTGCTGAACTTCTTTTGAATATTGAATGTGGGGAAAAGACCAAAGAGGCAAAGGTTCTATTGGAAGAAGTAGTGCTGAGTGGAAGAGAAAAACAGCGAGAAAGAGCGCTGGGTCTTATGAAAGATGTATTAGCTCGTAGCTCATAGCTGGTAGCTCGTAGTAAAACAGAGCTGTTGAGCTGATAAGCAAAGGCTGATAAGAGCTGTTAAACAGAGCTAAAAAGGGGTTTTTTTATGAAAGCTTTGGTGACAGGAGCAACGGGTTTTATTGGATATCACGTTGCAAAGGTATTAAAGGAAAACGGTTATGATGTAGCTGCCCTTGTCAGGGAAACAGGTGATGTTGCTGATCTGAAGGAGCTTGGGGCAGAGCTCTGCATTGGAGATGTAAGAGATTTTAACTCTATTGTCAAGGCAGTTGAGGGATGCAGCCAGGTATATCATGTGGCTGCCGACTACAGGCTCTGGGTTCCGGACCCAAAAACAATGTATGATATAAATGTCGAGGGTACGAAAAATGTTTTACAGGCATCTCTTGATGCTAAAGTGGAAAAGGTTGTTTATACAAGTTCTGTAGGGGCTCTTGCCACAAGTTTTGACGGAACTCCAGTAGGTGAGAATTTTCCTGTGGGGGTTGAGGATATGGTGGGACATTATAAAAGATCAAAATATCTTGCAGAGAGGGAGGCTGAAAAGTATTTTCAAAAAGGGCTTCCTGTTGTTATCGTAAACCCTTCTACTCCTGTGGGCGAAATGGATAAAAAACCTACCCCTACGGGGCAGATGATAGTTGATTTTCTAAACAGTAAAATGCCTGCCTATCTTGATACAGGGCTTAATTTTGTTTATGTCAGAGACGTTGCCGAGGGTCATTTCCTTGCTTCAAAATATGGCAGGGTAGGGGAAAAATATATTCTTGGCAACAGGAACATGACTTTGAAGGAATTTTTTGAAGCACTTGCATCTTTATCAGAACTCAAACCTCCGGGTGTAAGGCTTCCCCATCTGCCTGTTCTGATGGCTGCATATATTAATGAAGCTTTTTCTGGAATTTTTAAAATTCCCCCGAAAATCCCTGTTGCAGGTGTCAAAATGGCAAGGAAATTTATGTTTTTCGACTGTTCAAAAGCTGTAAATATTCTTAAACTTCCCCAAACTTCTGTTGACAAGGCTTTAGAATTTGCTGTTGAATGGTTTGAAAAAAAAGGGTATACTAAAAAATTAAATAAAATTAATAATCAAAAACCAGGGTAGTTAAGGAGAATCCTAAATGTCTATTCCTGTTAAACAGCAGTTGAAAATCGGTTCATATCTGGTCCGGAAAATGATGAACGGTGCTGAGCGATTTCCTATAGTATTGATGCTTGAGCCGCTTTTTAGATGCAATCTGCATTGCAAGGGGTGTGGCAAGATTGAACAAGCCGAAGATATATTGAACAAGCGGATGAGCGTGGAGGAGTGTGTTTCTGCAGCAGAAGAATCAGGGGTACCGGTTGTTTCAATAGCAGGCGGAGAGCCGCTTATACATGATGATGTCCATGTAATAGCAAAGGAGTTGACTGACAGAAGGAGATTTGTTTACCTTTGCACAAATGCACTTCTTGTAAAGAAAAGGATCAATGACTTCAAACCTTCTGACTACCTGACCTTCAATATTCATCTTGACGGTATGAAACAACAGCATGACAAACTTACCTGCAGGGAAGGGGTTTTTGAAAATGCTGTGGAAGCAATTAAGCTTCTTCTCTCAAAGGGCTTCAGGGTCACAACTAACACAACTCTTTTTGAAGGAGAAACGCCAGAAAACGCAGTTCGCCTGTTTGATTTTATAACTTCTCTTGGAACAGAGGGAATGACAATATCTCCCGGTTACAGCTATGAAAAAGCCTCGGACAAAGACAGTTTTATGAGAAGAGAAAATGTTACAAAACTTTTCAGGGATATCTTCAATAGCCACAAGGGCAGACGGTGGCAGTTTAACCACAGCAGTCTTTATCTTGATTTCCTTGCCGGCAACCAGGATTACAGATGTATGCCATGGGGAACACCAACCCGGAATGTATTTGGCTGGCAGCGGCCATGCTACCTTATAAACGATGAATATGTATCTACATTTAAACAGTTAATGACAGATACTAATTGGTCGCAGTACGGAAAAGGAAATGATCCAAGATGCGCAGACTGTATGTGTCACTGCGGGTTTGAACCAACCGCAGTGTTTGATGCGGTTAAAAATCCGATTAAAAACATTATGGTGAAACTTAGGAATTAGAATACAGACAGCAGTTGAAACAGATCCGGATGCCTTTTTTGGGTTTACAGCCTCTTTTTTTTTGCCTTAAATGCAGCTGTTAGCATCTTCAGCAGTTTAATCGAAGAACAGTTCTTTTGCCCTTTCAACTCCTGATTTTTTGCCAAAGAAAAATTTGTATATTTTTACTGCCGGATCATTTTCTATAATTGTTTTCTTATACTCTTCATTTTCATATATCAATCTTTCAATTTCCTGCCCAGTCAAGGTATCAGCTTTTTTAACAATTTCTAAAAAAACTTCCAGAAATTCAGCAATCAGTTCAGTTGCTTCCATGTCCCGGTCTTTAGGAATTTTAAAGAAACACATTGACGGCGAAAAGATATTCTTTATACTGCCTTTCAGTTCAACCGGTTCAGTAAAAAGATTTTCTCTCTCTTTTTTTATGCTGTTTAATTTTTCATGAAACCACTGATCTGACTCTATAAAAGGGCAGCCGCGTCTATGAATATCAATAAGAACAGCTCGTTTGGCGCCCATAATAATTATTTCTGATGAAAAAACAGGGAGGTTGAACTCAACACGGGGAGCAATGAAAATTGATTTTACCTGTCTTGAAAAAGCAATTGATGTGCTGAGCAGTAAAAGTCTTGCAAAAACATTCGACTGAAATATCTGTCCATCAATTTTTACAAGTCCCAGCATCCTTAATGGTCTTTGAGGAAGTGGATATTTAAGGTTAAAAGTCTCAAGACTGTATTCTGTTTTTATGCGCTCAAGAACAACGGAATCTATCTTTTTCAGGGTATTCATTTAAACCCTCCCTTGATTTCTGATTTCATTGACAAGTCTTGCCCCTGTCTGAAAGCAATACTGCAGCTTTTCAGCAAATGCTTCTTTGGAAATATTTTCAATCCCGCCCACATACAGCTTGTCAATTGTTTCAACCTGTTCCAGCATCAGATGCCCTTCCATCATTTCAAAACACGGCTCTCCAAACACCTCTATGTATTCATCAGCTGCATTTGCTGTGACAATCATGCATGCTTTCTTTTTAAAATCAACCGGCTTTCTGGGACCGGGGATTCTGCCAAAATCATCTTTTTGTCTGTAGGTTAAAGCAATTTTTCTTTCCAGAAACTTTTTCATTACGGATGTTACATTTCCATCATAAGATGGGCTGGTAAAGATATATCCATCAGCAACGCAATAGCGTTGAAGAATACTGTTCATATCATCTTTAAGGGGGCATATTCCTATTTCAAGTTCGGGATTGTTGTAAAAACAGTTTCCACAGCCTCTGCAGTGATCAATATTTAGATTTATAAGCTCAAAAAGGCAGGTTTCAGCTCCTGCAGATTTTGCTCCCGCCAGTGCCTGTTGAAGAAGTTTGCTGCCTGAACCATTACTCCTTGGGCTTCCTAAAAAACCAAGTATCTTCATCTTGCCTCCAAAGTATGACCATGTTAAGAAATTAACTGCTTTTTTTCAAATACTAAATCAGCATTTTCATTATATACGATTTATAACCTCTTTGAACCGCAAAACGTGTGCTGCCCGGATTTCGTTTATACCAGATGCATAACTTAGGTTGAGACGCTTAAAGGCTGTGTTTAAATATTCACTGGTCTTAAATATCCCGTCATTTTTTTAAAGCCGGCAGGTGAAAGTCCGGTGGGGATTCAAGTTTCATTTCGTCCTGAAGGGTTTTGCCGTAGGCTTTTAACCTTTGATAAACACTGAGTGACCACAACGGAAAATACTGAGAATAGCCATGATAGAGCAGATAGAAAACCTTTGGGAAACCGGTTCCTGTGAAATGTTTTTCTTCCCATGTTCCGTCGTTTTTTTGTGAACTGATCAAATAATGTATCCCGCTCTGAACCTCAGGGCTGTTGATTTCTCCTGCAGCCATAAGTCCAAGCAGAGCCCAGGATGTCTGGGAAGGAGTGCTTGCCCCCATCCCGGCAAGAGTCGGATCATCATAGGTAAAACAGGTTTCACCCCATCCATGATCCTTGTTCTGGACTGATTTAAGCCAGTTGACTGCTTTTTGAATATAGGGCTGGGAAAGGTCTTCTTCTATGAGACTTAAAGCCATAAGAGCCGACCATGTTCCGTAGAGATAATTTACACCCCACCTGCCATACCATGCTCCTGTATCCTCCTGCTCTTTCTTAAGGAAATCTATTGCCTTTGCTACAGGCGGAAAATCATTCTTGTAGCCGAGCATTGCAAACATCTCTATGCAGTGTGCTGTAACGTCAGAGGTGCTTGGATCAAGCAGTGCACCATGGTCTGCAAAAGGTATATTGTTTAGATAGAGATAGTTATTGTCAATATCAAAAGCCCCCCAGCCCCCGTCTGAACTCTGCATTCCTATTATCCAGTTAATAGCTTTTTCAATATTGGTTCTGTATTGCAGGTTATCAATGGCGCCCGCCCTTAAAAGAGACATTACAACCATAGGGGAATCGTCAATGTCGGGATAGAGATCGTTTTCAAACTGAAAAGCCCAGCCACCGGGTTCAAGTGCAGGTGCTTTCAAAGCCCATTCTCCCCTGGTATGGAGTATCTGTTTTGAAAAAAGCCAGTCAACAGTTTTTTTTGTGGACTCTTCATCCGGTGAGTGACCTGCCTCAAGAACAGCTGCAAGACTCAGACAAGAATCCCATATGGGAGAATGGCATGGCTGACATAAAACCGAATCCTCTTTTTCAACAATAAGTTCATCTATTACCTTCAGCCCTTTCTTATAATCAGGGTCTGTTTCAGGATAGCCGAGAATTTTAAGAGCCATTACCGCATTTGCCATGGCAGGATATATAGCCCCTATTCCTCCCTCTCCCTGCATGTGGTCTATAGTCCATTTCACAGCTTTATTTACGGATTTTTGGTGTATTGATTCAGGAATAAACCTGCGAGTTTTTTTGAGGAGGCGGTCTATAAGTATGAAAATATTTTTTAAATGGTTCCCTGTCTCAAAACTGTCAATATGTTTAAGTTTTAATGGCGGTTCGATAAAAAGCTCTGAAATCTGTTCATCCGGGTTTAGGTGACATACAGGGTTCTTCGCATAGAGAATAAGAAGCGGAACAAGAACGGTTCTTGACCAGTAGGATATCTTTGACAGGTGGAAAAAGAACCATTGTGGAAGCAACATTATCTCTACAGGCATAAAGGGTGCTGTTCTCCATGGAATCTGTCCAAACAAAGCAAGACAAATCCGGGTAAATACATTGACCCTTACTGCGCCGCCCATGCTTAGAATATACTGCCGTGCTTTTACCATGTGGGGTTCATCGGCGGAATCGCCGTAAACCTTCAGAGCAAAATAGGCTTTAACCGAAGCGCTGATGTTGGAAGTTCCGTCAACATTGAACAGAGGCCAGCCTCCGTCAATGAGTTGCCTGCTGCGGATGCCGCTGCAAATTTTTTCATTAAATGAATCATCAAGTTTTCTTCCCAGAAATCTGTTGAGGAGGAGATATTCCGAAGGGATTGTGGCATCTGCTTCAAGATCAAATACCCAGTATCCTGCTTTGTTCTGAATGGAAAGGAACCTGTCGAGTGCTTTCGAGATTGTTGAGTTGAGATGTTCCAGTGAAAAAATCGGTATGTTCTGTTTTACTCTTTGATTTTTGTTTGAAATATCTTGTTTATTTAAAATTATGCCTGTTTCTGCATTTATTCCCATTTACCCACTCCCGTTATAAACTGGAAACAGCATTTATATTAGATTTAATTATAAAAATTTTAATAAATATCAAAAAAATAAATGCTATTGCTAAAATTGTTTGTTTGGCAACACTTAAAAACAGCTAAATTTGTAAATTTTATATTGATAATTTAAACTATAATAAAACCTTTTAGCTTAAAAAACAAGATAAAAATGTTATTTACGAACAAGATATTGATAAAATATAAGATATTATTTTTAATAAATTATAGTATTTGTTACTTATAGCAATTAAAAATTTATCTTAAAGATGAAATTTCTTTTTAGAGAATATTATTTTTCCTGTAAACGATTCTTGCAGGAGTTATGAGATAAGTTGGGGGGATAATCAGCAATTGGTGAGAGAGAAGCTCTTATGTCCTGAGCTTTCAGAGAGTTAGCAGTAAAGAATTAGTCTCAAGTTTTAAGGGGATACAAGCATAAAAACTGAAAAACTATCAGGGGGGCAGTAAGCAATACATCTTAATATTCCAACAGCAGCAGGGCTAAAAAAGGGTAAGACAGGGGTTAATGTATTTACATTTGACATGCAGGCTATCTTATCTTATACTGCAATTTATTTATACTTGATGAACCGGAAAAAAGTCTTTTTTTCTTGAATTGGTGAAAGAGGTTCCAAGGATGATATTTATAACATCCTGTAATTACTTTTATATCACCCTCACCCCAACCCTCTCCCATCAAGGTATAGGGAGCTTTTTGGACTTTTTACGTAACTATCATACTTAGACAGGTTTTTCACAATGGATCATTTTGAAATGCTTCGCAGGGTTAGTCGAACCTTTGCTCTTTCCATAGAACAACTTCCTCCTGTTCTCTCAGAGACGGTAGCTCTTGCATATCTGCTTTTTCGTATATCTGACTGTATTGAGGATCATGAAACAATGGAGGCGGATTTAAAGGCAGAGCTGCTAAGGGTATGGGTTTCTGTGCTTGAAGGAAAACTTGAACCAGGGGCGTTTGTGGAAAGGCTGGCAGATCTGGACGGAAATGACCCTGAGGTTTATGTTGCCCAGCATACGGATTATATAATGGGAAAGGTAAACAGACTGCCTGAGGAGCTGAAGAATATTCTTATTAAACATGTCCGTGATACATCAGAAGGAATGGCAAGATGGCAGGAGCATGGTCCTTTTGTCGAATCCGAAGAGATGATGGATGATTACATGCATGAGGTGGCAGGAAGGGTAGGATATCTCCTGACAGAGGTTTTTGCCTGCTATTCCGAGGATATAAGAAAAATAAAGAGTGAGCTGATGCCCCTTGCAAGACAGTTTGGGCTTGCTCTTCAGACAGTAAACGTTATCAGGGGGATTAAAAAAGATTATGAAAGGGGATGGGTTTTTATACCTGTAAGTTTTTATGAAAAGCAGGGGCTTACAAGAGAAACATTTCTTGATCCTGCCAATATGCAGACTGCTCTTGAGGTGGTAAAACATGTTACAGAAAAAGCTGAAAGACACCTTCAAAGCGGGTTGCAATACATTAAGATGCTTCCAAGGAGCCAATACAAAATAAGACTTTTCTGTGTATGGCCTCTTCTTTTTGCCGTAAAAACCCTTGCTTTAAGCCGCAACAACCCGAATGTGCTGAGAGCTGAGGCAAAGATTACAAGAAAACAGGTAAAAAGAATTGTTGTCATTTCCAGACTTATCTCATGGTCCAACACTCTGCTCGGCATTTATTACAGGGCTTTATCCGGATAGCTGTTAAATAAAAAACAGTTGTAGGGAGAACCTAAAAAAATGAACCATTTTTCTTGCAGCCCCTCTCTGTGTTTTAGTCTATTTAGACCTGGATATGTTTTTCGATTGTCCGTAAAAGGCTATTCTTTCAACAATCAGTATTGTAAGAATTCCGATAATAGCCAAACAGATTGCTGCTATAACCTCTGTATTGAATGTTTCGGGTATGTATCTTTGATAGCTGACAAGTATGGGCTCACCGCTTGGTTTAAGAACCATAAGACCTGCAGGGTCTGTCTGATATATCTCTTTTTTCCATGGCCATATTATAATGAGCGATCCTGAAATAAAACCTGTCAGGAGAGCTATTGTACCGTCCCTGTATTTTTTAAATATCCAGGCAAGAAAATGAGAAAATGCAGGCAACCCCAAAGCGCATCCAATTCCAAATGGAATCAGAATGTTGAGCTTGAACTGTGTTACAGCCTCTATCACAATAAGTTGATAATTGCCCATCAGTATCAAAACAAAGGAACCTGAAATGCCGGGCAGAATCATGCTTGAAATGGCAAGGGCGCCGCATAAAAAAAGATAAAAAATATTGCTGTTTTCTACTGCAGGGTTTAATAATGAAACAGAAACAGCGGTAGCTGTGCCAAGTATAAACAGAAGAATAACCCAGGGATTAATCTTCTTTATTGTTTTACCTACATAAAAAATTGAAGCCACTATTAGCCCGAAAAAATATGCCCAGACATAAACATCATAGTTTTCGAAAAGAAATTCCAGCAGCTTTGCCACTGTAAATAAAGCCACTGCAACACCAGACATTAATGATGCCAAAAATTTAAGATCGGTGTAATCTGCGAATTCTTGTAATCTTAATTTTACCAGCAAGCCAGCCGCCTTAAGGTTAAAAGCCTTTATTGAATTAATCAAACGCTCAAATATTCCTGTAATTAATGCAATGGTACCCCCGGAAACCCCTGGTATAACATTGCCCAATCCGATTGCAACTCCTTTCAGGGATATCAGTATAAAATCTCGAATGTTCATTTGTACCTGTAATTGAATAAGTTTCAAAGGTTATAATTTATTGAAATTTAAAGAGTATAGTTAATTTATATTTGAGTGTCAAGCAGTTTGCCCGAAACCTGTTATTGTGCAGGAAGGTCTGGTTTTTTAACAGCTGTCTTTTTCCCTTTTTTTTCTGATAAAGGTTTTGGAATATATTAAACATTTTATGTTGTCTTAAGAAACAGACTATATTATTATATTATTAGAATAAAAGAGTATGAAAAAAGCAACAAAGGCTATCAGACATGGTTCCTGCATTACTGTATTTGTAGATATAAAAAATGAGCCTGCTTTCTTGTTTTTAAAAATCTAAAAAACATAAGTTGATAAAACCGGTTTCATTATGAAAAATATAGGCAACGATAAATGCACGGGATTGAGTTTTAAAGTTTCCCTTCTCTTTCCTATCCTTATATTTACCATCTGCTTCTGGGGAGCGTTTCTGACGGATGTCTATGCGCAGAAGAAACAGACTATCAAAAGGGTTTACAGCTCAAATATGGTTCAGGCAAAAGATGGAACATGGATACGATACATAGGACTCAGTTCTCCGGGGAGAGGCAGGGAATATTACGAAATGTGCAGAGACGCAAACAAAGCTCTTGTTCAGGACAGGGAAATACGAATTGAGTTCGACGTCCTGAAAGAAAAAAGCGGTATGACCCTTGCCTATGTTTATGTTGATGACCTGTTTATTAATGCAGAGATGGTTCGGCAGGGGTATGCGCTTGTATATGAGGAGGAGCCGAATACAAAATATTCAAAAATACTGTTTCAGATGCAAAAAGAAGCACGTGAAAACCGAAGAGGGCTCTGGGCTATGGAAGATCATGGAAGCGAGCCTTATTACATAGGTTCAAAGGAGAGGAAGGAATTTCACAGACCGGGATGTTCCAGTGCCAGGCGAATACCTTTTGATGAAAGAATAATTTTCAGGACACAGGATGAGGCTCTTGAAGAAGGTTTCAGACAGCACTGGCGGTGTTGTCCGCTTTTTTTCGAGCAGGAGAAAAACGATCAGCAGAAGTAGTGATTTGAGCCTGATATTATAATAAAAAGGCAGGCTGTTTTTAATGAAAACCGCAATTATAGGAGCAGCAAGAAACCGTAATGGTATAGGGCAGTTTATTGCCCGGTATTTCCACAGAAACAAAGCAGAGGTTGCTGCAGTTGTCGGTTCCACAGACAAATCATCTGAGGCTGCATGTTTGAACCTGCAAAGATATGGCATTGATGCTCGAAGCTACTCGAATTTTTACCTTATGGTAAAAGAGGAAAAGCCCGATACCGTTGTAATTGCCTCCCCTTCACATACCCATTATGAATATGTCTTGAAATGCATTGAATGCGGAGTAAAAAACATATTCTGTGAAAAGCCTTTTTTATGGACAGGCAGTCTTTTTGATGAAAGCCTGCTCTCAGATCTCTTTTCCGAGGCGGATAAGAAACAGACAGTTATTGGAATGAATTCACAGTGGATATTTGCTCTGCCTTTTTATGAAAATCTGTGCGGAGAAATAGACAGGGCAGGAGCTAAAACTTTTTTTATGCGCATGTCTCCTTCAGTAAGCGGATTACAGATGTTACCCGAATCAATGCCCCATGTTCTAAGCATTCTTTTCTCTGTTTTTGGTTCAGGAAACATTGGAGAGATTGTTTTTGAAGCAGAAAACCGTTTGATAAACATAGCCTTTTTATACAGAACAGTTGATTTTAAATGTCGTGCAAAGGTTGAGCTGAGAACAGAACAGAACCAGCCAAGAACTCTGCTGTTTGGTTTTAACAATAGAATTGTTAGCAGGGAACTGGATATTAATTCCTATGATATATGGTTTAATTGTGATAATAAAAGAATAAGGATTGCAGATCCTCTTGAAATGTCAGTTAAAAATTTTATTGATTCTGCTGAAACCGGCAGAAAGCCTTTTGCAGGCAAAGAACATATAGTTAATACAACTCGAAATTTACTTGAAATTTATAAGACGGTAATTGGTTATGAACAAATTGAAACATAAGGAACATGATTTCAGTTCAAAGCTTAGACAGATTTCTGTTGTGGATAATCTGAAAAAGTATATCTCATGGCAAAGGGAAAATACCAGTGGAAACGGCAAGGCTATTCCCAGTTTTGCGCCTGTCTCAATCAATCTTGACATTACCTCTGCATGTAACTTTGCATGTCCCCACTGTGTTGATTCAAAAATAATAAACACAGGAGAATTTCTCGATCTTGAACTGTTAAAACAGAGTCTTGATTTTATGGTTTCAAAAGGTCTTTTGTCCATTATACTTCTTGGTGGAGGGGAGCCGACACTTTACAGGGATTTTGAAGAAATTGTAAGACATATCAAGAGCAGGAAATTGCAGCTTGGAATAGTTACAAACGGATCCAGGATGGACAGGGTAAAAAATATTGCAGATGTTCTTGGTAAAGAAGACTGGGTCCGGTTGTCAATTGATGCCGCGCAAGAGGAGACATTTATTAAGTCTCATTGCCCCAGGATTTCAATAACACTTGAGGAAATCATGCACAAAGCCTCAGAGGTAAAGAAACAGAATCCGTCAATTTCGCTTGGATATTCCTATGTGGTGGTATGGGATGAACTCCTGTTTAATGGTCATGAGCTCTGTTCTAATGTGCATGAGATGGCTGGAGCCGTTGAAAATGCAAAGAAATATGGATTTGATTATGTATCCTTTAAACCGTGTCTTTTAAGGCTTGCCAAATCACAGAAAGAGTCTCTTATAGATGGAGTTTCAAAGAAAAAAGAACTGGAAATTATTGAGAGCATAAAAAAGAATCTTAATGCTGCAAAATCCAGTGCTGACGGACAGATAAGAATACTTGAGAGCATAAACCTGAGGGCTCTTCTAAGCGGCACTGTACATGAACTGAAAAGACAGCCAAAAATTTGCCACATGCAGTTTTTCAGCTCGGTTTTATGCCCCTCAGGGGTTTTTCACTGTCCTGCTTTCAGGGGGGTTGATGTTGCAAGAATTGCAGGGTGTGATGCATTTTCTGATGAGAACAATTTTTCTGAAACCCTGACAAGGCTTCAAGAATCTATGAGCTCATTTGATGCTTCAAAAGAATGTTCTGTAGTTGCCTGTTTTTACCATCATGTAAACTGGTGGATAGAAGATTTTATAACATCCCGAAGAGATATAAATGAAATTGATTCAGTATCAGATGATAACTTTTTCCTTTGATTCCTGTAGATGAAAAAAATATGTGTCATACATCTCAATCAGATTGGTGATTTTGTTTTTTCACTGCCGTTTCTGAAGGCTCTGAAGGATGAGTATCCTGATGCTGAAATAGACTGTGTTGTAAGGCAGTACCTTGGAGAGCTTTTTCAAAGGGTTCCCTTTGTGGACAGGGTTATTTACAGAGAAAAAGGGCTTGCCAAAAAAGCTGTGCTTTGCAAAAAAATCAGAAAATCCCGCTATGACCTCTTAATAAATCTCTCAAGGTCTGAAGAATGTTTTGCCCTGACTGCTTTCAGCAATGCAGAACTGAAAGCAGGTTTTGCACGTTTTCCGTTTGATTTATGTCTTGATGTGAAGGACGGGATTGAAGGACATAACAGTTGGTATAATAACCGCAAGCTGTTAAAAAAACTCCAGATCCCTTTTGAAAAAGATAATTATGTCGGGCTTATTAACATGGACGGGGTTGATAAAAGATTGACTCTGCCTGAAAAATATGTTGTTGTCTCTCCCGGGGCTTCACGCAGAAGAAGGACTGCAAAAGCCTGGGATGAGACTATGTTTGCAGAGCTTATTGTAAACCTTAAGTCAGAATATGGTTTTTCCCCCGTACTTGTTGGAAGTGCTGATGACAGGCAGACAAACAAAATTATTCTGAACCTATATAAAGAACATCAGTGTTATAACACTGATGACAGGGTCGATCTTGCCGGCAGAATAGGGCTTGTGGAGCTTTGCAGCGTTTTAAAAAAAGCTGACCTGTTTGTAGGAATTGATTCGGGGGTTATGCATCTTGCTTCGTGTATGGATGTGCCTGTGGTTGCGCTGTTTGGTCCAAGTGACCCTTTTTATGTCGGACCTCAGAACAGAAAAAGCATTGTTGTTAGGAGTTCAGCTGTTGACTGTACGCCATGTTATTTTAAACCATGCAAACATATAAACTGCATGAAGACACTTGACTGGAAAGATGTTTTTGAAAAATGTAAAGATCTGTTGAGCTGTTGAGAGGTTTAGTTGCCGGGTGTACCTAAGGTAGAAAAATGGAAAACCGGTTTCGTGGTCGTTTTTGGTAGCGGCAGGGGATGAAAGAAAAAAGCAGTTGAGTTGTGGAATGCGGTGTTTGTTGCTCTGCTGTTTTGTTATTTTTTGAATGGGGGTATTGTCATGTCAGACAAAATAATCCTTAAATTAAATGAGCTTGAGGTAGAAGTAAACAGACTGAAAAAAGAGGGCAAAAAAATTGTTTTCACCAACGGAGGATTCAACATCCTGCATGTGGGTCATGTAAGAAGTCTTATAGAAGCAAAAGCCCTTGGAGAGGTACTTGTGGTTGCTGTGAACAGCGATATATCTTTAAAGAAGATTAAGGGTAAGAATTATCCCATAATCCCTGAAGCTGAAAGAATTGAAATTCTTCAGGCGCTTTCCTGTACTGACATTGTCACTCTTTTTAACGAAAAAACAGCAGATAGTCTGCTTGAGACGCTGAAACCCCATTTTTATGCAAAAGGCACAGACTATAGTCCTGATACCATACCGGAGACAAAAACAGTGCTTTCTTATGGCGGTCAGGTTATGCTTGTCGGTGATTCGAAGGATCATGCATCATCTGATATTGTAAAAAGGATTAAAAAAGCAGCTATAGAGGAATTTGTTTCTACATAGAAATACGGCTCATAGCTGATAGCAAAATCAAACCCAAAATAAAGCTATTCGAAGTTTTAAATCAAACAATGTGTTCTGCCGGTTTTAAATTTATGATGGAAATTCCAATAAATTAAACCATTTAAGAGGCTTTTTTATAAAAATGTTAAATAATAGAGTTCTGGTTTTTCAGCGAAAAAACAGCATAAAAATTTAATATTAGACTGTCACCTGTTTATATGTAGCAACAATGAAAAGATTGAACCCTTCTCATTACTCTCTACAATAAGCTTTCCTTGATGTGCCTCAGCAATTATCTTGCACAGGTAAAGTCCCAGACCTGTACCCGTCTGTCCCTTGCTTTTTTTGCAGTTATGCAGTTTTTTTTGAAAGGGATGCTCAAATATATAAGGCAATTCCTCAGGAGCAATGCCTGCACCGTTGTCTTGAACAGAAACAAAAACTTCATCACCCTGAAGTTTTGTAAAAATTTTAACCTTACCGCCAGGGTAATTATACTTAATAGCATTATCAATAAGATTAAAGAAAAAACGTCTTAGATGAACAGGGTCTATATTGACCACTATTTCATGTTGAGGAAAGTTAAAATCTATTTGAATTTTTTTAGGTTCAGCCAAGATTTGGCTTTTTTGGTAAATGTCATTCAGAAATTGTGTAAGTCTAACAGGTTTGAAATGAAAAATTTCCTTGTTATAGGAGATGTTGGTAACAATAAGCAAATCATCAATAACTCTAAGCATTCTTTCGGTTTCGATAACATTGCTTTCAATTATTGATCTGTAGTTTCCAAGGGATTGATCCCGTCGGTATAAAACAGTTTGTCCTTCTCCTTTAATAATAGTTAAGGGGGTTTTTAATTCATGGGCTATATGAGAACTGATACTTGTAATATGCCTAAAGGATTCTTCAAGTCGCTCTATCATTTTGTTGAATGCGTTTACAAGAAAAAACATTTCAGTGTCAACTTTAGTTACTTCAACACGCTGTGAAAGATCTTTATGTGTCAAATTTTCAGCGGTTTTTGTGATTTTACGAATAGGTCGAAGTATCTGGTTAGCCAAAAAAAAACCGGTTAAGCTGAAGAATATCATTACAACCGGGATGCTGAGTATGAAGCCCCACAAACGGTTTTGAAGTATTTCATTAATAGTTGTTACCGGAGTTGCTATTTGAATAAGATAATGAGGTTCATCACGTGCAAACATCATCATTTGAAGCACTCTCAATTTTGTTCCATTATATGTAACATGATCCCATGTTGAACGAATACGGCGATGTTTCTCAAACAATTTATGGATTTGTTCACGAAACCCTTTAGGCATATTTGCACTTGTTGCAAGTTCCTGTCCATCAAGGGATAGGATGGAAACGTAAGCTTTGTTTAAGTCATATCTGTCAACAAGGCGAAACCATTGTCTGTCTGCCAGGGTAACAGGATAATGTTGATCCTTGTCAACATCAAAACTCAACACCTTTAGTGCAGCGTAATGAATATCACCCCCCGGACTTTTTGTTTTCTGAAATGCCTTGATTGTCTTGCCAAGTTCATGTGCTTTAACCTTTAATTCAGCGTCAAAGTTGCTATACAGGATTTCCTGTAATTGGTAATAATGATACAGGCTATAAAGGATTAGAATGCTGCCCAAAATAATCGTGGAAAATATGCCCATTTTTATTCGAATAGAATTTGGTTTAATAATTTTCATATATCCTCAGGTTCCTTAAGAATATAGCCGACCAAACGTATCGTATGAATGAGAGGTGTTCCAAAATCCTTCTCGATTTTTTTTCGTATGTAATTGATATAAACGTCAATTACATTTGTAAAAGCAGCTGAATCCTCTCCCCAGACATGTTCAGTTATCATAGTTCTGGTTACAACCTCGTTTGCATGCATCATAAGATAACGCAGTAAAGCGTATTCTCTTGAAGTAAGCTCTATAGTTTTACCTGCACGGATTACTTCATGGGTAAGCAGGTTTAGGCTTAGATCTGCAACTTTTAAAACAGTTGTTTTGTCGGTTTTATGGCGCCTGAGCAATGCACGGATTCTTGCAAGCAACTCTTCAATTTCAAAGGGTTTGGTAAGGTAATCATCCGCTCCAATATTAAGGCCTCTAACTTTATCCCTGAGATAATTCTTTGCTGTCAAAAGTAAAATGGGGGTATCTATTTTTTGTGCCCGTAATTCTTTACACACAGTAAATCCATCCTTTTGGGGAAGCATGATATCCAGAATGATGAGATTATAAGAATGGATTTCTGCTTGAATGAGAGCTTCTTGACCATTATACACTATATCTACATTGTAATGTTCTTCAATCAAAGCTCCTCGTATGAAGTGGGCTATTTTAATCTCGTCTTCTACTAAAAGAATTTTCATTTTATCATAGCGGTTTTTTTGATGTTTCTTGAAAAAACATTGCAGTTTGCCTTATACAATAACAAAGAATCAATGAACTTGTCAAATTCAGACAAAGGGAATCGGTCGGTTTTTCGGATAAAAGTTGGAGGTTGAGGTACCAGATATTCAGTCAAGGACGGGAAGTCAAAAAGGGTCTGCCCTCCCTCAGGCAGCCATTTTCACGGACAATGGCTGCCTGAAAAAAGAGAATTCAAATAATTTAGTTTGCTATAAAGCCCTTCTCTGAAGTTATTGGAGCGCTTCAATTGCCTTGTTAATACGTTCCATTGTTTGGGGATTATTCTGGGCTTCATTTAAAATGCTGTTATAAACTTCTATAGTAAGCCCTTCTGATTCAATAGCGGCAACCATTTCGTCATTGGCTTTTTGTGCAATCTCCTGCCGCTCAGAATCATCTGCTGCTTCAGCATACATTGAATTATACTTTTGTTGTATTTTAAAAACCTGGTTTTGTGATTTGGCAAAGGCAGTTATTTGAGCATCCGTGATTTCAGATTTTTCGGTATCGGGTGTAATTTGACCTGTACCCTGTTTGCCTTGAGCCTGACTCCATGCTTGGAGAGGAAACAACAACAGGGTTAAAATAAATAGCACAAAAATTGCCGATTGTGATTTTTTTATTACTTTACTCTTCATACCAATCTCCTTTTTTCATGGTTATTAAAAAAAATATTATATTTCAGCCAGTTTTAATCTATACCGGAAAGCATTCCAACCACCCCCTTTTTTTTGTAATTGTTATTTTGATTATTTATAACTCTTTTTATAACATTGCATTTCTTAAGGTTGGGTTAGAAGTAAATTAAAATCCATTAATGTTAACTTCTTAGATTGTAGCTTTGGATTCTATCTCACCAATATAATATTGAAATAAGAATAATAATTTAACTCACATTAAAATCCTCAATAAGTCTAATAACTTGTAGCTTGCAAGTTTATACTTGTTTTTATCCGTGTGTATATGTATTAATCTTTGTCCAATATTCTTTTACACAAAATTATTGACATACCTTGAATACAGGATAAAATACTGTTTAACCTCATTGCTCTGAAAATGTTTTGAAAAAGGCTGTTTTAAATAGCAGTTATTAACTCTGCTTATAAAGTATTTCTTTATATGTGGATAAAAAATAAAAATAGGTGGTTTTGTAAAAGGTCAAGAAATAACCTTCATTATGGCTGAATGGAAATATTTTATCTCAAGATTTTACTAAACATCTCATCATGCATAGTACTGTTTTGGAGTTGAAAACATTGTATTTATTACAGTTTTGTCAACATTTAAATGAAAAGGGCTTGTAAAGGTGGACAGACAGAGACTATATTTTATCTTATTATGTTTTCTGGGTTTTTGCTCCTGTTCCACTGTATCTCACAAGGGGGAAGAAAAAATCTCTCATGAACTTTTGAGGCTTGATGATAATATTCCCAAATATGTCGCTGTTCTGCCCTTTTTAAACAATACAAAAAGAGAGGCTCTTGAGATTGATGTTAGAAGGAGTTTTTATAATCAGTTCAGCTCAAAAAATTATTACGATTTTGAACTCCATGAGGTTGACACATCAATTACATCCCTGGAAAAAATATATGACAAACCATGGCGTGATATCCCTGCTGAGGATATCGGAAAGTTTTTTAATGCCGATTATCTCATTTACGGCGAGGTTGTTGATTACAAGAGGTTTTTCGGGATTATATATTCCCAGGTAATGCTTGTTTTAAATATCAAGATGGTTGAGACAACAGTAGGTGAGGTTGTTTGGGAAAAAACAATTGTGAAAAGGTCTCATGAAGGAGATGTTCCGATTACGCTGGTTGCTGCAATAATGGCGTCTGTGAGAAGCGGACTGCACATGAAGAAGGAGAGATCAGAGGATGTAATTGACAGCACCTGCAGGGCTGTAGTCTTTGAAATGCCTGATCCCGTTGTCAGTTCTCAGCCAAATGAGGGGGTTCATCTTTTTGATCTTCAGGTAGCATCTTTTCAGGATGTTTCAAGAGCTGAGGATATTGTAAAGATATTAACCCTTAGGGGTTACTCCCCTCGAATTGAAAAGGTTGTTTTAAACAATGTTCTATGGCACAGGGTGCTCTTGGGTCCTTACAGACCTGTGGAAGCAAAAAGCGCAGCCAGAGGCTTTGAAAATGATTTTGATACAAAGCCCTTTATGGTAAGACATACAAGGAAAATTGCTGTCAGGTAATAATTGAAAGGCTATTGGACGAAAAGCTACAGGAAAAGCAAAGCACGGAAAGAGAATGGGCGTGTTGGTAGAAGGTGAATGAATAGATGGGTTGACAAACTTTAACGGAGATAGGGATTGTGATTATGATTATGATTATGATTATGTTCACTGCTACGAACAGTCGGTTCTGTATTCTTTAAAACCAATGATATCTTTAACATAAATAGAAAGAAAGAAAATGATCGACAGGTATTCAAGAGAAGTTATGAAAAAAATATGGTCTGAGGAGAATAAGTTCAAGACATGGCTTGAAATAGAGATTTTTGCCTGTGAGGCATTGAACAGATCAGGCATTGTTCCAGATGATGCTCTTAAAAATATTAAGCAAAAAGCGGGTTTTGATATTATCAGAATAAATGAGATTGAGCAGGAAACACGCCATGATGTTATTGCCTTTACAACGAGTGTTTCAGAACATATTGGAGAGGATGCCCGTTATATCCACTGGGGTTTGACCTCTTCAGATGTGCTTGATACAAGTTTTGGAATGCTTTTGAAGCAGGCAGGAGAGATAATTCTTTCAGATATAGACAGTCTCCTGAAAGTTCTCAGACAGAGGGCTTTTGAACATAAAGATACGGTAATGATAGGAAGGACGCATGGAATTCATGCCGAGCCGATAACCTTCGGGCTTAAAATGGCTCTCTGGTATGATGAAATGAAAAGAAACAGAAAACGGTTTGAAAGTGCTGTTGAGGGGGTAAGCATTGGCAAAATTTCAGGTGCTGTAGGAACTTTTGCGCATGTTCCGCCTTTTGTTGAGGAATATGTTTGTGAAAAATGCGGTTTAAAACCGGCACCTGTTTCATCACAGGTAATTCAAAGAGATGTTTATGCAGAATACTTTAGCGCAATAGCATTGATAGGATGCAGTCTTGAAAAGTTTTCTGTTGAAATAAGACATCTTCAACGAACTGAGGTATCAGAGGCTGCAGAACATTTTGCAAAGGGACAGAAGGGCTCTTCTGCAATGCCGCACAAGAAAAATCCTGTTCTTTCTGAAAACATATCAGGGCTTGCAAGGATGCTCAGGGGCTATGCTCTGTCATCAATGGAAAATATTCCTCTTTGGCATGAGCGCGATATCAGTCATTCCTCAGTTGAACGGATAATAGCACCTGACAGTACTATCCTTGTTGATTTTATGCTTTTCCGGTTTACAAACTTAATAAAAGATCTTGATCTGTATCCTGAAAACATGTTTAAAAACCTTGAACAGACTCTTGGACTTTACTGCTCTCAAAAAATACTGCTTGAGCTTACTTTGCGCGGTGTGTCCCGTGAGGAGGGTTACAGACTCGTTCAGAAAAATGCTCTTAAATCATGGACAGAGAAAAAAGGGTTCAAGGAGTCAATTATTTCAGACCCTGATATAATGAAAATACTGTCCCCTGAACTGATTGAAAATATATGCTCTACGCAATACTATCTTCGTCATGTTGATGATATTTTCAAGAGGGTTTTTCCTTGAATTCCGTTAAAAAAGCAGTATTTCTTGACAGAGACGGAACAATAAATATTGACTCAGGCTATATCAACTCACCTGAGCTGTTTCAATTTATTCCGGGTTCTATTCAGGCGATAAGAAGGCTTAAAAAGGCAGGCTTTCTTATAATAATTGTCACCAACCAGGCGGGTATAGCAAAGGGTATTATAAAGGAGGAAAATATTGAAAGCCTGAACAGTGCTTTTATGGAGCTGCTTAAAAAAAACGGCGCTGGTTGTGATGGATACTATTTCTGTCCGCATCATCATGAAGGCAGTATTGAGAAATACAGAAAAAAATGCGGCTGCAGAAAACCCGAACCAGGCATGCTTTTACGGGCTGCATCAGAACATGGGGTTGACCTGAACAGCTCATTTTTTGTAGGGGATAAAGTCTCTGATATCCTTGCGGCAGACAATGCCGGTGTAAAGCCTTTGCTTGTAATGACCGGTTATGGACGAACCGAGTTTGAGAACAGCCCATTGATATGTGCCTCGACGGCATCAGTTGCAGTTTATGACTTATACGATGCGGCAGGTTGGATTTTGAAATAAGTTGCAGGCTGTCTCAGTTTTTTTAAGGTAACAGCCGGTTGTTTGTTGTTTTATAACTGCTGAACACTCACTTTTTTTGCGTAACAGATAGTAACATCTAAGGATAAGAACAGTTACGATTACTATATCGGCAACGAAAGATATAATTGATGAATATTTTAATTGTTCGGCTTAGTTCGATTGGCGATGTTATTCACACCCTTCCAGCGGTTAAACTTCTGCGGGATAGCTTTAGTGGTTCAAAAATTACATGGCTTGTTGAAAAAGAGGCTGAAGATATTGTTAAAAAATATCCCGGTATTGACAGGGTTATAGTCTGGGATAAAAGCCTCTGGAAAAAACTGCTCAAGGGATTTAAACTGAGGTCATTGTTTGCTCGGTTAATAAATTATTGCAGGGATATAAGAAGTTCAAACTATGATTTGGCGTTTGATTTTCAGGGACTTTTTAAAAGTGCAATAATTCTTTTTTTTGTAAGGTCAAAAAGAAAAGTTGGTTTTACAGGTGCAAGGGAAGGAAGCCGTTGGTTTTATAATGAAAAGGTTATTTCCCCCGCTTTTAATGAACATGCAATAAACAGGAACATGAAACTGCTTGAAGCCGTCGGGGTCAGGTTTCAGGATCCGTTCTGGTATCCGCTCTTTGACAGAAGCGATAAAGAAGAGCTGTTGGGCAAGATTGGCGCTGGCAGGTTGCATGAGCCTTCTGATATAATTACCGTTCATCCAAACGCCAGATGGAAGACAAAGATACTGCCATCTGAAACTGTTGTCATGTTTTGCAGAATGGTTTTGGAAAGAAAACAGACCGTTGTGGCGCTTGTTGGAGGCAGCAGTGACAGGTGGTATAATGAATCAATAAAGCAAAATGTTGACAGTGAAAGGATTATAAATCTTGCAGGCAAAATCTCACTGACAGAACTTGCATCGCTTCTATCCTGCTCAAGGCTGCTTGTTTCAATGGATTCAGGTCCCATGCATATCGGAAGCGCTGTTGGAGTTCCTGTTGTTTCTGTTTTTGGCCCTACGGCTCCCTGGAGAACAGGGCCTTTCGGGAAGGTTCATGCTGTTATAAGGAAAGAGCTACCATGTTCCCCCTGTTATAAGAAAAAAAAATGCCCGGAAGGGCATCACAGATGCATGGGGGATGTTTCAGCTGAAGAAATATTTAAGAAGAGCTTGGAATTTTTATGACAAATCCATTTCAGGAGGTAAATTATTATGGCAATAAGCAAAGAACTGTTGGAGATACTTGCATGTCCCAAGTGCAAGGGGGATATTTATATGAATGAGACCGAAGACGGACTTATATGTGATAAGTGCGAACTTCTCTACCGGATCAAAGACAATATTCCGATAATGCTCATTGATGAGGCTGAAAAGCTTGAAGATGTTCAGTAAAGGGTTTTGATTTTTGCTCCGGGCACAAGCTGGCTGTTCTCATGCATGCCGTTAAGATATGCAAGCATGTTTGCTTTTTGAGAGCTGCCCATACTCTTTCTTGCAAGAGACTGAAGGGAATCGCCGGGCTGGACCTTGTATATTTTTATTCTTCTCATTGACTCTCTAGGTCCGAATGCAAGACCGTCAATATATTTTTTATAATTTTCTGAAAGAATTAATCCTTCATGTACTGAAGAATAATCTCTTTTTTGAAGTTGTGCCATTGTACTGTCCATGGTAAGTATGACCTTTGCCTTTGACTCTACCCTTGCGATTCGGTCAAAAATATACGGGTGTGTCGAAAGGTACTGCTGAATGCCTGCAGGTCCCTGACTTGTTCGTGACAGACTCCTCATGAAATGAGTTACCTGCCTTGGATCATAGCCAGCTTTGAACATATATTCAACGGCCTGTTCATCCGCCATATATTCTCTTTCTCGACTGAACCCGAGCATTATCGAACTGAAAAGCTGGTTTGTGGCTATTGCGAGGTCTCCGCCTGATCCTGATGAACTGGCTGCAGCGCCTGCAACTCCGGCAAGCGTTGCAAGCTGTGCAATCATTGAGCGGGACATAAGGGCAGCACTGTCCCTGTTAACGATATGTCCTATTTCATGGCCAAGAACCCCTGCCAGCTCGGCTTCGCTGTTGATAAGAGCAAGAAGTCCCCTTGTAATATAAATGTAACCTCCAGGAACTGCAAAAGCATTCTCCATTTCAGTATCAAGCACTGTAAATGTATATTTTATGTCAGGCCTTCGGCTTACACTTGCAAGCTTCTGCCCGACCTCATTGACATAATTTTGCAGGGCTGTGTTATGGTAGTAGCCAAACTGGTTTACTATCTGCCGGTGTACGGTTCTGCCTATCTGCAGTTCTTTGTCCTCGCTTACAACATTAAATTCCTGCTTCATTGTTACAGGGTTGACCATGCAGCCTGCAGATAATACAATTAATAAAAGGGATATTATGGTAAGGGTTTGTAATATTTTTTGCATAATAATTAATTTAACAATTAAGCGAACTGCTTTTGTTTATGAAAGGTTTTCAGGTAAATTGGTTCCCTGTTTTATGAAATAAAAATTTGATGCCCCGCATTTATAATTGTAATATTAAAAAAATTTTTTTTCAATACCTTAAACTATAATTGATTTTTGCCTTTTTAGCTGATAACATCGAAAAAATGAATATAAGAGAACAGATTGAGGAAAGGGAACGAAAAATCCTCTCTGCAGAGGCGTCCTTTAGCTGCAGAAGCAGAGGAAGGCTTGTTGCAGAGGCAGAGTGTGACCTGCGTCCAGCCTTTCAGCATGACAGAGACAGGATTATCCATTCAAAAGCTTTTAGAAGACTTAAACATAAAACCCAGGTTTTCTTCGCCCCTACCGGAGATCATTACAGGACTCGACTTACCCACACCCTGGAGGTTTCACAGATTGCAAGGACAATTTCCAAGTCCCTCTGTCTTAACGAAGATCTTACAGAGGCTGTTGCTCTTGGACACGATCTTGGACATACCCCCTTTGGTCATGCCGGTGAAGATGTGCTCAATGAGATAGTAACAGGAGGTTTTAGACATCCTGAACAGAGTCTAAGGGTTGTCAATGAGATTGAAAAACTGAATCTTACATTTGAGGTAAGAGACGGAATACTGAAACATTCAAAAAGAGGGGGACCAATACTGCCTGATAACCCTGAATTCCTCCCTCAGACACTTGAGGGGCAGGTTGTCAGGGTAGCGGACTATATTGCATATCTTAACCATGACCTTGATGACGCAATAAGAGCGAAACTTCTGTCCCAGGATGAAATAAAAAAGGACAGAGAGGGGATTTTCTCTGTCCTTGGATTTAGTCATTCAATGCGCATCGACAGACTGGTAAAGGATGTTATTAAAAGAAGTCTGGAACACAGACTGCAAAGGATAAGGATAAGTGATGAATTAAATAATGCAGCAATTGAGTTGAGAAAGTTTCTCAATGATAAAGTATATTATCTTCCTGCTGTATATGCCGATTTTGAAAAATCTTCAAAGATTTTGAAAGAGCTCTATTTCTATTATATGCAAAAACCTGAAGACTTTTACAGCGAAACAGGCAAAAACTCCATGTCTGACAATCTTGAAAAAGATGTCTGTGATTTTATATCAGGGATGACAGACCGTTATGCTTTTTATGCCTATGAAAAGCTTTTTCTGCCAAAACCCTGGTTTGTTTTTTAATCAAAAGCCCGCTCCTCAACAAAATCAATCCGGTTCAGTCTCATCCTTCATTCTTTCTATAAGGTCATCAAGCATATCTTCAGGGATATCTTCCTGTCTGCTGGAAAGCATGTCTCTGAAGATGCCGGGCAGGGTTTCCTGTATTATGTAGTCAAGGGATTTTCTGTCAAGTGATATCCTGGGTTTCATCAGATCGCCTTCTATGTCAAATGAGAGAGCAACCATATTATTCTCAACAGGAAGATATTTGGCAAGATCACCCATTCCGATAAAAATTTCAGGCAGTACTCTTGCTCTTGCATTAATTTTAAGCCATGAATCAAGACTGATAACACCTGCGGGATACAGTTCTGCTTTAGGGCTTAATAGTGCAGCATCAAGGTTTAATAAACCCTTACGAAATCTTAGATTTATATTAGCGGCGGTGAGGGGTATCTGCTGCAGTTCGGAAGTCTTGATGATTGACGGAACGGGTGCTGGGAAGGAAATGTTTTTAATAAGTCCGTTTGTTATAGAAAAAATACCGTCTGCTTTCAGATTTTCCTTGAATCTGAAAAGGGTGGTGCCGTCACCCTTTAATGCAAAGTTGCCTGTAAGATCTCCTTCTACAAAGTTTCTAAGTCCCGGATAAATAATGTTGAACAGCTTGTCAACAGGGGTGTTGTGAAGCCTCAGGTGGGTATGATAATCAAGCCCTCTTACACCAAGATCACAGTCAAGTGAAAGCCTGAAATAGCCTTCTCCTATTGAGCCTGTAAGGTCTTTTATGCTGAAGATATTGTCTTTTATCTGATAAGAGCCTTGAAGTCTATGGATGGGAATTCCAAGAAAAGAGACATTGCCAAGGTTAATAGGGCCTCCTGCTGTAAACCCCATAAGGTCAAAGGGGCCTATGTCTTCATCATCAAATATCTCCCTGTCAGGAAAAAGTTCAGAAAAGTTGATCCGTGATGAAACAACTTTGACCTGAACTTCAGGAGGCCACATATTGTAGTTGTAAATATCACCGTAGAATACAAGAGAAATTCCTTTTGCTCCTATTTCAAGGTTGTCAATAAATATTTTACGGTCAGTTATGTTTACAATTCCCTTCAAGGAAGGTTGAAGTCTTCCTAAAGGGGGATAGTTGATCTGGTTGTCAAGGAAATTGATTAAAACAGTAGGGCTTATACTGCTGCCAAGCACTCCTTTAAAGAGAGCAGATATCTCAACAGGTCCCCTTAAAGCTATTTCTTCCAGATTGGCCCAAGGAGTATAGGCTATAGATTCAAGCACGGAGGAAAGGGAGAATCTGTCTGATTGAAAACTGAAGTTTATTAGATTGCCGGCTGCTGTATTTTTCAACTCTCCTTTGCCTGAAAAAGGCTGGGATAAAAAATCACCCCGTATGTTTGAAAAAAGAGACTCTTTTGTCTGTATGTCTGTTTCGGATTCAAAGTTGAAGGATAAATCAAGATCCTTTAGTTGAACACCCCTGTCATGCGTCAAAGCAAAATCATTAATACCGGCAGTTCCCCTGAGTTTAAGAGTCCTCAGTTGTTCAAACACCACCTTTGAACTGAGGGAGAAAAGTCCATCTTCAAACTCAAAGGAAGAATCCTTAAAGAATTCCTTAAAAATAGAAACAGGTATTTCTTCGCATAGAACTTCTCCCCTTGCATATCTTCCCGGAATGGATATTCTGAACTCACCGGCCAGGTCATTTTTTTCACTGTCAGGCAGTCCGGCATACATCTGAACATTGAAAGGAAATATAAATGATATATCCGGGGCATTCAGACTAATATTTTCAAAAAGAGTTGCATCCGTATCATTGCCATAGAAAATTCTGCCTCCATTTATAATAAGTTTATCAGGGATAAAAAGGACTTTCATTGATCCTGGATTGAAAACAGAATGTGAAACCGTAGTCAATCCGTTTAAAAGGTTTGAGGAGATAGCTGGATTTTTTATCTCAAGTTTTTTTACAATAAATCTGTTAAACAGCACAGGCAGGAGTCTTGGTGTAACAATAATTTTTTCTGCCGTGAACAGTGGTGTCTTTTCAATGTCTGAAATTGTTTTTGTATTTATATCTATCAGACTTATGTCCCCGGAAAAATTAATATCTATGCTGTTTACAGAAACTTCCCTGCCAAAATAATTTTGAGCTGTTTGGTTCAGTGTTTTCTCTATTGTTTCAGGGGTCAGTTTGATTTTAGCGATGATAAAAACCGAGAGGATAAACAGTACAAGGCAGATTAAAGTAATAATCAGAGCTGATAGGATTTTTCTCATTATAAAAAAGCTCTTATTCAAAAAGTCAATCTAAAGTAAAAAGGAGGTCTTAAAGAATTTTTTACTAAATATTATCTCACAACTTTATTTTATGGGCAAATCTAAAATTGTTCAATAAGTAAAAAAGGGACCCGAACATTTTCCGTCCGGGTCTCTTTAGGTTTTGAAGTAATAAAGTAAGTATAATTGATATTAAAAGTCTATTTCTTTGACGCAGCCTTCTTCTTCGGAGCAGCTTTTTTCTTCGGTGTAGTTTTTTTCTTCGGAGCAACCTTCTTCTTTGCACTTGCTTTGGCTGTTTTTTCTGCGGTTTCAGCCTTTTTCAAATCAGTTAACAGCTTTTTTCCTTTTGCAACTGCCTGGTTCAGCTCCTTTTGCAGTCTTGCGGTTTTTTTCTTGTTGTCATTAATCCACCGTTTTACGAGTTTTACACTTGTTGCCATTTTACCCTCCTTTTTAAAATTAATGAAATTAATAAAATAATTAACCTTAATAAA
>CAZMHH010000043.1:0-31983 GCA_964566035.1 uncultured Thermodesulfobacteriota bacterium
GAGGCAACAGAGAAATATTCTCCTAATTTGAAAGTTGATTCGGAAGGATTAATAGGAAACCATGCCGAGATCGCAGGGGTACCATTTCCTGAGCCAAAGACAGGCCTGGAAACTGCCTGGAACTATGATTTCAGGACTCGCGGAGATGCCAGCCAGTATAGGCAAAATGGACCTGTTATTACACCCGGCACCAGGATTGAAAGGAAAACCCTGCAAGAGAGATGGGAGCTTTTCTGGATTCGCCGTGTTGATGTTGATCCAAAACCTGCTTTTACCGAAAATCCCAAAGGAATCCACTGGGGTATGTTTATGCATATGTATGAGCCTGCAGAAACTAAGGGGTCGAGGTTCTTTAATATAAGATATATTGACCCTTCAAAGTCTGATGACGGTTATATATACTCTGCTTCTTTCAGAAGGATAAAAAGAGTAGCTGTTGCACAGAGGACGGATGTTATTGACGGATCTGACATTATATACGATGACTACTATGGATGGGACGGGCATATAGGAAGAAATACCTATTCATTAAATGGCAGAAAAGAGATGCTTGTTGCAAGGAGGTCAGATCCCGATGATATTAAGCGTCAAACCGGGCAGTCAATTCCTGACAATATTAAAAGAGAAAGACTCAACACTTATGTGGTGGAGGTTTACAGTAAAGACCCCAATTATATCTATTCAAAACGTATATGGTATGTTGATCCTGAATCATGGGCTATAGTCTGGACAGAAATATATGATGAACTGGAAAGACTCTGGAAATGTTTTGAATATCGTCAAAATGATATCAGAACAGAACAGGATGAACTTCTAAAAATGTACACCTCAGAAACAACACTTGATATTCAACGTACCCACAGCACATTCAACCAGCATGAGTATAAAGGGGTTGGGCTGAAAGACGTGGATCAGAAAATGTTTACAATCCAGCATCTGCAGAGGAGATATTAAAAGCAGCTACTGGCTTTCAGGTGTCAGGAAAACCATAAGAGCTGTTAAGCAAAAGCAGGTTAGCAGTGTAGAGCGTAGATGGTAGATAGTAGCAAACCATTCGTGATCGTTGTCGCTATCGAAATAGCAGTTGTATCAATTGTTTAAATACAGGAGAGCAGCCTATGGAAACAGATGAATTTATCGGTGATGAAAGAGAGAAAATGCTTGAACAGGCATTTAAAAAAATGAATATCCGGAGAATGCATATATCCAGAGAAGCACTGGAAAAAGAGATAATCGACTATCTGAGCAAAAAACAGCCCTGTTCCCTTGCAACCTGCAGCAGGGACGGGACACCCAGGATCTCGGTTGTCGGCTATATCAATGAAGGACTTACAATTTATATCTTCAGTGAAGGCGGGGGGAAATTCAAAAACCTGAGTGAGAACAACAGGGTTGCCATCGGCATAGGAACAGGGGCTAAAGCCCTTAGGACAAGGGGTGTGAATATCTGGGGCATTGCAGAGGTTTTTACAGACGAGACGCCTGAGTTTGCACATGGCATAAAAATTTTTGAACCTGTTTTAAAAGATATGCAGGAAGCTGCAGGCGGTGTTCGGCTGGAGTTTCCGAAAGGATTATTGAAAATGATCAGGGTCACACCTACAAAGATTGTGTATCACCACACTGTTAAGGGGATCAAACATGCCCGTTGGGAACCGTGCGGTGAAGAACAGGAAACGGGCTGCAGTTCGTAGTCAAAAGAGCTGTTAAGATTTTAAGCTGATAAGCAAAATCCTAACCCGGACAGGCCGGAACCAAAAATCTCAGGGGCAGCTCGAAGTAAAACCTTATAAACAGTTATATCTTTCGTAATCGGGATCGAAAGCGTTATTAAAAGATTAAATTTAAGAGGAGGCAATTATGAAAACATTACAAAGCATCAGATTTAAAAGCAGAAAGAGGTTTATGTTTTTTTTATTCCTGCTGACCGCTGCCACGGGTCTTATGGCAATATCCTGTGAAAAACAGCACCTGGTCTCTGTCAGAACCAGTCCGTCTGAAGGGGGCACGGTTGAAGGCAGCGGCGTATATGCTGAAGGCACACGGGTTGCCGTAACTGCTGCGGTGAATCAGGGTTATCGGTTTATTAACTGGACAGAGGACGGAGTTGAGGTAACTGAAAATCCTTCCCATTATTTTAAAATAGCATCAGACCGCACTCTTGTGGCAAACTTCGAACAGACAAGCGCTGAAATAATAGGAGTAATTTATGTCATCCACGGTGGATCGGATACACCTGAAAAACGATATTTATGGGATGCTGTGGTACAGCAGTTTTCCTACAATCCCAATCATGCTGTTTACAAAATGGTTATCTGGAATAAATGGTTCTGGCCTCTTGTGTATTCACCCATGATGACTGATTTTGCTGACAGGTTTTTACGGATGTATCAATTTGAGTATCCCCGGGTCGGGGGGGTTGACCCCTATCATGATATTGAAGAGAGAATATTAGTAGACATAAAAACGGAGCTGGATAAGAACCCTGACGGTATTATTTTTGAAGTGGACTGGGCAGGCTATCTGGCAGCCGACCGCCCTGAGCACTATCCGCACCCCCGTTTTCTCTACAATGGTCCTGATATTTGGAGAGACAAATTAACATATTGCGGTGAGTGGGAACCGGATGGTCCCTGGGCTGGATGTGACCCGGAAAGATACAATGTTGACGGTCCCGTAGAAAGGCTCTTAAGGCGGGGGGCTTCGCAAATTATTGCCATAGACACAACGGTTGGCGGTGTTAGATTTTCAAAAACATACGGTGTTATAGAGATGATGAAGCGGGTACTGGATACATGGAACAGAGAACAGCAAACGTCAGTATCATTTACCTGGATAAATGACTATACCAATCTGATGGAGGAATCCTATCCCACAGAGCCTGAAGGGTGGACAAACAGTTTAGGTCCACCTATAGTTGACCCGAAGGTTTCTCTGGAGGGCAGGCCCAACCCCTTTGCAGAAGATGAGAGACTGGCGCTGCTTCATGTGGAGGGTATTGAGTTCAGATTTTCTGATACCGTTTTAGATGCTGATACCGCAGTGGTTCTCTTTAATCATGCAATTCATGACTATAACGAATATTTTGACCCGAAGATTGATGACACCCAGATTCTCAACAGCAACATAAAATCTCAGTTGCTTGAGAGACATCCTGACATGAATCCGGACAATATTTTGTTTACCTACGGCGGTTACATGGTTGAGAACCCTGAAAACGGGCTTATTGAAAGAACCCGTGAGATGCGAGGAGAAACCTATGGCTATGCCTGGTATTATGAAAGTGATAAAAAGAGATCAGGGGTCTTTTTGTGGGACGCGCTTGAGGATTTGAAAAATCGTGGCGTGCAGCATATTGTATGTGCATTCCCCCAGCTTACCAGCGACTCAGTCTTGAATATGGTGGAATTTTACAATCAGATCGGAAAAGAGATTGGGATCAAAACCTGGGCAAGGTGGGGAACATGGGACTATGAAACCTACCCTGAAGTTGGTCATCCCTTTGCAGAGTACTGGGGCATCTGGGTTAACACCGATTGCGGAGATCATGACTGCTGTTTCACAATGGGCGGGTGCGAGGATGGAAGACCCTATCCCCCGCCCAGGCAGACACCCCTTGACAATAAAAGAAGCGACCTGGACCCATCTCTTGGATTTGACATGTGTGAATATGGACATCTTGGATATGACCCGGATCTGGGCTCTCCTGACCCGAACAATCCGGTTCAGGATCAATACACCGGGACCTGGGATGTTTGGGAAACACCCAAAGATGACCCTCGGCTGGGTGCATTGCTGGCAGAATATATTCTTAAAGCTGCTCGGGGTGAATTGAAATAGTCCCGGAGTTGGGATTGAGTTTGAGCGAAACCCAACATAAAGCAAAAACGATAACGATCACGAGGGTTTTGCTGCGAGCTACCAGCTACGCTGCTAACACCTGCTTTTGCTTAACAGCTTAACAGCTCATTTGGTTTTTGCTGCGGGCCACAGGTACTTACGCTTTTAAATTTTAGACAAATACAATGACAGAATGTAAAGGAGAAAATGGAATGAAATTGCTGGAGCCGGGTTATATCGGCAAACTAAAGATTAAAAACCGTGTTGTGATGGCAGCTATGGGCGCCCATGGTCTGCATGAGCCGGGCGGAGACTGGGGAGAGAAGTATCGTGCATATTATGAAGCCAGGGCTGCCGGCGGTACTGGTCTTATCACCACCGAAGCAACATTTGTCACCCAGGCTCTGGAACCCTTTTCAAAAGATCTGTTTAATGTCAGCTCAGACAAGCATATCTCTTCTATGCGTAAACTCTCTGATGCGCTTCATGCCCATGGATGCAAACTGAGTATTCAGTTGACAGCAGGCTTTGGCCGTGTTGTCCCTCCCCCTGTAGTGCCGGAGGGAGTATTGCCGGTATCAGCTTCTGAGAACACACACTTTTCGCCGGTTATGCCGGTCGAAGCCATGACAAGAGCCATTACCACCGAAGAGGCGGCAGATCTTGCCCGGTCATTCGGATATGCAGCAAAGCGCTGCCGTGAAGGAGGGGCAGACTGTGTTGAACTGCACGGACATGAGGGGTACCTTCTGGATCAGTTTATGACAGCACTCTGGAACAGGCGCGAGGATCGATATGGCGGTTCCAGAGAAAAAAGACTTACCCTTGTACGGGAGGCAATTGCAGCAATTAAGAAAGAGGCCGGGGAAGATTTTCCGATAATTTACAGGTTTGGCATAACACACTACCTTGAATGCGGCAGAGAGGAGGAGGAAGGGCTCTGGATCGCCCGTGAACTTGAAAAAATGGGGGTTGCAGCACTTCATGTGGATGCCGGCTGCTATGAGACGCATTGGTGGCCCCACCCGCCTCAATATATATCCCCCGGGTGCATGGTTTTTCTCGCTGAAAAAGCCAGGAAAGTTGTTTCCCTGCCGGTTATTGCTGTGGGACGTCTCCATTACCCGGAAGTGGCTGAAAAAGCATTAGCTGAGGGTAAAGCAGACTTTATCGCTATCGGCAGAGGACTGTTGTCTGAACCGGAATGGGTCAATAAGATCGCAAATGGCAGGTTATCTGAATTGCGTCCATGTTTAGGATGTCATCAGGGCTGTAAGTGGCAGATGATAATTCAGCAGCCGACCAGCTGCGGACTTAATCCAGCCTGTGGACATGAAATCGAGTGGAAACTAACACCTCTGAAAGAAAAGCGCTCTCTTTTAGTGATAGGAGGCGGTCCGGCTGGTATTGAAGCTGCCCGTGTCGGTGTTCAAAGGGGTTTTGATGTTACCCTCTGGGAGGCATCCAGCCGGCTGGGGGGGAATCTTTGGCCTGCATCAAGAAAGAACTTTAAACATGATATTGCAGAATACATACAATATCTCACCCAAATGGTTCAAAGTTTACCTGTAAATACTGTGTTTAATAAAAAAGCAACAGTTGATGATATTAAAGCCTTCGGAGCAGACTATGTTGTGCTGGCTACGGGGGCGGGAATGGAGCCCCATCCATTTAACAATGATTCAGGAAAAATCCTGACGGTAATTGATGTGCTGAACGGAAGTCAACTTTATGGAGACAGGATACTTGTTATGGGAGGTGGAGTCTATGGCTGTGAAACGGCTGTTTATCTGGCAAGGCAGGGAAAACAGGTTATCCTCACTACCAGACGGGGCGCTGATTCACTGGCAGAAGACCTCTACGATCACAATAACAGGGATGTACTTTTGATGATGATTAAAGCTGCTGATATTGAAGTCCTTTCAGATACCGTTCCTTTTTCAACAGAAAACGGAACGGTTCTAGTTAAACAGAAAGGTGTTGAGAAAAATATTGCAGCAGACAGCCTGGTTTTTGCAGGTCGAATGATACCACAAAAGGATCTGAGTTATTCATTTGAGAATAACAGCACTGTTTTTAGTGCAGGAGATTGTGTGGAACCAGGTCAGATTATGGACGCTGTCTGGAGCGGATTTAAAGCAGTAAGGGAAATTGAAATATGATCAGCTAAAGGAGGGATTATGAGAAACCCTATAAGACATATTATGAGCTGTGTTCTGTTATTATGCAGTCTTTTCTTAATCACAGGGTGTGATCCGGCAACGGAACAGACTGAAGACGGCTCTGTCTGGGAAAATGTTATAATTCCCGGATTTGGCAATCTACATAACTCCGGTATTGTGGCTATGGCTGAATACAAAGGACAATTATATGCAATGACACGAAACGAGGTTCAGGGCTCTGAGATATGGAGAACAACGCTGGACGGTTCCTGGGAGCAGGTGCTATTCCCCGGTGGAGAAACAAACGGCGTTTACCGCAATCCATGGCTTACAAGTCTCTGGGGAAGCATGGTTGTTTTTCAGGATAAACTCTATTGCGGTTTTTCCTCAGGGCATCAGGCAATGGTCTATGATTCTACAGGTTGCGAAATATGGCGATTTGACGGAAGTGACTGGGAACCTGTCATTTCAGACAGAAAGGATACTGAGGAGTCAGGGATAATTACAAATATTTCCGGATGCCAGGCAGACGACGGGGATACAACCGCTCTGATAACAGATTTCAGCAAGGCATGGGTTGAAAACCAGTGGGCAGGCGGGGTGCTCCAGATAACATCGGGAGACGGCAGATTCAGAAGGTTTGACATTGTGAGCAACACGGAAAACACTCTTGTTATACAGCAGAATGAGATTGCAAATAACAGGCAGGAATTCACCATCTGTACAACACAGAGCTTCAGCAACCCCTCACCTCCGTTTATTGAATATTCCAGAGGAGAAGTGGCTGAGGGGGACAGTTATGAAATAGGCACAGGAAACGATGAAAACGGGTTTGGAGACTACTGGAATAAAACCATTACATCTATGCTTGTGCATGATGACAGACTTTATGTAAGCACAGGACTTAATTCTGCCCACGGTGCCCAGGTCTGGTTTACCGAAAACGGTGACTCATGGTTTCTGGCTGATCCTGCAAAGGCAAACAGTTTCGGCAATTTTCACAGTGACGAAAGATACCCCGGGGGCTTTAAACCAGTATCCAGCAGCATTACAGATCTTGTTGTCTTTAACGGCTTTATTTATGCAGGCGGAACAGGAACCAGCGGTGAACAGGGAGCCTGCTCACGCATGGCGAGGCTGACCGAAAACGGCTGGGAGATGGTTGTTGACAGAGGAAAAGAGGGGATGAATGAGAGCGGATTCGGTGGAGGGATGGACTGCAACATGTGGACAGGCAACTGGATGCCGTGGAGTATTATAGAGTTTAATGAAATGCTTTTTGTTGCTACCCAGGGACTCGGGGGCACTCGCATACTCTTCTCTCCGGACGGAAGTCCTGAAGAGGGAACCTGGTTTTACAGTGTGGGAGGCGACTCAGGTATTCCCAGCGGCTTTGATGAAAAGAAAAATATAGGGATTTTCTTTCTTGTCATGTATCAGAACATTGCAGCCAATTTATTTGTTTTTGAAAATGAGCTCTATGCAGGGCTGGTGACCAACTTCTCTCCCAAACTCGGGGTAGATCAGAATCAGTTAAACGGTGCTTCCCTCTGGAAAACAGCAGACGGTTTTACCTGGGAACCTGTAACTGTCAATGGTTTTGCCGACAGACATAATGTAAGCTTTGATTCTTTTGTTTCCTATAATGGATCATTCTATATCGGTGCAACCAAAGCAAGCGGTGATGGACCTGAAACGATAATGCCGCCTGAAGGAGCCATGCTCTACAGGCTCGTTTCAAAACCCAAGACACCTGAGCCCTTATTTAAGATGACAGGAAAATATGAGACGGTGATGCCTCAAAGCGGAGATAAAACAGATATATATTATCCTGAAGATGCAGGGGAATCAGAAACCTTTCCCGTAGCCCTGCTGCTTCAGGGTGCACGTATTGACAAGTCCTACTACTCAGAGTATTCACGCCAGGTTGCGCAATACGGGTTCATCGTTGTGGTCCCCAACCATATACACATGTTTTCCGTGCCGGGCATTATCGAAGAGCTGGGGCTTTTTTCCGAGCAGCAGCAAATCCATGACACGCTTGAATTTATGTCGGCTGAAAATACAGACACAAGTTCCCCATTATATGGAAAGGTTGATACTGAAACACTTGTTCTGCTGGGTCACTCTTACGGGGCTGCCTGCGTACTCGGCGCTGTTCAGGGTGACTGTGAGTTTCCTTTATGTTCCGAAGGGCAGAGCTTTGAAATACCAGCTCAGCTTAAAGCAGCGGCTTTGGGAGGAATTAATACCAGACCTTACGGCAACCCCTTTGACTGGGCGATAAGGGATACCTATAATAAGGGTATACCTCTTGCCTTTATCAACGGAGCTGAGGATGAAAACGCAACCTATACGGTGACCAAAACCTCTTACGATAAAATAAAATATCCGCCTAAAGCGCTTGTTCTTATAAAGGGGGCAAATCATTATGCCATGTGCGACGTCAATAACCCGCCTGGTATTGAATTTCCCGGTCCGTCTCCACAGAAACAAGATCCTGTTCTAAGTCAGGAGATATCAATTGAAACCTCTGCGCGCTGGAGTGCGCTCTTCCTTCGGGCGCATGCGCTTCATGATGAAGAGGCTTTTTACTATGTCTATAACTACGGTAAATACCTTGATAAGAACGTAAAGATTTTCAGCGATTCAGGTCTGTGAAAATAAAACACCATTTAATATTTTAATTTATTAATTATACTGAAAGGTTTTTTTAATTATGAGTGATCAATTTGAAGATGTAAGGATATTGGATAATTTCTATCAGACCTCAAGTTTTTTCCCCATGCCTGTTGTGCTGATAAGCACTATTTCAAAATCAGGGCAGGCAAATCTTGGACCTTACTCTCTCTGTTTCCCTCACAATATTACCGGAGGTCGGGATCACGCCATGATGCTGATTGCACGCGGTACCAGCAACACGGCAGAAAACATTATCAGGACTAAGAAGTGCACTATCAACTTTATACCGGATAAGAAAAAGTATATGAAAAACTGTGTCACGCTGGGATACCCCGGTGAAACAACAGAGGATAAAATGAAGAACAGCATATTTACCCTTTTGCCCGCCCCTTCAGGAATAAATCAAACGGCAGAACCTGCTCCTCCTTCTGTTAAAGAGGCTTTTCAGGTTTTTGAGTGCACCTGGGACGAGAGTTATCCTCTCAAACGGGACGAGGAGCTTGTGGAAAACCATTTTCTGTTGCGAATAGATAAAATTTATATGAAAAAGAAATGGCGAGACTGTCTTTTCAAGGGTAAAGGATTTCCGCGCATGCCGATTGATTACGGGTACCGTGACAATGTAAGGTTCTGGTTTGCCAGCCACTCCAGACCCTATGCAGTGCCTATTCCAAAGGATAAAGGAAATGCAGTTGAAACAGTTAAATATGCCTGCACACGGTTTGATCCGGAGATAAAATGGGAAGATGAATCATGTGCAATGCTTGTGAAAGTACCGGGTATATTTTTGAACAAAGCCATTGGAGGAATTATAAAAGAGGCAAAAAAAGAGGGCATTACCGTTATCACTCCCGAGTTTATGTCAAAAGTAAGGAATAAACGTTCTGGAGAAAAAAAATAAAAATTTTTAATAATAGCTCTAAATGGAGATAAACACCATGAAAGGTTTAAAAATTACACTGGCAGTTATACTGTCAATGGCAGTGGTTTTTTTTATAACAGTTATTGCAAAAGCTGACAGTTTTCCTCCCCTTCCCGAAGCCCTGAATGCAATGGAGAGCGACGGCGTTGTTGAGGTTCAAACACGAAAACTTCCGTTTGCTTTTTTCAACCCTGTTTATTTTGTTTTTAAACCTGCTGGTATAGAACCGACCAAGGGATTTATTTTTTATCCGGGAGGTCTGGTAGATCCCCGTTCATATGCTCCGCCCGCCCGTGCAATAGCCAAGGCAGGATATATGGTTGTTATTGTCAGCATGCCCTTTGATCTGGCTCCTTTTGGCTATTGGCGCGGTATTCCTGTTCTGATCCAATACCCTGACATCAAAACATGGGCAATAGGAGGTCATTCAGTTGGAGGGTCCTTTGCCTGTGCATTTGCTAAAATGTTTACATGGATGGTTGACGGTGTTATCATCTGGGCATCTTATCCATCCTCCCTCTTAAGAATTGACAATACTCAACTCAAGGTTGTATTGATTTATGGAACCAACAACCCCAACTGTAACGATGATGAAATTGAAGAAAACAAGCCCTATCTGCCCGATGATACGTTATATGTCAGGATCGAGGGTGCAAATCATACCCAGTTCGGTTACTATGACACATCCCCTGAACCTTTTCAACCCGATGATGACTTTGCAGATATTTCACGCCAGGAGCAGCAGAAGCAGATTCTTGATGCAACAATTGGTTTTTTGGACAAACTTTAGAAAGGAACAGAATAAATGTCAGAACTTACCTTGGAAGCATACCGTAAAGCCTACAGGCAGATTTTAGAAAAAGACAGCAGGAGGGGCTTTAAGATACATCTGTTAATCTATGTGATAATGAACAGTTGTATGATCCCTTTCAACCTTTTAACAAGCCCTGAAGTATTATGGTTTATCGGGGCGCTGCTTGGCTGGGGGTCAGGCATCATTGCCCATTACATAACAGGTGTGGTTTTGATTGAAAAGAAACTCTTAAAAATGGAGGCTGAAGCAGAAACCATTGCCAGGCAGGAAAAATAGTAACCACTCACACACTGCCACACCGGCTGTCATTTCGAAGGAACGGATACGACTGAGAAATCTCATGCAATACGCTTCTAAAACCAGATTTCTCACCCGCAAGGTGCAGGTTCGAAATGACAATATGGTTTTTTTCAGACTTTTTACATGCCCATCAATTTTAAATACAAGGAGAGAATAAATGTCGGATGACAAATTAACAGTTGTGGCAGGAGCAACAGGCAGACTTGGAAGGCTTGTTGTGCAGGAACTTTTAAAACGAGGCTATAAAGTAAGAGCGCTTTTGGTGCCCCCATTTGACTCCCCGGAAACCTGCGGACTTGAAGGGGTTGATTTTGCAGAGGCGGATTTGCAATCTGTGCAATCTCTTGAGAAGGCACTTAAAGGCGCAAAATATCTTATAAGCACAATTGGCTCTAAAAAACCTTTCAGCAGAGCGGAAAATGACAGGATTGACAATATGGGCAACCGGAATCTTGCACGTGCCTCAAAAATTCAATCTGTCAGACACATGGTTATTGTTTCATCAATCGGAACAGGCAACAGCCGCGATGCCATCTCATGCCTGTTTAAGCTTATGATGACCCCTGTTCTGCGTGCAAAGGAGAAGAGCGAGGATTTTATAAGAACACTCGGGCTTGATTATACAATAATCAGACCAGGAGGATATACTGACAATGAAATCCCGGAAGAGGTTGTTTTCGGAGAGGGTGGTAAAATAACAGGAAAGGTGAAAAGAGAACAGATAGCAAGGGTGTCTGTTGATGCGCTTGATAATCCGGCTATGAAAAACCGCACATTTGAGGTTGTAGCACGGGCGGCAATAAAAGAGGGCAGAGAGCAGTTTATCATTAAGCCCTAACCGGTTAGCCGGCAGCAAATAAGCAATGAGCAATGAGTAGTAAGTTGTAGGAGTGGTCGTAAGAACAGGTATCAGCTATCAGGTGTCAGCTTTCAGCAAAACGATAAAAGCTGCTTATCAGTTTCTACCTCTTGAGCCTTGAAGCTTATATCTATTTGGTCGTAATCGGAATCGTTATTAACAATCAAAGGCGTTCTTTACAATAAAATGAAAGGAGAAAAAATGTCGGAAGAATATAGTTTTCCACCGTACGGCGAAGAGATGTTAAAAGCCCTTGAGAAATTCGGGGGCACAAAAATGGAAACCTATCAGGGTATGGATATCAAACCGCTTTGGGATCTCAAGGGCGGACCCATACTGTGGAGCTATAAATACCTTTTTGCCGCACCGAAACTTGAAAAAATTGCCATTACCGTCCAGTGTTTCAGGGATAAGCTCATGTGCTACACTACGATCATTTGGCCCGATGATCATCATGCACTGCCGATTTATTCATCATTCTGGGCGGAAAGTGAAAAAGGATCATACTTTATTCTTGATTTTTATCCCACTGCAGACTGTATCTGTGACATTGCTTACATGGAACAGTATCTTGAACCATTGGAAGATATATGTGAGAAGGGCAAAAAGCATTATCCCAATGTTTCCAGTCGTGATCCTAACTGGTTTCGGGTGATGGTGTCTCCCTATTATATCAATGCCGATTTTCACCCGAGCAATAAAGAACATCAAGATCGTCTGCTCAGTCTTACCATTGACTATCTTGATGTGTACCACAGTCTTTGGGATAAGGATGAACCCAGGGATCCAGACTATATGAAACGTCTGATCGAGCGCCGTCAGGCAATCAGGCATAATATGATCGAAAAAGACCCGGGCGGTGTTATGATGGAACAGGCTGTTGGAAAAGAACTTGCTGAACTGGGTTTGAAAGCGCTTTTTTAAAGCAGCATAAATGCTGTGATATATGTGAGTCTGCTATAAGCAATAGAAACATGGGGTTGTTATGAAAAAAAACATTGCCATATCTTTAATTGCCTGTATTTTATCAGTGATTAGTGCATGCTCAGGGGATTATGACCCGGAAAAAGAGGTGCGGATTGAGTATGAGGTTCCACTGGGCTGCAATGAGGTCTCGGGAATAATTACCTTCAAAGCCTCTATCAAAGGCGATGGAGCGCCTGTTGCCGCAGCAGTGCGGTATGAGCTGAGGACAGATGAAGAAGGTGAACCCATAGTATTAATTGGAAATGCACCTGACTATGAGGCAGAGTTTGATACTTCAAACATAAGAGACGGGCATGTCTATTACAGGGCTGTTCCCTTAGACAGCAATGGAAATAAGATAAATTTTCAGTTTCTATCACTTTACAGCCCGCCTGCATACAGAGGGCTTATGGTCAACAACGGAACACTGGATTTGTCAAAGCCGCTCATAGTTTTTGGTGCTGAAACAGAACCCTATTCAGGGGAGCTTACCGGTATATGGACAAAAGAGCAGCTTCAGCCGCATATGATCTTTGCCGCAACCCTGATGGAACACCTGAAGGAGGCAGGATATATTCCGGAAATGTGTTTTGGTGACCACACAACAATCGTTATTGATCCTTCAAACCCACTTGCAGAAGGAACCCTTGTTTCAGATAATCTTGTTGACATGCTCGGAGAACCTGTGACAGGAACTCCGGTCCGGAACAATGGTACCTTATGTCTCTCAGATCCTTTCTTTGAGATCAGACAGCCCAATGGAATCCCGGATATCTGGGAACATACAGCTCTTGACAATGTGAAAGCTTATACCCTATACGGGTCCGTTAAGAACGAGCCTGAAGCTTTTGCACTTTATTCTGAAATCGGAGACAGGCTTACCAACTCCTATAACGTGTTTTTTGATAATCAGAGTTATTTTGGTTTTATAAAGCCGGTCAGAGACGCTGAACCTGAAAACCTGCTTAAGCAGAAACTGCAAGGCGCAATAACTGCCGGCGCAACATCCGTACTTATATATGATTTCTATGTTAAAACCAATGATTTTGAGATGTCTGCTGGGTCGTGGCCCCAATATCAGAAAACCGTTGATGAGTTGAACAGGGAGCTCGGCACCTCGGTCGGTGTCGGCACGATAACCTCAAATGCCTCTCAGCTTATGCACTATGACAATTTTTTGAGGTCTCTTTTCCTCGGCATCCGTGATACGGTTAAAACCTCTGAAATCCCGCCGGATAAAAAACTGGGAATCATTATGGTAGAGCATGGAATCGGCAGAACCGGCAGACTTTATGATGTTTTGAGAATTTCCACCCCGGTATTTAATAAACGGCTAAACGACTACTTTTCAACCCGTATGGACGCTCTTTATGATAAAACCGCAGACATTGCTATAAGCTATATTGCTGGAACAACCTCCCCTGCTGAGAACGTCAGAACGGTGGGCGAACAGGTTGCTGAATGGGTGGCGGAAGGGTATGAATATATCGTTATTTATCCGGCTGAATGGTTCTGGGAATCACGCCAGACCTATCTTGACTTAAGACAGTCTGCGGTTGAGGAAATTGATGAGGACAACATTGAAATATACATCCGTGACAAACAGGAAAGAACCGAAATCATGATTGACGATACCCGCATTATCGTCAGCGAAACCACGCTCACCAAGAAAACCGTCTGCCCTCCTGCTTATCATTATCTAAAGGCAGCCTCAGCCCAGCATCTTGAAGACAGATTAATTTCCATGACAAACGCTGTTGAACCTGAAGAACTGAGCGGAGCCGTATCAATTATCGGCGGCAGCATAAATCTGACCCTTCCTTTTTCAGACATTCTTCTTGCATATAACGGCAATATCACCCTGCAGAACGCCGGTATCAAGGCGCAGGGTGCTGTATCACCTAATTATATATCCGGAACTGTTAATGAAAAAGAGATGGAATACTTTCTCTTTGCTCTTCTTGCGGAGAATGCCCTTGATGTTTCAATTGTTACAGTAAGCGAAGCCTCTCTGAAACTTGAAAAAACAGATAATGTGTTTCATGGAAATATAAAGGCAATAGCTAAGGCTGAGATAGACGGCAGGGTGATCAGTTTAATCCTGACAATAGAGCTATAAAATGAAAAAAGAGGATAATAAAATGGCAAGGGGAACCTGTTTAAACATATTATTATCTACCTGTTTTCTGCTGCTGATTACAGTCCTGCCGAAACCGGCGGGGGCGGAAATCAGACTGCTTGATGGAGACCTTATTCTTCGTGGTTTTGTAAAGGAGACAGCCTATATCAATACCCAGTTGTGGGACAGAGCAAAAAAATACAGAAGCAATGCTGATTTCAGTATGACCTCTGTCTATTTTGAAGGACTATATACCATAACCGAAGATATTTTTGGCACAACCCTTAGATTTTTCAGCGGTTACAGGTGGTGGTGGGAAAAGTCCGTCCAGTTTGACAGGAGACAGAGAAGAACTGTGTTGCCCAGAAACAGGGATGATTATCAGAGACCTGTAGACTGGGAGGATTACATTACTGAGATGTATTTTGATTATGACAGGGGTCCCCTTCAGGTTCGTGTCGGGAAACAGATAGTTATCTGGGGACAGCTTAACACGAGAAGAGTAGCAGATGTTGTAAACCCGCTTGATTTCAGATGGGGATACCCCGGTCTTGATACCTGGGAAGAAATTAAAAAAGGGTTATGGATGATCAGAACATTTTATGTGACAAACCTGCCGGGCAATCTGTTGTTTGAGTTTATTTACAATCCGGGTCATTACCAGGCTCTTGAGCTTACCTATGGAGGAACACACTGGGGCACGGAACATTTCAAAGAGGCAGGTTTTAACCCGGGCAGGGAAATGGGATTCTATACATGGACAAGGGAGAAGATGAAAAAGGACAGACCCTCTGGTTTTGACACCAGAAACACCGAGTTTGGAGGAAGAATCAGGGGCTATACCTTTGGTGTTGACTGGACGCTTCTTTACTGGAATGCTAGGGATGACGGGGCAGTGTCGGATCCGCGCAGAATAAATGACTTTGCGCTTCAGTATGTATTTGCCGGGATATGGGGTGCAATGACAGACAGCAGGGTTAATCCCGGCAGGTGGCCCAGCTACAGGGTTTTTCATTATAAAAGATATCAGACAGTTGGGGGAACCGCTCAGAAAATGTGGCCCGCCTGGTTCAGGTATGCAACATGGGACATGGAGTGGTATCTTGAGATAAAAAGACCCATGAATTTGGGTACAGGGGGGTCAAACCGAGCTGTTTACGACTGGACAAGAAAGAACATACTGGGGATTGCCCTAAGACATAATGATACGATAAAGCTACCTAAAGGTTTTCAGGATTTTATAAGGTCAAACAAGGATATTGACTTTAACATTACATACTTCTGGAATAAGATATTTAATCACAGACGCGACCTTGTAACAGCAGACAGATTTCACAGACCAGGCGATTCAGTTTCAGACGGGGTTTCGGTTTGGGCAAAGGTTGAACTCTTAAACACTTCTATTGTCTTTGTTCCTCTTGGAGAATACTATTTCAGGACAGGAATGGCTCATCTGGTTCTTCCTGTTACATATATGTTTCCCGATCCTTATGGAGGTCTCAGGCTCGATGTCGGGATGAAGCTTTACTGGAGAAAGCGCCATAAAATCCTTCCCAATGATATGGACAAAAAAGATGCGGTAATTCTGAGACTGCGTTATGAATTTTAATCTGTCAACAAAAGGAGGTCTCAAGATGTGTTTTAAAAATTTTATACGCAAGTTAATGGCAATGTTTATCCTCTTATCGCTCCCTTCAAGCGTTTTTTCCGACGAAATTCTTGCAGGCAGGGCATATACCGATGATGAACTTGCAAAGTTGAGAGAATGGGAAAAAAGCTGGGTTGGAAAAAGAATAGATAAAGATAACTTCGATGAAGTCTCTATGTTTATTCCCGAATCATACCATGAGATTTATAAAAACCCAGAAAAATGGGGGGCACCCGAGGGAACCAAATTCTGGTTTGAAATAGTTCCCTACAGAACGGTTGAACCGACAGACGGGTTTAAGGAAGCAACAGAGAAGTATTCAAAGGTTGTAAAACTCAATGATGACGGCTCGGTTTCAAACATTGGGGAAATTGCTGGGAACCCTTTCCCTCAGCCAGGTACAGGCCTTGAAATTGCTCATAATTTTGATATGCAGAACAGAGGAGATACTTTTTTCTACAGAAAATGGTCTCCCAACGTTAACCCGAAAACAAGAACAGAAAGAACAGCGGATCAGGAATACTGGGAATTTTATTTTGTAAACCGCACAGAGATTGAACCAAAACCGGCTTTTCCTGAATCTCAGAATAAAAGGGGTTACCGCAGGGCATATTTCATGCACATGTATCTGCCTGCGGAATTTCTGAATATGAGAATGTATAACATCAGGTTTATTGATCCTAAAAAGGATGATGACATGTACCTTTGGTATTCTCAGTTCAGAAGAATAAGGAAGATTTCAACAGCACAGAGAACGGATGCGATAGATGGATCTGACCTTATATATGATGACGAGTATTTCTGGGATGGTCAGATAATGCGCAATACCTATACCTATAAGGGAAAAAAAGACCTTCTCTGCTCCCGTCATCAGGATATGCGGAAAACAGAACGTGAACGGGGTCAGGTTGTGTTAAACGGACTGGCGCTAGAACGCGTCAATACTCTGTTGGTTCATGCAGATAATGTTGACCCGAACTATATTTACGGAACAAGAGTGTGGTATATGGACCCTGAGTCCTATATTATTCTATGGACAGAGATTTATGATAAACAGGGCAAAGTCTGGAAATGTTTTATGCAGAACACAAACGTGCTTAAAACAGAGATCGGGCAGATGAAACACAATATTGTCGGCTCTCAATTTGCCGATGTTCAAAGGGTGCATGGAGGTTTGGCTCATCATGAATATTATGATGATATTCCGCCAGTTGTAAGTCTTGAACTTCGTGCCGATATGTTTACATTAGCCTATTTACAGAAAACATACTGATTTTATTGTTTTGGCTTTATGATCTGATGAAAGCAGCAATATTCTAAAGAAGAGTGAACATTTCAAATAGTCAGAGTTTATAGTAACAGCCCTTATTGATATAATATAAGTTATAAATAAAGTTAAGGAGAATATATATATGAATGATGAAATAAAAAAACCTGTAAAGTTTGCTGGTATAGAAGTTCCGCCTGACTTGAAAAAGAGGAATTTCTTTTTCCTCTATCTGAATGCTCTTGTTATTGGAATGATTTTGGTCATGCCTACCCTTATTCAGCCAGCGTTTCTTCAGGAAACAATAAAAGTATCAGATGATATATTTGGGCTTACAAATGGTTTCATGCAGAATATAAGCCAGATTGCCACACTTGCTTTTGTAGGGGTTGTTGGAGTGTTGTCTGACAAGACAGGACGTAAGATACTTGCTTGCATTGGCTTTGGAATGATAATCGTCTTTTTCTACCTTCTTGGAATGTCTGTAGAAATAGCATCAGCGCTAAACATCCCCTCCGGAGTTACTTCAAAAATATGCGCCTATTTAAGCTTTGCACCGTCTCGGGCGGCAGATTTTGCCGATTTTGCTCCAGAACTTATTGTGGCTTATTGCATAAGGTTTTTTCTGGGGATAGGGTTAATACTGTGTTATCCGCAATTTATCACGATGGTTGCTGACTATACCCATGAAAAAGACAGGGGCAAGGGCATGGCAATGAACGGGATAATGATGGGGCTTGCAAGCATACTGGTTTTTTCCATAATAGCTCCAATTGGAAAGAAAATTGGGATAGATCCCCTGTTTGGGTTTGCTTCAATTATGGGTATTTTCGGACTTGTGTGTACATGGCTTTTTTTGAAGGAGAGAATGCCTGAAAAGAAAAAAGAGGAAAAAAAGAGCCTGAAAGAGATTCTTTCTGTGGTCAGAAAAAGCACTACTTTGAAGGCAAGCTATCTCTGCACTCTTGTTGGAAGGGCAGATATTGGTATTATGTCAACCTATATCCTTGTGTGGGCTGTCTATGAAGGGCAGAAGCTCGGAATGACCTCAGGCGAGGCAACTCAGAAAGGAGCGATACCTATTATTATAATGGGAGTATTTTCATTAGTAGCATTTCCGTTGGTTGGGGTTCTGCTTGATAAATGGGGGCGCATTCAGACAGTAATACTCAGTTTTTTTATAGGAGGAACAGGTGTTCTTCTGATAGCGGTTTCCCCAAGCCCTTTTTCACTACTTACCTCATCAGCACTCGTGCTTGTTTCGTTTGGGATCGCAGGGGCGAATGCAGGAGCAAACACCCTTGCAACAGATGCAGCGCCAAAAGATATCGTCGGCTCAATACTCGGCGGACTCAACACCATGCAGCCAATTGGCTTGATATTCTTTTACCAGGCATGCGGATATCTTTTTGATATTAAGGGTGCATCTTGGGCTTTTGCAATTAAGGGAGCTACAAATATTATTCTTGTTCTGTGGCTTTTAATGGTTAAAAAAGATATAATAAAAGAGATAAAAACAACTGTACAGAATTGAGGCAGTATACTGTTAATTGATTGACCTGCAAAAGGTTAAAAAACCAACTTTTGTCATTTCGAAAGAAGAGAGAAATTTCTTTTTTTTAATATGTTATAAGACCTCAAGCTTCACTCGAAGTGACAGTAGAGGGACTTTTTACGGAACCATTAAAATTGGGATAGTAAAAAAATGAAGGGAAATTTTGTTAAGTGTCTTTCAGTGATAGTTATTCAGTTTGTTGTAATATTTTCAACCTTCGCTTCCTATATTCATGCAGAACTGCGTGAAAATTACATAGAAAATGCATGTCTTGAAAACAATTCAGAAGGCAAAAAAATACTTATTATTTATGCTTCAAGATATGGCTCAACCCGCACTGTTGCGACAACTGTTAGAGATGTTCTCTGCAGTAACGGACTTCAGGTTGACCTCTCCTCTGCCGGCAAAATCACAGATGTTTCAAAATATGATGCAGTGATCCTTGGATCAGCAATAAACAGGCTCCGTATTCTGCCTGAAGCAACGGAATTTTTGAAACAACACAGAGAGGATCTTTCAAACAAAATATTGCGGTTTTTTATCTTATGCAGTGCTCTGCGTGAAGATACTGAATCCGTGAGAGCCTTTGCGCTTGAAAATTTTCTCGAACCCTCTCTGGAAGAGTTTACTGAATTTGAAATTATTGACAGCGGACTTTTCGGCGGAGTTGTTGATTACAGAGGCATGAATTTTATAGAAGTATTTGTTATGTCTGTGATACTGAAACAGACTGAAGGAGATTTTAGAAACATTGACAGAATCAGACAATGGGCGGAACTGATTTCCTATACAATAAAGAAGGAATAGCAAAAAAATCTCACGGAAGTACACTAAGAACACGGACAGGATTTACATTTAAGAAAATCTCTGTTAACCCCGTGGTTACCTCTATCATTTGAGTGCATTTCTGCATTGATCGCGCAGGTTATCAACCGCTTTGAAAAACTCTCTCATGGCAATTACCCACAGGTAGCTTCCCTTTTCGGTGAGCCTGAGTTCACTGTTGTTTTCTTTAACAGCTTTTATTGTTTTTAAAAGAAGCATTTCGGGGAAAAGTTTTTTCCAGACAGATTTTTTAAATCTATCCTCAAAGTCATCTTTGTTTAAAGACATTCCAAAAAGCTTCATCAGGATATAGTAATAGACTGTCTGTCTTTTAGAAAATTTTTTTGTCCCCCAAGTTGGCAGCATGCTGTTGTTGATCAAAGAGATATAGTTTTCAATAGAGAAGGTGTTTACAAAAATTTTACCTGAAGTATATCCGAAAGCCCCGCTTCCAGCTCCGATATAATTATCATAGTGCACAACATATTCATCAATCATTGAGCTGTTTCTGGAGAAACACCAGGCAGTAGAATGGGTGTAATTTCTTTTAATTCTTTCAAGAATCTTAAAGTAGAACGCCCTCTCCTTTTTAAAATCTACCCTGCCGAATGCATGTGTCATTGAATCCCTGGTATAGTCTGAGCGCATCAGAGGGTAGAATGTGACCTGGTCTGGAAGAAGTTGATCTATATGGTCAAGATCTTTATCCAGACTATTCATGCTCTGATGCGGGAAGTTAAATATAAGATCAATGTTGAGTGTATTGAATATCCCCTTTGCTCTGCTGATTTTTTCACTTATTTCCGCGGCACCTCCGTACTTTTCAAGTCTTCCGATGCTTTTGAGTATCCCGTCATCAAAACTCTGAACCCCGACACTGAGTCTGTTTACCCCTGCATCACGAAGAAGTAAAAGATTATGGGTATCCAAAAAATCGGGATTTGTTTCAACCGATATTTCCCGAATTTTAAAACTCTTTGAAGCAGCATTGATTATTGCGATAAGTTTATCGCCTATGACTGTGGGGGTTCCGCCTCCGATATACATTGCAGAAAAGTCATACCCGAGACTTTTAAACAATCGGAGTTCTTTTAACAGGGCTTTGCAGTAGAGTGAAGCAGTGTGTGCTTCATACTGATAGCGGTGAAAGGAACAGTAGGGGCAGAGAGTTTCGCAGAAAGGGATGTGGATATATAGCAGAGAGTTTTCAGCTGAGACGGCAGAAAGGGCAGCAGGGGATTCTGCAGGCGCAAGCTTTAATGCCCTTCTGGTGAAAATACCAAGAAAATTGTTAAGCAGGTGTTCAATCAATTTAGTTATTTAGCTCCGCAGTTCGCAGCAACCCTCATATAATATTGTTAAGTTAAAGCAAATAAATTCAGCTGCTTGTCTTTTTGTGTTTATGAACATTCAGCACTGTTTTTTATGCCTGTCCAGGCACCGGGCTTCGAAATGTAATATCCTGTCTGTTTTGCATAAATCTGTCTATAACACTCCCGGATGTTTTGCAGGCAAAAAAGTTATACAGGTATCTGTTTTTTATGCCTGGTTTAATTCTCCTGACTGCATAAAAACAACTGTTCCTGAAAAAGAGCCCTGTCAGGGCTCTGCCTGTAAAACCAGCTGTTAAAGGCTCTTTTATTTCGATGCTTAAAACACCGTTCTCTTCTTTCAAACCTGAAATTACAGGAAGGGTTTTTTCTGCAATCTCTTCAATGCTTCTTTCAGGAACCGCATCATCTGCCATCTGCTTTTTAATAAAATTTATCCACCGGCAGAGCCTCAAGAGGGTTACAATATCAAGCCTTGAAAACTGCTCTGTTTCCGCACTGATAAGGGTTGACCTGAGCAGGGGAAAATCCGTGTTTATAAATGGATCAAAAAACTCTGTTCCGGGACTTGGATAAAAAACACTCGGTCCTATAAAGACAGGTCTTTGTGTCAGAAAAACAACCGACTCTATCATTTCGTCAATGTCCTGCCCCGGGATTCCAAGAATTGTATAGGTTGTTACCGGAAGACCTGTTTTAAAAGACTCTTTTAGTACACTGTCTGTTTTTTCAGCGGAAGTTATCCTGTTAACCCTTCTGTTTACCGAATCAGATGAACTTCCCATTGAAAGATCAAGGCGCTGAAAACCTGCCCTGTTCATCTTTTCGAGCATATTTTTGTTGAGGGATGCAACTGATAAACCGTTCATTGCAAAAAGTTTCAGCCTGTTTTCGCCAAACTCGCAGCAGATATCATCAAGTATCTTTAAGGCTCTTTTATTGTCAAAGGTGAAATTGTCATCTTCTATATCAAAAATGTTGATACCGAACCTCTCAACACAGTATCTTATCTCCTGAATTATGTTGTCAGATGAACGAATCCTGTATTCTGTTCCCATAACAGTTTTTACAGAACAGTATGAACAGAGTCTCGGGCAGCCCCTGCTTGTAACAAGCATGGTATATGGTTCATTATTGACCCTGTAGCGTGAAAGGTCAAGAAGTTCTCTTGCAGGAAAGGGAAGTTCATCAAGCTTCTCAATAAAAACTTTCAACGGGTTTATTCTTATAGAACCGTTTTGCATAAAGCCGATGCCTTCTATATCAGATGGGTCGGCTTCTTCTTTTATCCTACCCAAAAGCTTTAAAAACCTTTCCTCACCCTCTCCTAAGACAATATAGTCAACTGTTTCTGTTTTTAACAGTGTTTCCGGCAATGCGCTGGCATGCGTGCCGCCTGTAACAACAGGGATCCTGCTGTTGAAAGATTTTACAATAGAGCAGACTTTCAGGGCTTCATTACAATACGGTGTAAATTGGCAGGATACGCCAACCACATCAGGATTAATCTCTTCTACAGATTTAGCAATTTCATCCCAGGTCATGCCAAAATGAAAAAAAGCTGAATGGAGTCTGAAAGGGCTTATGTCACCCTCAGGATAGAACTTTTTTATAAAGGAAGAGCCTTTTGGAAGTGGAGCTGTCCTTCTTCTGTCTGTTTTCATACAGTCAAGAATCACTACCTCATAACTGTTCTGTATAAGCCGGGATGCAATATAGGCTAGTCCAATGGGCTGGGTTCTGATTGCAGTCTGATAGAAATCAAGGACAGGGGGCTGTATCAGAAGAACCTTCAAAATTCAACCCTGAAAGCTTTAAACTCACCCGTAAATTCCTCTTCCTGAATCTCAACATTATTTACAACTGCATAAGGCGGTCCTTTTCTGCACCAGTGAAGCATCTTATTAACACTATCCTCTTCTCCTTCAAAAACAGCCTCCACCCTGCCGTCGTAAAGGTTTTTCACCCATCCTTTCAGTTGAAGAATTTCTGCCTGAGCTTTTGTTTCAGAACGAAAACATACTCCCTGCACTCTTCCTTCAATAAATACGTGTGCCCTTTTTTTCATGATTACACCATTGTTTTTGCAACAGCTTTTACCATTGCAGTTAAGTTTAATATAAAAGGTTCTCTTTTCTGAATGTGGTCAGGTTTTGAATCATACTCCTTTTCAGTAATGAGATTCACAACCCTGTCTATATCCCCGTTACAGGTATTGAGAAGATTATAGATCTTATCCCTGTATTTTAGCGCTGATTTTTTTGACTCTTTTAGAAAACGCTCAATATCATCTCCTTTTAGTATAGCGTTATGGGCAATGCATAGAACCCGGGGCTGCAGTGCTATTATTCTGTCAAGAGAATTCAGGTAATCAGTGCAATCTGTTAGAAACGGGCTGTGAATCATGCCGTCCTCAAAAGTCCCCCCGGCATCACCTGTAAAAAGAGCTTTTGACTTTGTGAAAAAAAATCCCATGCTGTCGTTTGTATGCCCTGGGAGCGAAACAGAAACACAGGTTTCACCGTCTTTCCATGAATACAGTGTATCATTATCATTTAACTGCAAACCAACCCTGACAGCATTGAAAGAAACATCCTCCCCTTTTATCAGTTCAGGATGCTCTTTTTCATACTCAGCATTCAGTTTAGTGATAAGGCTGACCGCATTCGGCCGGTTTAGAATTTCAGCAGCCCTTCTGCTGGCAGCAACCCTTGCGCCCGGAATTTTTCTGAGCAGGTAGGGTGCTGCTCCGCAATGGTCAAAATGAGAATGGGTAAGCGCAATTATAAGAGATGAGTGGTCTTTCACAAGTTCATTAATCTTTTCAAGATACAAAGGACCAAAAGCTGAAACACCCGGATCAAATATCACTGGTGGGTCGGCTAAATAAACCGCTGCTGTAATATGTCCTGTTCCGAGAAAAACAAATTTATCCCATTGCATTTCAAAAACAAATGAAGGACTGCCGTCCTGCTGATTACTGTTCATCTTCTTTTTACCTTTCTTTTATAGCTTGCACCGGTTTTTAAGTTTTTGCTGAAAACCGCCTTCTAATGGTTATATTGTCAACTTCAAATATCTGTTCCAGAACCCTGGAACAGGTGCCCGCCAGGTCACAGGCTCCTTTTTTACAGGATGTTCCAGCGACAGTGATGCACAGTGAAGAGCGATATTCTTTTTATGAAAAGTCTTTTTTGCGCCGTATTTTCTGTCCCCGATAACAGGATATCCCATGCCGGAGAGCTGAGCTCTGATCTGGTGGTGCCTGCCTGTTATAAGAGTAATTTCAAGAAGAGTAAAATTATTATGATTCTTAAGAGCATTCCAGAGAAGTTCGGCATACTGTGCTTTGGGGGTCTCAGGACTGACAATGCGGGATTTTCTGTCTTCTTTTAAAAGATAGTCTCTGCATGATCCGTTTCCTGTAAGTCTGTCCTCAACCACAGCAATATATTTTTTCCCGACAGTGTTGTCTCTGAACTGGGCGGAAATTCTGGAAGCAGCCTTGGATGTCCTTGCAAAGACAGTAACACCTGATACCATCCGGTCAAGCCTGTGGAGAAGACCTAAAAAAACATTTCCGGGCTTATTGAAGGAGTTCTTTAAATACTCTTTTGAAATCGTCAGCAGGTCTTCATCACCTGTTATGTCACTCTGGGCAAGAAGCCCCGGGGGCTTATTTACAACAAGCAGATGATTGTCGATATATATAATATCAATTTTTGGTTTTTCCAGATTTTTTATCAACCCTTGCGTTAAATTTCTCCGTGTTTATGATAAATCTCTCATGGACAGCCTCACCGATTTTCTCCTCTTCATCCCATGCCTCAAGAGAAAATGTTATTTTGGAGCCTTCAACCCCTGTTACCTGAGTTTTGACCCGGACATTCATTCCAAGCGGTGTTGCTGCTGTGTGTTTAAGATTCATTGAAGCTCCCACTGACTGCTGGTTTTGTTCAATGTGTTCCTCAATAAGCTCTGCTGACACCCGTTCCATAAACCCTGCAAGAAATGGGGTTGCAAAAACATCAGGCAGGTTTTCAAAAAAATATCTGGCAGTATGCTCAGGTTTTGTTTCAAAACTCTTCTCTTTTGAGATTCCCTGTTTCAGAGTAGAATTCATTTTTTTCTCCTGAAATTATAGATACCTTAAATAAGTTTATACCAGCAGAAATCCGGTTGTCAAGAAACAGCAGGGCTTAGGTATCTATCTGAATCCGGTTTTCCCTACACCAGTCCAATAATGCTTCTCGCTGTTTTTCATCCTCGAATTGATACCACTGTTCCAGTTTATTCCTGTTTTCCAGTAATTGCTTGTATCTGGAATATGCTCCTTTTCGGCTGAATATATTACATACAGTGTCATAGTCACCAGGTAAAAACTCCAACACAAAATCAAGAACCAGTTGTTTACCGAGATTTAACTCATTTTTATGAGGAATGGAGGCATAAATATCCTCATCATCTATATCATACGGTAATTCATCTGAATCATACATTTCAGAGGTGTAATACACTTGCCCTGTTAATCTTGAAATGTAAGCATGGTTAATTTCGGGCTGATTTGAGCTGACATAGTCAAATGCCATTTCAATGTCACTAAATTTCATTTCGCTCCTGCTTCAGTTTTTGTTTTAATCGGGGTGTTTTTATTTTCAGGTCAATTACATGGAAAAGCCACCCCTGTTCTTATCATTTTACCTCTGTTTGTGGGCTATTTAATTAATTCGATTGTATCATTGATAAACCGGTATGACAACAAAAACTGTCCCAAATTTTCCTCAAAAAGCAACAGTTATTTACTTATTTCAGGATGTTCCCTCCTTCACAGGAACAAGTAAGCTTGAGTACAGATCAGCGGCTTGTTAGGCATGAAACGCCGCAATGAACTCGTCGGGCGAAACGCCAGCCTGCTTTAACAAACCTACAAGCGTGCCAACTTTTAGTTCGCGATGATTGGGTACAACACAACCCATCTCGCCGCGTCGCAAGACAATGTGGCTACCGCGCTGCCGAGCGATCACAAAGCCAAGACGCTCGAGTGTGCGGACTACTTCTGCGCCGGAAAGGACGGGAAGTTTAGGCATGCTCCCTAACCTGAAAGGTGGTCAACAATGGACGCCCGCCGACATAAAGAGGAAACTCCTCCAAGTAAAGCTCCGTTGCCTCGCGCAGATTGGCAAGCGCCTCTTCGACGGTTTCACCTTGCGTGGTTGTACCGGTCTCTGAATTGAATGCTACATATCCCCCTTCCGGGGCAGGGCTCAAAACAGCTGATAGTTCCATACTGGATATCCTCAAGTAATAGTAAAATGCCTAATATTAATACTTACCTTTATTCTGTATTCTGCTATTATTTTACAAAAAAAGGTATGATTGTCAAACATAATAGTGATGAAATTGAATTTTGTCTTGCCCCCCTTTTATTGTCCAGATTCATAGGTTTGAAAGATGTTGCTTATCAGCTCTGCTCATTATTTTCCCGGGAGCCTTTAATGGGCAACCCCATGCCCAATTAGGTCAGTTAAATAGAACCTTTTTTTAGGGGCGCTGGCTGTCTGGATTTTTCTCAGATATCAAGAGCAAAACGAAGCGCCTGCCGGATATCATTTATCCTGGATTGTGACAAGGTTGTGATTAAAGCACCGATTTTCCCTTTGGAAACGGTTTGCAAATGGTCGCAATTGACAGCACAATCATGAGGCATACCGTCTGCTTTGGAAAGAAAGATTTCCGATGGAATGTTGCGAACCGTGCGTGTAACAGGCGCTACAGTAATCTCTCCGAGATATTCCAGGACGGAATTTCTTGTCAGTATAAGAACCGGTCTCTTTTTATCTGGGTGGGTGAATTTATACCAACGGATCTCCCCGCGCTTCATTCATCACCCCATGCTTGTTCCGTTTCCCAAACTGAAAACTCGTCGGAAACAACCGGTTGTTTTTCGTACCCCTTGCGATGTCTGCATTCCAATTGCTTGAGGTTATGGCGGGCAAGCGCCTCACGCAGCGCCATTCTTGTAAAAGCCGAACGAGTTGTGCGAAGTTGCTTTGAGACTCGGTCAACCGCTTTCACAATGTCTTCATCAAGAGTCATTTGAACTGTTTTCATAAAACACCTCAATGATATGGATTCTTATAGCTATAATAATCCGTATCATTGCCGATGTCAAACTTTATCTTTTTAACGGATAATTGAATATATGCGAACTTTGTGTTTATAGTGAAAGGCTTCTTGATAGGGATATATAATAAATTAAGTGAAGCAAATGAAATGTCTTTTTGTTCGATAGTGCATTACAAACCATCTATATCAATTAAAATCCCCCCATGCCCACTTAGGTCAGTTAAATAGAACCGTTCTATTTATTACATTTATTATTATAATATTTATAGCTTTTACCTATACATATATACAAATATATCATTATTACCTATTTGACATACATATTTGATATAGATAATAATTGAGGGAGCATTACCTGTTTGTTAATACAGACCTCGTGATACAAGTTGCTCAGTGATGCGTGAAAAAGCTCTTAAAACGGGTTTCAATACCGATATTCAAGAGGAATTGGACATTGCACATAGCCTGTTCCCCGTTAAATCCTTTCGTTGATCGTTGTAGAAGAACCTCGTAGAGGTGACATTGTTGCAGATTAAACCAAATAATGTCACCCCTACGGGGTTTAGGTGGTGGGGAACACCATTTTTTCTATAATAATGTCAGCCCTACGGGCTTTTTAAACCATAATCTTGAGAGCGATAAATTAGCATTATGTCCAGCACTTTTTTCCTTCATGTTCTTTTTTTAGCGGATTCCATTAACAAACGGGTAATGCTCCCATAATTGATAAAAATACTTAAGATTTTGCTTGTATTAATATAATTATTAATCGGAGAAAAAATGAAAAGATTATTGTATTTGCTGATAGCAGCAGGTATCTGCGCCATGCTCTGCTGCAGCGGCTGCGACATTACAGAAACCGGTGAAGCTCATAAAATGCTTGTTTCACCGGCCTGGCTCGACACCCTGATAAAAGGAGGCAACCCTGGTAAGGCAGGTATACCATCCACCTACCCAGGCAACGGATTTGTGATTCTTGACCTCGATACATGGGTGGACGAGAGAATTCCTGGAGCCATCAAAATAAGCTGGCTGGCATTCAACAAGGAGGAAAACAAAAATCCTTCCACACCTGATGGAGGAAACCTCAAAAATCCTGAGGATATGAAAGCCCTTCTGGAGGGCCTTGGCATTGATTACAATACTACGGTGATAATTTACAGCAGCTGGGCTACATTGTATGGCAAGGTTGCATGGAACCTGATGTGTATCGGTATAGAGGACATTAGGGTACTTCATGGCGGCCTGACTGCATGGAAAAACAACGGCGGCGAAGTAACCAGCGATGTAACTGCACCGACACCCATCGAGTATTCCGAAACCATACCCGATCTTGTACTTTCAAAATTCAATGCCACAACAGACAACATGGTTTCATACATGAACGATACCAGCACATCCTTAATGCTTGATACTCGGACATGGGATGAGTTCATAGGAGCTGATGATTATCATACATATATTTCCACACCCGGCCGCATACCAAATTCAAAGTACTATCCCTATTTAAACATGCTTGAAGGCGGTGTTGATGGTGAAGATCCTTTTTTGAAGGACTTTGGCGAAGTGGACGATGAAATACAGACGCTCGGCGCCACCATGGACAAAACAATTGCCTTTGTGTGCACAATTGGTCAGCGTTCAGGTTTTGCCTGCTGGTATCTGTACATGATGGGCTATACCAATGTGCGGAATTATGATGCAGGATGGTGTGAATGGATCCAGGATAATTCCAGACCAGTTGATGTTGGAGAGCCTTAAATAAAAATAATCATGGGCATTTATTCGCATTCCGGGAAACAAAACATGAAGAGGTGCCCATTGCTGTACTGAATGACCATCTTTTTTGAACTAAAAAGTCAACTTAACCCTATTTCAATTAATATCCTTAGATTTATCTGCCTCCTACATTTTCCACAAAGATGTTTTACCAATTCATAAAGGGGACAACTGTACCAAATTTTCCCAAAAACCAACACAAAAGTCGATTGTCAGCGGAATTTGCGTCTGAGTTAATTTGCTTGTTAGGGCATAATATTAATAAAAGTCAAAAACAAAAACATCAAATTCATCAGCAAATTTAATCTTTAGTTCCTCATATACATTATAAACTATCGGACATATAGAATAATTTTGGACGGTCTGCATTAATCTAAAAACCTGTTCTTCTTTATGTAGATGCGGAAAAGATCGACAATCTTCTGGACGAGAATCATAATGCGTGCACAGGTTACTTTTCAATAATGGGCATGGAATTTTTTTAAAAACCAAGTTACCATCTTCGTCTTCTTTCAAGTATTCTGCTTTGAATTCTTTTTCCTGAATCCCTATCGATCTTGCAAGTTTCTCAATATCTTTCTGAATTAGTATCGGGCCAACGATTTTGCAGCAGTTGCCACATTGAGTACAATCGACATTTGATTCAACTTCACGATATATTTCATGGATCTTGGCATCTAATTCTTCAATAGCTATATCGTAACCTTTAAGAAAAGCACGAAATTTCAAATTCTCTCTTTCTTTTCTTATAGCTGTTTTAGCTATTTTTTTAAGATTCATTTCCATATTATTTTATAGTGTAGCCCTAACATAAAATTAAGTGTCCTAATGGAATAAGCAAAGGTTGCTATCCACTAATTAAACCGCTTCTTTGGAGGTCTGCCCGCCTTTTGCCGATTTAGTCTGCATGAAAACCTTTTCTCGAGCTTCTTTATAAATGACTCCCCTCCTGCTGGTCTGTCTGCACTGACTTCTTTTCTGAGTACCCCTATTGTATCTTTTTCGTCTTCCTGTTGCAAATACTTCCTCCAAGCTGCCTGTCATATCCTAACCGAAACCGGAAACAGCCACTAATCAAATGACTTTGACTTTTAACATGATCTCCCCTTCAGCATGCTAATAAATCAGTGCCTGTTGTCCCAAATTTTCCTGAGCACTCTCTCATTCCACTCCTTTCGTGTCCTCCGCGAGAAACCTTTTCTTTCCTTTCTCTCACAGAGCCCACAGGGTTCACAGAGTTGTTCTCGATCTTACACATCATCTCCTCTGTGAGAAACACCCCCCAACTCCGCCTCAATCTCCTCAATCGACGGCAAAGAAGACTTCAGCTCATCCGGCAGGCTCTCTGTTATCTGCTTTTCCCATTCCGCAACGCCAATCGGATTCGTATACCCTTCCAGGGCGTATTTGGCTACGGTATGGTTTTTCTCTTTAACCAGAAGTAGCCCTATTGTTTTTTGATCGTCTGGATGCCGCATCAAATCATTCACGATATTCATCTACATATTGAGCTTACTCACATACCCGGGATCAAACTTGCCCGATTTCAGTTCAACCACAACAAAGCAGCGTAATTTGAGGTGATAAAACAAAAGATCGATGTAGTAATCCTCATCGCTGAATTCAAGGTGCACTTGCCTGCCAACAAAGGCAAAACCCTGTCCAAGTTCGAGGAGAAACTTTTCCAGATGCTCCATTAATTTGGCTTCAAGTTCCCGTTCCCTGCGAGTATCGGCAGTACCAAGAAAATCAAAAACATAAGGGTCCTTAAAAATTTGATTTGCCATGTCTGAATCCGAGGGCGGTAATGCGATTTCAAAATTATTGGCGGTTTGTCCAATACGTTTATGGTGCTGCGACTCTATCTGGTGAACAAGAATATTGCGACTCCAGCCGTTCTCAAAGGATTTTTGAGCATACCAAAGCCTCAGATTTTCCTCGCATAGCTTTTCGATCAGCGCAATGTTGTGGTACCAACTGATTTGTGCAAGTGATGCTTGCACAATTGCACGCTCTGGCCAACTTTCGCTAAATTTACGCATATATTTGAGATTTCTGGCAGAAAAACCCCTCATATCAGGCAATTCTTCTTTTAAATCGTATGCCATCCGATCTATAATTCTGGCACCCCACCCTTCATCCTGCTGCTTTTTAAGAATAGCGTTACCAATATCCCAGTAAAGCATAACTAATGCAGCATTGGCGGATAGTACTGTTTTTATCCGCTCTTTCCTGATGCGTGTTTTAAGATCTTGTAGAAAAAGCGCATAATCCTCCGGCATCACCTGGGTGGTATCGGCAACCGGAACCGCAATGCCTTCCTTCTTTTTAGCTAAGGCATTCATTTTTCGCTCATCGGTTACTTTTTCATTCTACTTCCTCCGATTCTATCTACTGAAACTGGGGTGGGGAATAAAACTGAAAATCGACAATGGGTAACCCCGCTCCAGTTTTCTAAACAGTGCCTTCCAGAAACTCTCCCGCTTTGCATGGATATAGGTATGCGGATCATGCTTATAAGCATCATCGGGCACAACCACCTGTCTGGTTTTGCCGAAAAGCTTCAAAATCCTCTCCGCCAGTCCCGGCTTTTCAATTTTTATTGTCATCTTAAAACTGCCCTCTTTTTATAATGACACGCCCTCAACTTCTTCTTCCTTTACTTGCTTCTTAAAGCATGACAATGTGCTGTGAAGAGTGTAATTCTATTCCGGTCACTTCCCTGCTATCGCTTTTGTCAAGATAAAGATTTGATAATCATATAAAGTCATGCGTTTGGTATAAGAAA
>CAZMHH010000044.1:0-31924 GCA_964566035.1 uncultured Thermodesulfobacteriota bacterium
ATTTATTTTAACAGCCCGAAAATTTTTTTGAACTTATAAAAAACAAGTTTTCTTCTCAGCGCCTCAATTGTATCTGTTGGTCTTATATCTTTAGGGCATGCATCAATGCAGCGAAGTATTGTATGACAAGCCCACAGTCCTTCCTGATGGTTAAACCTTTCAAGAAAATTCTCGCCCCTCCTGTCTCTTGAATCGTTCATGAACCGGAAGAGTTTTGCAATTGCTGCAGGTCCGGTATAATCTTGCCTGTTTGCAATTACCGGGCAGGCTCCAAAACAACAAGCACATAAAATACAGTTTATATAAGGGTCAAGTTTCTTAATATCCTTTGGGGACTGAAGTCTTTCTTTTTCAGGCTCAACAGAACCGTCTGTATGCAGCCATGGTTCTACCTCTCTGTAGCTTTCCCAGAATAATTTCATATCAACCACAAGGTCTTTAATGATATCCATATTGGGAAGCGGTTCTATGAGTATCTGTTTTCCGATTACATTGGTGAGCTGAGTTCTGCATGCAAGCACCGGAGCTCCGTTAACAACCATTCCGCATGAGCCGCATACTGCGCTTCTGCATGAATAACGGAATGCAAGACTGTCGTCCTCAGTTTCCTGAATATCAAGAAGCGCTTCAAGTACGGTTGTGCCTTTTTGATAGCTTTTAATATAGGTTTCATAATGTGGTGAGGTGTCTGTTTCAGGGTTGAAACGGAATATTTTAAATGTATAGTCGATATTAGTATTTCCGTTCGGTAGGCTCATAATCGGTTATCTCCACATCGGTATAATGAAATTTAGGACCATCATCAGCATATACAGCCATAGTGTGTTTAAGCCAGTTTTTGTCATCTCTGGTCGGGAAATCTATTCTTGAATGAGACCCCCTGCTCTCCTCCCTGTAAAGGGCTCCTGCGGCTATCAGTTCAGACATCTCAAGCATTCCTTCAAGCTCTATCATGTTCATCAGTCCTGGGTTGAACCGTCGGGAAGCGCTGTTTTTAATGCAGACATTCTTATACCTGTCTTTAAGCTCATGTATTTTGGATAGAGCCTGTTTCAGGGATTGCTTTTCTCTAAAAACGCCGCAGTTGTCAAACATGACGGTTCGCATTTCAGTCAGTAGACCGCCTGCTGTTTCACCCCTGTCCTCTCTGTTCATGAAAGCATGTATCTTTTTTTCCATAGTTGCAAGGGATGATTGAACCATATTGTTGTCAGGCTCTTTTGCACCGCCTTCAAGGTGTTTTAATATCGCTTCTCCGGCAAGCTTGCCAAAGACGGTTGTGTCAAGAAGGGAATTACCCCCGAGCCGGTTAGCCCCGTGAACGGATACGCAGGCGCATTCCCCTGCTGCGTAAAGCCCTTCCAGCCTGGTTGCTCCGTTTACATCCGTATCAATTCCACCCATTGAATAGTGCTGTCCGGGCTGAATGGGTATTGGCTGCTCAATGGGCTCTATGCCTGCAAAATCGACTGCTATTTCTCTAATGCCGGGAAGTCTTTCAAGGATTTTATCTCTGCCGAGATGTCTGAGGTCAAGATGAATATATTCATTTTCAAAGCCTCTTCCTTCATTTATTTCTGTTTGAATGCTTCTTGCTACAATATCACGGGGGGCTAACTCCATTGCCGAAGGCGCATATTTTTTCATAAATCTTTCACCGCGATTATTGAGAAGATAGCCCCCTTCACCTCTGGCACCCTCGCTTATCAGAATATTTGTTCCATAAAGGGTGGTGGGATGAAATTGAACAAATTCCATATCCTCTATAGGTACCCCTGCTCTGTATGCTACAGCTATACCAGAGCCTGTGTTTATAAGAGCATTGCTGCTTCTTGAAAATATCCTTCCATATCCGCCCGTGGCAATAACGATTATTTTTGCAGCAAAAGCTTCCAGTCTGCCGGTTGACATCTCCATAGCGATGGCTCCGTGAATTCTGTCACCGTCTGCTATAAGGGATATAACCAGCCATTCTTCATAACAGTTGGTCCCCAGTTCCACGGTTTTTTCATAAAGGGTGTGCAACGCCATGTGGCCGGACCGGTCTGCAGCGTAACAGCATCTCGGGTAACCTGCTCCTCCAAAGGGTCTTTGGGCAATCCGTCCGTTGTCCAGCCTGCTCCAGGGGCATCCCCAATGCTCAAGCTCATATACAAGCAGGGGCGCCTGGAGGCACATAGTTTTTGCGGCAGACTGATCTGCAAGATAATCGCTGCCTTTCACAGTATCAAAGGTATGTTTTTCAGGTGTGTCATCTCTGGATCCATCCACATTTGCAAGGGCAGCATTCATTCCCCCCTGCGCAGCAATGGAATGTGAACGGATTGGATGAACTTTTGTGATGACAGCTGTATCGTATTTTCCGGAAGTGCTGATTGCAGCTCTTAATCCTGCCAGACCAGCACCAATAACAAGAACATCATGTTTTATCATAAATATTATTGCCTGATTTTTTTATTTTTTTAAGCTTTTTAAAAAAGCCACAGAAAACATATCAATATATATGCTGCGAGTCCAAAAATTGAAAATCCCCAGAACATCTCTTTTTCTTTTTTTATACCAAGGTCAAGCAGACATGTTCTTAGACCGTAAAGACTGTGATAAATAAACAACAGTATCGCAACCAGATCTACTGCCAGATTGCTGTGAAGGTTTGACCAGTAAGGAACCACATCTTCACCGAATGAACCAGCTACTCCAAAACCTGTGTATATCTTAAAACCCATAAGAAATATGAGAAGAATTCCGCTTACCCTATGAAAAACCCATACAAACATTTTCAGCCTTCCTCCGCGATATGATTAATTTATATAAAAACTTATGAGTGCTTGTTTGAATATGTCAATTATCAGATTTAAAATTATAAGCATATAGCATATAAAGAAATTACAGAAAATGTCAAGTTTTAATTTAAGAAAACCGATGCTTCGTAAATATTGAATTATGGTAAGTTTATAATGTATGTGAGAATAAAAAACCAGCTATTACTTGACGGGCTGTGCTGAAGTATCATAAGATAATTTTATTGTACCTTTTAAAGGCAACCATTTTAGCAGCACAGCCTCTGGCTGAAAGGAAAAACTACATCTTTCAATATCAACTTTAAATCGGGGCTATATACCAGATGGAGCAGGCTTTTTTTGTATCAAAAAGTGAAGACATGGAAAAATATTACAGGCCTGACTTTCAACGAATCTATTTCGGAAATGAATTTTGTGAACGTCTTATTCCATCTCCGGGATGCATTAAGCAGGCCATTGCCTTTGCTGATGAACACAGGATTGCATTTACTTTTGTAACACCTTATGTTACAGACTTCGGGCTTGAAAGGGTAGAAAAAATAATTGAGCTTTTAGCTTCAGAAGTGGAAGGGTTTGAAGTAGTGTTTAATGACTGGGGTGTTTTTCATTATATGAGCGATGTTGCCAGCCGGGCTGTGCCTGTTATGGGCAGGCTTTTGAATAAACAGAAAAGAGGACCCCGTATAATGAATATTATCGACAAAGTTCCCCCTGATACAAGAGATTTTTACCGCAGGTCTGTTCTTGATGTTTCCGCTGCAGCACGGTTTCTTAAAAGTAACGGTATAAACAGGGTTGAATTTGACAATCTTCTGCAGGGGATAGATCTTATTGGAGCCGACACTGAAATCAGTAAATCTCTCTATATGCCTTTTGCTTTTGTGTCAACCACAAGGTTCTGCCTTACGGCTAACATTGACAGAGATGAACCTGCTGATTATATAGGAATATTTCCCTGTGAGCAGGAATGCAGGAGATATTCGTTTGAACTTATAAATCCTGTAATGGGAGTTCCTCTTGTGAGAAAAGGCAATTCTGTTTTCTTTTTCAACGATCAGATACCTGAACCAATGTCAGAGAAAAGATTTGACAGGATTGTAATTGAACCGGAAATACCAGTCTGAGACAAAATATGAAGATATTATCCCCGCTTGATGCAATAGAAGAGGTTGAGGTTCTTGTCAATTCAGGAGCTTCAGAGTTTTATTGCGGACTTCTTGAAGAACAGTGGTATAACAGATATCCTGTTATCTCAATAAACAGAAGGCCCGCCGGCAAAGGACATTTCAGAAGCTTTGGAGAACTGAAAAGAACTGTTGAAGCTGCACATTCCTTTAATGTCCCTGTATATTTTACGCTGAATGAACACTACTATATAAATGCCCAGTACGGGCTTATTCAGAAATATATTGAAGCTGCGCTTGAGGCTGGAATTGATGCCTTTATTGTTTCTGATTTCGGGCTTATGGCATTTATGAATGAAAAGAACTATAAAGTGCCCGTTCATATAAGTACAGGGGGAACGGTATTCAACTGGCGTGCAGCTCTTTTTTATAAGGAGCTGGGGGCTGTGTCGATTACTCTTCCAAGACATCTTTCAATTGATGAAATGAAGGATATTGCTTCCAAAACCGAAGGGCTTGAGAAAACAGTTTTTGTTCTTAACTCAAGATGTATCAATGTTGACGGGTTCTGCACCTTTCAGCACGGACTTGCCGGAAAAGAAATATTCCCAATGTTCAGAAATGCCTGTATGTTGCCCTATGAAGTAAATATGTATTTAAATGATTCAGGGATAAATTTATCACCTGCAAGACAAGCTTCAATTATTGAAAAGCAGAAAATATGGGAAACTGTTCATGTTGACGATTTCCCATGCGGAGCCTGTGCTCTTTATGAGTTTAACGCAATGGGGGTCTCGAGTATTAAGGTTGTTGGCAGGGGAAACCCCGTAGAAAGAAAAAAGGCGGATGTTATATTTTTAAAAACCCTTATTGATTATTTAAAAACAAATCCAGATATAGGTATTTTCAGAAAAAAAGCAAGGGAGCTTTACAGTAAAAAATATAAAAGACGGTGCAGAACCCACATGTGTTATTATCCCTCTGTTATGTTTGAATAGCGATGAGTTATAAAGTTGTTTTGAATTTATAAGGGTGCAGCCTGTTGGCCATAGCATATTGCCTTTTTTTTAGAAAGGATTTTTAAGTCAGGTGAAGATTAATTACTACCGCATACTGGGGATTGAAAATCAAGCTACTTTTGAGCAGATAAAAAAGGCTTACAGAAATCTTGCAATAAAATATCATCCAGATAAAAACCAGGGGGACATGGATTCAGAGGAAAGATTTAAGCTTGTCAAAGAAGCCTATGATGTTCTAAAAGATGTTAAAAAGAGAGAAGAATATGATCGTTTGATTTCAACCAGAAAGAGAGCACAGCAAAAGGTTTTCTCCAGCGACGGCAGTGATATGTTTATCCCTGAGGATGAGGTGCTTGGAGATTTTATAAAAGGTTTTTATTCCTATGAAAAAGAAAAGGATAAAAAACCTAAAAAAGGAAAAGATGTCAGACTGAATATTAAAGTAACATTTGAAGAAGCAGCACTCGGAACATACAGAGAATTAAAAATACCTTCTGAACAGGAGTGTGAACAATGCCATGGCACAGGCATAAAAGCAGGTGCAAAACAGAAAATATGCTCTGGATGCAGAGGGCGGGGGAAGGTTAGAGGAAGAAAAGGTTTATTTGAAGATTGTGGCAGGTGCAGGGGGGAAGGATTTGTTTTTACAGCATATTGCAAGAAATGCCGGGGTTCGGGATTTGAAAAAACATTTAAAAAAATAAATATTGACGTTGCCCCAGGAACAGATACGGGAACGAGGATTTTTCTGCAGGGAATGGGGCTCAACGGAAAAGAGCAGGGTGCTGCCGGAGATTTTTTTGCGGTTGTCAATGTTCAGAAACACGAGTTCCTTATAAAATCAGGAAATGACATAATCCTCGAGCTTACAGTTCCTTTTTTTAAGGCGCTTTTGGGAGGAAAGATTGAAATACCTACACTTCACGGAATAAAATCTATTAAAATTCCTGCGGGCAGCAAAACAGGTGACAAAATCAAGCTTCCTGAAATGGGAATCAAAAAACATAAAAACAGTAATAAAAAAGGTAATATGGTTATTTCAATAGTTTCTGAAATGCCCGGGAAACTAAAAAAACATGAAAAAGACCTTTTGAAGGAACTGGAACGAAACGCTGATATTGCAAATTTCCCTGATTCAAAAAAATATAATCAGAAGCTGATAAAATATAAATCAGACCGAGGCATTAAGAAGTAATCAGTTTTTAGGGAAAATAAAATGGTCTGTTAAATTTGATGGTTCCGTAAAAAGTCCAAAAACAACCATATTGTCATTTCGAACCTTGCGACAGCAGGGTGAGAAATCTCGTTGTTTCAGTGTGTTACGAGATCTCTCACTTCGTTCGAGATGACGGATGCGGACTTTTTACCAGTTCATCAAATTTTAAGGATTATATCTTTGAATTGCAGCTTAAATATCTTCGGAGTCTTGTCCCATCTTTTTCTTGCCGAAAAGCTTTGCTATGAAGATACTGATCTCATAGAGTACGATAAGAGGGGCTGCCATTAAAGCCTGGCTTATCACATCAGGCGGTGTCAGTATAGCGGCAAGGACAAATATTCCAATAATAACATACTTTCTGTTTGTTTTAAGCTTTTTGTCATCAACAACGCCCATTTTAGATAAAAAGAGTATAAAGATGGGAAGCTCAAAAACAATTCCAAAAGCAATTAAGAATTTGAAGCTGAACGAAAGATATTCCCTGAGTGAGGGCAGCATACGGATGCCATCTGTGCTGTAGCCGATAAAAAAGTTAAATGCTATGGGAAATACCGCATAATAGGCAAATAACGACCCCCCTACAAAAAATATTGTTGAGAGCACAACAAAGGGAACGGCATACTTTGATTCATGCTGATACAGACCCGGAGCTATAAAACCCCATATCTGGTATATTATTACAGGACTGGCTACAAATATGCCTGCAAAAAAAGCAAGTTTAAGATATGTAAAAAAAGCCTCTGTTACGTTTGTGAAGATAAAAGTACTTCCATCGGGCAGTTGTGATGCAAGGGGCAGGGCAAGAATTTCGAAAAGCTGTTTTGAGAAAAAATAACAGATTACAAAGCCCACTGCTACAGCTATTATGCAGTAAACTATTCTTTTTCTCAGCTCCTCCAGATGCTCTGTCAGCGGCAGTTTATCATCATTCATCTGTTTTTACGGATTCGGTTTTGTCATCTTCAGGTTTTTTTGAAGGTTCAACAGGTTTTTCATAAGGCGTATACTTTGCTTCAATATCAAAGTTCTGTTTTATTTCATCGGTTGCGCTTTTAAACTCTTTTATTGCTCTGCCAAGCGCACTTGCAATATCCGGAAGTTTTTTCGGACCTATTACAAGAAGGGCGATAACAAGGATTATTATTAATTCCGGTAGACCAAGTCCAAACATTTCACACCTTAATATTTTTTAGTTTATTTTTTCTACATTGTCTATTTTTTTTGCTATAATGTCAACTGGCAATTGAAATTTAGCTTGTATCAAAAACAGATCAATTTTGTTGTAATGTGAAGTATGTAATCAGACTTGTTGAAAACTTTAAAGCTTTAAAGAAAAAAGTGAGGAAAGATGATGAACAGAACAGTTGTTATCAAAGACAATGTTTACTTAAACCATTTAACTACACCCGGACATCCTGAATGCCCCAGAAGACTTGAAGCAATTTATTCAGCCATTGAAACCCCTGACTGTTCGGCTTTCTACCGTGGTGTTGCTCCGCGAAGGGCAGAAAAAGAGGAGATAGCACTTAACCATACAATGGAATATATTAAGAGTATTGAGAAGACAGCAGGAAAATCCTTTACGAGTCTTGATCCGGATACAACCACATCTGCAGAATCCTGGCAGGCTGCGGTTTATGCAGTTGGAGGTGTGCTGCAGGGGATTGATTTGATAATGGGAAAAGAGGCTGACAATGGTTTTGCTTTAGTCAGACCTCCGGGTCATCATGCTGAAACTTCCCGGGCGATGGGGTTCTGCCTTTTCAACAATATTGCAGTTGGTGCCCATTACATTATTAAAAAATATAAGCTTAAAAAAGTTCTTATTATTGACTGGGATATTCATCATGGCAACGGAACACAGAATTCATTCTACAATAATCCCGGTGTTCTCTATTTTTCAACCCACCAGTATCCTTATTATCCCGGCTCAGGGGCTATGGAAGAGACAGGAGCTGTGGAAGGAAGGGGGTACACAGTAAATGTGCCTCTGAACGGAGGACAGGATGGAGATGATTTTGTGAGGATTTTTAAAGAAATACTTGCCCCGGTGGCAGATGAATACAAACCCGAGTTTATACTTGTTTCAGCTGGTTATGATATCTATTGCGGAGATCCTCTCGGAACAATGGATGTTACGCCTGAGGGTTTTTATAAGATGACCGATTTTCTTAAAAAAATGGCTGAAAAGCACTGTGAAGGAAGGATCCTGCATGTACTTGAAGGCGGTTATAATGTTATGGGCATCGCAGATTCTGTAAAATTTACAATACAAGCTTTAACAGGTAATGAGGTTCTGAAACATTCAGGTGATTCATACAAAAGGGATATGGATTTTGACAAAGTGAATATAAACGGAATAATTGATGCTGTTAAAAAAATACATTCTACTACATGGCACTGTTTTAGGTGATACTGTATTGAAGAAACTGTAATCTTGATTATTCCGCAAAAAGTTATGTGCTGTCACCCTGCGTAAATCCAGACTCCTCATAAACTATTGAGATGAACAGATTTCTCTCTTCGTTTGAAATGACAAAAGTTGGTTTTATTGACTTTTTACATGTCAATCAAGCTTAAATTTTCTTTATAACATATCAGTTTAAAAGGAGTTTATTATGGCAAATAAAATTGTATCATTTCTGGGTGATGAAGCAGAAATACTGTTAAAACATGAGTGCAAGACTATTTCAAAATCCTGCCTGCATCTGCCAGGACCTGATTATCTTGACCGTATAGTTGCACAGTCTGACCGTAATATCAGGGTTCTTCGTAACCTGCAAGCGCTTTACAATACCGGTCGTCTGGCTGGAACGGGGTATCTTTCAATACTTCCTGTTGATCAGGGAGTAGAACATTCAGCAGGCGCCTCATTTGCTAAAAATCCGATATATTTTGACCCCGAAAACATTGTAAAACTTGCAGTCGAAGGGGGTTGCAATGCAGTTGCATCAACATTTGGGGTGCTTGGTGCGGTTGCACGCAAATATGCACACAAAATTCCTTTTGTTGTAAAAATAAATCATAATGAGCTGCTGACCTATCCGAATAAATTCGATCAGATCATGTTCGGGACCATAGACCGGGCTTATGATATGGGTGCTGCAGCCGTAGGAGCTACAATATATTTTGGTTCCGATGAGTCAAGCCGACAGATTGTTGAGGTCTCTGAAGCATTTTCATATGCCCATCAACTTGGCATGGCAACCATACTCTGGTGTTATATGCGAAACAGTGGCTTTAAAACCGGCGGTGTTGACTATCATGTATCAGCAGATCTTACAGGACAGGCAAACCACCTGGGGGTAACGATACAGGCTGATATAATTAAACAGAAACTTCCTGAAAACAATGGTGGGTATAAGGCTCTGAATACAGGGATTTCCTCTTATGGCAAGCTTGATGAGCGTATTTATACCAATCTTACAAGCAACCATCTGATTGATCTGACACGTTATCAGGTTTTAAATTGTTACATGGGAAGGCAGGGATTGATAAATTCCGGCGGGGCATCAGGTGCAGACGATTTTGGTGATGCGGCAAAAACTGCTGTGATCAACAAAAGAGCAGGGGGGATGGGACTGATCAGCGGACGTAAGGCTTTTCAGCGTCCAATGGATGAAGGAGTAAAGCTGCTGAATCTGATTCAGGATGTTTACCTTGACAGCAGCATTACTGTAGCTTAAAAAGCTTCAAAAGGGGTGTATTATTGCTCAATAAAAAATTTTTGGTTTTTTGTGCCCAATAGCGGGCATCTGTATTAATATTGGGCACTTTTTAGGTTAAAATAAAGTAAAGCAATATGTAAAAGCAAGTTAAATCAAATAATTAGCCAATAAAAGAATGGTGGTATGTTAGTTGCTATACCCTTATGGCAAGGGTATTCCGAGCTGTTCTAAACAGCCGAAAAGGCTATTCTAATAGCCCGCCGTGTTAGCAAAGGAAGCCTTAAGAATAGATAAGCGTCCTGTCTGTTCTTAAGGCTTTTTGTTTATATACAGACATTATGAGGAAACACAGTTGAAAGGAGGTGGGGTTTGTTAATTGGATATAATCTTTACTTTAAGCATGATTAACACCAAAAAACTTGAAACTTAAAGAATGAAAGGTAAAAAAATGGATCAGACAAAAGTACTGGTTTACAACCAGGAAAAATGCACCGGCTGCAGAAGCTGTGTGGTAGGGTGTTCTCTTTATCATGACGGTGAATGCGGCAAAGTTCTCTCAAGAGTTGCGATAGTAAGAAACGATGTTCAGGGTGAATCTTTTATTGTAGGCTGTGACGGATGCAAGGATGCCCCCTGTGTTGGAGTATGTCCGACAGGAGCATGTTATATGGATGTTTCGGCTGGAATTGCAAAAATCAATACGAACAAGTGTATAGGCTGCAAGGAATGTGCTATGGCATGTCCATTTGGAGCAATAAACATTTCCTATATTACGGGCAAAGCATTCAAGTGCGACCTGTGCGAAGGAAGAGAAGAGGGACCGGTATGTGCGGACTGGTGCCCGAGCGGAGCGATAAGCTATACAACACCTACAATTGCCTTCAAGGCAAAAAGGCGTGAAAAGCTCAACGAAAGATTAACTGCTGCAAAAGTTGGAGAGGAGGTATAAACTATGTACGGATGGGCAGGAAAAAGATTAAGGGTGAATTTAACTACAGGTGAAATTGTAAAAGAACCCCTCAGTTATGAATACAGAAAAAAATGGATCGGCGGACGGGGCATGAATTCAGAGGTTATCTATAATGAAACAACACCTAACATGGATGCATTTGATCCTGAGGCGGTAGTATGTTTCGGGGTTGGTCCTTTGAATGGTTCTGCTGCACCTTCTACAGGAAGGGTGACAATAAGCAGCAAAAGTCCGTTGACAGGCGGTTTTGGAGATTCAAACATGGGAGGCAGCTGGGGTGCCGAACTTAAATATGCCGGCTACGATCAGATAATTGTAAAAGGAAAAGCAAAAAAACCGGTTTATCTCTGGATTGACGATGACAATGTTGAAATAAGGGATGCAGAACATCTCTGGGGAAAATTTCCCAGGCAGGCAGATCCAATGATTAAGGAAGAGATTGGCGATGAGGATATTCATATTGTTCTGATAGGACCGGGCGGTGAAAATATGGTCAGGTATGCATGCGTATTCAATGATGTTTACCGGGCTGCAGGAAGAACAGGAACCGGAGCTGTTATGGGTTCCAAAAACCTGAAAGCTATCGCTACCCGCGGTTCAGGAACGGTCAAGGTTGCCCGTCCAAAAGAATTTTTTGATGTGTGTAACAGGCTGAGACAGGCGTTCAAGACCGATCCAATGGCCAATGCATTGTATGAAATCGGAAGTTTAAGTCTTATAAATGTTGCAAATCATGACGGATGGCTCTCTGTCAACAATTTCAAACAGGGCGCACATCCTGATGCATGGAAGGTTTCTGGAGAAGAGCACGCAAAAACTGTTCTAAAACACAGAGAAGGCTGTTATGCCTGTCCTATCTGCTGCGGGAGATTCACTGAAATCAAGGACGGAAAGTATGCGGGCGAATACGGCGGCGGCCCCGAATATGAGCATGCAGTTCCAACCGGACCAAGAGTGGGAATATTTGAGGGTAATGATGTATGGCACAATATGATTCTTACAAACAACTATGGACTTGATGGAATAGAATGCGGCGGTACAATTGCAACAGCCATGGAATGGTATGAAAAAGGCCTTATCACTACAAAAGAGACCGACGGACTTGAGCTTGAATGGGGCAATGAAGAAGTGGTTGAGCAGTTGATTACCATGATAGCCAACAGAGAAGGTTTCGGAAATATTCTCGCAGAAGGTGCTTCACGAGCCGCCGACATTCTTGGGCTGGGAGACGAAGGTCAGAAATATACAATGTCCACAAGAGGTATGACTATACCGGGTGATGACCCCAGGGGTTTGGGGTTTGCTTATGGTGTCGGTTTTTCAATCGGAACACGAGGCGGGTGTGATCATCTGAGATGTCTTGCATGCCTTGAGCTTTCAGGGTTTATGTATCCCGGTCTTAACACAAAGATTCTGGGTGATGAGCGACCGGTAAAACCGGGCAATAACATAGTCGGGAAAGGATACATGTGCTTCTATGAAGAGAACCAGAAAGCAGTGGTTGACTGTCTCAATGTCTGCTGTTTTACTACTCACTGGTCTTATGCGGTTCTTACAGCAGATCAGGTTGAGTATTTCAATGCACTGACCGGAATGGATATAACCGAGGAAGAATTTATGGAGATAGGTGAGAGGATTGTAAATCTTGAGCGCGCCTACTGGTCAAGGCTTATGTCCGGTAAACGCGAGGATACGATCCCAGAGCGTTTCCAGAAAGAGCCTATGCCGGCCATTGTAGAGGGACAAACAAACGTTGGAACTGTTTTCCCTCTGGAAAAAATACTTCCCGGCTACTACAAGTACAGAGATTATGATCTTGAAACAGGTTTTCCGGGTGAAAAGAGGCTTAAGATGCTTGGGCTTGAAAATGTTGCAAAAGATTTAGCCCCTCTTCGCGCCAAATACAACAGCGATGCTGAGAAAAAGAAGGTTAAGTACTATATTAATTAAAACATTTAAAAGGAGGTTGAACTTCAATGGCTGTTTTTACAAAAGCACAGGCAAAAAAGCTTTCAGAGCTTGATGAATATTATATGCCACTTCTGGATGAACTTAAGAAGGAAAATGTCCTTAATGAGAATGAACACAGGACATACATGCTAACCGGTTATTACCGTCTTATTGAATTCCTTCAGGAAAAAAAATTGATAAATGCAAAGCAGGCTGATGATGCCATGAGAGACGGCTATATGTCTCTTGTGAATGATCTATCATAATTTTATCGATTTGAAAATTTAATACAAAAGCAGGGGGCGGATGTTGACAGTGACCGTTCCCTGCTTTAATTTAAGTGGGTGGGCTTATCAGGATACCTTGATCATTAAACAACCCAGAGCCGGAGGTTAATAACATTGGTTTCTGTAAAATGCATCTACTATGCTACAATACAGACAATTCTTAATAGAAAAAAAGAGACTTTTGAAGTTGCACCAAACACAACCGTTGAAGATATACTTGACAGAATTATTGCAAAGTACGGATCCAGGGTTGCCGGGCATATATATTCTGAGGGGTATATAGAAGGCCGGTATTTCAAGACTGCAAGTGTTTATGTGAATAAAAAAAGGATACAGTGGATACAGGATTTTCCTCTGGGGCTCAAAACCGTTCTTAAAGACGGGGATATTCTCTCACTTGGTCTTGTTATGGGGGGCGGGTAAAAACAGGAAGCATCAACCCGTTATGATCAAAAAGCAACATTTTTTTAATGGTCCCCCCTGTAGAATCTCTTTCCTGAAACAACACCGCCTACAGCTGCGCAGAACATATCTTCCCTGACAAAACTGGCTTTCTCTCTGGTCGTTGTAAACCCTGTCTTATTATACGCGTAAATCCGGGTCTTATACAATGGCTGGAAGTTAGGTTTTTTAACTTAAACGACAACACTGAAAACCCGTCCCAAGATTTGAGGCATAAGCTTTTTGTTGTTTTTGACTTGCAGCTTACTCTCATAAGGGGTGATGGGTTAATCCTCTGTAACCATCAACCCTTTATTTTTAAATATTTTTGTTTCAAAAAGGAGGCACTGCTGAAGCTTTTTAAAAATAATATTTTAGGCGAGTTTTTTGGAGGGGTTATTCTTAATTAAGCTCCAGCATGTCCTCTTGGTATTTAATAAAGCAACTCTCATACCACACCCATTTCCAGTTCAAATACCTGATTTATCTTAATAATAAGCAAAAAAGATCTTTCCCGTGATCTGATTCCCTGCTCATGATTTGACATTGTGGTGAATATTGGGCATATATAAATAGCTGATAGCGGCAGTTAGTAGAAAAATAAAAAGTTGGATTAAAAAAAATGCCTAATAACCACTGATAATAAAGGCTGTTTCTCTAAGCTGAAATACTTTTTGCCAGTAAATGCAAAAAAAAATATCATCTAAGACAAAAAAACACTAAAACCAGTATCCCGGGGGACAGGAAAGTCCTTGAAGCGAGAAACCTGAAGTTGAAAATAAACAACCAACCGCCTCATTTTATAAAGGATAAAAAAATGGTGAAAAACAGTATGAAGAAATATAAAATTCTTCTCAATATAAATAACGCCATAATAAATCAACGTTCACGTGAGGGGCTTTTCAGGGAGATTACAAGGGTTTTAAATAATTATTTTAATTTTGATCATATCAGTATTCTTGTTAAAAAAAGGGATGATGACGGTTTTTTAACCTTTTTTTCTCCATATCTTGGGGTTCATGTGCCTGAGCTTCCATATAATGAAATGCCAAAGGAAATGGCATTAACTGCTCAGCAGGCCATGGACACAAGGCAGATAATTACAGTAAACCTTATGGATGGAACTGATATACCTGAGGCTGATTTCTTAAGAAAAGCAGGTTTGTATGGTGTGGTGTTTATTCCTCTTGTGATATGGAGCAGACCCATAGGGTCAATGCAGTTGTGTTTTAAAAAGCTGCCTGAATATGATGATTATACATTAGAGCTTTTTGAAATGGCGGCACAGCAGATTGCAATAGCAGTTGAAAACATGCTTGCATACGAAGAACTTCAGGAACTTAAAGACAGGCTTTCAGAGGAGCGGGTTTACTTAAAAAAAGAAATAAGTTCATTGCTTGATTCTGACAGGGTTGTCTTTGCAAGCCCTAAGATGGCAGATATTATGGACAGTGTAAGAAATGTCGCCTCAACGGATGCGACTGTTTTAATTACAGGGGAGACGGGAACAGGAAAAGACATAATTGCAGCAAGTATACACCGTCTCAGCAGCCGTAAAAACAATACCTTTGTTAGACTCAACTGTGCTGCTCTTGTTCCAACACTTGTTGAAAGCGAGCTGTTCGGTCATGAAAAGGGGGCTTTTACCGGCGCTAATGCAAGAAAGATAGGAAGGTTTGAGCTTGCCCACAGCAGCACCCTTTTTCTTGACGAGATTACAGAACTGTCTCTGCCAATTCAGGCAAAACTGTTGCAGGTGTTGCAGGAACATACATTTGAAAGGGTGGGTGGTACTGAAACTATTAAAACAGATGTAAGAATTGTTGCAGCCACGAATCAGGATATATTAAAACTTGTTTCAGAAAACAGTTTCAGACAGGATCTTTATTACAGGCTAAATATTTTTCCGATTCATATCCCGCCGCTTAGGCAAAGACAAGAAGATATTCCGGTGCTGGGAAGATATTTTGGAGACAGGTTTTGTGAAAAACTCGGCAGAATTCGACCGCAGTTTACAAGTGATGCAGAAGATGTGCTGATGAATTATTCATGGTTTGGAAATGTCAGAGAGCTTCAGAACTTTATTGAGCGTGTGATAATACTAAAATCAAAACAGGTTGTAACCGGAAGGGACATAAAATCGCTTCTGAATGTTGCTTCTGTGCAGGAGCAGAACTCCACTAAACTTCTTGAAGTTGAAAGGAAGCATATTGAAAGTGTCCTGAAACAGACAAGAGGTGTAATAGCCGGACATTATGGCGCTGCAAAACTTCTGGGCTTAAAAAGAAGCACCCTGCAATACCGGATGAATAAGCTTGGTATTGCTGCTGCTGATTTTAAATAAGATCAGGCTTTGTAGAATTTGATATGTGGTTACCATGTTTCTTTTTTTAATGTTTCTAAATAAACAAAACAGGGGGAAGTCTTTTTACCGCCCAGGATTGCCGATCTCTGACAGCAGCCGGTTCATGTTTTGCTCAAACAGTCAAGCTCTGAGAGGAGTTTTTTGTAAAACAGTCCGGCTTTTTCAAGATCATTATCTATAGCAGCCTGTTCAATCTTATTAAATGCAGAGACTGCTGACTCATAGCCCAGTGTTGCTGCAGAGGATTTGTATTTATGAGCTGTAATCTTAAGTTTTTTAAAGTCCTTTTGTTCTATTGCTTTTTCAATATCTTCTTTTATTGCAGGAATCTGACCGAGAAAAATATTCAAGAGTTTAGTGTATAGTTTTTTGTCGCCTCCTAGAATTTTAAGTGCTTTTTCTTTGTCTGTTATATCCTGAGCTGAGGGTTTATCATTTTGTTGTTTGGGTGTTATATTGGAAGCATGTTTTTCTATAATATCTGAAAGGGACTTGAAATTAAAAGGTTTTGAAATATAATCATTCATTCCAGACATTATGCATTGTTCTTTGAAGCCTGATATAGCATGGGCTGTGACTGCTATGATGGTTATATCAATATTTTTTTTACCTGCTTTGCCCTCCCTTATCTGTTTTGTAGCCTCCATTCCATCCATATCAGGCATTCCAATATCCATAAGTACCATATCAAAATCGTTATTATTAAGTGTTGTTATAGCTTCTTTTCCTGTTGTTACACTGACAATTGTATGCCCCATTCTTTCGAGCAGTTCTGTGGCGACCCTTATATTTATCGGATTGTCTTCTGCAAGAAGTATTTTTAGTTTGCGAGAAATATTGATAGTAACATCGTGAGTTTTGTCGCTGCTTGCTTTCTCAGGGCTTCCTTTCTGAAAAACGGTTGAAAAGAAAAAAGAGCTGCCTTTGCCGGGACTGCTTTCAACCCATATCCTTCCGTTCATCATCTCTACAAGCCTTTTGCATATAGCAAGCCCAAGCCCAGTTCCCTGATGTTTCCTCGTGAGGTCTGTATCTGCCTGCGAGAAGCTTTCAAAAACAGACTTTTGCTTATCATGAGCAATACCTGTACCTGTGTCCGAAACGCAGAAAAGCAGATTTGAATTATCCGGGGTCTGATTTGCACGGTCGATTGTTTTAACTGTTATTAAGATACTTCCGGTGTCGGTAAATTTTATTGCATTGCCTGTAAGATTTACAATGACCTGTAAGAGTCTAACAGGATCTCCCAGAAAAAACCTGTCAACATCAGGATCAATATCAACTGAAAAATTCAACCCTTTCGCAGCAGCCTGGCTGAGGAACATTGATTTTACTGAATCAAGGACTTCATAGAGATCGAAATTAACAGTTTCAAGGTCAAGCTTCAGGGCATCAATCTTCGAAAAATCAAGTATATCATTTATAATATTTAAAAGTGATAGAGCAGAATCCCTGACTGTTTGAATATAGTTAAACTGTCGTGAAGAAAGTTCTGTCTGCATTGCAAGCTCAGCCATATTGATTATCGCGTTCATGGGGGTTCTGATTTCGTGGCTCATTCCCGCAAGAAACATACCCTTAGCCCTGTTTGCTTCCTGAGCCAATCTTTTATTGTGTATTATCTTATATGAACTGAAAAGGATTCCTGCCCCGCCCACAGCCAGTATCAATGCAAAAAGAACCCCCAGGTATTTAAGTCTTCTGTTTTCTGAGGCTATAACAGGTTCAGCAGGTATTGTAATGCTGATCCCCCCTCTTATGTCACCCAGTTTATAACCCTGTACTGCATGACACTGAAGACATGAACTGTCGGTAATCAGGGGAGCCATATATCTGAAAAAAATCCCGTTGTGTCTTCCCACAAAAGTATGTGTTTCTTTTTGCCCGTATTCAAAACTGTTAAGGGAAAATGTTTCCCATTCATCTGCTTTATTTTCAGGTCGTAAGGGGTTTAGGCTTGTGATATTAAAATGGATAGCAGATTTTGTGCCTGCAATTTCTGATATCTGTCTTGTCATGTATGCAGGATTTATTTTTGTAAGCAGAGTCCCTTCAGTCGTAACAATATCCCTGTCAGGGATATCAAGGTATGGGTTTGGAAGGACATCATCAGTAACCGGTACATAGACGCCTCCGTGCATGGAGTTCCACTGGCGGGTTATTACAATCTGGCTGAAAAATGAACGGGCTTCGAGAAGAATCAGTTCTCTTGAGTGTGCTTTTTCACTCTGCCAGGCAAAGAAATATAAGACAGAAATAAGTGCAGACCACGCGAGAACCAAGAACAGAGGTATTATGATTTCTTCTTTTTTAATACGCATGGCAAGTTATATCATATATTTTATGTGTGTTAGTAATAAAAAGGAATCTCCGGGTTGCCAGTACTGTGCATCACCGGGCTTATTTTGCGCCCTGTATTTGCCATCTTAATTAAGGATACTATTTTTCAGGGTTTTAGCAACAAAAAAAAGCAGGTAAATATCAAAATCTCTTGACATAATGTGGGGATTTGGATATATTTTTATATAATATATTTAGCAGTTACTAATTATAAGCCTGCTAATAAATAGGAATTTATTTTATTAAACAATAAAAGGAGGTCAAAATGTTAAGAGCGATTCTGATTGCCCTTGCAGGGCTTGGTTATTTTGTTATATCCCTACCTATGATGATGCCTTTAAGGATGAGTCCTGTTGAAAACTACAATCTTTTTTACATGCCTTTTCTTGCCGTCATGTTTTTCTTTCTCCTTTACAGGACATGCATTGTTGAAAAAGAGAGCAAAGCATACATATATGGTTTTTTTGCAGGGATTTTTCTCTGGCAGCTTGCGGGTGAAGTAGCCTCAGTGCCGGTTCCATCAGGTATTGTTGAACAATTCAGCTCAATTAATATAAAGCTGCTTGGAGGATATTTCTATTTAATTATTGCATGGATAATGCTGAAGATTCTTTGGCGTACAAAAGCTTTGAAAAACTCTGTTTGCGTTTTTGTTCTCACTTTTCTGTCCCTTTGGACATTTGAACTGTATATGGATAACTATTCTTTTTATGTTCCTGTTGATTTAATGCCAATGATTGCAAATATTATAGCAATTGTTTTTGTCCTTCTTTCAATTCTTCTTCTTTATGTTGCAAAAAAAACAGCAAGTTTAGAGAAAAAAACAGTTATGGGTTGTATGCTTTATATAACTATATCTTTTATTATCATGTCAACAACTGAATGGAAAGTTCCTTCAACTCATTATGTGCAATATGAGGCAGATCATATTGAGAGAGAAATTGCTCAGCTTAAAGAAGAGAGAAAAAAAATTAAGGAACTTCAAAACTGGATGATAGAGCAGGGGATCCTTGAACCTGAGCCTGTTGAGGATGAATTTGAAACAGATAATGAAACTGAAAAGCCTTAAAGTATAATTTTTAAAATAATGAAGGAGATAATAAAATGGAAGATAGCTATACGACTCCTCTTGCAAAGTGGGCGCGTTTTCTGGAAATATTTATACCCGGATACATGTTCGGCAAAGCTTTTGGAATTTCCACTCCCCTTACGATAGATCTCTACAGGGTTACTTTTCCATCTTTCCTTGTTGATATGGCAGAAGGAATGAAGAGCATTATAGTGACGGAAAGTGCATCACTGCAAAGGTTGTTTTCAACAAGTGCCGGGGCAGTGGTCGGTTTCATGGTTATTCTGATACTTGGTGCTGTGATGCATTTTGTTCTTAGAGACAGGAAATACATTGATTCATTAAGATTTACTTCAATTACTCTTATACCTCTTGCGGTTATGAACGGGACTTTGTCCCATTTGACAAATACACTGCTTGAAAGTCTGGGAGGCGGTGAGAGTCTTGAATCTCTTACTCAGAGCGCTCTGGAAGGTCCAAGAGGCCAGATTGCAATGTTTTGTGTTTTTTATATGCTTGCTTTGTGGATGATGGGAAAGCGAACCGGGGTAATAGGTGCGAAGCGGTATTTTGTTGTGTTGGTCGGAATAGGATTTATTGCGGCATATTTTGCCTGTGGTCTTATGATAACTGAAGCTGAATGGGTTGAAGTGCTGCCTAAAGTTCAGTCTGCTATAGCCGAGCATGGATTACATTAAAGGAGGAAAATATAATGAATATAACAAAACAGCAGTTTATCACTATAAACAAATGGGCGGTTATCAGTGCTATTGTACTGTATCTGTTGGGTGTTTTTACCCCTCTTAAGTATTTAAATGCAGGGCTGATTTTCTGTTTTGGTGCAGGTTTTTTCTGTCTGCTTCATATAAATTATTTTGCCCCCCGTCCGAAACTTGCAGCACATTTATGGCTTATTCCGCTTTTTATAACAGTACTGACCTATTATATCCCTCTTCAAAAAAACGGTGATGGAAATGCTCTGCTTTTTTATCTGACAATGCTTGTAAGTTTTATTGCTTTTATCGTTTTAATTAGCGCCTCATCAGATGAAAAGCTACCCAAGAAACAGCGTTTGAAAATTGTCAGTGCACGTACGATTGTTCAGACATGTGTGTTTATGATTTGGGCAGCTGTTACAGCTTTCTGTTTTATAAAGGGCACAAGACCTGATCTTATATTCTGGGCAATGTTTCATGTTTTTACAGTTGCTCTTTTCCCTGTTTTTATAGGGCGTGTGCTGTGCGGTTGGCTTTGCCCGAATGCAACAATGCAGGATGCGCTTTTCAAGAACATGAACTATAAAAGGCCTATTGAGAACCTTCCAAAAGCAATTGAGGAACAGAGCAGAACCTGTTCTATGAATACAGCAGGAAAGGTCGATAAACGTGCTCCTCTTGTTCCAGCCACACTGCTGATGTCCTGGTTCCCCATGTTTTTTGCTGAAACAGTGTGGGATTTGACTCCTGTTGACTGGTATCCAATCTCATTTATGTATGGGCTTATTATACTGTCCCTTCTTTTTAAATGGCGAAAGCTGTGCACTCATTTCTGCTGGCTTTCATCATATCGCTGTCTGAACGGTCATAACAGCCTCTGGAGAATCAGATTTAACAGGTCTAAATGCAGAAACTGTAAAAAATGTCTTGCGGAAGAGGCATGTCCGTTCTATATTGATATAAGGAATCAGGACAATGAAATGCCTGCAACCTGCTGTCTCTGTTTCAGTTGCATGGAAGCATGCCCATTTGATGATGTTATTACATTCAGACGGGCAAAAGAGGAGAAGGAGCGTTTAAAGGCTGAAGCAGCTTAATTATTAACCATTTATGTATAAAGGAAGGGATAATAATGAAAGTACTTGGAATTTGCGGAAGTTTCAGAGATATCAGCAATACCAATAAACTTGTAGAAAGGGTTGCTAAAGCATCAGGGGTTGATTATGAACTTGTCTATCTTGGGAAGCATAATATAAAACCCTGTTCAGGATGTGCTGAATGTATGATGAATGAGGGACAATGTATTATTGATGATGACATGCAGCCATTGTATGAAAAGCTAATGAATGCAGATGCTTTGATTGTTGGTGCACCTACCTATTATATGGATATTTCAGGAGCTGTTAAAACATTTATTGACAGATCCATGGCAATATTTTATAGAGGCGTGGGACCTGAATACAACCCTGAGCTTCCTGTGCTTGGCCAGAGGCCGCTTTTTGGGAAGCCTGCTGTGGTTGTTACAACTGTAGCTGGTGCCGGTCATGATAGAGCAATAGCGACCCTTTCGATTTTTGTAACGGATATAAACAAGATGGAGCTTGTGTCAGCCATTGCAGAAGCGGTTCAGGTAAACGATGTTGATGATATGCCGGAGGTTCTTAAAAAAGCAGAAGATGCAGGTGTAAAACTTGGTATGGCTTTGAAGAAAGAGTAAAAGGCAAAGGCGGTAAGGGGTATGGATTAATACCTTGGTTTTTCTTCTATCTGTCTGCTTTTTACAAGGCATAAAAAAATATCAATTGCCCTAATAATCTGTGCCCTCAGCTTCCGGGTATTGCTCTAATACTTTTTCAGGGAATTTATCAAAGCTTTTTGCTCTGCCTTAACCTCTGCTTTCGGAAGTTGCTTTCCTTTCCTGATACTGTCTGAATAGGTTAAGTGCAGGGCTGTCCACTTTGTTTATTTTTATCAGGCATACAGTTTTTGAAAACATGATCTGAATTGTACCCCACTGTATTTTCATCTTTTTTCATCACTTAACATTTCTTTAACAAGTTTAGCGTATAAAATTAATGATATTGAATAATAATAATTAAAAGCTATCATCCATCAAAAAACAGATGATTATAAAAAAAAGATTTGTGTCTGTTAAACAGCTCAGCAATAGTTAAATGTTTGATCTTGTACAATTTGCAAATTGACATTCATAATATACTCTGTTACTTTTACTTAAATTAAAACAACAGAATCGTCCTGACCCTCACAATATTTAATACTATGTCAGAATCAATAGCTAAATACTTCAACGAGATGATAAGAACCCTTCTTGCCGTAATTGAGGCAAAGGATCTTGTTCTAAGAAAACACTCTGAAAATGTTGCAAGAAGAGCAGTCACACTTGCAAAAAAGATAAATCTTTCAAAAAAAGAGACAGATGCAATTTATCTTGCCGGGCTTTTCCATGATATCGGAATGCTGAGTATTTCTACTGAAGTGCTTCAAAAGCCAGACAAACTTGATGATGGGGAGATGGCTATGGTAAGAATGCATCCTGCAATGGGTGAAAAAATCATCTCCAATTTGAGTTTTTTGAGTCACATAAAAGCCTTTATTCATTGTCACCATGAATTTTATGACGGAAAAGGTTATCCTGACGGACTCAAAGACAAAACCATACCGCTTGGTGCACGCATTATTGCGCTTGCAGATGCTTATGATTCAATGGTTTCACATAAGCCCTACAGGGAGGCTATCGGATTTTCAAAAGCCCTTGATGAGATACAACAAAAAGCAGGCACACAGTTTGACCCTGAACTTACAAAGCATTTTATTGAAATGATAAGACTGGAGTCTGCTTCAAAGTCTTCTGAGAATCGAACTACAGAACATAAACAGAAATCCCAGGTACAGGGTTTAGTGCAGAAAGTAATCAAAAGTGTTAAGGAGAACAAGCTTGATCTACCTGTCCTCCCAAAGGTTGTTTTTGATATACAGAAGGCAATAAAAGATCCTATTACAACTACAGAAACAATAGCAAAGCTTATTGAAAGAGATGCTGTAATTTCGCTTAGACTTATAAATGTTGCAAACTCTGCGATGTATCGTGGAATGGATAAAATTCAGACAGTTCGACAGGCAGTTCCCCGTCTTGGTATGAAGCAGACCCAGAGTCTAATTTCTGCGATTGCAAACAAGAATCTTTATACTGCTCAGAATGAAATTTTTATGGAGATGATGGAGAAACTATGGAGACATTCTTTGTCTTCGGCTTACTGTGCAAGAAACATAGCTGAAAAGACAGGTTATGCAGATAAGGAAAAACTGTTTTTTATGGGGCTTGTTCATGATGTCGGCAAGGTTATTCTGATATATTCAATTGACAAGCTATATAAAGAAAGTGACCCTATTGATATGTTAGAGATAAAAAAGGCAATTAAAACAGCTCATTCAGATTTTGGAGCTCTTATTCTCCAGCGATGGAATTATGCTGAAGATTTTAAAAGAGTTGCAAAGATGCATAATGCAGAGAAATTTTATGAAGCCACGCAGAAGGAGATACTTATTGTAAATCTTGCAAGCAATATAAGCGCCAAGTTAGGGTACAGCCTGGAAGAACCTGAAGACGAAATAAAACTAAATGAACTTGAAAGCGTTAAACTGTTAAAATTAAGTGATGAAGAATTAGATAATATCTCTCAAAAAACAAGTAAAGAGATGGCTGACAGTCTCAACTCTTTCTGATTTTATATCTTATCTCCATAGATATTTATTGTTTTCCGGAAACCATCACAAAAGACGATGATTCCAGGAAAAGTGTACCTGAACCACAAATTGTTTTAACCTCAGACCTTTCAGGGCGAGTTCAAGCCATCGGCTATTCAGGTGGTTGCTGGTTCCCCAAGTAAAAAATAAAAAAATATTGACATAGCTAAAAAAAAATATTACATAATAATACTGACCAGTCAGTATAGTCAATTCAGATATTAAGGAAATATAATGGTTCATAATGAACCCAGGAAAGACAGAAAAGAAGATATTTTTGAAGCTGCGCTTAAATGTTTCAATGAGAACGGTTATTATGAGGCTTCTATCGACTCAATAGCCCAAAAAGCCAAGATCAGCAAAGGCGGGATATACTACCATTTTGATTCAAAAAAAGCTCTTTTTTTGGAACTTTTCCATTATAGAGTGCATAAGTTTTTCAACCAGCTGAAAAAATATATTGAAAAAGAGTCAGATCCCGAAAAAAGGCTTCGAATGTTTATAACAAGGGCAAGCCAGATCCTGAAAACCAATTCAGATTTTTTTAAGTTTTGCATTGAATTTCTTTCAATGGGGGTCAGGGATCCGGATATCAGACAGGAGATGACAGACTTTTATGACGAGGCTGTTAGCACTTTTTATGAACTTCTGAAGGAAGGCCAGGATCAGGGAACATTTAATGATATAGAGCCTAATAAGGTTGCAAGAGCCATATATTTTTTATTTATGGGCGTTTTTTTTACATATTTTTCAGTCAATGTTGATTTTGATCTGATAGATCAGCACTCTTTTCAGATAGACAATATCCTCGGAGCAATTAAGAGAAAATAGAACAAAGGTTTTTTTTGAAAATGAACTATACTGACCGGTCGGGTAATAAAATCATTAGAGAAGGGGAAAGGGGTTTTGCTGATAGATGATACCTGCTTTATCGATTACGATAACGCCTACGACCACAAAAGGTTTTGCTCAACAGCTTATCAGCCCTGTTAAATAACCTTCGGTTTGCTCCGCATTTCACAGGGCAGGCCAACAGCTTAACAGCTCTTATACATAACACCAATACAGGAGGAAAACATTATGGCATTGCCGAAAGGAGCTTACAGGGCATTAGAGGATGCGCTTGGGGCGAAAAACGTATGTGATGATCCGTCTGTTACGGCAGGTTACAGTTACATGTGGCTTATTTACAGCACGCATGCCCAGTCGGGCAGATACCGGCCCGCTGCTGTTGTACTTCCGGGCAGTACGGAAGACGTGCAGACGATTATTAAGATTGCCAACAGGTATGGATTTAATTATATTCCCGTTGGAACAAATCTTCTACCGCCAACTATTCCTGTAAGGCCTGATACAATAATAATTGATCCCAAAAGGATGGACAGGATTTTAAAGTTTGATGAGAAAAACATGTTTGCGGTTGTTGAACCGTATGTAACTTATGCTCAATTGCAGGCAGAAACCATGAAACGCGGGCTTACAATTACAGTTGCTGAAGCCGGAGCGCAGGTGTCGGTTCTGGCAAACAATATGTTTCAGGGAATGGGGGGAACAGGTCATAAGTTTGGGTACAACAGAGGGATACTGGGCTGTGACTGGGTCCTGCCAAACGGAGAAATATTAAATATAGGATCAAGGGTGAATCCTAATGGAGACTGGTTCTGGGGAGACTGTGCAGGGATTAATCTGAAAGGTCTATTGAGAGGGGATTCGGGGCATTGCGGTGGTCTTGGAATGGTAACAGCAATGGCTGTGAAGCTTTTTCCATATCCAGGACCAAGACAGTTTCCTGTACAGGGAAAAAATCCTGACTACTCAGCTCATTTTCCGAAAGATTTATTCAGCCTTAACCTTATAAGGTTTCCTGCAAGGGAAATGCTCCAAGAAGCTATGTATGAAATAGGATATTCTGAGATTGCAGCTGCTGTGCATGAAGAACCTGCAAGCATGATACTCTCCGGTGCATCTCCGTCAGTAGAGTTTTTCTGGGAAAAGTGGCATGATTTTCAAAAAAAATGGAAAAATGTTCTATCTGTAACCCTAATCGGGTTTTCATCAACTGCCCAGGTTGAGTACGAAAGAAAAGTTCTTAATCAGATAGTTGAGGAATTGGGGGGTGAATATATAAAGGAGGATTCAGAGCTCTGGAAGATAGGAGAGGATAATCTTGGAGAACAGATACGAACCGGGCTTTCTAACAGACTTTTTAGAATTGCGGGTGATTTTTTTGTTATTGGGGGATTTGGGTTTGATTCAATCGATCAAAGTTTCCGGATGAGCCAGGAGTATATGTGGCCTATAATCGATGAGGGACAGAAAAAAGGACATTTTGTTGAGGATGAAACTCACAATGACTGGCTCAACTCTTATCAGCTTGGACATTTTTCTGAAACAGAGCCGCTTATTTATTTTGAGCATGATCTTGAAGCTGGGGCCACATTTATAAACGGGTATATCAAAACAATTACCGAAGCGGTCAAAAGAAAGATGACACCGACTTGGCCACTTGGTCCTATGAATTATATTGCAGGACCGCATATGTGCAACTACCATGAGCTTGTTCTTAAGATTAAAAAAAATGTCGATCCAAGACTTACATCAAATCCTGATTATCCTGTTCCGCAGTCGCCGCCTGGGGAATAGATGAGAGCTGATAAGCTGTTAAGGCAAAACAATAAAGGGTTGTATGAGAAGCAAAAGGGAAAAAGTGGCGCTGACAGCAGTTTTTGATGCCCGTAAACCGATTTATTTTTTTAATTAAGGGAGAAAAAAAACAATGAGCGAGAAAGTCCTTGCAAAGGTTGATTATATTAAACCTCTTGATGATATTGCTTATCATGAGGTTATAAAAGAGAAGGAAGTTTATAATTCAGAATTAAAACTAAAACTTGAGGATATAGCAGGAAAAGGTAATGTCTTTGATGATAGAGATATACTTATGAAATACTCCCGGGATAAAAGCCTTGAAGAAGCAGGCAGTCCGACTTTCGTGGTATTTCCAAAAGATACTCAAGGCTTGTGCACTATTTTGGAGTTTGCAAATGAAAAAACTTTGCCTGTTATTCCTGTAAGTTCGGGCACCCATAACTGGGGGGCAGCGCTTCCCAGGATGGGAGGGATCGTGGTTGATCTGTCCCGGTGGAACAATATTCAGAAGATTGACAAACGAAACAGAGCGGTAAGGATTGAACCGGGAGTTACTTATGGACAGCTTCAGGATGCTTTAAAAGACGAGGGTTTGAGAGCACTTACTCCGCTTTTGCCAAGAAAAGACCAGTCTGTGCTGACAGCTCACATTGAAGCTCATCCGATGACAATCCCTGAGTTTAACTACAGCGAGCCTGTATATACAGCTGAAATTGTTATGCCTGAAGGCAAAATTTTCAGGACAGGAACGGCATCACTTGGTTCTCCTGCAGATGCAGGCTCAGATCTTATTGGACCCTGGGGCCCCGGGTTTGACTGGAACAGGTTATACACAAGGGCTCAAGGAACGCTTGGAATTGTAACATGGGTCAATATAATGGCAGAGCCTCTTCCGGTAAAGGAAAAATATTTTTTTACAGAATTTGCAGATATTGATAGTCTTGTCTCATTCACCTACATGCTTCAGCGAAGATGGCTTGGGTATGAATGTTTTGGACTGAACAGAACAGCCCTCGCGCTGATGCTTTCAGACAGACCGCCCTATACCTATCAGAGCCTTAAAAGGGTTCTGCCTGAATATGTTCAAATTTTCTGTATTGCCGGATTGAAACGGTTTCCCGAAGAACGGATTAAATGGCAGGAGGCAGACTTTTTTGACACTGCCCGAACCTGCGGTGTGAACACTGAGCAGACGCTTTGCGGAGCGCCTCGGGCGGAAGCGTTCTTCCGGAAGAATCTGAAAAGACCGTGGTCCGGGGATGTTTACTGGAAAGATGCGCTTAAAGGGTCAAGTGCCGAGATATTTTTTATAACAACCATGGACAGAGCCTCATCATTTATAACAGCTATGAAGGACGAAGCAGTTAATTACTATTATAATTATAATGATATCGGTATTTACCTTCAACCGATAGAAAACGCAAGGGCGGTACATCTTGAATTTATTATCCCTTATAATCCTGAGGATGAATATGAGTGTCGTCAGGTAAAAAACTTTCACAGGTCAGCAAGTCTCAGGATGCACTCCATGGGAGGTCTTTATACAAGAGCTTATGGCAGTTGGGCTCAGATGAATGCAAAGTCCAGCGCCGTTCAGCATCAGACGTCAAAAACAATCAAGGAAACCCTTGATCCTAATAATATAATGAACCCGGGCAGGTTCGGGCTTTAGATAATAAAAGGAGGATAACAGATGAGCCTTGAAAAATACAGATGGGATTTAGTAAATTGTGAAAGGTGCTCGATGTGCAAGTGGCTTCACCCGTGGAGTGTAAAGAGCAAAGAGGCGGCAAGGATATGTCCTTCAATGCAGAAATATATGTACGATGCATATTCTGCGCAGGGGCGGTTTGATCTTGCAAGAGGACTTCTGGAAGGTGAGATTGAACTCAATGATAAGGCGCTTGAAGTTATTTACACATGTACGCTTTGCGGTGCCTGTGACGTGACCTGTAAATTTACAAGGGATATGGAACCGCTGGAAGTTCTCCACGAACTTAGAAAATATGCTGTAGAACAAGGAAAAGGTCCGCTTCCGGGACATCTGCCTGCAATTGATTCCATAAAAAAGAATTCAAATCCATGGCTGCAACCCCGTGGAAACAGGGGGCGCTGGGCACGGAAGATAGATGTTAAAGACTTAAACAAGGAACATGCAGAGGTTTTATATTTTGCCGGATGCACATATGCTTATAACGCAAATCTCCAGAAGATTGCAAAATCAACTGTAAAAATACTTAGAAACTCAGGAGTTGATATCGGGATACTTGGCAACACTGAACCGTGTTGTGCAAGTCCGGTTATTAAAACAGGAGTGGCCGACTATTTTAAGGAACATGCAGCAGCAAATATCAACATGTTTAACGGGCTTGGAGTCAAAACCGTTATAACCTCGTGTGCCGGATGTTACGGGGTTTTTAAGAGTCAGTATCCTGCACTCGGGGATATGAACTTTGAGGTGGTTCACAGTTCTGAATATATGTTCAGACTTATGGAAGAAGGGAAACTTAAATTTTCTAAACCTGTAGAAAAGATAGTGACCTGGCATGATCCCTGTCATCTTGGAAGGGGTGGAGAGCCTCAGGATTTATGGGAAGGCGTACGGGTAAAATGGGGGCTGTCTGAGCCTCCGAGACAGAGAAATTATGGAGCAGACGGGGTTTTTGATCAGCCAAGGGCTATTATAAATGCAATAGACGGGCTGGAGTTGATTGAAATGGAGAGAATAAGGGAACTGTCATGGTGCTGTGGCGCGGGCGGCGGTGTTAAATCTGCTTTTCCCGAGTTTGCCGTAGAGACCTCACGTGAACGTGTAAGAGAGGCAAAAAGAACCGGTGCAGAAGCAATTGTAACCTCATGTCCATGGTGTGAAGCTAACCTTGATGATGGTATAAACGCAGACGGAGGTGGAATTGAAATAATAAGCCTTATTGAACTTGTTGAAAAGGCGGTGGATGTCAGCCCGTAGTAAAAATAGCTGTTAAGCAAAACCTTTCGTGGTCGTAGGCGATATCGTTAAAGCAGGTACCAGGTGTCAGCTATCAGCTCTCAGCAAAACCGGGTCAGCCCGTAGTAAAAGCAATATAAAAGCTGTTAATCTGTTGAGCAATGACACAAAAAGCTAAAAATTAATATTTTGATTTTAACATCAGCAAGGAGGGTTTGGTTTTATGAAAAAATATTTTATTCTCTTTTATGCTTTTTTCCTCCTTTTCTGGTTTTGTCAGACAGGTTACTGTCAGGACAAAGCAGAAAAGGATTCCGGCGGTGCGATTGACGCTGGTGCTGAACAGACTTCAGACCATCCTGAAATACCTGAAGGGTTTACCTGCAATGACTGTCATCAGATAAAACTGGACGGCAAGGCGACTGCTACCGAGGTATGGCTGAACGGAGACTATATGACGTTCAGTAAAGGCAAGTCCATCATGTCTCAAGACAGGATTAGGCAGACTGTTGTGGAAACAATCGGCGGGAGGAAGCATAACAAAACGTTTATCCTTGCTACTTCTCTTAACAATGTTCCGCTTTCCACTACTGCCGAGTTTGCTCTTGACGAAACAACCATGACACTTTACGGTATCCATGAAAAGGGAACGGAAAAACTGATACATATTCAGCAGAATCCGAGGGTGAGCTTAAACTGGCACAAGGATTTTACCTCCTTTGCAGATACCCTGTGTGTCCAGTTTATCGGAATGGCTGAGATTATTGAAGGCACAAATCCGGAATTCGAGAAGATTTTAAACGAGGTGATACCCTATGAGGAAAGAGCCGCCGCGCAGGGACTTGAACTTGAGCCGTGCCGTGAGATGTTGAAAAAAGCAATGGTAATCAGTAAAATAACCGTGTCTCAGGCGACCATTACCAATGCACTGTTCCGTAAAGAAGGAAACTTCAGACCATGGCAGCGATGGACAAGGTAAATGAATACTTTTTTATTGACTTTAACTGATCAGAAAGGATAATCATGCACGAAGTTGTTATTGTATCGGCATGTCGAACGGCTATCGGAAGTTTTCTGGGCAAACTAAAGGATATTCATGTTAAGGATATGGGAGCTATTGTGGGAAGAGAAGCAATTAATAGAGCCGGAATTAAAGTTGAAGACATTGATGAGATTGTCTGCGGAAGTGTAATTCAGGCAGGTTGCGGGGGTAATGTAGCCAGACAGATTCAAGGTATTATCGGGGTTCCGTGGTCTTCACCGGCATGTACTGTTAATCAGCTATGTTCATCAGGTATGCGTGCATTTGAGATGGCAGTACATAACATTATGACAGGAAGAACAGAAACAGCCCTTGCCATAGGGGTGGAGAATATGACCATGAGTCCTTATCTTATTCCAAGGGCAAGAACCGGTTACCGGATGGGGAATTGTGAAATGCCCGATGCCATGCTTCTGGATGCCCTTATATGTTCAATTGAGGGTTACCATATGGGAGTTACAGCGGAAAATGTGGCACTGAGTTACGGCATCTCCCGCCAGGAACAGGATGACCTGGCGCTTTTGAGCCAGCAGAGGGCGGCTGAAGCCATTCGAAAGGGTGTTTTCAAGGATGAGATCGTTTCTGTGACCGTAACGGAAAAAAAGCAGACCATTACTTTTGAGGTTGATGAACATCCAAGACCCGCTACCTCGTCTGAAGCTCTATCTGCATTAAAACCGGTATTTAAGAAAGACGGTACTGTTACGGCAGGCAATGCCTCAGGGGTAAACGACGGTGCGGCAGCGGTTGTTATTATGTCTGTCCAAAAAGCGGAAACACTTGGCATCAAACCTCTTGTAAAGGTGCTGTCTACAGCCAGTGCAGGGGTCGACCCGGCAGTTATGGGTATCGGACCGGCTGTTTCAATTCCAAAGGCGTTATATTATGCAGGATTATCGTTGAATGATATTGATTATTTTGAAATAAATGAAGCTTTTGCTGCACAGTTTATTGGTGTTCAGAAAAAAATTAAATACGATACCGGCTATGATTTCAATATGGATACAGTAAACAGGAACGGTTCCGGTATCTCCCTGGGTCACCCTGTGGGTTGCACGGGACTTAGAATTGTAGTAAGTTTAATATATGAGATGAACAGAACTCATGCAAGGCTTGGATGTGCTTCGCTCTGTGCAGGCGGAGGTCCCTCGATGGCAGCAGTAATAGAGTTGGCAGGATAAAATATATTTTGTAAGTGATAGAAACCTTAATGTTATTCAAGGTCAGTGCAGGTATTATAAAAAGTTTATTTTTACATATGTTGATTTGCTGCCCTGTTTTTAATTAATAACTAATCAGCGATAAAAATTGTGATTATTATTAAAAGACCAATACAGTTTAAAAATTTAGGAGAAAATGATGAATTATGATCTTGCAATTGTTGGTGCCGGACCTGCTGGACTTATGGCTGCAAAGACAGCTGCACAGAAAGGGCTTAAAGTTGCTGTTATTGAAAAAAGAAAGGATATTTCAGTAATTACAAGGGCATGTTGCCAGCAGTTTATAATGGATGAGAATTTTCAGGGTGAGACCATAAAAATTGCAGACGGAAAAG
>CAZMHH010000045.1:0-30803 GCA_964566035.1 uncultured Thermodesulfobacteriota bacterium
TTTCTTAAATTGCTAAAAGAGGCTGTGAGCCAGATACTTGTAACATGCTGTATTAACTTTTATATCACCCCAACCCTCTGCCGTCGAGGGAGAGGGAGCTTTTTATACTTTTTACGGGTTTGTCACACATAAAGCATTGAGGATAAATCACTACAGCTATTATCTTTTTTTACTTGAACCTTTAAACAGTTATGCTTATTATTAATAATTGTTACTATTACCATTAAAAGGGAGAGATTTCAAAGTGTTTGTTAAAAAACTTTCAGAATGCAAGGAATTTATTTCAGGGGATGGTGTAATACTAAGAGAGATAATACATCCGGAAAAACAGAAAATTCAAGTCAGCTACAGTCTTGCCCATGCTGTTTTGAAACATGGTCAGGAATCTTATTCTCATTTTCTTAAAACCGCTGAACTTTACTATATAATAGAAGGATGCGGTATAATGTACGTTAATGACGAAATGATGCAGGTTGAACAGGGTTATACTGTTTACATACCACCAAACGCTATACAGCATATCAAAAACACGGGTAAATCAGACCTTGTTTTCCTCTGTATTGTAGACCCGCCATGGAAGAAAGAAGATGAAGTAATCATCGAAGAAAGAAAAAATGCTTAACAAGATTTTAAAGACCATTAAGCAGTATTCTATGCTAAAAGCAAACGACAGTGTCCTGGTAGGCGTATCAGGGGGTGCAGATTCTATTGCTCTGCTCATGATATTAAACACGCTGACAAAAAAAATACCTATTAAACTTACTGTAGGACACCTGAATCACATGATACGGGGTGATAAAGCTGAACAGGAAGCAGGGTTTGTAAAAAGCATATCAGAGTATCTGAATATTGATTGTATTTTAGGGGAAAGAGATGTTCCTTTACTGAAAAAAAACAAAAAAATTTCCATGCAGGAAGCAGCACGAGAGGCAAGATATGAGTTTTTTTTTGAGGCTGCAAAAAAGATAAATGCTCAAAAAATAGCACTTGGTCATAATGCTGACGACCAGGCTGAAACTTTAATAATGAGACTTCTTAGAGGTTCATCTTTGAAGGGGTTGTGCAGTATACCGCCTGTACGTGATAATATTATCAGACCCCTTATATCTGTTAAAAGAGAGGAGATAGAGTTTTATTTAAAAAACCTTAATCAGCCATATATAAAGGATGAATCATATAAAGAACTTAACTACCTGAGAAACAGGGTTCGGCATCACCTTATTCCCATGTTGAGAGAACACTATAACCCGGAAACAGTTTCAACTCTTTCAAAGACTGCTGAAATGTTAAGAAATGATTATGATTTTATTGACAGCCGGTCCCATGACTGGGTAAGCAGATACTCGGAAGAATTAAACAGTGAAATATACTGCAATATTAATAACCTTCTCAATCAGAGTCCTTCTCAATGGGGAAGATTTATAATTAAAATGGTAGAGAAGATCCAGGGAAATACCAGAAAAGTCAGCTATAAACACATAGAGGAAGTAAAAGAGCTGATAAAAAGCAAACGACCTTCCGGGTTTACCAGGCTTCCATGTAATCTGTATGTTCTGCGAGAATACCATAATCTTGTTTTCACAAAAAAACATCCCTTCGCAGGCATACCTTTTCTATATAAATATGATAAAATACCTAATATAATACATATAAATGAGATAAACAGAACCCTGAAATTAAAAGAATACAGCTCTGATTCTATATCTATACTTAAGGGAAAAATATCCGATAACGAGGCTTTATTTGATCTTAACAAAACAGTTTTTCCCCTCACAGTAAGAAATTGGTCTGAAGGTGACAGGTTCTCACCTGAAGGGCTCGGGGGGTCAAAAAAGGTTAAAAACTTCTTTAGTGATTTAAAAATACCTGCACGACTGAGGAAACAGATACCTTTGCTGCTTTTTGGGGATAAAATTGCATGGATTTGTGGTTGCAGAACTGATGAACATTTCAAGGTTGATAAAAAAACAATAACATTTCTTCACGTAACCCTCGAATGATTTTTAATTGTTATAATAATTTTCTTGTGGTATATTTATATGTTTAGGCTGTGGACTGTGAAGATAGGCAGGAAGCAGAAGAAAAAGCAAGTATTAAAGCTCTTTTCGTAATCGAAAAAGCCGGTATCAGCTATCCAACTTGCGCGCTTTAAGAAAGGCATAATAGTCAAGGCATTAAGCTGATAACTGCATTTGTACGTCTGAATTTTGAAGTTTATAAAATATTATTTAATGTGAGGAAACACTAAAACATCATGAACCCTTTTTATAAAAATATGCTTATCTGGATGTCTATAGTCCTTGTCATGCTCATGCTTTTCAACCTTTTCAACAGACCTGAACCGGCAAAACAGAACATTGTATACAGCGATTTCATGCTTTTACTTGAGCAGGGAAAAGTGGAAGAAGTAAAAATTCATGGGAACACAATTCATGGCAAATTAACAGACGGACTTGAGTTTAAAACCACGGCTATAAATGATCCGGAACTTGTTCGCAAATTAATAGATAAAGGTGTTGTTGTTGACATAGATTCGGACGAACAGACATCATGGCTTATGCAGATATTTATATCATGGTTTCCAATGCTGCTTCTTATCGCTGTCTGGATTTTCTTCATGAGACAGGTTCAAATGGGGGGTGGCAAGGCAATGTCTTTTGGCAAAAGCAAAGCGCGTCTCCTGAATGAAACCCAGCAGAAAATCACCTTTCAGGATGTTGCAGGCATAGATGAAGCAAAGCATGAGGTTGAGGAAATTATTGAGTTCCTGAAAAGTCCTAAAAAGTTTACAGCGCTTGGCGGCAGGATACCAAAAGGTGCTCTCCTTGTGGGATCCCCGGGCACAGGTAAAACACTTCTTGCAAGAGCAATAGCAGGAGAGGCTGGTGTTCCCTTTTTCAGTATAAGCGGATCTGATTTTGTTGAAATGTTTGTAGGAGTGGGAGCTTCACGAGTAAGAGATCTTTTTATTCAGGGCAAGCGAAATGCTCCGTGCATAATTTTTATTGATGAGATTGATGCAGTGGGAAGGCACAGAGGAGCCGGACTTGGAGGCGGACATGATGAACGGGAACAGACCTTAAACCAGCTTCTTGTTGAAATGGACGGTTTTGAATCAAATGAGGGGGTTATTTTAATTGCTGCAACCAACAGACCTGATGTGCTTGATCCTGCTCTTCTCAGACCCGGACGTTTTGACAGAAGAATAGTTGTACCTCTGCCTGACATAAAAGGAAGAGAGGGAATACTTAAAGTTCACACAAAAAACAAACCCGTTTCCAAAGATGTAGATCTGCATACCATAGCCCGGGGAACCCCTGGATTTTGCGGGGCTGATTTGAATAACCTGGTAAACGAGGCTGCACTGCTTGCTGCAAGAGAAGACAATACGACCATCAGCAAGGAACATTTCGAAAATGCAAAAGACAAAGTGCTTATGGGTACTGAAAGGAAAAGCATGATAATAAGCAAGGAGGAAAAAAGACTCACTGCCTATCATGAGGCTGGTCATACTCTTGTTGCAAAGATGCTCCCTGGAACAGACCCTATTCATAAGGTTACAATAATTCCAAGAGGCATGGCTCTGGGACTTACCCAGCAACTTCCCATAGATGAAAGACATACATATGCAAAAGCCTACCTGGATAACAATATTGCAATACTTTTAGGGGGAAGGGTTGCTGAACAGTTAATTTTCGGGGATGTCACAACAGGAGCAGGCAATGATCTTGAACGTGCTACTGAACTTGCCAGAAAAATGGTATGCACCTGGGGTATGAGCGAAAAAATAGGGCCGCTTACATACGGCAAAAAAGATGAACAGGTATTCCTGGGCAAAGAGCTCGTCCAGCATAAAGATTACAGCGAGTCAACTGCAATAGTAATAGACACAGAGATTAAAAACATTATTAACCAGAACCTTGAAAAAGTCCAAAAGCTTCTAGCTGAACAGAAAGATATTTTAGTAAAACTTGCAGAGATCCTTTTAGAAGAAGAATCCCTTGATACTGATCAGATTGACGCCATAGTAAACGGTAAAGAGGTCATATTTCCCAACAAGAAAGAAAAACTTCCCTCCAATAAGAAACAGTTGGAGGAAGATAAAGAATCTTTATCTTAAAAACCGTTCAATATGTCCAGCAATTATCCACCAACTCTTGAATGCGGAAAAAAGGTTTTTGACTTCACAGAACAGAGCTATATAATGGGGATATTAAACATAACCCCGGATTCCTTTTCAGACGGTGGTTGTTTTCTTGAACCTGATAAAGCAGTTGCATATGCACTTGAACTTGAAAGACAGGGCGCTGATATAATTGATATTGGAGGAGAATCCTCAAGACCCGGATCATCCCCTGTTTCTGAAACAGCTGAAATGAAAAGGGTTATACCGGTTATTGAAATGCTCTTTCCAAAACTTTCTGTTCCCATTTCAATTGACACAACAAAAGCCTCAGTTGCAAAAAAAGCGCTTGAAGCAGGTGCTGAAATAGTAAATGATATAAGCGCTATGAGATTTGACAGCAAAATGGCAGAGACAGTATCCTTATTCAACGCAGCCGTGGTTATTATGCACATGATAGATACCCCTGAAACAATGCAGGAGAACATTTGCTATAAAAACCTGACGGCGGAGATATACAGTTTTTTGGAAGAAAGAGTCGAGTATTCAAAAAAGGCAGGTATTGACCAAGATAAAATAATAGTAGATCCTGGAATTGGATTCGGGAAATCCGTTGACCGTGACAACTTAACTATTTTAAAGGAGTTGTCCGTTTTTTCCGGTCTTGGAAAACCGGTTCTTGTCGGGCCTTCAAGAAAAGCATTTATCGGGAAAATTCTCGGCAGCGGTATTAAAAGCAGGGATGACGGAACAGCAGCCGCAGCAGCTGTGGCTGTCTATAACGGAGCAAATATCCTCAGGGTGCACAATGTCAAAAAGATGAAAGAAGTAACACGGGTGGTTGATGCAATAAAAAGACTGGGTTAGCTTTTAAGCAAAACAAACAGTATTCTTTCTGGCTTTTTACAGATCCATCCGTTTTTGCAAAATTAATTTTTTTTGAGGTAGTTATGGCAAAATTGGCTGTAAACGTAGATCATGTGGCAACAGTCAGGCAGGCGAGGCTAATTGATGAACCTGATCCAGTCACAGCAGCAGCATTGGCAGAACTTGCAGGCTGTCACGGCATTATTGTTCACCTGCGTGAAGACCGCCGCCATATTCAAGACAGAGATGTCGAAATCCTCAGGAAAACTCTCAAAACAAGACTCAATCTTGAGATGGCAGCAACCTCTGATATGATCGACATTGCACTTAGAATTAAACCGGACATGTCCTGCCTTGTGCCTGAGAAGAGACAGGAACTTACAACTGAAGGCGGACTTGATGTTTCCGCACATTGTAACCACATCAGGAATTCGGTTGAAAGGTTAAAAGACGGGAAGATCATGGTAAGTCTGTTTGTTGACCCCTGCAGGGATCAGATAGCTGCTTCAAAGGACACAGGGGCAGATTTTATTGAAATTCATACAGGACCATATTCCAATGCAAGGACAGAAGATCAAGCAGAACATGAATTTAAAAAAATTGCAGAAGCCGTAAGTTATGCCCGTTCTATGGGCTTAAGAGTTAACGTGGGACACGGGCTGAACTATCAAAATGTTCAGAAAATTGTTTCAATAAAGGATATTGAAGAATACAGTATCGGTCACAGCATAATAGCAAGAGCAGTGCTTGTCGGCATTGAGCAGGCAGTCAGGGAGATGATTGCTCTGATAAACAAATGAGCTGGTAACTTGCAGTAAAATAAATGACTTTTGTTGATCGTTATCACAATCCCTAACGAAAGAACACTTATAAAAAAATTAAAATAATACAGGTTGCAGGGTATGAAGGTATTCACCGCACAGAAAATGCAGGAAATTGATAGACGGACTATTGAGGATATAGGTATCCCGGGTATCGTTCTTATGGAGAATGCGGGCAGAGGAACTTTCAGTCAAATCATGAAAAGATTCCCTGATAAACTAAAAAAACAGGTATCCGTTATCTGCGGAAAAGGCAATAACGGGGGGGACGGCTTTGTAATAGCAAGATATTTGAATAACATTGGTGTTAATGTTTCGGTTCTTCTCCTTGCTCCTGAACATGATATAAAAGGCGATGCCCTCATAAACCTTACATCCTACAAAAAAATATCCGGTTCTGTTATAGAAGTTTCAGACAAAGCCTCATGGATCAAAACATTCAACAACTTTGTCTGCAAATCAGAGCTCATTATTGACGCAATATTTGGTACAGGACTTTCATCAGAGGTAAGAGGGCTCTATAGAACAGTTATTGATAATTTAAACAATCTATCTGATGTATCAGTTGTCTCTGTTGATATTCCTTCTGGTATTGATGCCAGCTCAGGCAGAATACTAGGGACTGCTGTTTCTGCAGATTTGACCTGCACTTTCGGTTTTTCAAAAACCGGGCTTGTCATGGAACCAGGCAAATCCAGGGCTGGTACTATTGAAATAATAGATATTGGCATACCTCCAAATGTTGTGAAGTCTGATGATATAGATACAATTGTTCCGGATAATGATTATTTTCACGGTCTTCTCCCTGAACGGAAACCTGATTCGCATAAAGGCTCATTTGGTCATGCTCTTATAATCGCAGGATCAAAGGGCAAAACAGGTGCTGCTTCTCTATGCGGCATGGCTGCAATGCGCTCAGGTACAGGGCTTGTAACACTTGCTGTACCCGGCAGTATGAACAATGCAGTGGAATCAAAAACACTTGAAATCATGACAGAACCCCTTGCCGATTCAATTGACGGCACCCTTACAAAAGAATCAATTCCCCGTATAATCAAGCTACTTGAAGGTAAAAATGCAGTTGCAATAGGTCCCGGACTTTCTGTAACAGATGATACAAAAACTCTTTTAGTTGAGTTCATAAAACTCTGCCAGGTACCCGTTGTAATTGATGCCGACGGATTAAACATCCTTGCAGAAAACCTCTCTATTCTTAAGAACAGGTCTTCGGCTATTATTCTGACACCTCACCCGGGAGAAATGTCAAGGCTTACAGGACTGTCCACCCGGCAGATCCAGGAAAACAGGGTTGAAACTGCAAGAAATTTTTCCATAGAACATCAAGTCTATCTTGTGCTTAAAGGTTCAGGCACAGTTATCTGCAACCCTTACGGCAGAACCTTTATCAACCCTACAGGCAACCCGGGAATGGCAAGCGGGGGCATGGGTGATGCTCTGACAGGCATCATAACAGGACTGCTTGCTCAAGGGTTAAATACACTTGATGCAGCTGTTTTTGGAGTATTTGCCCACGGCATGGCAGGAGACATTGTTGCAAAAGAAAATGCTCCAACAGGATTACTTGCATCTGATGTAATAGAAAGAATTCCTTCAACATTGAACTGTTTACTATGGAAATAAAGTTTTTATCTCGCAACTGTCTTGATACAAAATCGCTTGGCAGGGCAATCGGTAAAGCGCTTTTACCCTACTCTGTTATTGGACTTGTAGGCGAACTGGGTACAGGCAAAACAACCTTTGTTAAAGCCGTTGGCTCTTCACTAAACATTTCTGAAGAGGAAATTACAAGCCCTACCTTTACAATCCTGCATCGCTATGAAACCGTTTCAACCGGCCATGTCCTGTGTCACCTTGATGCTTATCGGCTTACAGGTGCTGAGGAACTTAATGAGATTGGTTTTCAGGAATTGTTAAACTCAGGAGATATTATTATAATAGAATGGGCAGACAGAATAATGGATTCCCTTCCCGAAGACCATATTCTTGTTTCCTTTTACCACGAAGGTGATGATAAAAGGCAAATTACAATTAAATCAACAGGTGTATTTCATTCTGGTATTCTTAATAAAACAGAGAGCAGGGTAATACAAAACTCCCATGAATAAAGTTATAATATATGATGCCACACTGAGGGAAGGCAATCAGTCTGAAAGCATAGCTTTCTCACTTGAAGATAAACTCAGGATAACCACAAAACTTGATGAGCTTGGAGTTCATTATATTGAGGCAGGATGGCCTACATCAAATCCAACCGATTCGCTCTATTTTCAGGAAATAAGAAATTACGGTTTGAAAAATTCTATTGTCACAGCATTTGGAAGTACGGCAAGATTCGGCATTCCTATCCACGAAGATAAAAATTTAAATGATCTGATTGCAGCAAAGACCCGGGCTGTTACAATATTTGGAAAATCATGGGACCTTCATGCAAAGGAGGTTCTCAAAATTGACCTTGAAAACAACCTCTCTGTTATTGAAGAATCAGTCTTATACCTTAAAAAGCATGTCAGAGAGGTTTTTTTCGATGCAGAACATTTCTTCGACGGATTCAAGGATAACCCGGAATATGCTCTTATGGCACTTGAAAGGGCTGTTGCAGCAGGAGCAGATACAGTAATCCTGTGCGACACAAACGGAGGTGCCCTCCCCCATGAAGTCAGGGATATAGTAGAAGTTGTAAAAAAGAGATTTAACTGCCCTGTCGGCATACATACTCACAATGACAGTGATGTTGCCGTAGCAAACACGCTGATTGCCGTACTGTCAGGATGTAGTCATGTTCAGGGAACAATAAACGGTTTTGGCGAAAGGTGCGGAAATGCAAATCTTTGCTCAATCATTCCCAACCTGTCAATAAAGATGGACATTGAATCTATCTCTCCTGAATGCGTAAAAAAAATATCAGAGGTTTCACGTTTTGTCAGCGAACTTGCAAACCTTCCGGAAAACAGGCAGCAGCCGTTTGTCGGGAGAAGCGCTTTTGCACACAAAGCAGGAATTCATGTTGATGCTGTGCATAAAGCCTCAAGAACCTATGAGCACATTCTACCTGATAAAGTTGGAAATATCCAAAGGATTTTAATTTCAAATCAGTCAGGCAAGGCAAATATACTCAAGAAAGCAAAAGAGTGCAGTCTTGATATTACAAGCACTGATCCTGTTGTTAAAGAGATTTTAACTGATCTGAAGGAACTGGAGAGACAGGGGTTTCAATTTGACGGCGCTGAGGCTTCGTTTGAGCTAAGGATGAGAACAGCAACAGGTCAGAAAAAAAGGTATTTTGACCTTGTTGGATTCAGAGTAATAATTGAAAAAAGACAGGAAGAGTCCCCTTACTCAGAGGCTACAATTATGGTCAGGGTTGGAGGCAATGTGGAGCATACTGCCGCAGTCGGAAATGGGCCTGTTAACGCACTTGACAATGCACTAAGAAAAGCCTTGGAACGTTTTTATCCTGAACTCAGGAACGTTTCTCTTGTTGATTATAAGGTTCGTGTTATTTCAGGCGGGGAAGGCACAGGAGCAAGGGTAAGGGTGCTTATTGAGTCGGGAGACAAGGTTGATAAATGGGGAACTGTAGGAGTCTCTGAAAACATAATTGAGGCAAGCTGGCAGGCGCTTACAGACTCCATAACCTACAAACTCCTAAAAGATGAGATAAAAAAAACAGCTTTCAGATAGCAGGCAGCAGCAAAAGACATTAAGGCAGCTATCAGATTTCTGACTCGTCTTTTACGTAAACGGCCACCAACAAAACAAGCTGGATGGGTTAAAAATGTTTACTGAGAAACAGCTCTGCTCAATAATATTTATAACATCATGTCTGTTTCTTTTTTTATCCCTGAGGATTTATTCAAACAGGCAGACCGTATACAGCCCCGCCCATGAAAACACCTTTTTTGTTTATGAAATTAAGGGGATACCCGGAAGTGAGGGTTTTTATTTTTTTGATGATGAGATGACTCTTGGTGAGATTATGGCTTACCAGGGAATCCCCGACTTTGTCTCAGAAACAGACAGAAATACATTTATGAGACAGGGAAGCAGAATTGTTGTTAAAGACAGAAGTGTAGCAGTTGAAAACATGGATGCACACGCCCTGATAAGTCTTTTCCTTCCAATCCCGCTGAACTCCTCCTCTGTACATGATCTTACAGCAGTTCCGGGCATAGGCATAAAAACTGCGGAGGCCATAATTGAACTGCGCAACAGAAAAAAAAGAATTGATGACATATCCTGTCTCCTGGAAATCAGAGGAATAGGAGAAAAAAGGTTGAACTTAATCAAACCTTATATTACACTTGATTGATAATACCTTATGGGATACAAGAATACCTGCTACAGGAAAACATATTTACAACTTTACAGGCAATAAAACAAAAAGGAAAAACAGATATGGCAAAAAAAACTACTCGCATGGATCAAATTGAAGAAGCTGTTGAAAACTTTAAAACAAAGGTAAAAGAAAACATAAGAACAATTGTGGCTGCATTTACTCTCATATTGATAATCTCAGCAATCGTAACAGGTGTTGTTATTAAAAACATAAAGGATGAAGAAAAAGCTTCAGCGCTTTTCAGTAATGCCTTGACTGTTTTATCAAAAGCCGAACAAGAGAACAACCCTGAAGCTTTTCTTAAAACCTACAGTCTGCTAAATGATATTATAAACAAGTACCCTTCTTCCAGATCTGCCCGCGCAGCCTATTTCCATGCAGGGGTATGCAGTTTCAGGCTTGGCAAATATGATACTGCAATATCAGAATTTGAAACATTTCTAAAAAAAGCAGGCAGGGAAGTGAAAACTTTCAGGTCACTTGCTTATGAAAATATAGGATATGCTTACGAACAAAAAGGCGAGTACGAAAAAGCTCTATCCAGTTTCCAGAAGCAGAAAAACGAGAAATTGAATATAAACCCTTTAACAACTGTTTATAATATTGCCCGCTCCTATGAAAACCTCGGGGACAGGGAAAAAGCATGTCTCCACTATGAAGATTTCCTGCAAGCAGAATCAGCAGGTTCAGTGTTTGCTGAAATTGCAAAAACAAAAATTGAAACTTTCTGCTCATCATAAATGATGAACTGGTAAAAAGCCCCTCACTGTCACCTCGACCGAAAGGAGAGGTCTATTAACGTACTGAAAAAACGAGATTTCTCACCCTGCTGTTGCAAGGTTCGAAATGACAATATGATTGTATTTTGACTTTTTTACGGATACATCATAAATTAAAAAGCCATGTTTTTAAAAACATGGCTTTTTAAACAGACATATTTATAAATGCTTACTGGTTTTGGCTTTTTTTTCTGTCTTTTCTTCTTTTTTCCTGCACAGCTCTTATATGTCTCTTGCGAATGTGTTTTCTTTTTGATCTTGCCATCAGAACCAACTCCTTTAGATATTTAGACTTTAATTAATATATTAAATAACAGAGATAGAATCAAAAATCAAGCAAATAATCCAACAGTCTCTCCTCAAGTTTGATGGATCCGTAAAAATTCTGAATACAACCATGTTGTATTTTCGAACAACAGACTGAGCCGTAATAGCCAAATGTCTCATTTCGACCCCTTAGACAGCAGGGTGATAAATCTCAAGTGATTGATTTTGCTTGCAAAGAGATTTCTCGCTATCGTTTGAAATGACATAAAGTTCGATTATGACACAGTCTGCGAAGAGAGAAATCCTGTTTTTTCAAAACCTTCTGATATTATTCATTTCTTTCGAGGTAAAAGCAAAGGATTTTTTACTGGATCATCAAGTTCATGCAAATCTGTTTTCTGCTTTAAGATTATACAGTTTTTATGTTCCATAGAATAATTCCTATTATATAAAATTTGACATATACCGTAAAAGTGCTTAGTTTTATAATACAAAAACAAAATGTTTTTAAATTCCTCAGGAGAATTAAAATGAGCAAAGAACAGGCTCCATCCCCAAAAGAATTAGAAAAAGAACTAAATCATTATCTTTCAGATAAATATGGAGACAAGATAAGGTTATCAGTTCCGCTTACTTTCCCTGACCCTAACGGTTTTAAAACTGATGAACCATCAGGTAAAATGAAAAAACAGAAAAAACAAACAGGTATAAACTTTGACACAAAACCGATTGAACTTGAAGAATACCTTAATGATTATGTGATAAAGCAGGACAGTGCAAAAGAAATACTTGCAACAAAGGTCTGTACCCATTTTAATAGAATAAATAAAATGGACAGATCTTCTGATATAGGAAATGTAAAAAACAATATAATAATGTTAGGACCTACCGGAGTAGGTAAAACATTTTTAATTAAACTTATTGCACAAAAAATCGGTGTGCCTTTTGTAAAAGGAGACGCAACAAAATTCAGTGAAACAGGCTACGTAGGCGGTGATGTAGAAGATCTTGTAAGGGATCTTGTAAGAGCCGCAGATAATGACATCGAAAAGGCACAATATGGCATTATTTATATTGACGAGATTGACAAAATAGCAGGCAGCAGAAATTCTATAGGCCTTGATGTTTCCAGAACAGGGGTACAGCGAACTCTATTAAAACCAATGGAGGAAACAGAAGTAGACCTCAAGGTACCTCATGATATTGTTTCTCAGATTGAGGCTGTAGAGTATTACAGAAAAACCGGCAAAAGAGAAAAAAGGGTCATAAATACAAAGAACATTCTATTTATTGTAAGTGGGGCTTTCAATGATATTGGAGAAATCATAAAAGACAGGCTTAACAGACAAAATATTGGTTTCCAATCAGCTCTTAAAAATAAGGATGACACAGCTTCGCATCTGAAAGATATCAAATCAGAGGACCTTGTCAAATATGGTTTTGAGTCTGAGTTTATAGGAAGGCTCCCTGTTATTGCTACATTCTACGGACTTGAAAGTGAAGACCTGCTTGAAATTTTAAAAACACCTAACAGTCCAATCATGAATTCAAAAAAGAAAGACTTCAGAGCTTATGGAATTGATATCAGGTTTGAAGAAAAAGCCTTAAAGGAAATTGCTTGCATGGCTTTTAAAGAAAAAACAGGTGCAAGAGGAATTATAAGTGTTCTGGAAAAGATATTGATAAAATTTGAAAAACAGCTTCCATCCACAGACATAAAAAAATTCGTAGTCACTCATGAAGTAGTTGCCAATCCGGAGAGGGAACTCAAAAAAATCCTTAGCGGAGAACTTAATGCTGAAACAGAAGTACTGCACACAAGTATAGTAGCTGAAGAAAAAAAACAGTTAAAAAAACTTATTCTTGACAAAAAGCATCTTATTGATGATGAATCTGTTTTTCTGACAGATGATCTTTTTATAGATGTTATTGTAGGTAACTCTGTTGATAAATCTGTTGATTACAAGCTTGTCATTGAAGAGGCAGCATTGATTGTCGAAGAGATAAGAGAATATGAGGGAATGTTTAAAAAATACCATAATATTGATATCCATTTTAATGGCGAGGCTTTAAGTGCTATAATTGAAAAGGTTTTATTAAATGAGGTTGATGTTTCTCCGTTTCTTGATAAACTGCTATCTAATTATAATCACGGTTTAAAGCTTGTATTTGAAAAATCTGGAAAAAAATCTTTTTTATTTACAAAAAATACAATCGAGAATCCGCAGGCATTTTTAAATAAATTGATTAAAAACTCTTACAACAGGAACCGTTCTTATGAGCAATAAAGATTACTACAAGACACTTGGCGTAAACAAAAATGCTTCAGCCGATGAGATAAAAAAGGCATATAAAAAACTTGTATTCAAGTATCACCCTGATAAAAATCCGGGGGATAAAAAAGCAGAGGAGATGTTCAAGGATGTAAGCGAAGCTTATGCTGTGCTCAGCGACAAAGACAAAAGAGCACAATATGACCGCTTTGGATCTGCAGGTTTTCACAAAAGATATTCCCAGGAAGATATTTTCAGAGGTTCAAATTTCAGCGACATTTTTGGAGAAATGGGATTTAACCCTGAAGATATTTTCAGTTTTTTCAAAACAGGAAGATCCGGCGGTGGTTTTAGAAGAACTTCTACCGCCGGCGGAGGGGGTGGTTTCAGGGTAGAGGATATATTTGGCGGAGGAGGATTCAATCAGCAATCCAGACCCCAGACAGGGCAGGATTTAATGCTTGAACTATCAATCGACTTTATGGAGGCAGCCAAAGGTTGTGAAAAGACTATAGAATACATGTACGGCGGCAAGAAAAAAAGTCTTAAGGTTAAAATACCCCCTGGGATTGAAACAGGGCAGAAACTTAGACTTCAGGGAAAAGGAGGTGATGCAGGACAATTAAATAAGCCCGGAGATCTCTTCATTAAAGTAAAGGTTCAACCAGACGCTGTTTTTAAAAGAGAAGGAAGTGATATAATTGTTGAAAAAGAAATAAAACTTAGCGAAGCAGTGCTGGGAACAACTGTAGAAGTTCCCACGCTTAATGGAACAAAAAAGATGAAAATCCCTGCGGGTGTTCAGAATAATACCAGAATGAGATTAAAAGGAGAAGGATTTCCTTTATTTGGCAAAACAGGTTTTGGAGATGAGTATGTAAGAATTATTGTCAAAACACCTAAGAATATAACAAATGAACAGAAAAAAATATTCCGGTCGCTTGCAGAACAGGGACTGTAACAGCAATATAGCTCTGTTAAGCTCCTGATATATTAAACCAGTGTAATAAAAATTCAAAGTGTTTATGGTTTTCAGAAAAGTTCAACTATAGCGGACCGCGTATTTGACCTTTCCCTTAAGCAATGGGACAAATAGATCTTAACAGCCATTACCGCTGTTTAAAAACTGTGACAGTATTTTCCGACTTTCCAAAAAAGTCAGGTGTTGTAACGGACAGAATAACAAGTTCCTTGTTTCCGTCACTGTCAATATCTTCTGCTATATAGTCTGCAATATAACCTCCAAGCTGTCCGCTGGTCCAATTACTAAGAAAATCAATCCCGTCCCAGTAAAGGGATAACACCTCTCCCTCACTATATGAGGTAAGAAAATCAAGCACTCCTTTTTTCCCTGTTGAATTCTTAGCAACGACAACATTCACCTTACCATCCCCATTAAAATCCTCGCATATTATTCTCACAGGAACTGCCATCTCTTTTTCAGCGTCATCGCCTATATATGATACCGTAAAGGTGTTTGTACTCCCTCCCAGCTTTTCAGGGTCTACCCATTTAACCCTTCCTGTGTATGAGAAAAGTGTCAGCTTCTCACCTCCGGCTAAAAATGCCTTATGAAAAGCCATTAAGTCTCTTGTTCCATCACCATCAATATCTGCTTTCGAAAAGTTGTAAATTCCCAGATCCCTTGGAATTGAAACTTCATCTCTTTGAATGAGCCCATCCTCTTTCCAGAAAAGCCTTGAAACAGTCCCTGAAAAAGGGGTTGAGCCAAGTGCACTCTGTCCGAGCAGGGTTTTCTCTCCTTCATCATCAATAATAACCCTGAAAAAATACTTTTCACCGCTTAGGAGGATTTTGTATTCTTCATCGGTGTATTCAGCAACATAAGAATTGGGGAAACGTCCTTTAAAACTTGTAACGTAAATTTCATCAACTCCGTTTTGTCTAAAATCTCCGCAGTCAAGGGCAATAATATAGCTGCCTACAGGAAATTTAATTGACCCCGTTTGAATAAAACCATCTGCAGAAGTTTCATAAACAAATATCTCTCTCCTGTTTGCAATAAGAATTTCCTTGTTTCCATTTCCGTTTATATCACCTGAAGCCATTACAACTGCAGGAACCCCCTTGGTTGTAAACCTCATCACGGGAACTGAGTTAAATACGGGTTCAACCTGCCGTACAACTGGTTTTTTAGGGATCGACAAAGAGGGTTCATCCCTGTAAGCTTCTTGAACAGAATCTGGTTCTGAAATCGGTTCGTCATATCTTTTGGCAGGAACAGATTCAACAAAATCAGGATCATCAACAACTATATCCTTTATCCTCTGAGCCAATTTATTGAGTTCTGGTATAATACTGTCAAAATCTTCGCTCTGTATGAACAGTTGAAACTGATTTGACGGTTCAGCTACATCAACGAGCACTGTATCCACACTGACATTACTGCCTATTTTTGTTATACTTCCAGAGAGAATAAAATCAGCATCAAGTTTTTTTGCTACGGGTAATTTTTCCTGAACCGTTTTACCTTCTCCGCTTTTTGTAAATTCTGCTGATACCAGGTTTCTGTCAAGCACTGAAATCTTACCCTGAATTGCAACACGTGGAGGCAGTAAGGATCCGATTCCACCCTGGATATATCCTATATCCTCTTTTGAATGAGCTTCAAATGGAAATATAGCAATTTTTTTAATCTCAGCAGTATATCCATTTGGACTTAAAAAGAGTATTAAAGAGAAGAATACAACAACATACTTGGAAAATTTTTTTATCATTTCTGGTTTCCTTTAAATAGTAAATTGATGGCTGAATAAATAATGCTTCTATAACTTTGATACACAAAAACAGCAAAAGAGTAAAGTTAAATTTAATTCTTTAACTAAGATTGACATGTAAAAAGTCCAAAAACAACCATATTGTCATTTCAAACCTTGCGACAGCAGGCTGAGAAATCTCGTTGTTTCAGTGTGTTATGAGATCTCTCACGTGCGTTTCGTGCAGCGCTTCGTGGTATTCGAGATGACAGATGTGGACTTTTTACGGAACCATCAACTAATACAAAGATAAAAATCCCAGGTTTCGATATAACGGACTTATCATACAAATAATACCTGTACCTATTTTATTACAATCCCTTACCCTTTTATTTCCAATTTATTTGATAATATCTCACGATTTTATTAATTTTATTTAATTTTATGCTTGACATTTTTCATCTTATAGGATATTGTAAACTAATTTTATTCACTATATTTTTATTTTATTAACCAAAACATGGAGGGAAAATGGAAAGAAGATTGAAAAAAGTTTTACAAATTTTTATTGCACTGCTATTGTTTCTGCCTGTTTCTGCATTTGCTTCAAATGTTGACGACCAGATTTTGCAGATGAAAAAACAGATAGAGGAGATGCAGCAAAGAGTTGAGGAACTGCAGACTCAACTTGAGAAGACATCCAAGGATGCTGTGACAGCACAGGAAAGAGCCGAAGCAGCAGCACAGGATGTTGAAAAAAGGGTATCAGAGGTATCAGACAGGTTTCAGGTTCTGGACAGTCTTGCTAAAAAATTCTCACACATAGGATTGAGCGGTTATGTCCGTTCAAGATTCTGGGAAGGAGAACGTCAGCACAGCTCTTTTGATGTAACGGAAATTGCTTTAAACTTCAGATATGATGTAACAGAAAACATTTCAGGACAGTTTAATATCTGGTTTCATCCAAGCGGTAATGCACCAAATGCAGAACCATATGGAAGATATAGAAACTGGGCGGGTCCCACAACCTTCTTTGAAAGTGCTTTTGCTGAGTTCAGAAACTTAAACATTGGTCCCATTAAAGGAAAACTCATCGTTGGTAAAACACGCAACTGGGCATTTGGTATAACACCGGCTGGTCCTATAAGAATAACAAGCGATTATGGTCTCTTTAATAGATCATTGAACATTTCCAGGATAACAGGTATTCAGTATCTAACAAACTGGAACAAATTTTCTGCAAATTTCGCAGTCTTCAACGGCTGGGCATTGTCAGGCGGTACAACCACACGCAACGCTGGTGACTGGGATATGAACTGGAGAAAATCAAAAGGTGTAAGGCTGCTTGGTGTCGGGCAGCAGAATCTTGATGATAACAGCAACAAGGCATTCAGCGCACGGTTTGGCTATCAGTTTATGGACAGCCTTAATATTGGTTCAACAATTTTCTATCAGAGGCTCAGTTCAAATAATCTTCGCGTTTTTAACGATATAATGGGTAGAAACATACTCGGCACCACTTCAACAGATAAAGACCATCTTCTTTACGGTGCTGACCTTACCTTTGAAGAAGGACCTTTTGTGTTTAAGGCTGAATTCATGAGAGGTGAAGTCTCTGATGTAACCGCAAACTGGTGGTATGTATTGGGCGGATATAAAATTCCTGCTTTCAAGACAGATCTTTTTGTACGTTATTCACAGGCAAACTATGATCAACACAGAGTTGCGAACATGAGAGGCAGTGGCGCATGGGATAAAGAACAGATTACGCCCCTGTTGATCTATCACATCCACCCCAAAGTAAAACTCTTCTTTGAATACTATTTTAACTTTGAGAATAGACCAAGCGGAATATCAAGCAAAGTAAAGGATGACTACGGATTTATCGAACTTATAGTCTTTTATTAATCAATAACATTTGATAAACGGGATAAATTTATAAATTTATCCCGTTTATTTATCTTATCATCAAATATGAAAAAACTCTTATCTGGAAATGAAGCCATTGCTCGTGGCGTTTACGAGGCGGGAGTCAAAGTGGCGGCAGCATACCCCGGAACTCCAAGCACTGAAATTCTTGAAAATATAGTAAAATATAAAATATATTCAGAATGGTCTCCTAATGAAAAGGTTGCCTTAGAGGTTGCAACAGGCGCTTCAATAGCCGGTATCCGAACCATTGCGGCAATGAAACATGTAGGTGTAAATGTAGCAGCCGATCCTCTGTTTACACTCTCCTACACCGGAGTTAATGGCGGTATAGTAATTATAACCGCCGATGACCCTCAGATGCACAGTTCACAGAATGAACAGGATAACAGAAACTATGCAAAATTTGCAAAAATTCCCATGCTTGAACCTGCTGACAGTCAGGAAGCAAAGATATTTGTTAGGCTTGCTTTTGAGATGAGTGAAAGGTTCGACACCCCTGTTTTTCTCCGCACAACCACCCGTATATCCCATTCAAAATCAATTGTTGAGTTTGAGGAACCTGTAACCGTTAAGTCCAGGGGACTTGAGAAGAAGCCTTCCAAATATGTGATGCTTCCCGGTTTTGCACGTGCAAGACACCCTCTGGTCGAAAAACGGATTAAAGACCTTGAGGAGTTTTCCGATAACTTTGAATATAACACCATTGAGATAAATAATACCGAATGCGGAATTATCACAAGCGGAGCTAACTATCAGTATGCGAAAGAGGCTTTTCCTGAGTACTCGTTCCTGAAACTTGCGCTTATCTATCCGCTTCCTAAAAACCTGATTCGTACATTTGCCCAAAAAGTCAAAAAAATCTATATTTGTGAAGAACTCGATCCTTTTTTTGAGGATCAGATAAGATCCCTCGGCATTGATGTCACAGGAAAAGAGATTTTTCCTGTATGCGGAGAGTTCAGCCCTGAAATTGTTGAAACAGCGATAAAAGGAGCTGTGCCTGAAAAAAAAATCAGTATTCCTCTGGCAAATCTTCCCCCCAGACCCCCTAATATGTGTCCGGGATGTCCTCACAGAGGCATCTTTTACATCTTGAAAAAATTAAAGCTTTTCGTTACAGGGGATATAGGATGCTACACGCTCGGCGCCCTGCCCCCGCTTAATTCAATGGATACATGTATCTGCATGGGCGCAAGCATAGGTCATGCAATGGGAATTTCAAAAGCAATGGATGAGAAATCAGAATCCGGCACTGTTGCAGTAATTGGTGATTCCACATTCCTGCACTCCGGCATCACCGCGCTTCTCGACATTGCTTACAACAGAGGAAACTGCACGGTAATAATTCTTGACAACAGAACAACAGCCATGACCGGTCGGCAGGAACACCCTGGTACCGGTTTCACCCTGATGGGTGAAACCACTTCGCAGACAGATTATGCAGCTCTTGCTTCTGTTCTTGGAATTAAGAATGTGATTAAAATCAATCCCTACAGCCTCTCTGAAATTGAGAGCAAAATTAAGGAGGAAGTCAGCCGCCCTGAGCCTTCAGTAATTATTTCAGAGGCACCGTGTGTGCTGCACAGACGGGCAAAGAAACTCTCTGAAACAAAATTTTCAGTGGATAAAGAAAAATGTATAGGGTGTAAGGTATGTCTGCAACTGGGCTGCCCTGCAATTGAGTGGAGCTGTGACGAGTCTAAAGCTATTATTAACCAGCCTCTCTGCATTGGGTGCAGTATTTGTGCTCAGGTCTGCAAAAATGAGGCTATAACTTCATAACAGTTAATAAAATGGATAAATGCACTAATATACTAATGGTAGGGGTTGGCGGTCAGGGAGTAATCCTTGCAAGTGAAATTGTATCTGAAGCGGCTATGCGCGCTGGTTACGATGTTAAAAAAAGCGAGGTTCACGGCATGGCGCAACGTGGAGGAAGCGTAAACAGCCATGTGCGGTTTGGAAGAACCGTTTATTCACCGATTATTAAAAAAGGTGAAGTTGATATTCTGTTTTCCCTTGAGCAGCTTGAAACCCTCCGATACCTTGATTGTCTTGCTGATGATCCGCTTGTTATAGTCAACAATCATAAAATACTCCCCCCATCCGTAAACATCGGCAAAGATATCTATCCTGAGAATATACCTTATATACTGTCTGATAAATTTCAGAGATTCGAGCTTATCGATGCGGCAGCACTTGCCCGTGAGGCTGGAAATCCCAGAACCGTGAATGTGGTCTTTACCGGATTTCTCTCCAAATTCCTTGACATCGATGATACTTTTTTTAATGCTGCAATATCTGAAACCCTGCCTTCTAAAATTGTTGAGGTAAACCTTAAAGCCTTCTCAATAGGCAGAAAATTTAACTCATAAACGGAGGTTTCTAAAACAAAAATGATCTGGAACGATGAATTTGAAACCCTTCCAAGAGAAGCACTTGAAGCGCTTCAGCTAAAAAGGCTTCAGGCAACAGCAGAACGAGTTTATTCAACTGTGCCTTTTTATAAAAAAAAATTTGATGAAAAAGGTGTAAAACCCTCCGACATTAAATCCATAAAAGATCTAAGGCTTCTTCCGTTTACCGTTAAAACCGATCTGAGGGACAACTATCCATTTGGTCTTTTCAGTGTTCCTATGGAATCGGTTGTCAGGGTACATGCATCTTCAGGCACAACAGGAAAACCGATTGTTGTTGGCTATACAAAACATGATATTGAAACATGGTCAGAATTGATGGCAAGAACCCTCACCGCTGCAGGAATACATAAGGGTGATATTGTTCATAATGCCTATGGATACGGGCTCTTTACCGGAGGGCTTGGGGCTCATTACGGGGCTGAAAAAATAGGGGCTTCAGTTATTCCCATTTCAGGAGGCAATACCAAAAGACAGATTATGATAATGAAAGACTTTGGGCCAACAGCAATAACCTGTACACCTTCCTACTCTCTTTTTCTTGCAGAAGTAGCTGAAGAAATGGGAATTAACCCTGCAACAGATTTTAAACTCAGGGTCGGCTGTTTTGGAGCTGAGCCCTGGTCTGAAAGTATGCGAATTGAAATTCAGAAAAGATTTAATATTGATGCGGTTGATATCTACGGGCTGAGCGAGGTGATAGGACCCGGTGTATCAAGTGAATGTATTGAGGCAAAATCAGGACTTCATGTTTTTGAAGATCATTTTATCCCTGAAATTATTGATCCGGAAACCGAGGAACCCCTTCCTTACGGCGAAAAAGGAGAGCTTGTATTTACATCAATCACAAAAGAGGCTTTTCCTGTGATACGCTACAGGACACGTGATATTTCCTGTCTCAACCCTGAAGTCTGCAAGTGCGGAAGAACATTTGTGAGAATGCAGAGGATAACCGGCAGAAGCGACGACATGCTTATAATAAGAGGTGTCAATGTCTTTCCATCACAGATTGAGAGCGTTCTAATGGAAATAGAGGGTATAGAGCCCCATTACATGCTTATTGTTGATCGCCACGACAATCTTGACACAATTGAAGTTCAAGTTGAGGTAAATGAGAAGGTATTTTCAGATGAGGTTAAAAAGCTTGAACATCTTGAGAAAAGAGTTGTAAAAGATATAAAGGAGATGCTTGGCATTTCATGCAAATGCAAGCTGGTTGAGCCAAAAACAATTGAAAGAAGTGAAGGCAAAGCAAAAAGGGTAATAGACAAACGAAAAATATAGTTTTTTCAAAGCACTCTTATATTAAAGGAGGGTTACATGAAAGTAGAACAGATCTCAATATTCCTTGAAAACAAATCCGGCAGACTTGCAGATGTTGCCCGGGTTCTTGGCAAGGCAGGGGTTAACATCCGTGCTCTTTCTGTGGCTGACACTTCTGATTTTGGTATTCTGAGGCTGATAGTTAACAATATAGACAAGGCTCTTGAAACCCTGAAAAACAATAACTTTACTGTAAGCAAAACAGAAGTTGTTGCAGTAGAAGTACCAGACAAACCCGCAGGCTTATCAGAGATACTTGACATTCTTGAAGGTGAAAAGGTAAATGTCGAATACATGTATGCTTTTGTAGAGGGCAGTTCTAACAATGCTCTGATTGTATTCAGATTTGATAACAATAACCGAGCAATTGAAATCCTGTCCTACAACAATGTTAAGATATTAAATGGCAAAAGTGTTTATAACATTTAATTCAACTAAAAGAGGGGTAAAACAATGAAAAAACTATCTGTAATCATTTTGTCAACAGTTGTATCAGTATTTTTATTGACTACATCATGGGCTAAGGAGCCTTATAAGGTGGGGGCTATGTTCTCTATCACAGGTCCGGCATCCTGGCTTGGTGAACCGGAAAGAAATACTGCAAGAATGATTGAGGAACAGATAAATAAACAGGGCGGCATAAACGGCCATCCGTTGCAGATTATTGTTGAAGATACAGCAGGGGATGAGGGCAAATCTGTTCTTGCAATAAGAAAACTTATTACCCGAGACAAGGTTTGTGCAGTTATTGGTCCGTCAAGAAGCGGATCAACTATGGCTGTAATACCTATAGCAGAACAGTATGGTGTTCCTCTTATTTCATGCGCTGCAGCTGAAGCTATAATCCAACCTGTTAAAAAATGGGTTTTTAAAACCCCTCAGAGCGATGCTGACGCTGTTATCAGAATATATGACAAGGCAAAAGAGATGGACGTCAGCAAGATTGCATTAATGTCCGCTACAACCGGGTTTGGAACAGCAGGCAGAGAGCAACTCATAAAACTTGCCGGTGAAATGGGTTTAACAATTGTTGCCGATGAAACCTACAATCCAAGAGACACTGATATGACTGCTCAGCTTACTAAAATTATGGGTACAGATGCTCAGGCTGTTGTTAACTGGTCTATAGTACCTGCACAAACAACTGTTATGAGAAACAGAAAACAGCTTGGCATGAAAATTCCTCTTTTTCAGAGTCATGGTTTTGGAAACATTGAGTATGCAAAGGCTGCAGGTGATGCAGCAGAAGGCGTACTGTTTCCGGGCAGCAGACTGCTTATAGCTGACCTTCTCTCTGATGATGACCCTCAAAAAGAGATTCTTGTTAAATATAAAAACGATTATGAATCAAAATTTAATACCGATGTAAGTGCTTTCGGCGGTTATGCGTATGATGCCCTTTATCTGGTTATTGATGCCTTAAAAGAGGTGGGTGCCGACAGAGCAAAAATAAGAGACCATATTGAAAACAGAAAAGGGTTTCTTGGAATAACCGGTATTTTCAATTATGCCCCTGATGACCATTACGGACTTGATAAAACTGCATTTGAAATGATAGGCATAAAAGACGGTAGGTTTGTTCCTGCAGAGTAAAACAATATATCAACAGCACCGGTATTGATAATTAGGAGGCTAAACATATTAATTGCAGGTTAAGGGTTTAGCCTCTTTTTTTATTTGAAAGCAGTATAAGAGCTTCAAGCCTGAAGCCGCGAGATACAAGTAAGAATACCGTGCAGTAAGTCGTGATCGTAATCGGTTTTTCCTTGTAACTTGCTGCTTGAATCTTGTAACTTATTAACAACTCAACATTATGGAACTTTCAAGTCAGATAATACAGTTTCTCTTTACCGGCATAACCATTGGAAGCATATATGCAATGGTTGGAATCGGCTTTAATATTATATACAATTCCACCGGAATAATACACTTTGCACAGGGTGAATTTGTTGTTTTAGGCGGATTGGTAGGCGCGTGGCTTACAGTAACTTTGGGAATTCCGCTCATTCCGGCATTTTTAATTGCTGTAATTATTGTGACAGCAATAGGAACACTGTTTGAGAGACTTGCAATTTATCCCCTTAAAAAACCTTCTGTTTTAATCCTTATTATGATAACTCTTGCAGGTTCGATAATTTTCAAAGGCTCTGCAATGCTTATCTGGGGGAAAAAAACATACTCTCTGCCACATTTTTCAGGCGAGACGGCAATTGATATTTTTGGTGCTAAAATTTTGCCGCAGACATTCTGGGTTATAGGTTTTTTAACTGTTATAGTACTTCTTCTTGCCCTTTTTTTCAAATACACTCTTACAGGAAAGGCAATGAAGGCATGTGCTGTAAATCCTTTTGCAGCAAAACTTGTCGGGATAAACACAAAAAAAATAATTCTTTTATCCTTTGCAATAAGTTCAGGAATAGGTGCTGTTGCAGGCATTGTTTTCACCCCTGTTGTTCTTATGGACTATGATAGGGGATATATGTTTGCCCTGAAAGGTTTCTGTGCCGCTGTTCTGGGGGGGCTTGGAAATTTTTCAGGAGTGGTCGTTGCAGGACTTCTTATCGGAATACTTGAGTCCTATGCTACTGGTTATATATCTTCAGCTTACAAAGACGCAATAGCTCTTATTGTACTCCTTGTTGTTCTGTTTATAAAACCAAGTGGTCTGTTTGGGACAAGTCAGGAAAACAGGCTGAAGGAATTTTAATAAATGAAGAACAATTATATTAACCTTATCATATTTACTGTTTTAATAGCTCTCATTCCTTTTATCATTGAAGACTCCTACTATCTAAGCATAGTTATATTTGCAGGAATATTCAGCATAGTCACGCTCGGGCTTAATCTTCTTCTTGGATATGCAGGGCAGATATCTTTGGGACATGCAGCCTTTTACGCAATAGGTGCATATACATCTGCTATACTAACTCTGAGATATAATGTGTCTTTCGTCGCGGCTTTTGCCGCTACAATGACTATAACAGCAGTTGTTGCATACTGTATAGGGGTTCCAAGCCTTAGACTCAAGGGTCATTATCTTGCAATGGCAACCCTGGCATTCGGAGAAATTGTTCACATATTTCTTAATGCTTATGTTGAGCTTACAGGAGGTCCATCGGGATTGCCGGGTATTCCGTTTCTAAACATCGGAGGTTTGGTCTTTGATAATGATATAAAATACTATACCCTGGTTTGGGGGGTTTTTATATTCCTTTTTTTTATTACTGCAAATATTATAAATTCAAGACAGGGAAGAGCTCTACGCTCAATTCACACCAGTGAAACAGCCGCCTGCTCACTTGGCATAAATGTGGCTGATCTCAAGGTCAAGATTTTTGTGCTAAGCGCTCTTTATGCTGCAACTGCAGGTGTTCTTTACGCACATTATGTAACATTCATAAGTCCTCAGACAAGCGATCTGATGCTTTCCATTCGTTTTGTAACAATGGTTGTCATCGGCGGCATGGGACATATCTGGGGTGGAGTTGTAGGAGCATTCATACTGACCATTCTTCCTGAACAACTCAGAGCATTTGAAGACTATGATGTACTTATTTATGGATTTATCCTGGTCATAATCTTGATGTTTATGCCAGGCGGTCTTACAAAGGCTGTTAGTGTTTTGTACAGCAGGAGCAAATCACTTTTCAGGGATAAGGATTAAACTTTGGGAACAATACTAGAAACTAAAAATATTACAAAAAGATTCGGCGGGTTGACAGCACTTGACTCAGTTAATCTCTCAGTCGAAAGGAATACAATCACTGCTCTTATAGGTCCAAACGGAGCTGGTAAAACCACCATGATTAATGTAATATGCGGATTTTTTCCCCCGGATCAAGGTTCCATAGTTTTCAATGGAAATATTGTATCAGGTAAAAAAGATTATCAGATTGCAAGAAATGGCATTGCCAGAACCTTTCAGACCCCTCAGATTTTCTCCAATATGACCGTTCTTGAAAATGTTATGATTGGAATGTATTCAAGAACAAAAACAGGTCTTTTAAAAGCATCACTTATGATGCCCGGTGCATTGAAAGAGGAAAGGACTTCAAAATCCAGGGCTATGAGTTTTCTTGAAATGGTTGCAATGGAAGACGAAGCAGATACTGTTGCAGCAAGCCTTCCAATAGGAAAACAAAGATTGCTCGAAATCGCAAGAGCAATGGCATCTAAACCCCATATTATGCTTCTTGATGAACCTGCTGCAGGACTGAACACTCAGGAAACACGTTCTCTTGGAGAACTTATTTTTTCAATAAAGAAAAAAAACATTTCCATACTTATTGTCGAGCATGACATGGAGCTTGTAATGGACATATCAGATAAGATATATGTGCTCAACTTCGGCAAATATATAGCTTCGGGAAATCCTTCAGAGATACAACAGAACAATGAAGTTATAAGGGTTTACCTTGGCGATGAGAAAGAAATACAATCACATTAAAAGGCTGATATTATGCTCAGACTTCAAAATATCAACACATTCTATGGAGAAATGCATGTGCTTAAAAACATCTCTCTTCATATAAATGAAGGTGAGATGGTAAGCATAATAGGAGCGAACGGAGCTGGAAAAACAACCCTTCTAAACACCATTTCCGGAATACTCGGAGCAAAAAGCGGACAAATTTTATATAATAACAAGGATATCTCAAACCTTGATCCAGAGAAAATTGTTTTGGCGGGAATATCACAGGTTCCTGAAGGAAGACAGATTTTTGCACCTCTTTCTGTTTTTGACAATCTCCAGCTTGGTGCATACACAACCATTAAAAAACTTGGGAAAAATACTGTTCAAAACGATATTGAAAGCATATATTCATTATTCCCAAGATTGAAGGAACGCTCCAACCAGTATGCTGGAACTTTAAGCGGGGGAGAACAGCAGATGCTTGCAATCGGAAGAGCTTTAATGAGCAGACCATCGCTGCTGCTACTTGATGAACCTTCCATGGGACTTGCTCCAATAATTGTTAGGGATATATTCAAGACATTGCAGCAACTGCAAAGCAAGAACTCAACTACTATAATGCTTGTTGAACAGAATGCCAAAATGGCCATCTCCCACTCAGACAGAAGCTATGTGGTTGAAACGGGAAAGATAATTATGGAAGGCTATTCAAAAGAACTTATTGAAGACCCTGAAATACAGCGTGCCTATCTTGGCAAACAGCAAAGACCTATCTGGGAGTGAGTGAACTGAAGGAGGCGAAAGCGGAATGATGACGATTACGATCACGACCACGAGTACGAAAGGGTTTTAGGTTTTACTACCAGCTACGAGCTACGCTGCTATCCTTGTTTTGCTTAACAGCTTTATTGCTTTTGCTGATACCTGACAACTGACAGCCGATAGCTGCTCTTGGCTACGGTGCTAAATCAGCTTATCAGCTAAATTGCTAACTTAATAAAGGAGATAATGATTATGCCTTTCTGGGATGAAAAACATGAATGCTGTTCGCGTGACGAACTGATTCAGATACAGCTTGAAAGGGTACAGTCGGTTCTTAACCGTGTTTACAAAAACGTCTCTTTTTACAAAAATCTGTTTGATAATCATAAAATTGTGCCAGAAGATGTAAGTTCCCTTGAACAGTTTCAAAAGCTCCCTTTTACAACACTTAATGATCTGCAAAACAACTATCCTTACGGGCTGTTTGCAGTTCCCTTAAGAGAGGTCGTAAGGATTCACACTGCCACTGAAACAGTTGATAAACCAACCGTGATTGGTTATACTCTCAGAGACATCAGAAACTGGAGCAACCTTGTTGCAAGATTTTTAACATCTGTGGGGGTTTCAAAAGAGGATGTTATTCAGGTTTCATTTCATTACGGGCTTTATACAGGAGCATTCGGACTGCATCACGGAGCAGAATTGATCGGTGCATCTGTAATTCCTGCATCAAACGAACATTCAGACCGTCAGGTAAGAATCATGCAGGACTACCGGTCAAGCGTACTTGTTTCAACCCCATCATTTGCCCTTGTTCTTGCAGATGCATGTGAAAAACATGGAATTAACCTTAAAACTTCGATGCTGAAAAAAGGTATATTCGGAGGAGAAATTTGGTCTGAAGAGACCAGACACATTATTGAGGAAAGACTCTTCATTGATGCCTATGACAATTATGGTGTAAGCGTTCTGATGGGCCCGGGCATTGCTGCAGAATGTCCGGCAAAAAACGGTCTTCATATCTACGAAGACCATGTTTTAGCTGAAATTATAGATCCTGATACATTAACCCCTCTGCCGTATGGAAGCACAGGAGAGCTTGTGCTTACCACCCTCACGAGAGAAGCTTTCCCGATCATCAGATATAGAACAGGAGATATAACTACTCTTGACAATAAACCCTGCACCTGCGGACGAACCCTTGCCAGAATGAGACGTATCGAAAAAAGAACAGACAATATTATAATCATAAAAGGCATAAACATTGTTCCTGAGCAGATTGAAAAAACCATTCTGAGCATTGAAGGTTGTGAGCCGCTGTACCAGATCATAGCAAAAAGACAGGATTTCAGAGACAGTCTAATTGTGAAGGTGGCTGTTTCAGAGATGATGTTTTTTGATGAAATCAAGAAACAGACCCTGCTTTTGGAAAAAATTCAGCGGGCGCTTCACCAGAAACTTAAGGTTAAGGTGGAAGTCAAACTGTCAGAAAAGAAGAGTCTGGGACAGGATATTCTTGAAAAAGGAAAAATAATTGATGAAAGAAAACTGTAGATGGAAAATATAATGTTTTTTGATAAATACATTGAAACACTCAACAGGCAGACACTTGAACAACTTCAAATAAAATATCTTAAACAAACTTTAAGGAGAGCTGAAAACTCTCCGTATTACAGAGAAACATTTAAATCATTCCATATATCAGAAGATAAAATCAAGTCACTTGAAGATATAAGAAGGATACCATTTACTACAAAAGATACCCTGCGAAATAATTACCCTTATGGCCTTGTAACCGTTCCTAAAGAAAAGATTGTGAGGCTTCACTCATCATCTGGAACAACAGGCAGGGCAACTGTTATATTTCATTCAATAGAGGATATCAACAACTGGTCAGAACTGGTTGCACGCTGTATGTATATGACGGGAGTACGGCAGGGTGATGTTTTTCAGAATATGATGGGATATGGACTTTTTACAGGTGGTCTTGGCTTTCATTACGGAGCTGAAAGGCTCGGTGCTATGGTAATTCCGTCAGGTCCCGGCAATACCAAAAGGCAGATAGTTCTTATGCAGGAGTTTGACACAACGGTTATTCATATAATCCCAAGTTATGCCCTTCATATGGCTAAAACATTTGAGGAAGAAGGTATAAACCCGAAAAATGATTTAAACTTAAAAATCGCTTTTCTTGGAGCAGAACCTCACTCAGAAAACACAAGGCAGAGAATTGAGCAGTCTTTAGGGATTAAAGCTTATAATTCTTACGGACTTTCAGAAATGAACGGGCCAGGAGTTGCTTTTGAATGTCCTGAAAAAAAAGGTATGCACTTATGGGAGGATAGTTATATCCTCGAACTGATAAATCCTGAAACACTTGAACCGGTTGAAGACGGGCAGGAAGGAGAAATTGTGCTAACCACACTGAAAAGAGATTGCATGCCGATACTTCGCTACAGAACTAAAGATATTGCAACAGTCTATTCAGAGCCATGTTCATGTGGTAGAACCCACAGGAGAATATCCAGGATAAAGGGAAGAACAGATGATATGCTCATTGTAAAAGGGGTAAATATGTACCCCATACAGATTGAAAAAACACTTATGGACAACTCCGATATTGGCTCAAACTTTCAGATCATACTAGACACAATAGATGGCAACGATGTCATGCAAATAATGGTTGAGGTTAAAAAAGAGTGTTTTCAGGGAAGTTTTCAGGAACTTGAAATACTGCGTAAAAGACTCACCGATTCCCTCCGCTCTGAAATACTTATAACTCCGAAGGTTGAACTGGTAGAACCTGACTCTCTGCCAAAAAGCGAAGGGAAGGCAGTGAGGGTAATCGACAACAGGGACCAGTGGGGCGGTTGATAATTGGTTAATGGATAAACACGGGTAAATTTTATGGAATGATCTATTAGTGCGGTTTCTGATCGGGATAGAGTTTTTCCATGCATTCAGGACAGATGCTGTGTGTAAAATCAGCATCTGAATGTTCATGAATATAGCTTTCTATCTGTTCCCAGTAACCTTCATCGTTCCTGATTTTTTTACATGAGGCACAGATGGGCAGCATCCCCTTCAAAGTTTTTACCGCAGCAAGAGCCTCTTTAAGTTTGTCCAGAGTCCTGCTGTTCTGCAGGGCAATTGATGCTATTTCACCAAATGCTGATGCTATCTTTGCATCATCATCTGTAAAATCACTCTCCTTGTTTGCAAGACCTATCACACCTACAGCTATCTCATCAATTACAAGAGGAGCAAACATAACATTTCTCATCACAACATGACCTTTAGGCATGAATTTCACCCACTGACTTTTCATAAAATCATTATCATAAACAGTTCCCCTCTTATGGTATGCCTCTGCTCTTAACCCCCTGATTGGCATTGGCAGGTTCGGATCAACCGTGCAGTCCAGCCCGCCTGATTCAAGAAACAGGACCTCATTTTCACTGCCGTCATCATTCAGAAGTGCAACATAACCTGATCTTGCGCCGGTAACCTCACAGCAGACATCAAAAATCTCCCTTGCTGTTTTAGTGAATGATTCGCTCCTAAGAACAGCTCTGGCACATTTCAGCAGCGCATCAATTTCCTGATTTTTTCTTTCTGCAAATTCAAGCTTTTTTGCAAGCTCTTCTGTCATATCCATAAATTCATGCCTGAAAATAAAAAATCGACTTATTTTTTATGGGTCTTCTGGGTTTGTTGTGCATAAATTTTAGTTATTTTAAGGTTCTTTGAT
>CAZMHH010000046.1:0-30330 GCA_964566035.1 uncultured Thermodesulfobacteriota bacterium
AAAAAAATAAATAATATTTTCTCTCTCACAAAACTTATACATAAGGAATTTTTATGATTAAAAAAACTTTTATAATATTTTTAAATTTTTCTCTGGTTTGGATGCTTTTAATGTCCATCTCTGGTGTTTCACATGCTGTAGGTCTTTCAAAAACCTTTACCATTACAGAAGATGATATTGGAGGCGCTGAAGTGTTATCTCTTGTTTTTCGTCTGGGAGCTTCGGAAATTACCATAACTCAGGCTGAGTCAGATGACTTCATTATTGAGGCTTTTATTATTTATGACTCAAGCAGTCTTGAACCCGTGTTATCAACCTCATCCATTGATAATAAATTTAAAGCCACATTCAAATCCGGAGAGGAAATCGATTACAATGGCGGTCTTTATGCAGACATTCAACAGTGGGAAATAAAGATTGGAAGGTACGCTGTTAACACAGATATTGATATTGCAGGAGGTGGTATTGAACTAAATGCAGACCTTGGCAGCATGCCTTTAAACAGCCTGCTTGTATCCGGTGCCGGAGCTGATATTGATATTGATTTCAGCAAACCCACTTCAGTTGCCACTGATGAAATAACAGTTCTTGGAGGAGGAGCTCTTCTTTCAATTAATAACATAGGCAATACCGGTTTTGACAAATTCAACCTTGTAAGCGGAGGCATAAGAGGAGACCTTGACTTCAGTGGAGAATACTCAGACGGGAAACATTTTGTGGATATAACAGGGGGCGGTAACCAGTTAAATATAAGTGTGCCACAGGATGCGGGACAGAGAGTCGATGTTACTTCAGTCGGAGCCATTGTTTTTCAGACAGGAATCGGCTGGATTGTAGAACATGACCTTTTCTTTTTCAAACGTTTCACCAGCCTGGACTATGAAGCGCAAAGGGTTAAAATAGATATGGACATAACCGCAGCAGGATCTCTGATATTTGTTCATAAAAAATAGATCAAACCCTGAACTGCCAACTTCTTTGTTTAGAGCATTTTTCAAATACTATTGCCGGAACAGGTTATAATATGCAAGGTTCAAACTGTAACATTCTGGTATATGGGTAAATGAATATATGTGATAATGGGTTAAAATCCATCAACACATTCACTAAGCTATCCATTACTCACCGCCTGTTAATAAAAGATGCATTAAAGAGTTAATTACCATTATATCCAACACCTTATTTTATTTCTTTTAACTTACAGCCGTGACTCAGCCAAACACTGAAAAACCTTATAAACCTATTAAAGACTTGATATATTTTGACAATGCCGCCACAAGCTTTCCCAAACCGGGGGAAGTAGTGAACGCTGTTGTTGAGTATATGAATCATATCGGCGGAAACCCAGGCAGGTCAGGACACCAGCTTTCGGTTAAAGCAGGTGAGGTAATATTTTCTGCCAGGCAGGCTGTTGCAGATCTTGTAGGTATTAAAAACCCAATGCGAATTATTTTCTGTTTCAATGCAACAGATGCCCTTAACCTTGCCATAAGGGGATTTGCCAAGGGGGGGGAACATGTTCTTACAACAGCAATGGAACATAACAGCACCATTCGTCCGCTTAAAGAGCTTGAAAAAGAAGGGCTTATAAGCCTTTCAATAATCAGTTGTTCTGAGCATGGAATTATTGATATGGATAAGTTTGCCGATTCCATTACTGAAAACACAAAGCTTGCAGTTATAAACCATGGTTCAAATGTTACCGGTACTGTGCAGCCTTTAAAGCAGATTGGTCTTCTGTGCAGGCAAAAGGGGGTTGTTCTGCTTGCAGACTGTGCACAGTCAATAGGGGTCGTACCAATTGATATGAAAAACGATAACATAGACCTGCTCGCCTTTGCCGGACATAAAAACCTTTATGGCCCGACAGGCACAGGAGGGCTTGTGATTTCAGACGAGTTTGACCACAAGAGGCTAAAACCATTAAGGTACGGGGGCACAGGCAGCTCATCAGAAAGTATAGTTCAACCGGGTTTTCTTCCAGACCGGTTTGAAAGTGGAACATTAAACTGTGCGGGACTGAACGGACTTTATGCGGGCATTACACATATTACTTCAAAAGATTTGAACATTGACACAATATTAACCAGAAAAAAAGAGCTCACAACATATTTTCTGTCATTGGCAGAAAAAGAGGTGGCTGGATTCCACGGTTATGTACCGGATGACATTATTCACACAGGTGTTATATCATTTAATCTTGATCGGATTGAACCTTCAAAGACTGCACAGGTTCTTTCTGATGAACATAATATTCTTTGCAGAACAGGTCTTCATTGTGCACCCCTTGCACATAGGACAATAGGCACTTTTCCTGCAGGAACAGTTCGTTTCAGCTTTGGTGTTTTTAATACAAAAAAAGAGATTGAAAGAACTGTATCAGCATTAAAGAAGATAAGCGCTAAAGGATAATAAGATGAAATGTTTCTCGGTTGTTCTTTTTTTCTCAAACAACTATGCTATATGGGCTTCAAACATATTAAAAAAGAAGGGTCTAGAACATAAGATGACCCCGGTGCCAAGACATCTAAGTTCCGAATGCGGCTATTGTGTGAGATTCAGCACAGAGGATTCTGCCGCTGTTGTAGCGCTCTTGACAGAGACGGGTATTGAATATGACCGGATTGAAGAGATTGGAGAAGGGGGGTAAAACTATTTTATCACAACATCTGCTGTATCAATAAGTGATTGAGGAAACACAGCACCCTGCTTTTCTGCAGCGGCAATATTGAGCATAAGACTCAGACGGCTTACAGGGTGTTGGGCTGTCTGTGCAGGGCTTTCACCTTTTATTATTTTCGCAGCAACTTTACCACTTTCATATCCCCATAGTTCATAGTCTGCACCTATACCGGCGCAGGCACCGCTATGTATCAATGAAGGATCAGTAACAAAAACAGGGATTTTTTCTGCTTCGGCAACTTTTATCATTGAGTTAATGGACATTGACACTGTATTGTCAGCAGCAACAGCAAAACAGTTGACTTTTTTCAGTGCAAGAGCCTGACTTGCCTGAAAAACATCATTTGTTGAATAGGCATGTTTTGCAATAAGCCCGATATCCCTGTCTGTGCAGACCTGTTTAAGTTTTTTTGCCGCAAATTCAGCGTTTGCCTCAGAAGGGTTGTAAACTATTCCTATTAAATCCAATTTTTCCACACTCTGTTCTATAAGATCAATAAAAACTTCAAAGTTAAAAGGGTCATATATTCCGCTCAGGTTATCGAAGTTGTCCCGCATTCCGACCTGTTCAGGACTGCATGACACGGTATAGACCACCGGTATTTTTCTGATCACCTGAATTGCACCTATCATACATGGGGTTCCTATTGTTAAAACCATATCAACCTTTGAATTGAGAAAGTAGTTTGCCAGAACCGGGATATTTGATATATCACACTGAGCGTTTTTATATATTATCTGGATGTTTAAGTTTTCATCAAAACCCTCATCTTTAAGTGCCTCAACAGTTTTTAGTCTTGCTCTGTCAAGGAGTGTATTTTCAGATATTTGCATAATCCCGACAGTAAAGAAAGTATCCTCCTTTTCCCTTGCACAACAAATAAGCAGGACGCTTAAAAGTACAACTACTTGAAGGTTTATTGTTTTCATTTTAACTCTCTTTCTTTTCTTCACTATAAGTATATGCAATAGCGGCCTTGCTGTCAAACAGATTACACAAATGTTCTTGACAATAAAACACAAAAACTGTATAAATAAAATACCGACCCATTGTCCGGTAGTTATTTTACCAAAGGTTTTTTCATGGATATAAAAACAAGAAGTAAGGAAGAGATATTCTCCGCTGCCCTTGAGTGTTTCAATGAGAGCGGCTATGCTGCTACCACAATTAGTATTATTGCCCGCAGATCCGGTTTCAGCAAGGGCGGAATATATCACTATTTCAAGTCGAAAAGGGAACTTTTTCTCGAGCTGTTTCTTTACAGGGTAAGGAAATATTCAGAACAGCTGAACAGTATCCTGCACCAGGAAGATAGTCCGGAAAAACGGTTACAGATTTTTATGAAAGAGACGGGGATTCTTCTTAAGCAGAATGAAGATTTTTACAGGTTCTGTCTTGAGTTTCTTGCAATGGGTGCAAGAGATACAGAAATACGGCAGGTAATGACATCCTTTTATAAAGATACTCTGGAGGTATTCTGCAGTATTCTAAATGATGGGATTGAAAGAGGCAAATTCAAGCCTGTTGATTCAAGAAAGGTTGCCCGTATAATCTATTTTCTTGTTATGGGCGCTTTTTTTACCACTTTATCTGTTGACCCTGATTTTGATCCGTCTGATCAGATAGCTTTTCAGACAGAGTTTATGTTGAAAGGTATGTAGAAATATGATTGTGGAGTCAAAAGTGGCAAGCTAAGATACTGATAAAGCTTTGATATATGTGGCTAAAACTCATCTGCAAATCTGCTTTTTGTAGCCTATTGCCCATAGTATTTGTTTTATTAACCAATTTGGAGGGTTTTTATGAAAAGAACAGGAATTGTATACTGTGTTTTTTTTCTTTTATGCTTTGTCATCGGCATGTCTGTGAACATTTTTGCTTCTGAAAAAAAAGAGGCGGGAACAATAGATGTAAAGGCAGAGGTTGGCAACACCCACCCTGCCATTGAACCAGGCCTCTCTTGTGTTGACTGTCATGATTTTAAACTTGATGCCGGCACTACAGCAACCCACATTTGGCTGCATGGCGAAATGCCCGGCAGACCTGAAGGCGATGGTGTTATGCCTGAAGACATCTTGATTAAGGAAATAAGAAAAGTCATAGGAGGTATAAAACGCGATACAAAGACCTATGTGCTTGGAACTTCACTCAATAACAGACCTCTTACAACAACAGCAGAGTTCACTCTTGATCCCAAGGAGATGTTCCTCTACGGATTCCATGAACAGGGCACGGAGAAACTTGACCATATCAAGAACAACCCATGGGTCAGCCTGAATTACCACAAAGAGTTCGGAGGAGATTTTGATAAATTTCTCTGCTGTCAGATAGTTGGCTATGCCGAACTGATAGACGGTGAAAATCCGGAGTTTGAGCGTATTCTTGCTGAATTTCTCCCCTATGAAGAGGGTGCACGGGTCCCTGCGGATGCAACCCCGGATCAGCGTGAAGATCATCTTAAAAAATTCCGTCAGGGTATTAGAAAAGGTTTTTACATAAGCAAAACAAGAATAGACAGGCTTACAATAATTAATATGGATTTTATCAAAAACGGGTTCAGACGAGCTCAAAGGTGGGAAAGAAGGGACAATCAGGAGTAAATAATGATAGCTTCCAATTTTGGCTGGACAGGTAAAATACTAAACGTTGATCTTTCAGAAAGAACTATTTCCAATCTTCAAACCGCGGACTATTGGGAGAAGTTTATAGGCGGTCTTGGAATAGCTCAGAAAATATACTGGGACACAACATCTCCTGAAACCTCAGCCTTTGACCCTGATAATCCTTTAATAATGATGACAGGTCCTCTTTGCGGAACCACAGCGCCTGCTGCTTCACGTATGGCGGTCTGCGGTAAATCTCCGTGTACTTATCCTGAGCGGTTTGTAAACGCAAGCATAGCAGGTTTTTTCCCTGCAGAGCTAAAAAAAGCAGGGTTTGACGGGATTGTATTAACCGGCAGAGCAGACAAGCCGGTATATATCTATATCAATAACAATCAGGTTGCGATCAGGGATGCAACTCCGCTTTGGGGACTCAATAACAGAAACATACGGGCATTTATTAATAAAGATACAGCAGACAGCAGCAAAATTCTGTCTATTGGTTCAGGCTGTGATAAGGGATCCCGAATCGGTAATATTATGGGCGATCTGGGAGGAAGTGCTTCAATGGGGTTTGGATCTGTTATGGGTTCAAAAAATCTAAAGGGTATAGCTGCTACAGGCTCCGGCAGGATTGGGGTTGCCTACCCTGAGGGAGTTAATCACATCAGAGAGAGAATAAGGGAAATGACCGGCTCAGGATGGCATAACATTTATGCTAAGACAATGCCCGTAGCTGATGAAGAAGCGGTAAGAAAACTGTACTGTCACGGCTGTCCGCAAGGGTGCTGGAGATCGCTTCACAGAAGAGCCTCGGGTCTTGAAGGAATAAGAAAATGTCATATGGGAATGTTTTACGGCAAGTGGGATATAAAACTCAATGGCTCCATAACAGATTCAACATTTCTGGCAACAGAACTTGTAAACGATTACTCTCTATGCACTGACGAGATACTTTTTCTGCTTCTGTGGCTGGAAAAATGTTTTGAGCAGAACATTCTCACGGAGGAACAGGCTGAGCTTCCTGTGTCAAAGATGGGAAGCACTGAATTTATTGAAACAATGATGAAAAAAATATCCGACAATGAAGGGTTTGGCAAAGTACTTGCGCAGGGCGCTTTGAGAGCATCAGAGATAATAGGCAGGACTTCAAGACAGATTACACGGGACTTCCTTACCAGCTCAGGCAGACCTGCCCGAACCTATGGTCCTAAAAGCTTTATCATGTCTGTTCCTGTTTTTGCTGTAGAACAGCGCCCTGCAATTACTACCCTGCATGAAATATGCAATCCCCTTACAAAATGGGCTCTATGGCTTAAAAGTAGCGGCCGGGAGAGCTATGTTTCAACCGGGGTACTTCAGGATATTGCAGAAAGATTCTGGGGTTCAAAACAGGCTGTTGATTTCTCCACAACAGACGGAAAAGCTTTGGCGGCAAAACACATACAGGACCGTCAGTATGCTAAAGAGTGTTTGATTCTCTGTGATCTTGTATTTCCCATTATGGATGATACGGCAGCACAAGACCATGTTGGAGACCCAACACTTGAAAGCTCCCTTTTATCAGCAGTAACCGGCATTGATATAACCGAACAGGAGTTAAACCTTATTGGAGAGCGGGTTTTTAATCTAAACCGCTCTATCCAAATAAGAGACGGAAGGAAAGGAAGAGAGGATGATGTTCTCTCAGAAACATATTTTATTAAGAGACAGGAACCTCCTTCAGACATATTTGACATTTATAATCCTGAGCGTTTTTTGCCAAACGCTAAAGGGGAACTTTTATCCCATAAAGACAAGCCGCTTGACCGAAGTCAGGCTGGAATAATAATGGATGAATACTATCGTTTACGGGGATGGAACAAGAGCACAGGTTTAATAGAACCGTTAAAGCTCAAAGAACTTGGGCTTGAAGATATTGTAAGTCAGTAATCAGTGGTCGATTGGCTGTAAGTCGGAAGACCTCAGGTTAAAATGTTGAGACGCTTTTACCTTGTCTCTATTTAAGAAAATAAAAAATGGCTTGGAGGTATTATGAAGACAGTTGTTATTACAGGCAGTACCAGAGGTATCGGGTTGGGAATGGCAAAAGAGTTTTTAAGAAGAGGACACAGGGTTGTCATAAGCTCCCGCAGCAATAACACCCTTGAAAAAGAGCTTAAGAATCTTCAGGGGCAGTTTGGCACAGACATGGTTTACGGTGTTGCGTGTGATGTTACAGACAGCTCTCAGGTTCAGGCCTTGTGGGACAGCGTAACAACAAAATTCAGCTCAATTGATATCTGGATAAATAATGCGGGGATCACAAACAGCATGAAAAGCCTTACAGAGTTAGACCTGTCTGAGGTTTCCCCTGTTGTAAACACAAATATTACCGGCCTTATCTACGGTGCTTTGACAGCATTGCGGGGGATGAATCAGCATGGTTTCGGCTATATTTATAATATGTACGGACATGGAAGCAATGACAACAAGGTCCCGGGTCTGCATGTTTACGGGACTACCAAAAGAGCGGTAAAATATTTTACAGAAGCGCTTGTCCAGGATGTTGATAATACCCCTGTTATGGCAGGTTCAATAAGTCCTGGGATAGTGGTAACCGATTTTCTGATAAACGATATGCGCAAAATGGATGCAGACCAGCTCGAAACAGTGAAGGCAATCTATAATTGTCTTGCCGACACTGTGGAGACCGTCACCCCTTTTATTGTAGAGGAAGTGCTGAAAAGTGATAAAAACGGAGCAGAAATAAACTGGTTAACTGAGCAAAAAGCAGAGGAGCGCATGAGCTCAGATGAATACTGCAACAGGGACCTTTTCAGTCATTATGGGCTGTAAAAAATGCTTGACCTGCCCGGTAAGATCAAATATTGTTAACTTTAGATTAAAAAAGAACTCAAAAAGTAAAAAATATTTTTATATCCTGAATGAAAAAATCCCCCTATATAAATAACTATGAGAAGAAACCGCGAAAAATCGGTATTGAAATAGAACTTGCCGGACTGGATATCAAACAGCTTGCAGATATTACTACGGGAATATTTGGCGGGAATCCTGAATTTAAAGGCAAATACTGCTGCAAAATCCCTGATTCACAATTCAAAGATTTTGGTTCCTTTACCATTGAACTTGATGCATCCCTGATTAAAGAAGGCAAACTTTCAGAATATATAGCTTTAATGGGTATTGAAGATCTCCAGTTGACTGAATCCATTGAAGATTTTTTAGCTAAAGCGGCTATGAATGTGATTCCAATGGAAATCGTCTGTCCGCCTGTTCCTCTTTCCCGTCTGAATGAACTCGAAGAGCTCCGCAAAGCCTTGCGTAACAATGCAGCCGAGGACACAAAGACCTCTGTTTTCAATGCCTTTGGATTACACCTTAATCCGGAAGTTCCCTCATTGGAAGCCTCAGAATTGCGGGATTTTATACGCTCCTTTATAATTCTTTATGACTGGCTCCACGAGAAATTAGCTGTAGATACTTTCAGGCAATTAACCCCCTATATTGAGCCATTTGATAAAAAATATTCCAAACATATTTTGCAGCCAGATTATGAACCTGATATTTCCACACTTATAAATGATTATATTGATTTTAATCCTACCCGAAATCGTCCACTGGATATGCTGCCGCTTTTTACCTACATAGACAGGGATTTGGTAACAGGCAGAATTAACGACAATCTGACTACGGCAAGACCCACATTCCACTACCGCCTGCCAAACTGTAATTTGACAAATCCCGAATGGTCATTTACATCTGAATGGGACAACTGGGTAATTGTTGAAAGAATAGCAGTCGAAAAAGGCCAATTGGCAAAATTATGCAAAACCTACCTCAATTCCATTGAACACCCTCACAAGGTTTTTATAGAACAGTTAATCTCAAAATGGGGGGAAGCTTTTCTGTAATGACTAAAAAACCTGTCCTTGCTGTTACCGGACCTGATCAAGGCGGAACAATGGCATGGTTTTTCACCCGCATTGCAGTATGGCGGGCAGGAGGAAAAGCTCTGCGGGTAAAACCATCTACATTTGACCCTCTCCAAAAATTTGACGGGCTTATATTGGGTGGTGGAGCAGATATCAGTCCGGAATTGTATGCAATGGATGAACTCCGCGATGCCTGCAAAATTGCAAAGTCTGAAAAAAACACATTGGGATGGATTCGTTTTCCTTTTTTGTTAGTTAGTCTGGTTATTACCCTTTTCAGAAACCTGTTCAGTCTTGACTATTCCACTGCTTTCGACAGGCAAAGGGATGGGATGGAACAAAAGATTTTGGAAATGGCAGTCAAAAACAATCTACCGGTTTTGGGAATTTGCCGCGGCGCTCAATTTATTAATGTTCAATTCAATGGCAGCTTATATCCTGACATTACTCAGTTTTATGAGGAAACTCCAAAAGTAAATACAATATTTCCCCGTAAATATATAGAGATTAAACCAGAGAGCAAGCTTGCAAAAATTCTGCAGAAAACACGGATAAAAGTAAACAGCCTTCACAATCAGGCAGTTCACACACAGGGGGATTATATAAGGATTGTGGCAACTGAGCAAATAACAGGTATAGCTCAGGCTATTGAATCAGTCAGACACCGTTTTGTAATCGGCATTCAGTGGCATCCTGAATATCTCCCTCAGATACCTGAACAACAGAATCTGTTTAAAGAGTTGATAGGACAGGCTTCAGTAACAGCAGAATGTAATCATTAAAGTTTTAATATATGGAATAATTTCTTAATAAAAGCCAATAAAAATATGTATCTTTTTTCTAAATATAAAATCCCTGCATCTTATCACCTGCATGTACTGTTCAATTTTGTCAAATCAATCTGAACAAAACCACATAATCTCCAATAGAATAAAAAAAGCAGACATTTAAACTGTTGTCTGCTTTTTGTTTACTGGTCGGGGCGACTGGATTTGAACCAGCGACCACTTGAACCCCATTCAAGTGCGCTACCAGGCTGCGCTACGCCCCGTTTAATATTTTTTAATTTAAACACTTTTTTAAAAAAGAGTCAAGAGACTTTAATGTAATGTTCCATGTTTTTAAGACCCCTTACTTTATGTTAAAAGGTTTTATTATAAAGCTTTGTCAACTGTGCACTTTTAATTTGTAAATAAAACATTTTTTTAGTTACAGTTTACAAATTGACTTTTTTATGGTAATAAAAACCATTAAATATTTTTTAGTTTATAAGAGTATTAACAGATGAAGATTTTAGCTTTTTTATCTATTTTTTCAATATTTATTCTTTTTTTCTCTTTTACTGTTTATTCAGATGATCCTGCTTCGTTTCCCAAAGGAGGCCCTGGTTATCTTTATGTCAAGCCTACCGTCAAACCTCCCCATCACGGTGTTTACGATGAAGAACTTAAGTGTATTGACTGCCACAGCTATGACGGAACAGATGCTTATACCTCTGCTACTATGACCATGAAAAAATCAAAAAAGGGTCGCATGCAAAAGGATGAAATACAGAAAGCCATTGTTGAAACACTCAAGGGAAATGGCAATTACAGAGATATATACGTTTTAAGCACCTCTTTTGAAAACTCTCCACTTGCTTCAGTAATTGAACTGGTTCTTGACCCTGAGACAATGACTTTTTATGCCATGTCTGAAAAACAGACTGAGAAGCTTTTTCAGATAGCCTACAACAAAAGGGTTTCATTTGCTTATGTCAAACAGGTTGAAGACCATGACTATTTCAGGCAGGCGCTTGGGGTGCAGGTGGTCGGAAAAGCAGACTTGCTTACAGGAAAGGACACTGGCTTTGAGGAAGCGGCAAAAATATATCTGCCCACCCTTCCTCCTGTTTCAGGAGCGCAACTGCCCCCTTTGGATATTCTTATAAAAGAGGTTGGGACGACTAAAATTTTAACCAGAATTGTGCCTGAACGTATCAACATAATGGATAGAAGGTTCAGGGATAAAGGCTATCATTCTCTTCAGATATGGCAGAAAGATAATCCTTAAAAAAGGCATTTTTTTAATGAAAAATATCGACCATATTATTAGATTCGCAGTTTTATTGCTCTTTGCCGGTGCTGCTTTTTTTCTGCTTCGGGGTATTCTTGTACCAGATTCTTTCGGCACCGATGAAAGCTACTCATACCGCTATTACAGGGCTGATTCAGTAGAGGAACAGGCTGATCTATACCCTCTTTATCAGGATTCAAAAAAATGCATTTCCTGTCATGACGACCAGTATCATGTCTGGGGCACTGATTCGCACAGAGAAGTATCCTGTGAGACCTGTCACGGTCCATGGCAGGCTCATAATAACAACACAAAAGATATTATGATGGCAGACAGCTCTTCTGACTCCTGCCTGCTCTGCCATGAATGGCTGGATGCCAGACCTGCAGAGTTTCCACAGGTTACAGATATTAAATCGCACATGATTGAAAACGGGTATAAGTTTGAACCTTCTTTTTCATGTATATCCTGCCATGACCCTCATGAACCGAACTTAAAAGAGGAAGATTGATGGATAAAGACAGAAGAAAATTTTTAAAGCTTTTTGCAAAAGGCGGGTTATTTGTTGCTCTTATGCCGGTTTTCCCTTCAAAGGCTTTTTCCTCTGATGAAGAAAAAGCCTTTTACGCCTTTATTGTTGACACTGAAAAGTGCATAGGATGCGGACTATGTGTTAATGCCTGCAAAAAAGAGAACAGTGTCCCCGACAGCTGCTACAGAACATGGATTGAGCGGTACACAATATTTGAAGATGGGGAGGTTAAGGTTGACTCATCCGAGGGCGGTCTTAAGGGTTTTAAACAACTTGATACTGAAAAAAAAGTTATGAAGTCATTTTTTGTTCCAAAACTCTGCAACCACTGTAAAAAACCAAACTGTGTTCAGGTCTGTCCTGTCGGGGCAACTTATCTGACAAAGGACGGTTTTGTTCTGGTAGATGAAAAACATTGCGTAGGATGCGGTTATTGTATTCAGGCATGTCCTTATGGGGCAAGGTTTAAAAATCCTGCAACAAAAGTCGCTGACAAATGCACCTGGTGTTTCCACAGGGTTAGGCATGGTTTCAGCCCTGCATGTATGACTGTATGCCCCGTAAATGCAAGGCTTTTCGGAAGAACAGATGACGTCAATAGTCCTGTTTACAGTCTGCTAAGAGGTAAAAGACTGCAGGCATTGAAACCTGAAACAGGAAACATGCCAACAGTTTTTTATGTCGGACTTGACAAGGAGGTTATCTGATGGAAGGGATAATTACATCTGGTTTTCTGTTTCCAAACGAGATCCATGTTAAGTGGAGTTTGATGATAGTACTCTATCCCTACATTACAGGGCTTGTTGCAGGCGCTTTTATAGTATCCTCGCTGTATCATGTTTTCGGAAAGACAGAGCTGAAACCCATTGCAAGGTTTTCACTTGTAGCAGCATTCTGTTTCCTTCTTTTTGCATGCACCCCTCTTCTTTTTCATCTGGGTCACCCTGAAAGAGCATTCAATATAATGTTTACACCTAAGTTTACATCTGCAATGTCGGGGTTCGGATATATATACACATTCTATCTTCTTCTGGTTCTGCTTGAGATATGGCTTGTTTACAGACCCGATATTGTTAAGGCAGTGATGGAAACAACCGGAATAAAAAAGGTTTTTTACTGGTGTCTTGCGCTTGGAAACCTTGATGTTTCTGAAAAAACTCTTACAGCGGACAAAAAACTTACATACATTCTTGCTGCTGTCGGGATCCCTTCCGCATGTATCCTGCATGGATATGTCGGTTTTCTTTTCGGGTCTCTAAAGTCAAATCCATGGTGGTCAACCCCGCTTATGCCTGTGATATTTCTGCTGTCTGCAATAGTATCAGGAATTGCCATGCTGATTGTCTGCTACTGGCTATGGATGAAATTCTCAGGGGGTAAAATAGATAATAACTGCATGAGCTCTCTTTATAAATATCTTTGGGGATTTTTTATTCTTGATTTTACCCTTGAGTTTTTAGAGGTTTTAACTCATATATATGAAGCCCATGAAGAGTGGCATATTGTTTCGCAGATGCTCTCACAGAAACTCTGGTTCAGTTATTATTTTGTTCAGATGGGTGTTTTTGCTATTGTTCCTCTTATAGGTCTTGGTTTTGCATCCTTGATGAAAATATCAGACAGAACAAGGAATATGATCGGAATTACCTGCTCTGTGCTTCTACTGTTTCAGGTGTTTGCCATGAGATGGAACGTAGTTATAGGTGGGCAACTTTTTTCAAAAAGTCTGCGCGGTTTGACAGACTATGTCCCGGGTTTCCTTGATAAAGAGGGAATTTTAGTTGCACTTGTAATATTTGCAATGCCTTTTGTTGTAATGTATCTGTTTGGCAGGGTTCTTCCTCTTTGGCAGAAACAGCAGAGCAGTTAATTCAGCTCAGAAACTGTAAAAACATGCCTGTGAAGTTTCTACAAAGATTTGCAATAAAAGTGACGAGACAGATTTTAATTTCGGCCTGCAGACTGTTTTTCAATTGTTAGTTCATGGAAAAGTGCGAAACATTCTGTCGGAACTGTTTTTTATGAGCTTTGCTTTCAAGTGTGTCAAGCAGAAGCTCAAAACATAGATCAAGCTGCTCAAGCCTTTCCTCAAGACTTTTAACCGTCTCTTCTAATATTATAATTTTTTTTTCCATTTTTTTATCTTCCATACACTTTTTGAATGCAAATAAAATGCCATTGGGCATTGGCTTAAATCAGCCCGTTTTATCGATGTTTTTTACATTTTTTGGTTCTGTGCAGGCAGTTTTTTCCTCTTTTGAAGTGTGGTTATGTCATTTTTCAGACGTTTTAACTCTCAAACAAGAGAAAAAGGGGTATTTTTAAAAGATTTTGTTAATTGGCATTTTACTTGCTTCTTCTATTAGTTAAAGAGATTAGAGCAACAATTCAGTAGCCCGCTATAAAGAGACAGGGGGTATTCTTATGAAAGCTTTAATAATTGAAGATAATGATTCCCTTAGAATGCTTTACCAGTTGTTTTTAATGGATCTCGGCTTTAATACAGATGAGGCACCTGATGGAAAGGCTGGTTTTGAAAAAATTAAGAGAGTCAAATATGACGTTATTGTGTCTGATATGGATATGCCTTATTTAAATGGTATGGAACTGTATAAACTTACTGCTTCCAAATTTCCGAACCTTGTGAAAAAGTTTGTTTTTTCCACAGGAAACACCTTTGATGAAGAATACAATAAATTTTTCAAAAGCATATCCTGCCCCGTCCTTTTTAAACCCTTTTCCGTAGATGAGTTTGAAAAGGCTGTTGAAGGACTTATAGAAAAAACTTCCTGATTTTTAAAATAATAAATTGCAATTTATCCTATCCTCTTGCTCGCTAGTTCAATTTAATTTCTATAGCTCAATCTGTTAAAGGATAACGAGTGTTAACCGGGTAAAACCATAAATCCTGAAATGTGACACGGATTGATTTATCCGGCAACCGTTAAGCTAACAATTTTTCAAAATCAATTTTACCCTCAGAAAAAACTTCAGGAAACAACTGGCGTAATTTCTCTTTCTGCTCTCTGGCTATATCCATTGAACGTAAATCTAATTTTTCTGGCTTGCTCATAAAATCTCCAATGATTAAACGTTTCAATTGAAGCGGTTTTCTTTACCGGAGTTCTAATTCTATATGATTCCATATCATATAATATAAAAAATTTTAAACAACCGGAATTGTATTAAAACCACCCTGCGGATTCAAACATGCTAAATTGTTACAGTTACAAATAAATTTGAGTAACATTTTTTTTGAGTCAATTCGTTCCTTTTTTTGTATTGCCACCATTTCAGGATACAGGTTATAATACCCTTTTTAACATTAATCCTGTTTAAATATCTTTATGAAAATAACAAAACCAGAGATTCTCTCTCCTGCCGGAAATTTTATAAGCCTTGCCGCTGCCATTCAAGCCGGATGCGATGCTGTATATTTTGGTGTAAAAGGGTGGAATATGAGAGCAGGGGCTGCAAACTTTTCTGTTTCACAAATAAAGAGGATTGTAAAAAACTGTCACAGCAGGGGTGTTAAGGCATATCTTGCCCTAAACACCATTGTTTTTGATACAGAACTGCCAAAGATAAAACGCATTATCACAGCTGCAAAGGATGCAGGGGTTGATGCAGTTATATGCTGGGACATGGCTGTTATGAAGATGGTCTCAGAGGCAGGGATTCCTGTTCATGTTTCAACCCAGATGTCTGTTTCAAACGCTGAAGGCATTGATTTTCTTCATAAACAGTTTGGAATAAGTCGAATAGTGCTTGCAAGAGAATGCTCGCTTGAGGATATAAAAAGAATCGGCAGAAAGATAAAAAATGTTGTTGAACTTGAAGTTTTTGCACACGGCGCAATGTGTCTCACAATAAGCGGAAGATGCCTCCTGAGCCACAGTATTTATGGAAAATCGGCAAACAGAGGAGAGTGTCTTCAGCCCTGCAGAAGGCAATACAGAATTGCAGAGCCGGATGAAGGATACAGCCTTCTGGTTGAGAGACAACATGTCCTCAGCCCTCTTGATCTCTGCACCCTGCCCTTTATTGAAAAACTTCTGCAATCACCCATATCAAGCTTAAAGATTGAGGGAAGAAACAGAAGCCCTGAATACGTAAGCATTGCAACCTCTGCATACAGAAGGGCTGTTGATTTTTATTTTGACAGCAGAGGAAAACCTGTTTTTGATAAATCTTTTAAAAAATTAAAAGCATCTCTTATGCAGGAACTTGACAGGGTTTACAACAGAGGTTTCTCATCAGGATTTTTTCTTGGAAAACCTGTCAACCAGTGGACAGAGGTTCCTGGAAACCATTCCCCTTTCAGAAAAGAGTATATAGGCATTGTTACAAATTACTTTAAAAAACATAATGCTGCTGAGATTACAGTTGAGAGCAGGGGTTTTTCAACAGGAGAGGAACTGATGTTTCAGGGCACAACAACAGGGGTTTTCACTCAGAAGGCTGACTCTATTGAGATAGACTGCGTAAAAGTTGAAAAAGCCCGGAAAGGCTCTAAGGTGTCTCTTAAGACAGACCGGGTTGTCCGCAGAAAAGATAAACTTTACGCTGTTGTGGAACAGAAATGCTGACTGCTGACAACCTTTCAAAAAGCTACGGACCACAGAGACTTTTTGAGTCTGTAAGTTTCAAGGTAAACCCAAGGGAACGGGTTGGACTGGTGGGCAGAAACGGTCACGGCAAGACCACTCTTTTCAGAATTATTGCAGGCATTGAAACAGCAGACTCCGGAGGTATTGCAGTCCCGAGAGGATACCGCATCGGATATGTGCAGCAGCACCTTGATTTTACAGAAAACACCGTTCTTTCCGAATGCATTAAAGAACTCCCCGAAGAGGAGAAACATAATCACTGGCAGGTCGAGAAATTTCTCGCTGGGCTTGGATTTTCACAAGCTGATATGCAGCGCCCGCCAAGCCATTTTTCGGGCGGGTTTCAGGTTCGCATAAACCTTGCAAAAGTCCTTGTCTCCAACCCGGATATGCTGCTTCTTGATGAACCTACCAACTATCTTGACATAACCGCAATAAGATGGGTCGAGCAGTTTCTTTTGAACTGGCATGGCGAGCTTATAGTAATAACCCATGACAGAAGTTTTATGGACAGGGTTGTAACCCACATCATAGGCATCCACAGAAAAAAAACCAGAAAGGTAAAGGGGATAACAGCAAATTATTACCACCAGATTGCACAGGATGAAGAGGTCTATGAAAAAACAAGGCTAAACGAAGAGCGCAAAAAAAAGGACCTTGAACAGTTTATAACCCGTTTCAGGGCAAAGGCGCGTCTTGCAGGGCTTGCACAGTCACGGGTCAAAACCCTGGAAAAAATGGGGCAGAAACAGGCAATTGAGCCTATTAAGACTCTTGAGTTCTCGTTCAGATACAGCCCTTTCCCCGGCAAATACATGATGAACTCTGAAAACATTACCTTTGGATACAGTACTGAAAACCTGCTCATTAAGGATTTAAGTTTTGCAGTTGGAGCTCGCGACCGGATATGTATTATCGGCAAAAACGGCAAAGGCAAAACAACCCTTCTGAAACTTCTTGCCGGCTTTTTAAATCCAACAGAGGGAGATATCACTTATAACCAGAACCTTGAGACGGGGGTTTTTGAACAGACAAATATTGCAACCCTTATTGACTCTAAAACAGTAGAGGATGAAATACTCTCGGCAAACCCTTCTGTTGAAAGACAGTATGCCCGTACAATATCAGGAATAATGATGTTTGAAGGGAATGCTGCGCTTAAGAAAATATCTGTTCTCTCAGGAGGAGAGAAAAGCAGGGTTTTGCTTGGAAAACTGATTGTAAAACCGATAAACCTTCTGCTTCTTGATGAACCCACAAATCACCTTGATATGGAGTCTGGAGATGCACTTCTAAGTGCAATAAAAGATTTTCCCGGAGCAGTCATTCTTGTCACTCATAATGAGATGTTTCTGTATGAAATTGCAACACGCCTTATAGTCTTTTCAGATGAGCGTGCAGAGGTGTTTGAGGGCACATACAGCGATTTCCTGGAAAGAGTCGGGTGGGGTGATGAAGAGACAGATAATAAAAGACCTGACTTCAGAAAGAAAAACAGCGATAAAGCAATAAACAGAAGAGATTTGCGCCGCATGAGGTCTGAGGTAATAGCCAGGAGGGGAAACGTTTTGAACCCTCTTGAGAAAGAGATGTCAGATATTGAAAATAAGATAGCACATCATGAGAAAATCCTGCACCGCTGCAACATTGAGATGCAGGAGGCAAGCCGGCAGAAAAACGGCAGCAGGATTGGGGAGATCTCTCTTGCCGTCCATGAAAGCGAGAATGAGATAGAAAATCTTTTCACTCTTCTTGAAGAAAAGCACACCGTTTATGAAGAACAGAAAGCGCTCTTTGATAAACAGCTTGAAGAGATAGAAAAAAGCAATGAATAATAAAACTTAAAAGAGCTGTTAAGCTGTTGGCTGATAAGCAAAAAAAGCAGTTATCAGTTTTCAGCAAAGGCGATTTTAAGTTTGATGGTTTTTTTTATCACCCTCATCCCTGCCTTCTCCCGTCACAGACTGTGTCGTAATAGCCAAATGTGTCATTTCGAACCCTGCGACAGCAGGGTGAGAAATCTCAAGTGCTTGATTTTGCCTGCAAAGAGATTTCTCGCTATTGCTCGAAATGACAGAAAATTCGATTGCGACACAGTCTGTCAAGGGAGAAGGAGATGGGTTGCAGCGGGGATTGCTGAAAGCTGACACCTGATATGTAACTTGCGGCTTGGCAAGAGAATATTCTTGTTTTTCCTATCACAGTTCCTTATGACCAAGTTACTAAAACACAACCATTATTATTCAATTAAGCAATAAAATGAGGCTCTGGACACTGCACCCGAAATATTTAGATCCTGCAGGACTTGTTGCCCTGTGGAGAGAAGCTCTTCTTGCACAGGCTGTGCTTGCAGGAAAAACCAAAGGATATATAAAGCATCCTCAGCTTGAAAGGTTTATGCATCAGAGAGACCCTCTTTCAGCAATAGCCTCTTATTTGAAAGCAGTTGCTGAGGAAGCAAAAAGAAGGAAATACTGTTTCAACCGATCAAAAATCGAAAAAACTCCGTTTCAGGGGAAAATAGTTGAAACAAGCGGGCAGCTTTTATATGAATGGCTTCACCTTAAAAATAAGCTCAAAAAACGGAATCCCTGCTTTTATTCAAGCATGCTGAACACGGAAATTCCTGAACCTCATCCTCTCTTTAGAATTGTTGAAGGTAGTATAAAAAACTGGGAACTGGTAAAAAACTTAAAATAAAAAACAACTTATTAACACATGATTGTGTAAAACTTTTTTTAGAACCTCTAAATAAGAGCTAAAATTCTTTAAAAAAACCTGTTCTTTTTATAACTAATTGATTTTAAATATCTTTTAAGATATGTCAATTTTTGAGCAATATGGCAAAAGTTAAGGTTTATTAGAACCCTAATAAACTTTTAAACATAGTTTTCCACAGCTTTTTCACAGCCTTTGTGGAAATTGCCGGTAAACAAAAATAATCTGTTTGATTCTTAAGCATTTTAAGGAATATACAATGGATAAAAAAAAGATAGCCCATGTACTCAACCAAATCGCTGTTATGTTAGAGCTTAAAGGTGAAAACAGTTTCAAGCTTAGAGCATACATAAATGGGGCAAGAACTGTGGAACTGTTTGACGGGGATATTTCAGAACTTGTTGAGACAGGGAAGATAAAAAATGTCAAGGGAATTGGCAGCACTCTTGCTCAGCACATAACAGAACTTGTCACCACAGGCAGGCTTTCTTACTATGATGAGCTGAAAAACAGCATTCCATCCGGTCTTATTGAGATGCTGGAAGTGCCGGGGCTTGGGTCAAAAAAGATAAAAATACTTCACGAACTGCTGAATATTTCATCAATAGCAGAGCTTGAATATTCATGCCATGAAAACAGGCTGTTAGCTCTTAAAGGATTCGGTGAAAAGACCCAGCAGAACATACTGCGCGGGATAGAGCATATTAGAAAATTTCAGGGTTATTATCTCTATAATTATGCCCTGCAACAGGCTAACCAGCTGGTTCTTAAGCTTGGGGCTTCTGCTCCTGTAAAAAGCGTGAGCTGTGCGGGAAGCATCAGAAGAAAAAAAGAGATTGTAAAGGATATTGATATCTTGGCTTCTGCTCAGGATTTGGAGAAGGTTGTGGATCTGTTCTGTGAATCCCCTGATGTTGAAACAGTTATGTCAAGGGGGAGAACAAAGTCCTCTGTTCTGCTTAAAAGCGGCATAAATTCAGACCTAAGAGTTGTGCTTCCGGCTGAATACCCTTATGCGCTTCATCACTTTACAGGAAGCAAAGAACACAACACAGCCCTCAGACACAGGGCAAAGAGTCTTGGTTTAAAGATAAATGAGTACGGTATTTTCAGGAATGATAATATTGTCAGCGCTGAGGATGAACCGGGCTTTTTTGAAGCCATAGGGCTTGATTATATTCCCCCTGAGCTGAGAGAGGACATGGGTGAAATAGCGGCAGCGCAGAACAGAACTTTGCCAAAACTTGTCTCAGACAATGATATAAAGGGAACCTTCCATGTCCATACAAAATACTCAGACGGTGTTAATTCTCTGGAAGAGCTTTACGGGGAAGCAAAAGAGCTCGGGTTGACATACATCGGCATATCAGACCATAGCCGGTCCGCCTTCTATGCCGGCGGACTTAAAACTGATGATATAAAACGCCAACATAGTGAGATAAACAGTTTCAACGCAAAACACCCTGGTTTTTATTTCTTCCACGGTATAGAGTCAGACATTCATCCTGACGGCAGTCTTGATTACCCTGATGAAATACTTAAACTTTTCGATTTTGTTATAGCCTCTGTGCATTCAAACTTCTCAATAAAGAAAAAAGAGGCCACAGAAAGGCTTGTTGCCGCTATGAGAAACCCGTTCACCACAATGCTTGGTCATCCTACAGGCAGAATCCTTCTTGGCAGACAGGGATATGACCCTGATATGGATGAAATAATTCTTGCTGCAAGAGACTATGGTGTTATAATTGAATTAAATGCAAACCCGATGAGGCTTGATATTGACTGGCGACACTTAAAAACGGCGAAAAAAGAGGGGGTCATGATCAGTATAAACCCCGACGCCCATCACAAGGAAGAGCTACATGACACATTTTCAGGGATAGGTTTTGCAAGGAAAGGGTGGCTTGAAAAACAGGATATTTTCAACTCGCTTTCAGTAGAAGAGGTAAAGGAGTATTTGAAAAAAAGAAGATCAGCAATTTTAAGCTGATGAGTCTCTTAGAAGTTATTTTTTTGTTTTTAGTCCAAAAAATATTTCTATACAGAGAAACAGTCCTAAAAACAGCGGTCATAATTTTGAATCATAACAACTTATGGTTTTCGCTGAGAACTGATACCTGGTTAATAATATTCCGGCTTATCCGCGATAGGACTTAAATCAATGTGCTTTCTAACCAAACTACGGGCGGAAGTTGCCAATTAATACCCATGTCTTTGCAGATACTGCAATGTAAACATTTCCGTATCAATATCAACCCCGAATTCGTACTCTGCTGTTGCCTTTGTGATATGAAGTCTCTGTACATCAAGCATCTGACTTCCATTAAAATAATCAACAGGCTCCCCCTGATATCCTGTTGTCACAAAACCAAGCTGGTCCAGAACCTTCCAGAGTTTTCCCTGCCTGTCAAACCGATCAGAGTAGAGTATCTGCCATGTTTCAGGATCAATATACCAGATCATCCTGCTGTAGAGAAAATTCGGATCATCATTTACAACTTCTATAACATGAACCTTTATCCGCTCTCTCTGGGTTCCGTCAAAAAGCAGTTTGCCCGACGTTTTTCTTAATTTTTTCAGATCATTATGGCGAACAAGCAGATATTCTTTCATGCCAAGATGAGAATAGCTGTTTATCTCAACAGGTCCGTCCCATCCAAAGTTGTCAAACCCGCAGAAATCGGCCCCTCCAACAGCATCCTGTCTTTCTGCGGTTGACCTGCGTCTGATCCTTCGGGCTGTTGACATCCAGTACCATGAATCATAGGCTTTAAGGGTATCCTTGTAATGGAGCTCAAATATTCTCATGTTTCTGGCTTCAGGCGGTTTGAGCTGTTCCATGTGGAAGGCTCTCCAAATCCCCTTGGGATTGTCTTTTAACTCGGGCACGGGCGGGACATCTGTTCTTCCGGAAAAAAATAAATAATTGTTTTTTATGTGAAGTCTTCTGTCATAGTGAAGTCTTCCGTCTGTTAAAAAGCCCTTCTCTTCTGTTGTGGCAGAATCACCGTAATTTCTCTGTCTGAAATTATGGGCAATTTCAAGGGCATCATTTGCGCCTGGAAATGGCACGCCGGCAGTCCAGTTTACAAGTTCACTGTTTTCTCCAATTTCAGACTTTCCCAGGTTTTTTCTGGTAAATTCTACAACCCCTTTTGAAGGTTCAATCTGTCTGTAGGGAACTATTTCAAACCAGGTCTCCCCATATCGTTTTGTATTTAGCATGAGCTCAGAGAGACTGCCGGGCAGAAACTCCTTTACAGAGCCGACATTGCTTCTGGTTATCTGTTTGCCTGCCCACTTTTTTTCCCAATGACGCACTTTTTCAAGCTCTTCTCCATTATAGGCGGAAGATGGGTACTGAAGCGAATGGCCCGTTGAAATGCAAAGAAGGAGGATTGAAAGAATAAACAGAGTTTTTAATAAAATGTTTTTGGTTTTCATCAAAATCCCATCCTAAAAAGGTTTCTGTATGAAAAAAGCCGTGACTTTTCTCTATATAGCATAAAAGAACTCTTTACAACAATGGGTTTTCAGGGTTTTTTTCAATTTTCAGTGACCTGTTGAGATGATAAAAACAGAAAGCAGGGTCAACACAGCCATTGAAACAGTACATTACCCTTTTCTGTCTGCTTTTTTCACAGTCATTGGACTCTATAAACAGAAGAGATCCCCTGTCACATTCATAGCATTTCTCTGACTGGGTATTTAAAACCGCCCCTGTGCGCTGAACTGAACGTGCTCTGCTTTCATTCCAGTAACATGGTTCTCCTCTGTCTATAATATCAATGTCCCTTATATTTCGGAGAACAAGGGAACCTTTTTCAAAATCTATATTGCCAAAACATGAAATAACATCGCCTTTTGCAAAACAGAATTTTTTCTGCATGCCGGGGCTTACAACAATGTATATAAAATCATTGAAAACATCAGCATCAAAAGAGCCCTTTGAAAAATTGAGAAGAAAACCTTGAAAACCAAGACTTCTTCTGTCTGAATCAACTTTAAGATTGAAATGGGGTTTTACAGAATTGATAGTTCCCACAAACTCAGTAAATCGCCTGCTGTTTATAGCAGCCCATTCCTCAAACCTTTTAATTTTTTTTTTGAATTCGGCAAATTTTTCATCTGTCAACACTATTTTTGGTTTCTTTATAAGTTTTACATCATAAAAAAATTTGCAGTTTGAGCAATTTCTGCCTACATGTTTAAATTTTCTTTTACAGCTGAGCCCCTTTTCGAGTCTTTTACATTTCCATAAAAAATTAATGCATCCATCCGGAAAACAGCCTTTTTTCTTTAAAACATGGTAAACAGAAACAGTGTCTTTAAAATGATTATGTGACTCATGGGAGCAGACAAAAACATCCTGACGCTTATACTCATTGATGATCGGCTCACCTGCAGGAAGATAGAGCTCAAATTTTCTTAAAAGTTCTTTTTTCATTTCTGTATGTTAAAGAATTTGTGTCAAAAAATTTTTACTATGTAATTATATATGATGTACAGTAAGAATTAAAGAGAAATAGGCTATAAAAAGAGAGTTATAAACAAAGGTGTGTATACAGACAAGCTGAACTTTCATGAAAACTCTGGTTCAAAATACCTGCCAGAAGAAGATAAGAACCATTGTAAATGAGATAACAAATTTTCCCACTGTTCCGCCTATAAAACCAATAATTGTGCCAAAGCCTATCTTAAAAGATAGACTAAAAGAGCTGCCCTTAACAATCTCGAGCAGAAATGCTCCAATAAAAGGTCCTATTATAATTCCGATTAATCCTGCTGTTATAAAACCGATTATACCTCCTGCCAATGCCCCTGCAATTCCCCATTTGCCTGCACCGAATTTTTTCGCCCCATACATTGTGGCAAGATAGTCAAGTATCTGGGTAATCAGAGCAAGTGCAAGCAGAATGAAAATCACTGTCCAGGAAATAACCGTGAATCCGCTGTTCCATGCATAAATAAAAGCCCCGATAAATATAAGAGCAGAGCCTGGAATAACCGGCAGTACAGAACCTATAAGTCCTGTAAAAATTAGGATATAAGCAAAAACCGTAACAGCAGTATTCATGGTTATTCTGTTTCCTTAATGAATTTCCGGCTTAAAGAGTTGATAAAACACTTGATAGATCAATTATTTGCTGTTTACCACTAACATCAGATTATACCTTTTTTTAAACATTAATATCAACCAAGGTTATTAAAAACCCTGAAGATAAACCTGTTATTCTTCATACCTGCTTGACTCTTTTTTTTTCCTCTGATAAGCTCAAATTTGGCTTTTGCAAGAAACCAGATACAGGCTCAGTTGTGAGATACTATAAGAGAAAACATACATTCCCAATATAATCTTTTACTATTATGTCCATTGCATAAAATGAATGACAACATAAACAATGATAAAAACTCTCTTCCTGTTTCACCTGAAATGGTCTGTGTTGGTGCATCAGCTGGTGAAATGGAGAGCATAAAAGGTTTTTTTTTCAAATTCCCTCCCGAAATTGATTTCAGTATTGTTTTTATTCAGCAGCCTGCTTCCGGTTTTAAAAGTGTAGCAGATCAGATCCGAGGTTTTACGCAAATACCATGCAGGGAGGCTGAAGAGGGCTTAAAACCTGTACCAGGGGTTATATACACCATGCAACCCGGACGCATCATGACTCTTAATGCCGGTGTCTTTCATGTCGAACCTAATCAGACTGATAGACTTTATCTTCCAATAGACATTTTTCTTGAGAGTATGGCCGGTGAACTTGGAAAAAAGGGGGCAGCCGTACTTTTTTCAGGAACAGGAATCGATGGATCAAGGGGTATTGAGGTGGTTCACAAAGCAGGAGGAATAGTGCTTGAACAGAGCGCTGATAAAGCAGAATTTAGCGTAATGCCCTCAAGCGCCATATCAACAGGACATGTTAACTTCAAAGGATCCCCGGAAGAGTTGGCTGATTATCTTGCTGGAAAAGGTAAGGTTTTTAAAAATGCAGATAGGCAGGAATGGTTCTCTATTATACTTAAAGAGCTCATGGAAAAGTTCGGGATCGAGTTTTCTCAATACAAAAAAAGCACTGTGAGCAGAAGGATAAACAGAAGGGTGATGTTGAAAGGGGTTTCCGGACCGGAGGAATATGCAGCTTTATTGAAAAAGGATACGGGTGAACTTGATCTTCTATATCGAGACCTGCTGATTAATGTAACTGAATTTTTCAGAGATCCCGGGGTGTTTGATTTTCTTGGGAACAGGATACTTCCAGATATGCTGAAATATCATAATCCGGACGAAGAGTTTATTGTCTGGATTGCAGGCTGTTCAACCGGAGAGGAGGCATACTCTTTTGCAATTCTTTTGGACGAGGTTCTTCAGAAAAAAAATCTGAAAATAAAGGTCAGGGTTTATGCAACAGATATTCATACATACTCACTTAAAAAAGCAGAGGGGGCATTATATAGCGATGAAATACTCAGATATATCAAATATAAACACATCCGCAAATACTTCAAGAAAAAGGAGAAGGGCTGGACAGTAATTCCGGCCATAAAAGAACAGGTTGTTTTTTTCCATCATAATGTGCTGTCGGGACCCTTATTAAATAAAGTAAACATGATAGGTTGCAGGAATCTTTTTATATACCTTTCTTCAGAGGCTCAGCAGAAGGTTCTCAACTTCTTCTTCGAATCTTTTAAAGACAACGGAATTCTGGTGCTTGGGACAAATGAAAACGTGATTGAGTCAACAGAACAGTTTGTGTGCATTAATCCCCATTTAAGGGTTTTTCAGAAAGCAGGAGGAAATAAAAAATATATTAATACACCACCGGAAAAATTTTTAACCGGAGATTATCACAGCAATAAATTTACCCAACCTGAACCTTTGCCTGGTGAAGGTTTACAGGACGGGGATTTCACCCAGAAGCTTGAAAGGCTTGAACACGAGCTTGCCTCAGCCACTGTAAATCTTAACAAAACACTTGGGGAAATTGAAGCAGGAAATGAAAAACTGAAAAAATCAAATGAGGCTCTTTCAGATGCCCATTCAAGACTTGTTACGATTCTTAACACGCTTGAACAGGTTGTATTTGTTGTTGATTTGAAATCCCATGAAATACTCTTTTTAAACAGGTATGGGAAAGAGTTATACGGCAAAGCAGAGGGAGGCAGATGCTGGGAAAAATTCCAAAAGGGTCAGACCGGACCCTGCAGTTTCTGCCCCAAAAATATCGACCAGTCTTCTGCAGAAACTCAGAGATGGGAATTTCAGAACACGCTTAATAAAAGATGGTTTGAGTCACGTGCTCATATAATTAAATGGTCAGATGGCTCTCCTTTAAGACTTGAAATACAGACCGATATCACCGACCGAAAACACGCTGAACAGGAATTGAAAAAAATTTCAGAACGGCTTCGGCTTGCTGCGGATTCTGCAGGCATTGGTGTATGGGAATTTGATCCTGCCAGCAACAGCCTGATCTGGGATGAGAATATGTTAAGGCTTTACGGAATAGAACCCGCGGCTTTTACCGGTGCTTATGATGCCTGGGAAAAAGGTGTCCATCCGGAAGACAAACAACGGGCGCAGGAGGAACTCAACAAAGCGCTTTCAGGTGAAAAAGCCTTTGACACGGAGTTTCGCGTGGTACACCCTGACAGGACAATCAGGCACCTGAAAGCCTACGGTCTTGTTCAGCGCAATTCAGACGGATATGCTGTTAAGATGACAGGTGTGAACTGGGATATTACCGAGCAGAAACATGCCAATGAAGTTATTGAGAGCAAAACAGAAGAGCTTGAGACCTTCTTCTATCTGACTCCTGATCTGCTTTTAATTGCCAGGACAGACGGAACGATCCTACGGGTAAACAAGGCATGGGAAACCATTCTCGGTTACAGCATCAAAGAATTATGGAAGATGAGATTTGTTGAGCTGGTTCATCCCGATGATCTTGAAAAAACGCTTGCTGCTGTTGCACAACTGGAGTTAAATGCATCTGTTGAAACCTTTGTAAACCGATACAGGTGCAGAGACGGAACCTGCAGATATTTTGAATGGCGGGCGCAAAAATACAACAACCTGATATATGCTGCTGCAAGGGATATTACTGAGAACCGCAAAGCGCAGGAAGCGCTTAAAGATAGTGAAAAAAGATTCAGGGATATCTCTGAGTCTGCTGCGGAATACCTCTGGGAAGTGGACGGGCAGGGCAGGTATCAGTTTGTCTCTGAAAGAATGGAAGAGATTTTCAAAATACCGATGCAGGAGATTATCGGGCAAACCCCTTTTGAGTTCATGCCTGAAGATGAGGCAGAAAGGGTAAAAGACTTTTTCCTGAAGTGTGTTTCAGAGAAAAAGCCTTTCAGAGGACTTGAACATAAAACCCTTCTGCCTGATGGAACCCTTATCTGGCAGTCAGCCACCGGGGTACCGGTGCTGGATGCTGCCGGAAACCTGACAGGATACAGGGGAACTGCATCGGATATTTCCGGAAGAAAAATGGCTGAAGCACAGCTCAGGGAAAACGAGGAGAAATTCCGGGGGCTTTTTGAACTCTCACCTGTGGGCATGGCAATGAATGAGCTTTCCTCCGGCAGATTTGTTGAGTTTAATAAAGCCCTCCTTGACAGCACCGGCTATACCGAAGAGGAACTCAGGCAGCTCAGCTACTTTGATGTGACCCCGCGTGAATACGAAGATAAAGAGCAGGAGCAGCTTGTGTCTTTAAGACAAAAAGGCAGATACGGTCTTTTTGAAAAGGAGTATATCAGAAAAGACGGTACCAGGTATCCGGTTCTGCTGAACGGTTTTCTTATCAAAGATAAAGACGGACGGGAGATGATCTGGTCTGTCATACAGGATATCAGCCGTCAGAAAAAGCGGGAGGATGAACTCAAAGAAATAAATCGGAAATTAAACGATGCGGCAAGAAGTGCTAATGAAATGGCGCAAAGAGCAGAAGATGCCAACAAAATGAAAAGCGAGTTTCTTGCCAACATGAGCCATGAAATACGCACCCCCATGAACGGTATTATCTCAATGACAAGGCTTCTGATGGAAACTGATTTAACAGAAGAGCAGAAACAGTTTGCAAATATCATAGGTTCAAGCGGCGATGTGCTGCTTGGCATTATAAATGATATCCTTGATTTTTCAAGGATTGAGGCGGGGAAGTTTGAACTGGAGAGTATCAGTTTTGACCTTTTAAATGTTGTTGAACAAACTGCAGAAATGTTTGAACCAAGAACTTTTGAAAAAGGACTTGAGCTTACCTGTCTGATAGAGCCTGAAGTTCCCCGTTTTCTTATAGGTGATCCTGAACGGCTTCGTCAGATAATAATTAACATTGCAGGCAATGCTGTAAAATTTACACATGAAGGTGAAATTAACATCCACGTTAAGCTTGATAAGGAGGATGATCAAAAAGTTATATTGAGGTTTACAGTAACGGATACTGGAATAGGCATTTCTGAAGAAATGCAGAAACAGATATTTTTACCTTTTATTCAGGCTGATGGCTCAAGTTCCAGAAGATACGGAGGAACAGGTCTTGGGCTTTCAATATCCCGGCAGATAGCCACTTTTATGGGGGGCGCTATTGGAGTTGAGAGTATCAAAGGCAAAGGATCCACATTCTGGTTTACTGTTGCTCTTGAAAGAGATGGTCAATCAGGTTCCCCTTACACCATCAAACCTTTAACCGGGCTCAGGGTTCTTGTAGTAGATGATCATGCAGCAAGCAGGAAGGTTATAAAAAAATACCTTGAAAGCCGGGGCTGTGTTTTTTTTGAGACAGACAGCGCAGACAGAGCCCAGTCCATGCTAATGAACGGGCAACCATTTGATGTCTGCCTATTTGACATGACATTGCCTGACATAGACATAACAGAATTTGGACAAAAAATAAAACAAACCCCAGAACTTATATTTCTTAAAACTATATTAATGGTGCCATTGAGCAGAATAAATGATGCAAGGGCTATTATTAATTTCTCTGAAATAGATGCTTTTATTACAAAACCTGTTCGACAGTCAGGCCTTTTTGAAATCCTTGCAGGTTTTAGTAAGTTTGAAAAGGAATATTGCCAAAAGCATTTAAGAAAGGACGGTGTTTTACCAAAAGACGCAAAACCGCGCTATCCTTCTTTCCAAATACTTGTTGTTGAGGATAATGTTACAAACCTTCAGGTTGCCATGTTGATACTGAAAAAACTCGGACATAAAGCCATCGCTGTTGTTAACGGCAGGGAAGCGGTGAATATTTTAATGAAACAGGACTTTGACCTTGTGTTAATGGACTGTCAGATGCCTGAAATGGACGGATATGAAGCAACCGGAATAATTAGAAGAAGCAAACATGAAGTACTTAACCCTTCTATTCCGATTATCGCAATGACAGCCCATGCCGTTAAGGGAGACAGGGAAAAATGTCTTGCCGCTGGCATGAATGACTATATTACAAAACCCATTCAGCCTGAAGAACTGCAGGAGGCTATTCACAGAAATGTTCTGAAAAAAGAGTATAAAAAGAACAGAGAAGAACATTCCTCTGATCATAAGCATAAAAAAATTGGTTTGACAGATACTGAAAATTATGTATTCAATTATAGTGAACTGTTGCAGAGGATCATGGGAGACACTGAGCTTATACAAACGGTCTTAAAAGCCTTTTTAGACGACATGCCTAAGCAGATTGCTTTATTGAAAAAATATCTTGGCTCAAAAGATATGCTTTCTCTGAAAAGACAGGCACATACAATTAAAGGGGCCGCATCAAACATAAGCGCATCCGGACTGAGAGAAGCAGCACTTAGGCTTGAAAAGGAAGCTGAAACAGAAAAGCCTGGAAAGGTCGGTGCATTAATAGAAGAGCTGGAAAAAAGCTTTGAGCAGGTTAAGAAGGCAATAGACAATCATCAGCCTGGGAACGGTAAAACAGAAAACAGTGGTGAGTCTGTAAATAATGAATAAATAAGTGCACAGATCAAACCCATAACACAAAAAACTGTTAATAACTCTACCTGAAAGCTTTTTCCAACCAACCTCGAACCTTTATTGACATTTTGTCCGGAACTCTTTATATTTATTTATATAATATATTCTTTTAAAATACATTTTAAAACACCCTAAGTTAAACAATGACAAACTGGTAAAAAGTCTAAAAACTCCCTCTCTCTGAAAAGAGCTGGCGAGCTAAACAAG
>CAZMHH010000047.1:0-28516 GCA_964566035.1 uncultured Thermodesulfobacteriota bacterium
AGAATCCTCTTACTCCATAAAAATGTGAAGATTCATTGATTATCAAGTTCTGAGTTTCTTCAGGAAGGTCTTTGAAAGGGGAGTTAACAGAAATTTTGTTTTTTTTGCAGAATGCAATCATTTCATTGTAAGCTTCCCTGTATGAGGGGGTTGACCATGGTTTTATTGCATCATTTTTCAAGGAAAGACCTTTATCCGGTATTACTGAATCGATGTCTATATCAATTATTTTTCCAAAACCATTGCAGACAGGACAGGCGCCCAGAGGGTTGTTAAATGAAAACAAGTTAGGATTTGGTCTGCTGTATGAAATATCGCAGTCTGCACAGTGGAAATGAGAGCTGAAATTAATCTGTCTGTCCATAAGATCAGGAAAAAATATGCTTGTAAGTCCTTTTCCAAAACGCATTGTGGTTTCAATGGAACTGTTAAGTCTCTTCTTATTATCCCGCGTTATCAAAAGCCTGTCTGCGATTATATAAATATTATCGGAAAGGGCTGAAGAAGATATCTCCTCAATATTGTTGTTTTTATAATGTCTGAAAAAACCCTGTTGTCTGAGTGTCGCCTCAATTTCATCCGTAGAAACTCCAATGAATGGATTATAATTTAATGGAAATGTTACAACACATTTTTTTTCTGAATAATCGTCAAGGAGTTTAGCTGAAATATTTTCAGGAGAATCTTTTTCTACAGCTTTTCCACATTTTTCACAGAAAAGGGTTGCCATCAGATAAAAGAGCTGTTTAATGTAGTCGTTGATTTCTGTTAGTGTGCCGAGTGTGGACCGGGAAGTCTTGACATGGTTCCTCTGGTTTATTGCAACAGAAGGCAGTATCCCTTCAATTTTATCTACTATGGGCTTATCCATTCTTTCCATAAACTGCCTTGCATAGGCTGAAAAGCTTTCAATATACCTGTGCTGTCCTTCTGCATGAAGGGTATCGAAGGCAAGGCTTGATTTACCAGAGCCGCTGAGCCCTGTTACAACCGTTATGGTATTAAGCGGGATTTCAAAATCAAGGTCTTTTAGATTGTTCTGGCATGCCCCGCGGATAATTATTTTTCTGCCCATAATACTGCTTGTAGTATTTAACATGTTCTGATAAAAACAGTAAATCCTATATTATTGCCTGTTTTTAATATTCTTTCAAGATATTATTGCTAAAACGAATAAGGATATGGGGAGGTTGGGGGAAAAAGACAGGGCGGCCTTTAGGCCGTCCCTGTGCATTTGCTTGTTATGGTTTTATATTTGAACCTATCTGGCTCCATGACTTGGGAAAATGGGTACATCTATCCCTGTTTTTTCAGGAATAATCTCAACGTTGAGCATATGCTAAACCGGGTAATCAGATTTTATTGGCTGCCAGCAGTCTTACCGCCAAAAGTGCCTTTGATAAGATCAATATACCCAGTTCGAAAATAATACCCATCCCAGCGATCTGCTCCCGACCAGTATTCAGAGCCGGATATTCTTGTATCGCTGTGCCAGGTCATGTTGTAGATAAGAGATTTTTCATCCTGCCAGCTTTGCGAAACAAAAGAAATTACGTCTCCCTGGACCGCATGGTAAACGCATGCCGAAGAGGCATAGCGTTTGCCATTGCTGGGCACATAACGGTTGCCCACATAATATTCAGCGCCGCCGGTATCACGCACCTTCTTCATCCGCCATTCATCTTGGAAGTAATCCTTGAGAATAACATCCCATTCAAAGTCAGGACAGTCCACCCCTGCATAATAATAATAATTAACCCCGCTTGGGATTAGTGCCAAAGGGTTGCAGTCTTTGGCATGTGCCATTTCGGACATAAAAAGAAGCAGTCCTGTGAGCACCATCATGAAAAATATTTTGAAAAATGTAAACCTGATCTTTTCCGTGAGTTTATTCATTTCATAGCCTCCCGGGTGTGTTCACACCCTGTTTGAATGATAAAAATATTTGCAGGTCAATCAAATAAACACTGTCGGGCCTGCATTATAAAAAAATCAGTGGCTGGAATCAAGTATCCAGGTATAGTTTTCTCCGTCGGCAATGACTTTCCAGAAATCATACATATTGTTTGATTCTGCAACGCGGTCATCATTGGCATCCAGCACAATGGGGCTGATTGCACCGTCAAAATTTTCCGCAGCCTCTTTCAGACAGGGTCTGAGTATATCTGGTGACTGATCGCCGGCTTTTTGCAGCGCGTCCCACACAACCAGTACTGCGTCATGATGAAGGATTTCATAAACAGATGGAATCCTTCCGGTGACAGAGCTGAACTCTTCCTTTAAGCTTTGATATGCCGCACTGGTAAACTCTGCCATGATAGGGCATCTGAAAGCTGTTTTGACCGCAAAGGAAGCTGCCGTTGAACTGTCAATCAGTTTACTGTTCTGAGCCAGGCTGTCTGTGCCGAACCAGCTAAGACTATCAAGGGTATCATAGTCGTTTGCGACCTCTAAAAGAGTGACGGCCTGTTCGTACATGACCAGCACGATTCCAACCTGACTTTCATCAACGGTGTCCAGTACAGGCAAAAGATCCAGACTCAGCTGATCTAATATATAAGTCATATCCTGAGTAGTTGCAGCCCCGCGCATATTATATACCTGAAAAACATTTCCGCCATTTTCTTTAAATGCCCTTTCTATTTCAGCGCTTAGGCCTGAGCCGTAAATATCAGACTGCACAAAAATTGCAAGCTGCGTAATGCCGGAATCCACAATTTTATTGACCAGGGTCTGGCCCTGAAATGTATCGGGTATAGCAAACCGGAACAGGCTGTCATCAGCAATTCCAAGGGAGACCGCTGTTGCAGTGCAGGAAAGAAGCGTCTGCCCGTGCTGGTCAGCATAATCTTTTGCCCAGCTCGCTGCTTCACTGCCCGCCGGGCCTATAACCATTTTAATGCCTTCATTGTCGAATTCAGCCATCATAGCCGCACTGGTAAAGGCGGAACTTTCGCTGTCCTTTATCACCAGTTCACACTGATCAAGTTTGGCTGCGGCTATCTCAACAGCGGTTTTAAAGTTTTGACCGACACCGGCAAGACTGCCGGTCAGGGGCAGGAGAATACCAATTTTATGGTTCCCCCCATTATTATCGCAGCCACCAAAGGCTATGGTTAAAAAAAATGAAAACAATAAGGTAATGCGTCCGGCCAGTGGCATAGTGGATCTCCTTTATACGTGATCAGTTAAATCTGAAGCCATTGTAAAAAGTCGTCTGATACAGATTTCCATGGAAAGTTTTTTTTGCGCTCTGACGAAATTGTACTTCGTTGCTCTGACTGTGGTGTAAAAAAAGTTTTATTGGGTCACCATAAAAAATAAATTATATTTTGGAAGGTTGCAGAAGAATCTTAATTTATCAATAAATGATTTTGCCATCCTTCCATTAATGAAACACATGGTTCCCTTACCTGAATAAATTCCATAAAGGATAGGAATAAGACTTTGCTTTTATGGAATTTATCTTTCCTATAGCAAGGCTGGACTTGTTTGTCAATCTTTTTCTGTGCACCTTTTTTTATTTACAGATTAAAGGTGCACAGTTGAGGAATCATTATAATAAGACCTTTTAACTTATAATAGGAGGTATTAGAAATATGAAACATTTACACGGAAATATCCACAAGCTCAATCTGTTGGAAAATACACACCGTCTCTCCAGAAAGCATCCAGAAAGTAGGTATCTATCTTGTCTCCAAAAATCATTTCCCCCATCTCAACTACAAAATCATTATCATGAAGATTTTTAATAAAAACATCTATCCCATCCTTGTTTCTGTTTATCACTTCAATATCCTGCTCGCTTTCAAGTCTGTTAAGACTTGCGATATAAGCATCAATAAAGATTGTAAAAGCCTGATAAGCTGCGTCAAGGTATTGCTGCAGTTCGTTGTCATCTGTTGTTTTAGGTTCCTGAATCTCTATTCTGTAACTGCTTTTATACTGCTCAAGGTGCGGGGTATATTTTCCTCTGTTTCCGCCTTCTTCAGGTGATTTTCTCTGGTATTTTTCAACCATTGCAAGAGCGGTATTTATATTTTCAAGCTCTTCTCCAAAAAAAACTTCCAGGTCAATGTCCTCTTTATTGATGTTGTAGAAATCCATGCTGAAAGAACCTGTCATCCCAGCCATGTATTTAAGCGCATCTCCGTGCATTATGGGGGCATTCATATCAGCCGAAGGTCTTATTACAAAAGCACAATCAGAAAAAGAATCAGAATCAGGCGGAACTTCAAACTGGCTAATGCTTGCAGTGGCGACACGGCTGCTTTCATCAGCCAGGAAATTGAGCTGAAGTCTTGTGTTGCCGAAAGCCATCCATAAAAGGGGTACAAGGTCATAGACTGTTTCATTGAATTCATTTATAACATCCTGTCTTGGTGAGGAGTTTTCAAGGGCTTCAAATTTGGTTTGAGCATATTGCCTTATGTTATCAAGCATATCAGAGACCTTTTTGTCATAGTTTGGTGCATGAGTGCTGCAACCTGCAACAAAAAAGATCAGTAACGCTGCAAAATAAAAATAAAAACTTTTTAATGCTTTCATATTGTCAGTCCTTTCAATGATATTGTGTTAATTTTTTTGAAATATATTTTAGATCCCCGTTCTGAATTTTCTTGCTTAAGACAGGGATTATTTTAAAAAGCAATAAAGCTGAGCAAATAAGGTTTTTTTATTGTTTAATTTCAAAATGTTAAAAACAACTGTTTAGAACGGAACATCGTCTTCGGGGGGTTTGTCAAACGGGTTGTTTTCTTCAGGCATATCCTGAGCCCTTTCACCTTTGCTTCCAAGCATTCTCATGTTTTCAGCTATTACCTCAGTTGTCCTCCGCTTGTTTCCTTCTTTGTCCTCCCAGTCCCTGGTCTGAAGCCTGCCTTCAATATATATCTCTTTGCCTTTGTTAAGATATTCTCCACATATCTCGGCTGTTTTTCCAAATGCAACTATTCTGTGCCACTCTGTTTCCTCAACCTTTTCGTTGGTCTGTTTATTAATATATACCCTGTTTGTTGCAAGACTGAAATTTGCAACAGCAGTTCCGCCTGTTGTGTATCTTACCTCAGGGTCTTTGCCGAGTCTTCCTACCAATATTACTTTGTTTACAGACATAAAACTCTCCTTATTTAAAATAAATCTTAAAAAAGATATATATGTTTAACTCAAAAAAGTCAAGGTGTTTATAAGATTAAAGGAGTTTGAATGGGGGAAGAAGAAAATAAGTTTATTATTGACTCAATATAAGCTATATCTTAAACTATTTGTTTAATATCTGTTTCGGGAATAGTTAATGGCTTCAAAAAAGGTTCAAAACAGTCTGGCTCATGAGATTGCAGGAATAGTCCTTGCGGGGCTTTCTCTGTTTCTTGTCTGCTGTCTTATAAGTTTTAATGCTGATGACCCTTCTTTTGTGACAGGTTATTCAAGCCTGCCAGACAAAATTCAGAACTGGGGAGGACTTGTCGGGTCTTATATTTCAAGCCTGCTTTTCCAGTTTTTTGGAATCGGGGCATTTGTTTTTCCTTTATTAATGCTTCTTATGTCTTTCAAGGTTTTCTTCAATCCAGTGTTTTCACCTGCTTTTTATGTAAGATCAATGTTCTTTTTCATTCTTTTTCTCTGTATGGAGGCATTTTTTAACCTATATTTAAACAGCATTGTCTTTAATGGTTATGAATTTGTGGCAGGAGGGATTATCGGGTTTTCAATATCTGAGCTGCTTGTGGGATATCTCAATATTTTTGGGGCATATCTTGTTTTAGGGCTTGTTTCTCTTGTCATAGTAATAATATTAACAAAAATCTCATTTAAAAATGTATGGAACGGGTTTTATGCCTGGCTAAAACCGCTTTGCTTAAGCTTTACAGAGTTTGTTAAAAAAAAAACAGTATTATTATTTGAGAAGAGAAAGAAAAATAAGACTGTAAAGAAACCTGTATTTATAAATGAAAAGGAGAAACCTGAAGCAGCGGAAAAGGCAGCGATGCCTGAGGAGGTGGAGCCAGCCGAGTCTGAAATAAAGATAACCCTTAACACATGCAAAGCCGCAAAGAGCATACTCACAGAAGACGAATCAGAATTTGAGCCTAAAAATGTGAGAGTTGCCACTGATTACAAACTTCCTGATATGAGCCTGCTGGATGTGCCTATAGAATCTGAAACAAGGATAGACAGAGCGGCGCTTCAAAAGGATGCTGATATACTGCTGCAGAAACTTTCCGATTTTGCTGTGAAAGGAAGTGTGGTTGAAATAAGTCCCGGTCCTGTTATAACAAGGTTTGAGTTTGAACCTGCACCGGGAATAAAGCTCAACAGGATTGTAGGGCTTTCTGATGATCTTGCTCTGGCTCTGAAGGCAATGAGCGTTAGAATTGCTCCCATCGCAGGCAAGTCTGTTGTGGGGATTGAGGTTCCAAACAAAAAACGAAAGCCGGTTCTTTTCAGGGAGATTGTTGCTCAAGATGAGTTTATTACTTCAAGGTCAAAACTTACCATCGGGCTTGGCAAGGATATCGGCGGAACACCTATAATCAGTGATCTTTCACGAATGCCTCATCTGCTTGTTGCAGGCACCACAGGTTCAGGCAAGAGTGTTTTTGTTAATACTGTGATATGCAGCATTCTTTACAAGTCAACACCTGATGAGGTAAGATTTCTGATGATTGACCCCAAAAGACTTGAACTCTCCCCTTATGAGGGCATCCCGCACCTGCTTCACCCCGTGGTTGTGGAGCCGAAAAAGGCTGCCATGGCCCTTCAATGGGCTGTAAATGAGATGGACAGAAGGTATAGAACAATTGCCGAATTTGGGACAAGAAATATAATTGAATACAATAAAAAACTGGATGAAGAGGAAAAAAATGGCACGTTGCAAAGTGATGAATTTGTCAAAATGCCCTATATTGTAGTAATAATTGATGAACTTGCAGATCTCATGATGATAGCCGCAAGGGATGTTGAGACCTATATAGCGCGCCTTGCACAGATGGCAAGAGCCTCAGGGATACACCTTCTTATAGCCACGCAGAGACCATCTGTTGATATACTTACAGGTGTGATCAAGGCAAATTTTTCCACCAGGATATCTTTTCAGGTATCATCAAAGGTTGATTCAAGAACAATACTTGACACTATGGGAGCAGAAAAACTGCTCGGGATGGGGGATATGCTGTTCATGCCTCCAGGTACTTCAAGGCTCCAAAGGATTCACGGAGCTTTTCTCTCGGAAAAAGAGATTAAGAAAATAACAAAGTGTATAAAAAAGCAGAGGCCTCCTTTATATGATGAATCAATAGCAGCTGAAGTGCCGGATGTTGAAGAAGCAGAGGAAGAGGATGACTATGATGAACTCTATGACAGGGCTGTTGCAATTGTAACCGAGACCAGACAGGCCTCAATTTCAATGCTTCAGAGAAAGATGCGGGTAGGTTATAACCGGGCGGCAAGAATGATAGAGCGCATGGAAAAGGACGGTGTTGTCGGGCAGAGTGATGGTGTAAAGCCAAGAGAGGTTATTGCGCAGAAAATATAAGCAGTTTATGTCTGTTGAGCTGCCAAGCAAAGACAATAAAAATAAGTTGAGAAGTTAAGATGTTTTTTTCTGGGCTTTTAATGCAGCTCATCTTGTTAATTGAATCTTATAACTGAAACAAAGAAAGATTGGAATATGAGAAGAAGGGCATTTTTTTTTGTGTTTGTATTGTCTTTTATTTTAAGTGGTGCTGTTTATTCAGAAGATCAGGGAAAGAAGCAGTTGGAACTTGTTGAAAAAAAATATGACTCAATAACTGATTATCGGGCTGAGTTTGAACAGAAAACTGTTCTTGGCATGGCGGGACAGACTGTGCATGGAAGCGGTGTGGTCTATATAAAAAAAGCTGGAAAGATAAGGTGGGAATATACAACCCCTGAGCCCCAGGTTTTTATTATGGACGGTAGAAGCTTCTGGCTCTATCTGCCTGAGGAGAAGCAGGTTATGAAGGACGACTATTCAGTTGTTCCTGAGCATATACTAATAGATCTGTTCAGTGAGAAGGTAGATATACAGAAAAATTTCAATGTTCTGTCTGTTGAGTATCCTGAAGTTACCAGCGACATTGTAATAAAACTGGAACCCCTGTCTGAAACTCCCTCCATAAAAAATATAACCCTTTATGTCGAGCGTAATAAGCACTATATCCAGAAGACCATAATAGAAGATGAGTTTTCCAATACCACCATAATTTCTTTTTCAAAAATTACTGTTGATTCAGGGCTTGATGACAAACTGTTCAGGTTTGTGCCCCCTGAAGATGTTGAGATCTTTAAACCCTTTTAAAAGCAGTTGTGCTGTGAAACTGCAGGATGAAAATTTGGGCAGGAAACCAGAAAAACAGATGAGTAAATTATCAGAGCTTTTTTACCCTGTTTACCCACATACTTATTAACCCATAATCACGACTTAACGGATTGCGATTTTAAAAGGCAATTGATGCTTATGAAAATACTTAAATATTTTTTTCTCTCCTTAATATTGCTTATAACTCTTTCATGCTCTGAAAAGAGCAAGGGATATAATATACAGGTTCAGGTCGAAGGGATAAAGAGTGCAGAAGCAAATCTTGGTTATCATTTTACAGGCAGGCAGTTTGTTTTTGAAACTGTTAAAATAGATGAAAACGGCAGGTTTAAATTTAAAGGAAGTGAAAAATTGCCGGGCGGGTTGTATATTATTACTTTGCCCGATGATAAATATCTTGAGATAATTATTGATAAAGATCAGATTTTTTCTGTTAAAGCAGATATCGCTGATTTATTGGGAAAGACAGGCTTTGAAGGCTCTTCTGAAAACAGAGCCTTTTATGAATACCTTGTTTTTTGGAGTGAGAAGCAAAAAAAATCGTCTTTTCTGCGCAAAGAGCTTGAGAATCCCTCTGTAACGCGAGAACGCAAACAGGAAGTGTCTTCTGAGCTGAATTCAATAAAAAAGCAGATAAAGGATAAACAGGACAATCATATAAATAACTTTCCTGATGGTGTTTTAACACTCATATTCAAAACTCAAAGAGAGCTCGATTTTCCGAATGTTCCACGCCTTGAAGATGGATCTGAGGATTATGATTCAGCCTACCGGCAATACAGGGATGAATTCTGGAAGAATATTGATCTTACAGATGAAAGGTTGTTGCGAACACCTGTTTACCACGTTAAACTGTTTAACTATTTTACAAATGTTGTCAAACCCGATCCTGATACTATTATAATGGAAGCTGAGCGTATTATAGATTATACCCGTGGCAGTGAAGAGATGTTTAAAAATACAGTCTTTCTGCTTGCAGGGATTTTTGATCGTGCACCTGTAAAGGGTTTTGATTCGGCTTTTGTTCATATAGTAGAAAAATATTATGAACCAGAGGAGGTTTCAATAGAGGATGACAACATACTTAAAAGTATTATAAGAAGGGCAGAAAGGCTCAAACCAATTCTTATAGGAAGCACCGCTCCTGATATTGAAATGTATATGGATGATAATTCCACCATAGCGCTCCATGAAGTGCCAGCAGATTATACCGTGCTTTATTTCTGGGATTCTGAATGTATCCATTGCAGTAAAGTGACTTTTGAATTAAATGAGCTGTATGAAAAAGAGAAAAATGCAGACCTGCTTATTTTTGCTGTTAACACGGATGAGGATACTGAGAATTTCAAGAAACAGATTGAAAAGAAAAACATTGGTGAATGGTTAAACGTTAGTGATCCTGAAAACCGGTCAGGTTTCAGAGAGAAATATAATATTAGAAGCGTTCCTCTTCTGTTTCTGCTGGACAGGGATAAAAAAATTATTGAAAAAAATATTAAGGTTTCGCAAATTGAGCAAATATTGAAAAGCAGAAAACAGCTGTTTTAGATTTTAGCATTGTCGATTGCCTGAATTAAAATAAAAACATGAATACAGATTTATCATTTAAAACTCCCGCATACAGTAATTTTTACTACGGTAACATCCAAAACCCTATCAGCAGTCTTTTATCCTTAATCGACTCAAAAAAACCGGAAGTAACTGTCTCTGGATTGAAGGGGGCTGCAGCTTCTTATTTTGCTTCCCGGATTTTCAGCAGCCTAAAGCATAAGCATGTTGCTTTTATTACACCCACGCAGGAAGAAGCTCAGAAGGCATATGATGAGCTAAGTTTTTTCCTTCCCTATAGTGAAATTTTGTTTTTCCCGCCATTTGAGACCAAACCCTATGATAATGTGCTTAGTCACAGCGATATAAGTTCGCAGAGGATCTGGACATTGTACAGAATATGTGACTGTGACAAACCTGTAATTGTAGTGGGTTCTGTAAGGGCATTTCTGCAGAAGGTAATTCCCTGTGACGTTCTTATTGACCATTCTTTACGTGTCCGGTCAGGTAGTGAAATAGACAGAGAGGAGCTTTGCAAAGTTCTTGTTGAAAGTGGCTACACACCTGTCAATATGGTTCAGGAAAATGGAGATATGAGTATCAGGGGGGAAGTAATAGACCTGTTTCCTTCAGGAATGAAGAGTCCTGTAAGGCTCGATTTTTTCGGAGATTTTATTGAAACAATGAGACTTTTTGATCCTGCAACACAGCGCTCGTTGTCAGATATAAAAGAGGCTGTTTTTGTTCCTGTAAGGGATGTTATTCTAAGTAACGAAATAATTGACCGATTTTTCGACAATGTTGAAAAGTCCGGTATTAAGAACTGTTTTTCGTCAAGCAGGGGAAAAGCCTTCTTTGAAAGCATAATAAACGGTTTCATGCCTTCAGGTGTTGAATACTGTTCATCGTTTATCTACGGAGAGCTTCACTCAATGTTTGATTTCTTTGGAGAGAACCCTCTCCTGATTCTAAAAAACCGGAATGAGATGATTCAGGAGATAGACAGGTTCAAAAAAGAGATTGAATCAGGTTTCAGCTCTGCTGTTGAAGAGAGAAGGGTTGCATCTCCTCCTGACAGTCTGTTTCTGGATAATATTCCGATTGAACTTCAGAAACTTTATTTTGAGCAAAGGGATACAGTGCTGAATCACTGTGATGTTGAAATAAAGACCTGTTCCAATGAGAGTTTGCGCAGGGTGGAGATTGAATCCCGAGCCGGTATTTTTGAGGTTTTTACAGACAAGATCCGGCAATGGCTTTCAACTGGATATTATATACATGTTGTATGCCATACAAAAAGGCAGTGTGAGCGCATTCAGGGACTTCTGTCTGATTATAATATCGAGGCGGATGTTCTGGAAGATTTTATTTTTGATATTGAGCAGGAAGGACGGGAGCCTTACGTAAATATTTCAACAGGGGGGATTTCAAGAGGTTTTCAGTATGATCAAGGGTTATTTATCCTTGTATCTGAAGAGGAAATATTTGGTGAGAAGAGACGGAGGGCTGTCTCATCAAAATTCAAGAGATCAATCGAGATAAATGATTTCAGCGATTTGAAAGAGGGCGATTCTGTTGTTCACCGCGACAATGGAATCGGAATTTTCTGTGGACTTGTCAGTCTGCAGGCAGGAGGAACAAAGGGGGATTTCATACTTATAGAATATGCAGGTGCTGATAAGCTCTATCTTCCAGTTGATAAAATTAATCTTATTAATAAATATGAAGGAGAAGAGGGGGGCTCTGTCAGAATTGACCGTCTTGGCGGAAGTTCTTGGGAACGGACAAAGAAAAGAGTAAAAGAATCTGCAAAGAAGATAGCAAGGGATCTGGTTGATCTTTACAGCCAGAGGATGATTTTCAATGGGCATGTTTTCTCACCCCCGGATCATTACTACAGAGAGTTTGAAGCAGAGTTTCCCTATGATGAGACTGCGGATCAGATTGCTGCAATAGAGGATGTTATGAATGACATGTCGAAGAACACCCCTATGGACAGACTTATCTGCGGAGATGTGGGTTACGGAAAAACGGAAGTTGCTCTGCGGGCATGTTTCAGAGCTGTTATGGACGGGAAACAGGCGGCTGTACTTGTGCCTACAACAGTTCTTGCCCAACAGCACTTCCAGACTTTCATGGAGAGGTTTTCTAAGTACCCTGTAAAAGTTGATGTAATAAGCCGTTTCAGAACTGTTAAACAGCAGAAAGAGATAATTTCAGGACTTGCCGAAGGAAAAATTGATATAGTTGTAGGAACACATCGTCTTGTTCAGAAAGACATTATGTTTAAAAATCTGGGACTTCTTGTTGTTGATGAAGAACACAGATTCGGAGTGACCCATAAGGAACAGATTAAAAAACTGAAATCAAGTGTTGATGTCTTAACTCTTACGGCGACTCCGATACCAAGAACTTTGCAGTTTTCCATGATAGGGTTGAGAGATTTTTCAGTTATTGAGACACCGCCTGAAGACAGGCTTTCAATTCGGACAATTATTACAAACTTTGATGAAACGGTTATAAAAGAGGCTGTGTTTAGGGAGTTGAAGCGAGGTGGGCAGATATTTTTTGTTCATGACAGGGTTAGTTCAATTCATGCTATGGCTCAGTTTCTGAGGCATAGCATACCTGGTATACGGATTGGAATTGCACATGGTCAAATGAAGGAACATGAACTTGAAAAATCCATGATGGCATTTGTAAACAAAGATATAGATATGCTGCTTTGTACAACTATTATTGAGTCGGGTCTTGATTTTCCAAGTGCTAACACAATAATTATTAACAATGCTCACAGACTGGGATTATCACAGATGTATCAGCTAAGAGGAAGGGTTGGTCGAGGCAAGGTCAGGGCTTATGCCTATATGCTCATTCCTGGCAGAAATCTTCTAAACAGAGATGCTGCTAAACGACTTGAAGCTCTTTCAGAATTTACTGAACTTGGTTCTGGTTACCGTCTTGCCACAAGGGATATGCAGATAAGGGGAGCAGGAAACCTTCTTGGACATTCTCAGTCAGGTCATATTGCAGCCGTTGGAATTGATATGTATCTTGAACTTCTCAACAATGCGATTGCAGAGCTCAAAGGTGAACAAACTGCTCTTAAGGTGGAACCTGAGATAAATCTGAACATACCTGGTTTCATACCAGAGGATTATGTGAGAGACGTCAACCAGCGGTTGGTTCTATACAGAAGGATAGCCACAGTCAAGTCAGATGATGCTGTTGATGAAATCGAAGAAGAGCTGCGTGACAGGTATGGTAAAATTCCAAAAGAGACCGAAAATCTTCTTTCTGTTGCAAAGATAAAAAACCTGCTTCGCACGCGTCTGATTCTGTCTGTTGATACAAACGGAAAACAGTTGATTTTTTCTTTTCATGAAAAAGCTGAACCTTCTGTTGAGAAAGTGCTTTCTCTTGTATCTGAAAACCCCGAAAAATATTTTTTTACACCTGAATTCAAACTTTATGCTGAAATTGACAGAAAAAATGATATAATAAAACAGATAAGAGCGATGATGGAATAAGAGTTGTTTAGATGATAGCTGATAAGCAAGAACATGAGATCTTAGGTTTTGCTGATCAGCTAATTTTTGGAGGTAAAAAATGATTAAAAAGCTTTTATTAATTGCAATAATATTTATTCTTCCCTCTCAGATATATTCACAGCAAATTTTTGACCGAATTGTGGCTGTTGTTAACGGAGAGATAATTACCCTTTCTGAACTTAATAAATATGAGAAGGTCACGCAGATGGGGCAGCCTGACATGCCAAAGGGCAGGGGTATGCAGAGACAGCTACTCTCTCAGCTGATAGATAAAAAGATTATAGAACAGGAAGCGGAAAATATGGATATTGTAATCTCCGAAAGAGAAATTGACAGAGCCATCAACAATATACTTGCTGAAGGGGAAATAACTTTAAGCACACTCCAGGCCATGCTTCAGGAGCAAGGTATATCTTTTTCCGAATACAGACAGGCTCTCAGGGAAGAGATGATTCAGTCTGAAGTGATTGGAAGAAAGGTTCAATCCAGGATAAATATAACCGGTGATGATGTGAAACGCTACTATGAAAAGAACATAAAGGGCAATAACAAAGGAGGAAGGCGTTACAGAATACAGCAGATAGTTCTTTTTGCCCAGCCCGGGGCAGAAACTGGAGAAACCGAGAAAGCGGAAATGATGATCAAGGATATTAAAAGACAACTGGATAAGGGGGAGGATTTTGGAATGCTTGCCTCTATGTACTGTCAGGGTCCAGCAGCTCAACAGGGTGGGGATATGGGTTATTTTTATAAGGGTGAATTGATGCCGGAGATAGAGAGTGCAGCGCTTGCGCTTGAACCCGGTCAGGTCAGTGATATTATAAGAACAGGGGTTGGATTTCATATTATCAGGCTTGTTGACAAACAGACAATTGATGAAGAAGAGCCATGGAAAGCCTATGAGGCGGAAATCAGACAGAAACTATATGGTAAAGAGTTTGACGCGGTTTTCAGCGAGTGGATGGCAAGTCTTAAAGAAAAGTCATATATTGAGATAAATATTTAAATTTTACTGGAGGATAAAGTGTATAGAGCAAATGTTGTAGGGGATATGCCTCATGTGGACAGCACTTCATTTGTTGATCCGTCGGCTATTCTGATAGGCAGGGTGGAAATAGGAGCCAACTGTTATGTAGGCCCGTGTGTGGTTATAAGGGCAGAAAGGTTCTCATCTGATGATGAGAAATCAATGATAATCATCGGTAACAACTGCAGTATTCAAGATATGACAGTTATTCATGCTCATGAGGAAAACACGTTAATTATTGGTGATAATACACTTATAAATCATGGCGCCATTATTCACGGACCCACCAGAGTTGGTAAGAATTGTTATATAGGTTCTAAATGTGCTGTTGTTGATGCGGTTATTATGGATGATGTTTTTATCCGTATGAGATCAACTGTTGAGGATGTGACAATACCACAGGGAAGCTTTCTTGGTATCAGCTCCATAGTTAATTCTCAAGAAGTGGTCGAAACGCTCAGACCCGTGTCTGACCGAGAGAGGGGATTTATTTTAAGGGCAATAAAGGAAAACAAGGAATATCCTGTTAGGTATAAATATTCCATTGAGAGATGAGATTTAGAGGCAACAAATGACTATTGTAATTACACAATTATTTTAAAAAAATATCCATGTAAATTTTATTGCTTGCATATTAAAATTAAATCGTTTATAGTTTATATATTATATATCCCCTTATTTGGAATTAGTAACTTTATGTTATAATTTATCATATTTATGAAGAAGCTAAGGTTCATATTCATATAGTTAATACTTATTAAGATTGAACCCTTCCCTTACCCTCCTTTTACTTTCATATCTTTGGTGCTGTCGAGAAGTCCAGTGTATCTTTAGAGACTAAAAGGTAAAATAAAAAGGATTACAGGAAAAGTTATAAATAGAGATGCTATGCAAAACAATTCAAGGTCATAGGTGAAGGGCAGGTAAGAAAGTAACAAAGAAACGGGGTTTTATTCGCCCCTGGAAGCTGCTTGCTTTTTTTAAGGCTTAACAGCCAACAGCTAATTATTAATTGACGCCATATTTGTTTGGAGGTACTCAGTGTGATAACTGAAATAGCAAAATTTAGAAATATCGGAATATCGGCTCATATTGACAGTGGTAAAACAACACTGACAGAACGTATTCTTTATTATACCAACAGGATTCATGCAATCCATGAGGTAAAGGGTAAAGACGGAGTTGGAGCTAAAATGGATTTCATGGAACTTGAACGGGAAAGAGGTATTACTATAACAAGCGCTGCAACTTACTGTCAGTGGCGAAATCATCATGTTAATATTATAGATACCCCAGGCCATGTTGACTTTACAATAGAGGTTGAGCGAGCACTTCGGGTGCTTGATGGTGCGGTTCTTGTGCTCTGCTCAGTAGGAGGGGTTCAAAGCCAGTCTTTTACTGTTGACAGACAGATGAGAAGGTATAATGTTCCCCGTATTGCATTCATTAACAAATGTGACAGGGTCGGAGCGAATCCAGTAAGGGTTAAAAAACAGCTCAGGGAAAAGCTTGGACACAATCCTGTGCTTCTGCAGCTTCCTCTGGGGCTTGAATCAGGACATCAGGGGGTAATTGATCTGATAGAAATGCAGGCGTTACGTTTTACAGGAAATGCCGGTGAAAGGATTTTCACTGAACCTATTCCTGCAAATATGCTGGATGAAGCCAAAGCCTGCAGGGAAGAAATGCTTGATGCTGTTTCAATGTTTTCAGATGAACTGATGGAAGCGTTGCTTGAGGGTGAAGCCTCAACAGAGCTTATAAAAAATGCAGTTAGAACGGGTACTATAGACCTCAAAATGACACCTGTGCTTATGGGGTCTGCCTACAAAAATATAGGGGTTCAGCCTTTGTTGGATGCAGTTGTTAATTATCTTCCAGCCCCCAAGGATGTTCCAATATACGCGATTGATCTGAGCAAAGATGAAGAGGAAAAGGTTCTTCTTGAAAGCAGTATTGAAAAACCTGTAGTGCTGCTTGCATTTAAGCTTGAGGATGGCAGGTATGGCCAGCTTACTTATCTTAGGGTGTACCAGGGAAAGTTAGAAAAAGACAGTCTGATTGTCAACAGTCGGACTGGAGATAAACATAAGGTTGGCAGACTGGTCAGGATGCATTCAAATGATATGGAGGAAATTACTTCTGCAGGCGCAGGAGATATTGTTGCAATTTTCGGGCTTGACTGCAATTCAGGAGATACTTTTACAGACAGTTCAATTAATTTATCAATGACTTCAATGTATGTGCCTGAGCCTGTTATCTCTCTTTCAATCAAGCCTGTTAATCAGCAGTCAGAGACCAATCTTACAAAAGCAATTAAGCGGTTTACAAAAGAGGACCCCACTTTTCAGATTGAGGTTAATCATGAGTCGGGTGAAACTGTTATTAAGGGAATGGGTGAGCTGCAGCTTGATGTTTATATTGAAAGGATGAAAAGAGAATACAATGTAGGTGTAGAAACTTCGCCTCCTAAAGTAGCCTACAGGGAAACAATCTCAAGAAGAGCTGAATTTAATTATACTCATAAAAAGCAGACAGGCGGAGCGGGACAGTATGGCAGGGTAGCAGGCTATATAGAGCCATGTGAAGATATGGTGTTTGACTTTGTCGATCAGATTGTTGGAGGTGCAATACCACGCCAGTTTATTCCATCTGTAGAGAAAGGCTTTAAATCTGTTCTTGACAAGGGAAATCTTATCGGGGCAAAGGTCACAAATGTAAGGGTTGTTATAAATGATGGGGCAGCTCATTCTGTTGATTCTTCGGATATTGCTTTTCAGGAGGCTGCCAGAGGCGCATGGAGATATGCAGTGGAGCGTGCAAAGGCTATAATCCTTGAGCCGATAATGAGGGTTTCGATTGAAAGCCCTTCTGAGTTTTCCGGAACCGTTTTGTCGACCCTGATGCAGCGCAGGGGTATGATAATAGGGTCTCATGAAGATGGAGGTGTAGCAATCATTGATGCAGATGTTCCTCTGTCTGACATGTTTGGTTATGCCACCGTACTGAGATCCTGCACTCAGGGCAAGGCGGAGTTTACAATGGAGTTTAACAGATATATGCAGGTTCCTCAGAGTATAGCTGAAGAGCTGAAAAAGGAAGCTCAGAATAGAGCTGCAAACAAAAAATAGCTAAATTTATAAGGAGCTGCTTATGAAGCAACAGCCTGGTTTAAACAGAGATAATATATTATACAAAATTGTATCACAGAAGCATGCAAGTGGTAGTCTGTGTGTTGTTATTGCAGGAGCAGGAATGGGTAAAACAGCGATGCTTGTTCATTCAGGACTCTATTCAGTAATGAATGAAAAGCGGGTTTTGCATATAGCTCTTGGACAGACGACAGACCATGTGAAGTGCTGGTATGATGCTGTTCAGGAAACAGTTGAAAAAGGGATGGATGAAGAAGAGATAAAAAAAATAAATGATGATACTGTAAATAATCGGGTTATACAAACCTATGCTGAAAAGAATATTTCAGCATATAAAATAGAGCAGACTGTTGAGTTATATTTAAATCACCTCAAATTCAGTCCGGATGTTTTAATTATTGACGGGTTTGAATGGGAATCAATGTCATTGGTTAAGACTGCGGCTTTTATCGGGGCAATGAAGTCTGTTGCTTCAAGAATAGGAGCAGAACTGTGGATGAGCGCCCAAACTAAACAGAAAATCCCTTTTGGCGTTCAAGGCAGTATTATACCCCCATGCGATTTATTTGACGAGCTGATAGAAAGGGCAATCATGATTGAATCTGAAGGGGGCAGCCTCAAACTCCGTGTGTTGAAAGACATAAATGTAAATACTGCTTCCCTTAAAACAGATTCTGTTAACCGGGATTTCGTCTGTCTTTCTTTCGAAAACGGTGTAAACGGAAAAAGATTTCCCTCCTCTGCCTATATACTGCTCTCAGGTGGTGCTCAAGGTTCTGAAGAACTTTTCGGACAATGTGCTGAGAAACATGGGTTGCAGGAGATTAATTTTTCTTTCAAAGGACATCCTGTTACGAGGAAAAGAGGGCTTGTTCTTTTAACTCAGGAAGAACTTATTCAGGGAGATGTGAGTGAGGTCTATCTTACAACACAGATGAACAGGTCATACCCGAATACGCCAATTTTCAAGAAAGTTCTTCAGTCTATATGGCACCAGGTTAATACATCGGGTGAGGTGTTTGTTGTTGGAAATATTCTTCCAAACAATACTGTCAGGGGAGGAACGGGCTGGGCAGCAGAACTTGCAAAGCACTGGCAGAAGCCTCTTTATGTCTTTGATCAGGAACGTCTTGCGTGGTTTATGTGGAATGGTTCAGGATGGGACGAAACTAAAGATCCGGTAATTAGAAAACTCAGATTTACAGGTACAGGGACCCGTTTCCCGGTGCCCGAAGCGTGCAAAGCTGTTGAAGAGCTCTTTAATAGATCTTTTCTCTGAGGGTCAGTATGCTGTTGAAAAAAAGAGATAACAAGGTTTGAGATTTTGTGCTTATCAGCTATTTGCAATTTTTAAAGTGTCTTCCCAAGTTCCTTTTTCAGATATTTGAAAGCCTCTTCAGGGGAATTCGCGTATTTAAAAAGATTCAGGTCTGCAGGGCATATCATACCCCATTCTGCTAGCCCTTCAATGTTAATGATTTTTTTCCAGAAATCTTCCCCATATAGAATTACAGGGATGTCCTTTCTTGTTTTTTCAGTCTGAATAAGGGTGAGGAGTTCCATCATCTCGTCCATTGTGCCGAATCCGCCGGGGAAAATTATAATTGCAGAGGCTGGATATACAAACCAGAATTTCCTGATGAAAAAATAGTGAAATTCAAAAGAGAGATCCTCTGTAATGTAAGGGTTGGGGTTCTGCTCGAAAGGCAGGCTTATATTCAGTCCTATTGAAATACCTCCGCCTTCTTTTGCTCCCCTGTTTGCAGCTTCCATTATCCCATTTCCACCACCTGAACAGATAACAAACCTTTTTCCCCGCTGCTTATCTTTCTTATAAAGGGCTTTTGCCCACAGGGTTATCATTTCCGAAAGTTTTACTGCATCACTGTAGAAACGGGAAGCCTTAACAGCTATTTCAGCTGTTTTTAGTTCAGGGGATTTATTTCTGTTTTTACTCTCTTGGCTTTTCAGCTTCTTCAGTCCTGCTAAAGCTTCTTCCGGGGGCAGGGTTCGGGCTGAACCGAAAAAAACTATAGTATCTTTAATTTTGCATTCCCTGAACCGGGTTAAAGGTTCAAGGTATTCAGCCAAAATCCTTATTGTTCTGGCATCTGGACTGTTTAAAAATGTTTTGTTGTTATAGGCTTTTAAGGGTTTTTTCATTTTATTCTTTTCCTTTGTTTTGAATTAACAATATAATTTTGAAAGTATAAGGTATTAAAACGGTTACAGTCAATGAAAGGTTTAAATATAGCTTCAAGAAAACCTCAATTTTAAGATACTCATAGGACTTTCCTTGACATATTGAGCATGGTATAGTATTTTGACATTTAGCATTAAATAAGTCTATAAGTATAAAATAAGGGTTATTAGTGGTGAGTTTGAGTTTGTTTTACCGGGTTAGTCTTTCATCAATATATTTTATTATAAACCCGACAAGCGGAATCAAGAAGATGGCTGTCCGGGCAAGTTCGTCCTGTTAAATAACCTTTGGTTGTTTAGTATTTAAAAGGGTAAACAGATCATGGCTGGTAGATAATTGAAAACCAAAAAATCAAAAGGTTGGGTTAAAAAAAAGGCCAAAACCATTGATAATAATGGCTATTTCTCAATACTTCTTAGGACAAAGCTTACAACTGATAACTTGAGGTCATATATATAAAGCATAAACTTTTAACAGATGAGGATGAAAATGATAGATTATGCATTAGCAGCAAAGATTTCCGGAGTTGGTATGCTTATGGTTTTTATAGTTCTTATTGCAGTGGGGGTGGTTGTCTGGTTGACGGGTATTGTAGTAAGAAAACTTGAAAAACAACAGGACTCATAGAGAAAGGTTTTGCATATGTTCGGATTATACGAAAGCGCATTTGGTAATATCACGATGGGCAATGTGGGAATGCTTTTTATCGGGGCATTTCTGATATATCTCGGCATTGCAAAGAAGAAAGAGCCTCTTCTTCTTGTGCCCATAGGATTTGGTGCATTAATTGTAAATCTCCCCTTCAGCAGTCTCATGGTTTATACACCTGAAGGGCTTCCTGCTCTTGGCGGTCTTGCAGAAATGGCAACAGGTGAGATCGGTATGCTTAATCTTATTTACTATTACGGGATTTATACAGAGATAATACCCCTTCTGATTTTTCTGGGGGTCGGTACTTTAATGGACTTCAGTTCAACTATTTCCCGTCCCATATCTCTTGTTTTTGGAGCTGCGGCACAGCTTGGTGTTTTTGCTGTTTTTCTTATTGCCTATTTCAGCGGTTATTTTACAATGGCGGAAGCTGCCTGTGTAGGCATAATCGGCGGTTCAGACGGTCCGCCTACTGTTTATATGACGGTTGGTCTTGCCCCTGCCCTGCTGGGTCCTATTACAATGATAGCTTATGCATATATGGCACTGGTGCCGTTAATACAGCCGCCTGTAATCCGCCTGCTTACAACGCAAAAAGAGCGTGCAATGGAAATGAAACAGGATGTACGCGAGGTCTCAAAATTAGAGCTTATTCTTTTTCCCATTGGTGTATTCCTTGTTGCGACTCTTCTTGTTCCAAAAAGCGCTCCACTTGTTGGTATGCTTATGTTTGGAAATCTGCTCAAAGTATGCGGGGTTACAGATCGACTTGCCCAGGCGGGTGCTACTATGAACGATATTCTGCTTGTTTTGCTTGGTCTCTGTATAGGGACTCTTATGCCGGCTGAGGTTTTTTTTGCTACTAAAACCCTTATCATACTTGGTCTTGCTATAGTTGCCTTTGCTCTTGGAACAGCAGGAGGGGTAATTACAGCAAAGATTATGAACCTCTTTCTCAAAGACAAGATAAATCCAATAATAGGCGCTGCAGGGGTTTCTGCGGTACCTATGGCAGCACGGGTGGTTCACATTGAAGGCCAAAAGGCAAATCCCTCTAACTACCTGATAATGTATGCTCTTGGTCCTAATATGGCGGGTGCTATAAGCACATCACTGGTTGCGGGGCTGTTTCTGGGAATGATTGCTCATTAAAAAAAAGCGGATAGGATCAGGTGTAGGCTGTCAGGAAAGGCAGGAGAACTGTTGAGAAGAGAGCATGGGAGGGCAGCAAAAACAAAGCAGCATTGTTTCGTGGTCGGAATCGTCATTACGAAGCGATTACTTTAAGTAAAAATATTTTTTGCCAAAAGATGCAGAAAAAATAACTCTAAAGTTACTAAATTGAGCGATTTTTAAGTTTTCAGGGCAACCTTGAGCATTTTTTGTTTATTCAAGGGAACGCATCCCTGCCTTTCTTGCCGGAAATAATCGCTCAGATTAGCTTTTGATTACCCGTTCAGGGTGTAACCCTAATTTATTGCGGTGATATATTGCATGAAAGTTATGAACAGCAAAACCTTCGTATCCTGGACAAACAGAGATGCTGATGAACTCTATAATGTGAGTAGTTGGGGCAGCGGATATTTTAAGATATCTGATAAGGGTGAATTAAATGTTTTACTTAAGGATTCTGAAGGCAGACAGGTATCAATAAGTCTTATTGATACAATAAATGAATTAAAAGACAGAGGTATGGAACTGCCAGTTCTTCTTAGGTTTGGTGATCTTCTCGACTCAAGAATTGCGCTTTTGAATCAGACATTTAAAAAAGCAATATCAGATGCAGGCTACAGAGGCGAGTATAGAGGAATTTTTCCGATCAAGGTGAATCAGCAGCAGCAGGTGGTTGAAGAGATTTGTGCCTATGGGAAACGTTTCCATCACGGTCTTGAAGCAGGAAGCAAGGCTGAACTGATAATTGCACTTGCCTACATGCATGATCCTGAAGCCTATATTATATGTAATGGATACAAGGATGAAGAGTTTATTGATCTTGCGCTTTATGGTCTGAAAATGGGCATACAAACAATCCTTGTTCTTGAAATGCCGGGGGAACTTTCCCTTGTGCTTGAGAGATCAAAAAAAATAGGAATTAAACCAAGGATTGGTATACGAATGAAGCTGTCTTCAACAGGCTCAGGACACTGGAATGAGTCAGGGGGTGACAAAAGTGTATTCGGATTGAATACTGCCCAGGCAATTGATGTTATTGACAAGCTTAAAAGTGCTGATATGCTTGATTGTCTTCACCTTCTCCATTTTCATGTAGGCTCTCAGATAACAAGTATCAGAAATATAAGAAGTGCTGTTGCAGAGGCTTCAAGAATATATGCGAACATGGTAAAAGAGGGGGCTCCAATGGGGCTTTTAAATGTAGGGGGGGGACTTGCTGTTGATTATGATGGTACACACACTAATTATACCAGTAGCTGTAACTATACGGTTGATGAATACTGTGCTGATATTGTTGAAGCAATCATGTCTGTGGCTGATGAGTCAGGCATACCCCATCCAACGATAATAAGCGAATCCGGCAGGGCTATTGTCGCATACTATTCAGTTCTTCTTTTTAATATCCTTGATGTAAGCAGGTTTGAATCGCACGGTCTTCCAAAGCAACTTTCAGATGATGTTCATGAGATGACTACCAATCTCATGGATGTAAGCAAGAGGCTTACAAGAAAAAAAATTCAGGAATGTTTTAATGATGCTGTTTACTACCGGGATGAAATAAGGTCAAACTTTATGCATGGTAACATTTCATTGAGGGAAAGAGCTGTTGCTGAACAGATATTCTGGCATATAATAAGCTGGATAGCAGGTGAGATGACCGGTCTTAAGCATGTTCCTGAAGAGCTTAAAGGACTTGATACTGCAATTGCAGATATCTACCATGCAAATTTCAGCATCTTTCAGTCAATTCCAGACTCATGGGCAATAGACCAGCTTTTTCCTGTAATGCCTATTCACAGACTTAACGAGGAGCCTACCAGAAAAGGAATCATAACAGATATTACCTGTGACTGTGACGGAAAGATTGACAGGTTTATTGATGTTCATGATATAAGATATGCTCTTCCTCTGCATGAAATAAAAGATGACGAAGACTATATACTGGGTGTTTTTCTTGTCGGGGCTTATCAGGAAACCCTTGGAGATCTTCACAACCTTTTTGCAGATACCAATATAGTCAGTGTCAAACTTGACGGCAGAGGTGAAATAGAATATACGCGTGAGATTGAAGGGGATTCAGTGGCGGATGTGCTTGGTTATGTAGAATATGATCCCAGGTTTATGATAGGGCGATTCAAAGCCATTGCAGAGCAGGCGGTAAAGAACCGCCTTATCACTTCAAAGGAACGCAGAATTGTAGTTGATGCCTATCAGGCAGGTTTGAGGGGTTATACCTATTACGAGAAATAGGTCTTAGTAAACCCTTGGGCATTAGTTTTAGTATTGATTTAAAAGGTGACTGCAAGGGGTTTTGAAAAAGCTGAAAAGTAAATGTCTAATAAAAAAAATGTCTTGTATTCATTCAGATATTATAATATTTCAGATAGTGCTGTTTTTATTGCAGTTATATACTTTTTTGAGGACTGACTAATTTTTATGAGCTCAATATTATTAAAGTTTTTTTGTTTACCTATTGTTTCAGTATTTATTTTGTTTTTTCTGTTTTGCTGTAATCAGCAATCTGATACCTTTACGGCTGTCAGTGAACAAGGATTTGAGGTCAATGACAATGAAAAGGATCATAATGATTATCCATGGGCAATGAAATATTTTTCTCCTGATTTTACAGACTTAAATGGAAGGCTTTATGTTGGTACTGGCAACGGTGTGATGAACTCGATGATGAAGAGAGTCTTGGCAGAAATCGGGCTTGATTTCAACCCAGAACCATATATGCTTCCCCCCGAGATACGGCGGTACCGCCCTGACCTTGGTGAAAAGGTGTGGGAAACAGTCCTTGATTACAGAGAAATTGAACAAGAACCTGACTGGGAAACATCCGGTGTAAGAGCTCTTGGGGTTTATGATACTCCCAAAGGTGAAAGATATCTTTATGCGGGGACTTTCGGTGAAGAACCAGCTATGTGGAGAAGTAAAACAGGTGATTATGGAACATGGGAAAAAATATGGTCAACCCATGTGCCAGGTTCTGTAAGGTCGTTTGCAGAGCATGCAGGGCTATTATATATTGCTGTAACCTACGAGGCTATCCTCGAAGAACAGATCCCCGGGGAAATATATGCAACCGATGGCGAAGATGTATGGGCTGTTATTAAAGATGGGTTTGGCAATCCTAACAACATTGGTATTTTTGAAATAATATCCTTTGCAGGATATCTATATGCTGGAACCTATAATAAAAAAGATGGTTATGAAATATGGCGGTTTGATGGTGCAGGTGATAAAATCAGACCTGAGCTGGTTGTTGAAAAAGGGGGTCCTTCTCCTTCAAACCAGTCAGCTGCATCGATGAAACAATTCAAGGATCATCTTTATGTCGGAGCTCTTATAGCGGCAGGTATAAATACAGCCGGGGGTTTTCCTGTACGAGGAGCAGATATGATTCGCATAAATGCTGATCGTTCATGGGAAACCATTGTTGGACCAGGCAGCAAAACCCCTTCCGGGTTTGGCAAACCTACAAATGCCTATTTATGGACACTGGAAGAGTATAATGGAAGACTGTACTGCGGGGTATGGGATTCACTCTCTTTTTTAAGGGTTTCAGAGACGTATTTGCCTCAAATTAAAGACCAGTTTCCTGATATGGATTGGTGGGATTTGCTTGAACTGCTCTGGGAGCGTTTTGTAAAACCTAAGCTTGGCATAAAAAGCAGTAGTAAGAATAACATACTTCAAGAGGGCGGTGCATTATATGTATCAGATGACGGGGTGTACTGGCACCCTCTATTTACAGATGGTTTGGGGAATCCAAGAAATTTCGGTGTGCGTCAGCTTGAGATCATGGGTAGCGATTTATATATCGGTTTTAGCAATATATGGGATGGTCTGATAATTTATAAAATGTCTACTGAATAAACAATCAATTTTAATAACTTACAAAAACAAAAACCATAAAATAAATAGATAAAAGAAGTTTTTTGATAGGATTTTAATAAACTTGACTTAGTATAGATAGGTTATCATGAATATTTATGTTGATGAATATAAAAAAAAGCTGTTAAGTTCTGAAGAGGCTGTTGCACCTATTGCTAACGGCAACACAATAATTCATGGTGTGACGATTGCAGAGCCGCCGGCTCTTCTGAAGGCAATTGCCGACCGTTTGAGAGCAGGGGATTTGAAAGACATTGAGATATTTTCCTTTAATCCGCAGAAACATGCATCAGATACATATCTGAAACCCGATATTCAGGATAATGTTATCGCAAAATCATGGTTTTTAAGTCCCGCAACCCGCAAACTTGCTTCAACAGGTCTTGTACAGTTTATCCCAAGTTATCTTCATCAAGTACCCAGGTTCATCCGTGAATATATGGATATAGATGTTTGTGTGACTACTGTATCTCCTATGGACAATGCCGGATTTTTCAGCTTTGGAACTGCAAACGATTTGACCAGTACTGCTGCTAAACATTCAAAGCGTTTGATTGTTGAGGTAAATAGAAACATGCCAAGAGTGTTTGGTGACTCTTTGCTGCACATAACAGAAGTAGATGTGGTTGTTGAAAACCATGTTCCCCTTATTCAGCTTCCTGCTCCTGATCCCCACCCCCTTGATGCTGTTGTTGGCAGGTTTATCTCAGAGATAATTCCGGACGGAGCTGTTTTGCAACTTGGGGTTGGTGTTCTGCCCAATGCTATCTGTCCTCAATTAACCGGGCATAAAGACCTAGGCATACACACTGAACTTTTTGGTCCGGGGATGATGGATCTGATTTTGAAAGGGGTTATAACAGGAAGGCACAAGACTCTGCATAAAGGAAAACACGTGTTTGCATTAGCCTACGGGACAGATGAGGTGTTTGAGTTTATGAACGATAATCCATCAATGGAAAGCTATTCATCAGATTATGTGATGGATCCGGCTGTTATAGCCAGAAATGATAACATGATAGCAGTAAATTCAATACTGGAAGTAGATTTGACAGGGCAGTGCAATGCTGAATATCTTGAGGGGTTTCAGTTCAGCGGAACCGGCGGGCAACTTGATTTTGTAAGAGGGGCATATGCGGCTAAGGGTGGTAAATCAATTATGACGCTGTATTCATCAGCAAAAAAAGGAACTGTTTCACGTATTGTGCCCATGCTTGGTCAAGGCGCTGCGGTGACAACTCCCCGAATGGACGTGCATTATTTGTGTACAGAATACGGGATAGTCAATCTTAAACATAAGTCTGTGGGGGAACGGGCTGAGCTGATTATAAGTATTGCTCATCCGTCATTCAGGGATGATCTTACAAGAAGCGCTGAAGAGATGAGGTTGTTTTAGCGGTGAAGTACACGGCAAAAACAAAAAACATTGAGAAGGGCTGTTAAACTGAACTTTGATTGTTGAATTTTGGAGTTGTGCCGGGTGTTGTACCCAAAGGGTAAAAAAGGTGGTTCTGTTCCATCTGTTAAATATTGGTACTGTTATCTATGAACAATATTCCGGATAGGGTTTTTTCATGCATTCAGGTCATATTCCATGACTAAATTCATCCTCTGAATGATTTTAAATATATACTTCTATCTTCTGCCAGTATCCTTTATTATCCCTTTTTTTTGCAGAACGCGCATATATCAAAGGAGACCGGTTAGTGTCTTTACATTTGAAAGACCATCCTGAATTATTTAATAAGCATTTCTTTCTCTGCTTCATCTTTTTCCCGTTCAGAAATATTCTCAAACAGTCCGTCATAATATAAAACTTGAAAAAAATGAATAAATAAGCTATCATTTTTACCTGATTATTTATTCGGAGTGGTTAAATTCTGTGAAAAAATATGTTCTAAACGGATATGTTTTCCTTTTCATGGCAATCTTTTTATTGGTATGCTGCGGTGAAAAAGAAGATGTTCCAAAACATGAAACATTGACTCCGGATTCAAAGGGCAGAATCAGAATATCCGGGGCATGGGCGCTTTACCCTTTGATGGTAAGGTGGGGAGAAGAGTTTAATAAACAGTATCCCGGTATAAGGATGGATATATCTGCCGGGGGTGCTGGCAAAGGAATAGCAGACACCCTTGGAGGACTTGTTGACATCGGTATGGTCTCTAAGGAAATCTCAGAAGAGGAGATAAAACAGGGGGCTTTTTTTGTTCCGGTTGCTAAAGATGCAGTATTTTCGGTTGTCAGCAGCAGTAACCCTGTTCTGGAAAAGATAGTTTCAGAAAAAGGTATTAAAAAAGAACTGTTTGTAAAATTATGGGTTAAAGGGAAAAGTTTGACATGGGGGGAAATTACAGGTGAAGAGTCGGATGCAGAAGTTCAGGTTTACACAAGGTCTGACTCCTGTGGAGCTGCGCAGACGTGGGCTAAGTTTTTAGGGGACTTTCATCAGGAAGACCTTAAAGGTATAGGGGTATATGGCGATCCCGGTCTTGCAGATGCAGTGAGAAGAGACCCGTTTGGAATAGGATATAACAATCTTAATTTTGCTTTTGATTTCTCGACAGGGTTGCCCGTGAAAGGAATTAAGATTGTACCTATTGATATAAACAATAATGGCAGAATAGATACTGAGGAACATATAAGAACAAAAGAAGATGCAATTAAAGCTGTATCCTCAGGGGTTTATCCCTCTCCTCCGGCAAGGGATTTGTATCTTATTGCAAGGGGCAGTTTCAGAGGGCTGTCAAAAGCGCTGGTTATCTGGATATTAACAGAAGGGCAGGAATTTGTTAATGAGGCGGGGTATATCAAAGTCAGAGATGAGCAGATCAGTGATGCGCTCGGGAAAATGGAAGGAAAGAGCAATGAGTAAAGAAGACCTTATAGCTGCTTTTGGTTTTTCCTTGTATCTCGCAGCGAGCTATTGTCAAATGTTGTGTATGGTTAGGCGGCGATCCTCTCCATACCGTC
>CAZMHH010000048.1:0-28297 GCA_964566035.1 uncultured Thermodesulfobacteriota bacterium
TGACGGTATGGAGAGGATCGCCGCCTAACCATACACAACATTTGACAATAGCTCGTTTTTTATACTTTTTACCGTGCCATTAAAGTTAATTCAGCTTGTATTCTTAAGCTGTTATTATTATAATATATGGGGTATGACATATAGTGTCCTATTTAAAAATTATTTTTAAGGGAGAAACAAAACATGCCTGGATGCAAAACACAGTTCAGAAGACTTCAATTGATAGACCTTGCTGTAAGGCAGGGAAAATATCCCAACTGTGCGACCCTTTCAGAAGAGTTGGAGGTAAGCCCGAAAACAATCCAGAGGGATATTGATTTTTTAAGGGATCAGAGAAATGTTCCCCTTGAATACGATCCTGTAAAACATGGATTCTATTATACAGAGCCAAACTACAGTCTTCCTGCAATAGATATTACTGAGAGCGATCTGTTTGCTGTTTCAGTTGCAGAAAAAATCCTGCAGCAGTATCAAAACACCCCTCTTTTTGAACGGTTAAAGAAAGTATTTGAAAAGATCACACTCTATCTTCCTGAAAAGGTCACCATAAACCCGTCTTGGATTGATCTTAAAGTTTCACACTTCAGCGATGCCCCTACAATCATCAACCCGGAAATCTTTGAAACTGTTTTCAGGGCTTTACGGGAATCAAAAACCCTTGAGATATTTTATAAGAGCCCTTCATATCACAAACCGATACCAAGGCATGTTGAACCTTATCATTGCATAAGCTTTCACGGAGAGTGGTATATTGCCGGACTGTGTCATAAGAAAAACGAGGTTTTGACCTTTGCATTTTCAAGAATTAAAGATGCAAAAATCACCAGCAGATCCTTCACTGTGCCCCTTGACTTTGATTTTAAAAAGTATGCAGAAGGACATTTTGCGATGTTCAGGGGCGGCAGAAGTCAGACTGTGAGAATTGAGTTCAAGCCTTTTTTTGCGCAGATCATTAAAGACCGCAAGTGGCATGACACGCAGAGCATTAAGGAGAAAAAGGACGGCTCAGTAATTCTTTCCATGACTGTGAGCAATCTGACAGGGGTTAAATGGTGGGTTCTGTCATGGGGGTCAGGGGCAAAGGTTCTCTCACCCGGGCAACTGGTTAGTGATATAAAAGATGAGCTGAAATTGATGCAGAAAGAATATAGATAACCTGGTTTGAAACAGAGTTCATTGCATAAAAGATAATAAAAATAAAAAGGATATTTCAAAACCTGCTCCCCAAATGCCTGACTATCCGGCAGACAAACTATTCACAGTATCCCTCAGCATCTGGTTGACAGGGGTATCAATTCCTTTATTTTTGCCAAAACTTATTACAGCCCCGTTTATAAAATCTATCTCAGTTCTTCTGCCCGCTCTAATGTCGGCAAGCATGGAAGAGGTGTTCTGCGCTGTTGCCCTGCAGACCTCTTTGACCTTCTCCAATGGATCAGAAAACGATATTTTAATCTGATTTGCTTCAGCAACCTTGCAGACCTCAGTAACAGCCATGCTCATAAGAGCTATAAGATTGGGGTGGTTCAGTACTTCTCCATTTTTAATACCCGAAATAGCAGTAACAGGGTTTATGGCAGAGTTTATAAGGAGTTTTCCCCACAGAACAGAGTTAATATTATCAGAGACCTCTGTATTAATGCCAGACCTGTCAAGTATATTCTTGATTTTAATAATTTCATCATCATTTAACAAGCCGGCATTTCCGATTACGCTATCCCCTGTGCCGACATGGCTTACAAATCCATCATCAAGCAGCGTAGAACCATGGGAAGTAGTTGCTGCTGCAACCTTTTGGGTGCTTAAAATTTTCATTATACTCTCGACATTGAAAAGCCCGTTCTGAAGAGATACCATAACTGTATTTTCGCCTACTGCCGGTATAATTTTTTTTACCGCCTGCTCAGTGTCAAAGGCTTTTACTGTTATAAATACTATATCAGCACAACCGATCTGTTCAGCTTCGGTAAATATATTTTTGCATTCAACGCAATATTTCCGTCCCCCCTCTTCTATTACCAATCCTGACTTTTTTATTCTTTCAGCCCTTTCAGGCTTTCTGTCAAGGACATATACGTTAAAACCTGCTTTAAGCATCAGAGCCGCAACAAGACAACCCACAGCTCCCGGACCAACAACTGTAATTTTCATAAAGAAACCTCGAAAAAGTTTGTATTTTAAATTTATACTTCAGATTTATAACAGAAAAGTCATAAGGTATCAATCAACAGGTAAATAAAACAATTATGATAACTAACTGAATTTTCTCAAATATTGTACAAATATAGTTTTATTACCTAATTTTAAAATATATTACAACTTATTTTTAGGCCTTACTTTTAAAAACTGCTTGACTTTTAAACTCATAAAATATATTATTTCCATTTAATTTTACTTCATTTTTTATTATCCAGGATGACATCTTTCACATATTAAAGGAGATATTAAATTGACTGTTAAAACATTTAAAGAAGAAAAAATAGGCTGTTTTCTGCTTGATACCGGTAAAGCAGAACCCTTCGAGCCGGGCACTGATATTAAAATGAAACCCGTTTGGGACAAAGAACTGTGTACCAGATGTGCTCTCTGTTATATCTACTGTCCTGATGCTGCTATCAGCAGGCAGGCTGACGGATATTTTGATGTTGACATAGAAATGTGCAAGGGCTGCGGTATTTGTCACAGAGAATGCTGGTTTGGTGCAGTAAGCATGCAGGAGGTGGAATAATGGATAATTACAGTTTATATGCAGCTCAGTTTTTAAGTTTTAAAGAACATTTTCTGCCAAAAGGACACAAGGCCTGTGTAGGCTGTGGAGTTGCACTTGCAGTCAGACAGGCTTTAAAAGCTCTTGAAGAAAAGGCAAATACGATTGATAAAGCAAAATGGCAGATTCCCTGGACAGATGAAATGCTTGACACTTCAGACAAGAACAATACAAGCCTTTTGACCATCCCTAAACAGCCTGAATCTGAAAATAAGGTTTTGAGCATCTGTTTTGACAATGAGTCATTTGATGGAAAGCCTGAAATAAGCTCCATGATTAAAAACCTTCCAGCAGTTGCTGATGCAAGCGGATATGTGTATGTTGCCACAGCCTGCCCGAGTCATCCTTTCGATTTTGTTGAAAAGATCAAGCATGCATGGCGCACAAATGGCTCTGCTTTTATTCATGTTTTATGCCCCTGTCCAGTTGGCTGGGATTTTGAGCCTCAGAACACGGTTAGAATTGGAAGAATGGCAGTCGAGACAAGGCTGTATCCGCTTTATGAAATAACGGGGGGTTATTACAGGCTGACCATTGATGAGCCAAACCCAAGGCCACTTTCTCACTATATAAAAGCACAGGGCCGTTTCTCAAAGTGGACAGCAAAAAAGATTCAAGAACTCCAAAATGAAATAGATACGTTTTTTACCTCAATCAAAAGCAAAGAAAAGATTGGCCAATAACTTAATAAAAATATAGGGGAGTTATAATGATATGTCAGATTTAAATTGGACTGGTAAAAGCCAGAAAATGTTTGATACAATGCTTGGCGAAGTGCCTGAGGCAATGCGCCCGGTTTTCAAAGAGAAACTGACAGGAATTATCCTACAGAAATCAGGCGGCGGTCCTGTTTCTGAAGACAATGTTACATCTGTTGTGAACGAAATAGTTCCCGAACCATTTAAGAGTAATATATTAAAAAGATTCAAGCAGTTAGGTGATTTTGATCTTAAAGTGGTTGAAGATATTATCACAAAACACGGGACAACTCAAGATGCACTCATGTTCATTCTTCACGATATTCAGGACGAGATCGGGTATCTTCCTGTTGAATCACTTCAAATTGTAAGCAGTGTCTGTGATATAAAAATGAGCACAATTTACAATGTTGTAACATTTTACAAAACCTTCCGACTCACACCAAAAGGCAGTACCCATATTAAAGTATGCAGGGGTACTGCATGCAGCGTTAAAGACAGGGATTCAGTAGCTGATTATATTACAGATAAAACCAGAAGTTCATCGGTTTCTGTTGAGAAGACCCTGTGCATGGGGTGCTGTGACTGTGGACCGGCAATCGAAATAGACGGTAAAGTGTATACCGGTAATGATGCAAAATTAAAAGTTGATGCATTAGTTCAGAAATAGAGAATTTATTAAACCGTTATCTATGAGGATTATATAAGATGAAAAATTCTGTGATTTCAGAGGCAAAAAACAGGGGTACTGCAAGCCTGTTTCCCGGCAAGACAAGAATATCTGTTGCAATGGCAACCTGCTGTATTGCAAAAGGCTCAGAACTGGTTCTTAACGCGCTTAAATACAATGTAAAAGAAAAAAACATTGATGCCAATGTTGTTTCAACAGGCTGCACTGGCTTGTGCCACTGTGAGCCTACAGTTGAGGTTCATATTCCAGGCAGTCCAAAAGTAATTTATGGTAATGTAAATGAAAAACATGTTTTAAAAATTATCGAATCAATAAGCAACAGTAAACCGTTAAAAGACATGGCTGTGGTTAAAGTAGACAGCGAAGAACACGTTCTTGCAGGTAAAATATCCTATCATGATGGTAAGCCTTCCACTGATTACAATGACATTAAACCCGCAAGCGAACTCCCTTTCTTTGCAGGACAGAAACGACACATACTTCGCAATGCAGGTTCAATTGACCCGGAGAATATTGACGAATATATTGCCAGGGGGGGATATGAAGCTCTTTCAATAGCAATTAACATGAAACCAGATAAAATCGTAGATGAGGTTATGAAATCGGGGTTAAGAGGAAGAGGCGGAGGAGGCTTCCCTGCCGGAATTAAATGGAAGGGATGCCTGGAGGCTAAGGACAATAAGAAGTATATTATCTGCAATGTAAGCGAGGGTGAACCCGGAATTGGCATGCACAGAAGTTTTCTTGAATCAGATCCTCATTCAGTACTTGAGGGAATAATAATAGGTGCTTATGCAATAGGAGCAGAAGAGGCATATATTTATATTCGTGACAACTACAGAGTTGCTTTAAAAAGGATTAAAAAAGCGGTAGATGATGCAGAAGCACTTGGTTTTGTTGGAAATAAAGTTCTTGGGAGTTCATTCAGTCTGAAAATTAAGATAAAAGAAGGTGGCGGAAGATTTGTATGCGGTGAGGAAACAGCACTTATTGCATGTCTTGAGGGCAGAATAGGAGAACCGAGACAGCGACCCCCATTTCCAATTGAAAAAGGGCTCTTTGATAAACCCACCTGTATTAATAATGTAGAAACACTTGCAAATGTCCCTCTCATTATTCAAAAGGGAAGCTCCTGGTTCAGCTCAATCGGCAGTGATAAGAGCAAGGGCACAAAGGTCCTCTCTCTTGCCGGCAACATTGCAAATGCCGGAATGGCAGAGGTTGAAATGGGAACCAAGCTTGATGATATTATTTATAATATCGGGGGTGGAATTCACGGAGGTAAATCACTGAAAGGAATTCAGACAGGGGGTCCCTCTGGAGGTGTTCTGCCTGCAGAAATGAGTTCACTCACCCTTGAATATGACTCATTAGCCAAAGCCGGTTCACTTCTTGGCTCCGGCGGTATTGTGATAATGGATGATGATACAGATATGGTAAAAATCGCCAGATATTTTACAGACTTTTTTGTACAGGAATCATGCGGAAAGTGTGTCCCCTGTCGTGAAGGTGTTTGCAGGCTTTGTGATATTCTGGACAATATAATAAGCGGAAGAGGAACAAAACAAGACCTTGACCTTCTTGAGCAACTTTCGGATCCTATAACAAGGGCTTCAGCCTGTGCGCTGGGTAAAACCTCCCCTACCCCAATTCTTTCTACCCTGAAACACTTTAAAAACGATTACCTAAGCTATATTAAATAATTTATTTTTTCACATACCTCTTTATTTTGAAAAAGCCCTGTATAAACAGGGCTTTTTTCATTTTACACTGCTCTTGAAAAATACCTTCAACATGAACTGTCCGGGGCATATTAAATGCCTGAGTAAAAATCAATTTATTTCAGACATATATGATCAGGTTATTATATCAATTGGCACATTCATTGCTGATTTAAAAAAGATATAAAGAAAGGAGGTTTAAAAATGAATGCACTAAAACCCCGGAAACCTGATAGCGATTTTTGTTCTGTGTGTAACAACGAAATCTCTTTTGAATGCGTTATTACTAATGATGATGATAACCATGATATTGTTTCAAAAGCTGTGGAAGACGAAAAAATTGATAAAAGGACTTCCAGTGCTGATAGAAATGTAATTGGAACATATCTCAAGGAAATAACCAAATGGCCAATTTTAACAAGGGAGAAAGAACAAATTATTGCAAAATTGCTATTTAATTCTAAGGAACAAAAGCAGCTCTATTTCAAGAAATGGTTCGATACTTTTGTTGAAATTATAAGCTTCAAAAATACTGCCCGGGCAGATGATAAACAGAGCAGAACATCTGATAAACTTTACCATTCAATTGAGCTTCTAAAAAAATACAAAAAGATTAATTTAAAGGTAAAAAACATAGAAAAAAAACTGCTTGCAGATGCCCAGCATTTCAATAAAAAAAATGAACTTGCCAGAGAAAAAGCCCTTTATCTTATTGAACTTCAAGAGATAATCAACCAGTTTAATATTCTGGACTTTTATAAACATAAAACACTTCAAAAATTGAGCAATCAAATAATAATTAAAGAAAAACCTAAGACCAAAAAAGAACTTTTTCATATTATCAGAAATATCATTAAATACGAATCCGAGGAAAAACAGACCAAGGATACCCTGGTTAAAAGCAACCTCAGGCTTGTTGTGGGAATAGCAAAAAGATATATAAACAGAGGGCTCCCGCTATCGGACCTCATACAGGAAGGTAACATTGGGCTGTTAAAAGCAATTGAAAAATTTGATTTCAGACTCGGCAACCGTCTTAGTACATACGCAAGCTGGTGGATAAGGCAGACAATCATAAGAGCAATAGAAGATAAATCCTCCACAATCAGGGTGCCTGTATATGTAAATGAAAAAATTAAAAAACTTACAAAATACAACTCAGATAATACCGGGGATTACGAATCTGATGTAGAAAAAGAGTTTGCAGGAGAGAATATTTATTCAATTCTGCAGGTAATGAAAGAACCCCTCTCACTTGAGACACCATTTGGAGATGACGGCAGCAACCTGCATGAATGCATTCCAGACAATATGCCTAATTCGCCCATTGATGATGTTTTAAAGAATCAGTTATTTGAAGAAGCGGAAGAGATACTGAAAACCCTTCCACCGCGAGAAGAAAAGATACTCAGACTTCGGTTCGGGCTTGGAATCGACTCATCCTATACCCTTCAGGAAATAGGAAATGAGCTGGGTGTTTCACGAGAGAGAATAAGACAGCTTGAGGCAACCGCCATTAAAAGAATCCGGGAATCTAAAAGTTTTAATGAATTAAGACCCTATATCAGCAACTGATTGTACAGGTGAATAAGGCGCAAAATACAAGGGACAAGTTACAAGGAACACCGAAAAACCCATGATTATCAAGCCAACCACTGATTTTTCTTAGAGCCAATAATATATAATAGTCTCCCATAGCCTGCCATCACTGTTACATACTCAACCGTTCAATTCTCTCTTCAAGTGGAGGATGAGTTGAAAACAGTTGAGCCATTTTTGCTCTTCTCCCTGCATTTGATATTTTAAGAGCTCTGAATGCAGGAGCGTCCTTTTCATCAACAACACCATAAGCCTTTTGAAGCTTCTTCAGAGCAGAAACCATTTTATCCCGTCCACCTATTCTTGCTCCCCCTGCATCAGCTTTAAACTCTCTGTAGCGGGAAAACCATGCAACAACAATAGAACCAAAAATCATAAAAAAGATCTGAAGAACAATAACCGTTATCATATAGGCAAAAGGTCCTAAACCTGCACCAGATGAACTCCTCTCTCTTAAAGCCTGGCTTATTGCGAATGCAATTACGCGCGCAAGAAACATTACAAAAGCATTTACTACACCCTGTATCAGAGTCATGGTAACCATATCTCCGTTTGCAATATGAGCGACCTCATGGGAGAGAACCCCGTCAATTTCACTTTCATTCATGTTTCTTAGAAGCCCTGTTGAAACCGCAACAAGGGATCTGTTTTTAGTTGGTCCTGTCGCAAAGGCATTTACCTCAGGTGAATCATAAACCCCGACTTCAGGCATAACGGAAAGCCCTGCACTTTGACAGAGCCTGTGAACCCTCTGCACAAGGCTCTGAAGTTGATTATCCCTTGTGTCAGGATCAATAACCCTCACCCCCATCATCTGTTTGGCCATAAACCTTGAAAGAGCAAGTGAAATAAAAGCTCCGCCCATTCCCCAGAGAAGGCAGAATATCATAAGGCTGCTGTAATCTATTCCATATTGTGTAATATATGGTCTTATTCCAAGCACAGACAAAACAATACTTATAGTGATAATTACCAAAAAGTTGGTTAATAAAAACAGAGCAATTCTTTTCATGATTAAAGTCCTTTCCTTAAAGATATACACCTATATTTTATATTTTTTATTCTATTAATTATATAATGATTGAACAAAATATGTCAAGAAAGACCGGATGATCTTCTGCAACAATGTTTATTTGACACAAACACAAAAATTTGATAAACTTCTTTTACTTACCTAAAAGCAAGACCTTGCAAAAAAGAAGGGCAATAATAATGGATCATATTTCTGTCAAGAAACTTAGAGCTCCGGCCGATATAAGCAAAAATATCCTGTTAGAAAATGAAAGACTGCTTGAGATAGTGCTTTCAAATTTATATTCACAATTTTGTTAAGGAGTGAGTATGAGCAAGAAAAATAGTGATGCTAAATGTCCGTTGTCTCAAGATGAATTGAGCAGGATCAATGCTTACTGGCGGGCTGCAAATTATCTTTCAGTTGGTCAAATATATCTCTACGATAACCCTCTTCTTAAAGAACCCCTTAAACTCGAACATGTTAAACCGAGACTTCTTGGCCACTGGGGAACCACACCGGGGCTCAATTTCATCTATGTTCACCTCAATCGTGTAATTAAGAGAAACGATCTCAACATGATATATGTTACAGGTCCCGGTCATGGTGGACCGGCGGTTGTGGCTAACACCTATCTCGAAGGGACTTACAGTGAAGTATATCATGATATATCTCCGGATAAAAATGGTATGAAGCGGTTGTTCAGGCAGTTCTCATTCCCGGGCGGCATCCCAAGTCATGTTGCCCCTGAAGTGCCAGGCTCAATTCATGAAGGGGGTGAGCTCGGGTATTGTCTGTCTCATGCTTTTGGAGCGGCATTTGACAACCCGGATCTCATCGTTGCCTGTGTTGTGGGTGACGGTGAAGCTGAAACAGGGCCTTTGGCAACAAGCTGGCATTCAAATAAATTTCTTAACCCTGTTTCAGACGGAGCAGTACTTCCGATATTGCATTTAAACGGCTACAAAATTGCCAATCCCTGTGTACTGGCTCGTATTGACAACAAAGAGCTCAAAAGCCTGTTCATTGGCTACGGTTATAGGCCGATTATTGTAGAAGGCTCCGAGCCTTTAAAGATGCACCAGCAGATGGCAGCAGCCTTTGACGAGGCCATCTCTGATATAACCGGTATTCAGAAAAAAGCCCGTTCAAGCGCCAAACCCATGAGACCTGTCTGGCCAATGATTATCCTTCGCTCTCCCAAAGGCTGGACAGGACCCAAAGAGGTTGACGGAAAAAAAACAGAGGATTCATGGCGCTCCCATCAGGTACCATTATCGAAAATGGCTGAGAAGAAATCACATCTTAAAATCCTTGAGAAATGGATGAAAAGCTATAATCCTGAAGAGCTGTTTGACAAGTCCGGTGTGCTTCGCTCAGACCTAAAGGAACTTGCTCCTGAGGGCAAGAGGCGCATGAGCGCAAATCCACATGCAAACGGCGGTTTGCTTCTTCGTGATCTCTCAATGCCAGATTTCAGGGAATATGCCGTGCCCGTGCCAAAGCCGGGTGTCACATATGCTGAAGCTACCCGTGTTTTGGGCGGGTTCCTGCGTGACGTGATGAAGCAGAACATGAATAACCGCAACTTCCGTATTTTTGGCCCTGATGAAACCTCATCCAACCGTCTTGATTCAGTTTATGAAGTAACCAAACGCACCTGGCTTGCAGATACCCTTGATGATGACGAGAATCTGAATTCCGATGGCAGGGTAATGGAAATGCTTTCAGAACATCAGTGTCAGGGATGGCTTGAAGGGTACCTCCTTACAGGCAGACATGGATTATTCTCCTGTTATGAGGCTTTTATCCACATTATCGATTCTATGTTCAACCAGCATGCCAAATGGCTTAAAGTAAGCCGTGATCTTGACTGGAGGAGGCCTATTTCATCTCTTAATTATCTGCTCACATCACATGTATGGAGACAGGATCATAATGGTTTTTCACACCAGGATCCCGGATTCATAGACCACGTGGTCAACAAAAAAGCAGATATAATAAGAGTCTATCTGCCACCGGATGCCAATACACTTCTGTCGGTAACAGATCACTGTCTGAGAAGTCGCAACTATGTAAATGTTATAGTTGCGGGAAAACAACCCTCACTTCAATGGCTTGACATGGATGATGCTGTAAAACACTGCACCGCAGGTATCGGTATCTGGAGATGGGCAAGCAATGATAATGGATCTGAGCCTGATGTTGTGATGGCGTGTGCAGGAGATGTTCCGACACTCGAGACTTTGGCTGCCGTAAGCATGCTTAGAAAGAAGTTGCCGGAACTTAAAATTAGAGTAATAAATGTGGTTGATTTGATGACGCTACAATCCCAGACTGAACACCCGCACGGTCTCAGCGATTATGAGTTTGATTCCCTGTTTACTCAGGATAAACCGATTATTTTTACATATCATGGATATCCGTGGCTTATTCACCGGCTTACCTATAATCGCACCAATCATAAAAACCTTCACGTACGGGGCTATAAAGAGGAAGGAACCACTACCACGCCATTTGACATGGTTGTTCTAAATGATCTTGACCGATATGATCTTGCATGTGATGTGATTGACAGAGTTCCATCGCTTAAGCACATTGGTGCACATGTCAGACAGATGCTCCGCGAAAAACTTATCGAACATAAACACTTCATTCACAAACACGGCACAGATATGCCTGAAGTAAGAGACTGGAAGTGGGATATTAAATGAAAATTCTAATTTTTAATCGCGGTTCAAGCACACTCAAAAGCTGTCTTTATGAACTTTCTGAGAACAGCCTTCCAGAACGCGCCCCCGCACCTTTGTGGAAGGCACAAATTGTCTGGTCCGACTCAGCAGAAGAAGCCGAACTTACGGTAAAGGTTGACGACATTGTTTTCGAACAGGCTGTAAGTACCGTGAATGATCCACCTGTTTCAAAAATGCTTGAGGCTCTTTGGAGCGGTAAAACCCAGGTAATTTCAGATAAAAAAGAGATTCAGGTTGCCGGTCACAGAGTGGTACATGGCGGCACGGATTATTCAGAAAGTGTTTTTATTACCCCTAAAGTTAAGCAGTCTATTTCCCAACAATCACTTTTTGCGCCGGTTCACAATTCCTTAAACCTTAAGGGCATTGCTGATATTGAGGAGATTATTGGCTCTCATATTCCCCAGGTTGCTGTGTTTGATACAGCATTTCACAGAACCATTCCCCCTGCCGCCTCTGTGTATCCCGGTCCCTACGAATGGTTTCAGAGAGGGATACGTCGTTATGGGTTCCACGGATTAAGTCATCGTTACTGCGCACGCAGGGCTGCACAAATGCTTGACCGAAGCGAGTCAGGGTTTAAGGTTATCACTTGTCATCTTGGAAACGGATGCTCGCTTGCCGCTGTTGCTGACGGAAAAAGCGTCGATACGACAATGGGTTTGACACCTCTTGAAGGACTAATGATGGGCAGTCGTTCAGGTTCCATAGACCCGGGTATCCTGCTTCATCTTCTTCGTGAAGAGGATATTTCACCGGAGACACTTGATGATATTCTAAACAATAAATCAGGGCTTTTAGGTGTTTCCGGTGTATCAAGTGATATGAGAACAGTTCTTGAAGCTTCCCGGAAAGGAAATATGCGAGCCAAACTTGCAATAGAGATATTTGTTCATAGACTGAGAGCAGGCATAGGGCAGATGTTTGCAAGCATAGAGGGGGCTGATGCACTTGTCTTCACAGCAGGCATCGGAGAGAACTCTGCATGTATTCGCGAGAAGACATGCCAGGCTTTCACCTATCTTGGGATTGGGATTGATACTGAAAAGAATTATGCCGACCCTGTTGATGAGGATATATCAACATCTGAATCAAATATTCGGGTTCTTGTGATTGATACAAAGGAAGCCTGGGAGATAGCACGTGAATGCTGGCGGCTTATGACAAAAGGGCAGAAATAATTGTTCTGTTAATAATAGGTGACTCTGTACGATTTATAGTTATTTTACATTTATTGCCGGATTTTTCATGCAATCAATACTTTTTATTGCTCCAATGCCGGCATAACCATTTAAGCAAAGGAGGTAACAGATGACAGTGTTAAACAAAATTGCAGACATAGGACAAAGCATCTGGTTTGACAATATCAGTCGAGGTATTATAAAAAAGGGTGAATTAAAGCAGATGGTGGATCAGGGGTTGCGAGGTGTAACCTCTAATCCGTCTATTTTCGAAAAAGCCATCACCGGAAGCAACGATTATGATGAACAGATCCGACTACTTGTTGGAAAAGACAGGAATATTGATTCAGGTGAAATTATCCAGGAATTGATGATAACCGACATCTGTGAAGCCTGCGATATTCTTAAACCTGTCTACGAGAATACCGGTGGCGACGGGTTTGTCAGTATTGAAGTAACACCACGAAAAGCCCATGATACCCAAGCCACTATTGATGAAGTACGGCTCTTGTGGGATAGAATTAAACGTCCAAACCTGATGATAAAGATTCCAGCAACCGATGAAGGGCTTCCGGCCATTGAACAAATGATTTTTGAAGGCAGGAACATAAATATTACACTGATCTTTTCAGTAAAACGATATAAACAGGTAGCTGAAGCCTACATTTCAGGGCTTGAACAGAGGGTAAAAGAAGGCAAATCTGTCGACCGAATAGCTTCGGTAGCAAGTGTGTTTGTCAGCCGTATTGATACGCTTGTTGATTCATTACTTGAAAATAAGATAAAGGAAACGTCTGATAACCAAGAGAAAGAACAGTATAAAAACATGTTGGGAACAGCAGCCATTGCAAACTCCAGGATTGTGTACCAGGCATATAAAGCGAAATTCTCTGATGAAAGGTTTATAAGGCTCTCTGAAAAGAATGCCCGCGTGCAGCGGCCACTGTGGGGAAGCACCAGCACAAAAAATCCGGACTACGACGATCTTAAATATGTTTCATCGTTAATCGGACCCGATACTGTAAATACGGTTCCGCCGGATACCTATGAAGCAATCCTTGAGAAAGCACAACCTATTAACACAATCGAACAAAATATTGACAATGCTTATGAGCAAATTGAGGAACTGGAAAATGCCGGTATCGATATGGATTGGGTAATGAAGGAGCTTGAAAACGATGGTGTGGCTAAGTTTGAGAAATCATTTGACGGATTGTATGAAAAACTTGAACAAAAGAAAAAAGAATTCATATAATTATCTGATCAAGGTTTATGATTTTCCGCTTGTAAGAGAGACGGGTTTTAGTTAAAATAACCCCTAATTTTTAACTGATTAATGACAGGTTATATATGTTAAAGCCTGTTTTTAATTAAAGTTGTTTTTATCGACAGCAATCCTGCTGAAATAAAAACCTGTTTTAGCCCCTTCTTCTTCTTCGTCATTGAACCAAATTCTCCTTTCTTCATGAGTCAATATGGCATTCCCATTGAAAACCGGGGTGTCCAAATCAATTGTTCCATGGTACATAAGGATAATATTTAAATGATCAGAAAAATTATATATTCCAAAACCAGGTATCAAATATTCATATCCTGCTTCGTTATGATACCCGCCAGGCAGACTTGTTTGGCCTTCAGATAGTGACCATAACCTGTTATAGGCGCCTTCAACCTCCTCTCCTTTAGGCCATGAAATATCCTGCCAATAATTGTCTGCAAATACGATATTATCATGCAATATGATGGAGGTATCAATTATTTTACCAGGTTCCCCTGGTAAATCCAAACCTTGTGGATCCAACTCTGTCAAAGGATGTGGGTCAAGAGATGTAAGATGATCTACGGTTATTCCTTTCTCTCCGAGCAGGCGAGCCAATTCATATACCATGCCTCCCCCGCGGCTATGTCCAATCAGATGGATTGGCAGGTTTGATAGAGGCGCATAACCATTCTGTCCCTTGTATATCTTTGGAGCAATAACAGCGGCTACTTCCTGAGCAGTAATTCCTGTAGTCAAATGGTTTGCTATTTCTGACCAGTCCACCTTTATTACAATTTCTACTGCTTCTTCTGCACTAAAATCCCATGAGGTACAAGTTGCTTTTAAATTTCCCTTTTGTCCTGAAACCGTGATTTGTCCTGTTTTTCCAGTGTTGCCTGAACGATCAATAATGGCATTCTGCATTGCCGTCATCCAGATCGGCTCAAAACCACCCGGATCCCAACCATGAACAATAATGGTTACACCAGTTCCAGCAGGGTAACCAGTACTGTTTCCATTACATCCATAACCACCAAGGGTCAGGCATACCACTAAAAATATTGGAATCAAGCTGTACAAATAACATCTCATAATGTTTCTCAATAAAAAGCAATACTATTTATGTTACATAATCAATTATAATTAATCTACAGAAACTTATACTACAATCCTGTTGTCCAATTATTGTCTGCTTAGCAGACAATATAATGATAACTCCTGCATCAATGAACCTCTCTCCAATAGCCGGGTACTTGATTAACACAGATGCTCACAGCCCATAGACAGGATTGTGTTTTTTTATTGACATACAACTATCTCAATACTATACTTTATTATAAATAAAGTCAGCGATAAAATTAGTATCAGGGGGGAAAAACTATATGCGAAAACGAATCATCCCGGGAAAACAAAAGATTGACCCATTATCCTATTATAACTGGCTGGATTTGAAGGACATTGCAGATGTTGAAATAACATCCGAAGACCCCGGCTATCCCATAGAAAACGCACTTATTCCGGAAAACACTTCAGGCTGGCGAGCTGCTGAACCTGGAGAGCAGACAGTCAGACTCCTGTTTTCGGAACCCCAAACAATTAAAAATATCTGGGTATATTTTGAGGAACCACACATAGAGCGCACCCAGCAGTTTGTTCTTCGCTATTCTGCGGACAATGGGCAGACATTCAGAGAAATTATACGCCAACAATGGAACTTTAGCCCCCATGGCTCTAAAGAACAATCTGAAAACATTCAAACTGATATTTCAGGTGTTACCATGATTGAGTTAACCATTAATCCTGACATCAGCGGTGGAGATGTCAAGGCTTCCCTTGCCAGGTTTCTCGTGGGATAAATTGATAATTATTAAAGCTTAATTTCTTATAAAAGGAGACATCATGACCGATAAAAGAGATGCCTATGTGCAGCAACTGAAAGCCAAAATTGATGAGTGGAATGCCGATATAGACAAATTAGAGGCCAAGGCTGATCAGGCAGAGACAGAGATGAAAATAAAATATCGTCAGGAGATGGAAGATTTGAGGGTAAAACAGAAAGACCTTGAGGATAAAATCACATCGCTCCAAAATGCCGGTGAGTTTGCCTGGGAAGACCTCAAACAGGGAATAGAATCATCATGGGAAACGTTGAAAGACAGTTTCATCAGGGCTAAATCCGAGTTTGAGCGCGGTTACAAAGAGGGCAGAGAAGAGTAACAGGGCAACCCTTTAACTAAACAACTTCTTTCTGATACTCACCCCGTCCCCCTTTAGCTGTTGGCTATTGAGCTGTTAGCAAAATCTTTTCCCTCTTATCAGCTTACCAGCTTTTTTCAGGGGGAGGGGTTGCAGAATAACTGCTGAAATATAAAGTGATAAAAAGTTGCGAACTTTATAAAAAAACAATTTCTTTATTTTCCAACTCCTGTTCTGTTGTTATTGCTAACGAACATGCCACCCCGTCCCCTCTACCCGCCGCGGGAGAGGGACAGGGTGAGGGGGATTAAAAAGATTTTATAATTGCTATATGGTACTCGCAATAACCACGTCAAGGGGGTGAGTAGTTACACTTTCTGACAGGTTTTTTTTGCATTTCACAAATCAGGAAAATAACTATCCTTTCTGTTGGTGCACGTTTTCATGTTTTTTTACCGGCTTTTACCATACACGTAATGGAATATGCTTTCCCCCACACGGTTAGTAGCATTCCAACACCTCCGGCACCACGCGGATTAGAATCTATAAATCCCGCAATAAGCAATAAAAAAGCAATAAACAGGCAGATACTGGCGATACTCATTATTCTGATTCTCAACCCCCCTCTGGCGGATTTAATTGTTCCAACAACAGAATATACAATCCCCCAAAGTGCTGCAATAAACCCGATCCACCCTGAGACAACGGGATTTGATTTTAACATGACTGCTATAGTTAAAAAACTACAGGCAAAAAAACAGATACTTGCGATACTCAACGCCTTCATTCTCAGTTTCCTCTTTAAACAAACCACATTCACTCTTGTATTTCCCCAACTCCAGACAGAGTATTAAAGCAGTTTGATAAGGGCTTTCAATCTCACATGCGGGCAATGATGCCGGCCCTTATTAAATATATTGTCGGGTTGTATTTATTTATCTGAACCAAATTCTCTCACAGCTTTATCCCATGAATCCTGGAGAGACTGATATGCTTCTGAAAACCCTTGCGTCATCTGTTCCCATGCATCGGCAGAACTGTTTTTAAGGCCGCCGTACCATTCAGCCAGTTGCGTCCGTTGTTTGCGCAGTTCTCTCATACTGGCACGTGCCTTCTCACGCGCTGCATTGTCCATTTTATCCCAGTTATTATCAATCCTTTTTTCCAATGCATCAATATGATCATCAAGATTTGCTAAAGCATTATTGATTTTTTTAATCGCCTCGTCCCGCTGATCAGCAGTATAATCTTTAAGCACATCAAGCACTTCCCGCGTTTCCTGTCTGACATCTTCAGCTGAAACGCTATCTTCTTTAGTATCAGCATGGCATAATGGTACAAAACCAACCATTACAATAAACAGAAGGATTGCAATACCGGTAATATTGATTTCAGTTATGTTTTTGATTTTCATAGTGTTAATCTCCTTTCGGGTTTAAGTTAATAGTAAATTTTGCCAAATAAAACAAAAAAAATCAATCACCCCCTTATTTCAGATAAATACTAAAACTTCAATGGTAGACTTTGCCTTCTACTTATTCAGAGATGCGATTAGGCTTTAAAGGACATCAGTTTTGAAACATTCTCAGAGTGCTGCGATAATGATTGCAATCAAAAGTCCGATGCATAGAATCCAGAAGAAAACAGTAAATACTGTACCGTTAACTTTTACTTCTTTCATCTCATCTACCACTTCAGATCGAACACGGCTACTCCTATCTGGGGTTAGCGATAGAATCAACAGAGCGACAAATAAACCAATAAGAAACATTGAAAGCCACGGAACCCCGTATAATACCGGACCCCAGGGTTGAATCCACACAGCTCCTGCCCATATTGCGAGAAAGAAAACTATAAAAAGAAAAAGCAGTGATACACCAAAAGCCTCTGCTCTTGCAGGATGGCGCCACCCAAAAGCCAAAGCAAGTATACTGGCAAGCAGAAGCGCAAAAACAAATACAAAAATTAAATTGATCAAAAACATAATAAATCCTCCTATAGTCTGTTTTTATATTTATCAATCAGTCATGGTGTTTGACCAATATAACGCCTTTAAAAAAAGGGATTTAATCCTTAAATTTGCTTCTTGCATCTCTAAAAGCAGATTTCAGAGATTCCCATGCTAAATCCACACCTTCTTTTAAAGACTCCCATACCAGGTCGCTTGCCAGTGAAAGTTCGGAGAGTTTTCCCCTGGCATCTTCAACCTTGCTTTCAAGTTCTTCAATCTGCTTATGCATCTCAAGTTTTCTCTCTGCACCGGCACCCTCTGCTTTCGCCTTCAGTTTATCAATCTCTGCCTGCCACTCATCCAATTGTGCCTGCAGTCTCTGCTGATAGAGTTCCTTTTCGCTCATGTCTTCCTCCTTTTTATTTGTTTTGAGTTTAATACCCTTTAAAAGGTAACGGGAAATCAGGATAAATTTTACCCTCTCCGATTAGTATGACCCAGGCACTACTGAGCAGTATAACCTCCATCAATAACAAGCTCACTGCCGGTAATAAATTTAGCCTCATCAGAAGCCAGATACACTACGCCATAGGCTATATCATCAGGTTCTCCGACGTGACCAATAGGGTGAAGACTGTTAAGTTTATCTCTGAATGCATCTGCTCCTTCAGGTGAATCATTAGCCAGTTCCTCTACCAGTGGCGTCCAGATAAACCCCGGATGTATCGAGTTTACCCTGATATTGTACGTAGCATATATAAGTGCATCATTTTTACTCATCGCTCGAATTGCTCCTTTGGATGCATGATAAGGAGGCAGATCCCCAGCACCTATCATTCCATAAATAGATGACATGTTTATAATACTTCCACCTCCGGACTTCTTCATTATGGGAATAACATACTTGGTACATATAAACATACCATTGCAGTTTATAAGCATGACTTTTTCCCATTGTTCTCTGCTTATCTCATGAGTGGGTTTATTCACACCGGAGATCCCGGCATTGTTGACAAGTATGTCAATAGCTCCGAAAGCATCAACAATACCGGTAAAAACATTTTTAACAATCTCTTCGTTAGAAACATCAAGATGCCAGTATTTTGCAGTTCCTCCAAGCGACTCTATCTCATTGACTGCATTTTGCCCGTCTTTATCCAGTATGTCTGTAACAGCTACTTTTGCACCTTCTCCGGCTAACATTCTGGCTGCAGCCCTTCCTATTCCCATGGCGCCACCGGTTACAACAGCCACCTTACCTGATACTCTTTTCTTCATAATAACCCCCTTATATTTAATAAATTTATAAACTTTATCATTAAAGATGGTCCGGTAAAAAGTCAATTTTTTCTTAAAATGCTAAAAGAGGCTGCGGAGGGTGATAGTTGTAACCTACTGTAATTGCTTTCTAATCACCCTCACCCCAACCCTGTTTTAGCTGTTAAGCTGTTGGCTATTAAGCTATTAAGCAAAACCTTTTTTGTTTTTCCTCTTATCAGCCATCAGCTTATTAGCTTATCAGCTCTTATCAGGGAGAGGGAGCTTTTTAGACTTTTTATCGGTTTATCATTAAAGACTTACCATACCTCAGACATAGCCTGAACATCCTGGTCTGCTCTCCAGCCTGCTAAGACGCATCTTCATCCTCTGGATCATCGGGTTCTACCGCTTCTTCATTTGGGTGTTCTTTCTCTTCTTGAGGCTCGATTGGTTCTGCTTCTTCAGGACCCGGCATAACAGGTGGTGGAAACGGCTTTGGGCTGACAGGGGGTGCTGGAGGCTGTGGAACAACAGGAGGTACTTCTTCAAACACCTCCTCATTAAGTTCATCTGGTCCACAACCGGTGATTAATATACCAATCGAATAAAGTACAACCATTACAAGAATTGTTTTTTTCATTATTATTTCCTCTGTGTTTTGCATAATTTATCAACCTGCATCTAAGAATTAGCGACAATAATAAAAAGTGCAGTCAACGGAACAAGATTAAAAAAAAGAATGAATAGCTCATATCCACACATAAATGCATAAATTACGGTATTGCATGTTTCTCTGGAAACAGAAAAAAGTTTTCCATGTATTTTATAGACGAAATCATTTGCAAAAAACACTATCAAACATGATCCTGCAAATATGAGAGCATTCAAAACGGTCAACCAGGTAAAAAATTTTATCAACACCTGAACATCCATAATTTTCACCCCCTTTTTATTTAATTCTACCCCTCTCTTATACACCAGGGATTTTCATCTCAAAACCATAATGCTTTAGGTATCATACAAATCCTAATTGCTGAAACTGGCATTCGTATAAGCATGTTCAATCCCATACCTGTGGCAGGGTCCACTGTTCCATGTGCAGAATGGATAAAATCTGCCGTTTGGTGCAACATAGAATATTACACAGTTACGTGTTCGATCCAGCTCATAGTTATAATTGTCCTGGAAATGCATTGATGCCATCAGAAGAATTCCAAATCGTTCACTCTTTACCTTTTGCATATAAGATGCATTATCAGCTGCCCATTTCTCATTGCTGCTCAAGTCTTTGACAAAAGCCAGAAAATCATCAAAATCCCAGCCTTCAGGCGCCTTATCTTGCTTAAAATACTTTTTTAATTTATGCATTGCCTGTAAGGTTGTAAGGTTTTTTGACCATGCATATTTTTCTATTCGTGCTGCCATTTTATTCAGCATCTTCATTGCAGGTTCAACATCAATAAATGCAGGCAGGGGAACCGCTGTCTTACGAACTTTGTCCACGATAAGGTATGTTGCACATCCGCAATGAGCATGTGGGGTGCAATGCATCTGCGGAGTATGTGTTGTTACTTCCATTAATCGGATAAAAGGCTCTACAATCGAAAAGGGATACCAGTCACGGTACATATCCATAAATCCACACTGTTCCTGTAGCCCTTTGGCTAAATCTGCAGTTGTATAGCGCATTTCGAGCCGCTGTAATGCATCTATTCGACCGGTAATTGCTACAGGTTGCCAGCTAATCGCACTGATAGCATCTGTATTTTCCATCGCAAATTGGGTAATAGCACCAACCTGATCATCGTTTAGTCCTTTTACAAGGGTTGGAACTAAAATGGTTCGGATATTTGCTTTCTGAATATTCTCTATGGCTTGAAGCTTTACATCCAGCAGTGACCGTCCTCGCGATTTCCGGTAAATATCATCATTTAACCCGTCAAACTGTAAATATACCTCCTGCAACCCGGCATCACCTGCAGCCTGTGCAAATTCAAGACTTTGCGCAAATTTCAAACCATTGCTTGCCACCTGTACTTGACTTATCCCTTTTGTCTTTAAACGCTTTATTGCTTCAATAAAATCCTTATGTATTGTGGGCTCCCCACCAACAAACTGTACACACCAAGGCGAAGTCGGCTGAATCTGCATTATCTTATCCAGCATTCTATCCAATTGATCCAGGGTAATCTCATATACACTTCCTGTTGCATTAGAATTAGCAAAACAGATAGGACAATTCAAATTACACCTGTTTGTCAGGTCTATGTTGAGCATTAGTGGTGAGGATAGATGTTGATCACAGAGGCCACAGTCATGTGGGCAGCCCGATGTGCTTGTACATTGCGGGTTTTCAATGCTACGAGGAAACTCATAATGTGTCCGGCGCAGTTTCTTGAAAAAAACAGCGTCACTGCTTATGAGCTCATTAAAAATACCATGTTCATCACATGACTTATTCATAAATACCAGGTTGTTCTGCTCATAAAGTTCAGCTTTTATAATTTTCAAACAGACAGGACATAAACTTCGGGTAGAACAAGGCAGTTCGCTGGCAGGTTGCTTTTTTGATTTAACTTTTTGAAAATATTTTTCAGTCAACTCCTCAACAAAACATGACAAGTTTTGTTCTCCTAATATTGTTCTTTTCATTTATTAGCCTCCTTACATCCCTGCGAAATAGAACATTACTTCAACAAAACCTTTAATCTATAGGATATAGAATTAGACCCCTGGTCTTAAACTTCATGGCAGTTATTTTTTTAGAACCTTACTTGATATCTATCTTTTTTCTTTTTTTCTTCTCTGGCTCTTTCACAGGAAGCGAGAGTTCAAGTATCCCGTTTTTATACTCAGCTTTAACATCCTCTTCCTTAATTTCCTCAGGAATCTGAAAGCTTCTATGGAAACTTCCGTAATAGCTTTCAATCTGGTTAAAATCATCCTTTTTGTCTTCATGTTCAAACTTTTTTTCGCCGCTTATAACGAGTCTGCCGTTGTTGAATTCCAGATTTATGTCATCTTTTTTCATGCCGGGCAGCTCGGCTTTAACAACATACTTATCTTCCATTTCCTGAATATCAACAACAGGAAAGCGTAACAGGTCAGTGTCCTCAAACACAGGTTCGGTCTGCCCAAACGTTCTCGGAAGTGTTTGCTTAAACCACCTTTCCATCTCATTTTTAAGATTCTCAATAGCGGTTAAAGGGTTCCGGTTATCTCTTTTTAATGTTATTGCCATAATACGTTCCTCCTTTTCGGTTATTTAATGATTAATTTCAATTTTCCTTGGTTTCAGTCTCTCTGATTTTGGAATAATAACCTGTAATACCCCGTCATTAAGAGAGGCATCGACCTTTTCGGTTTCCGTTCTCTGGCTGATATTAAACGCTCTATAGTAGTCAGTTGCATTGAATTCTGAATACTGATACTCATTTGGGGCATCAATATTTATTTTTCCGTAGATATGCAGGACGTCATTTTCAATTTTTAGCTCCAGGGTTTCCTTTGAAACACCTGGCAGATCAGCAGTCAGACTGATGTTATTATCATCTTCTATAATATCAACCATGGGAATTACTGTTGTTTTTCTCTCTGTACCGTGAGCACCGAAGTGTTTTTTAGATATTGTCTCTTGCATTGCATCACCTCCTTATTGTTTTTATGCAACTTCAACCTCAATCTGTCTGGGTTGTCTTTCAGGCTGTTTGGCTATCGCAACTATAAGTACACCATCAGTATATTTTGCCTCAATCTGTTTCGGATCAAGCTCATCAGGAAGACCTATTGTCCTTGAAAAAGCACCTGAAAACCTTTCATTGCGATGATAACCCTTTTTATTATCCTGTTCAGAAACAACCCTTTTGCCTTTTATTGTGATAGCACTGTCCTGATAAACAATATCCATATTTGAAAGCTCAATACCGGGAGAAAAAACCATTACATATAAAGACTTCGAATCTTGGCTGATATTAACCGGTGGATATGTTCCCCTTGCCGTGGTTCTAATCGGTGCTACCCGCAACCCTGTATCAATGTTTTCAAGCTCCTCCCATAACCTGTAAAAACCATTGTGGGCAGGGCTTATATTCTGCGTTAATCTTGAATTCATTTTATTCTCCATCCTTTCCGACTGGGTTTCTTATAGCACATCTTTGCTTTTAATCGAGTGAAATATTCACCTGTTTATAGTCATTAATTTAATCAGTGCCTCAAGACATTTTAATCACCCACCTTTTCTTATCTCAATGTTTATCTACGGGTTTCTGTTTTACAGCATCTTATTTGTGATAATCCCGCCCGTTATCATACCAGCTCATAATTATTAACAAATTTTTCGCCCTTGACCTGACTAATATTAAATCAGAAACAGAATCTCTGCTATTTTTATATTATCAGAAGATACCGATAGCAGCGGAATATCATCACTTAAAATAATACAATTTAACAGGTACCGCATAGACCGTGCCATATTAGATAAAAAATCATAACATAAAGCTAAATCAAACAATTACAATAGATGTTTGTTACTGGCTGTTCAAAGCCTCTCATAGATGTGTAAAAAAAATTACGCTAAAAAAAGAAATGGTGTAAGAAAAAGTTACGGAATAACATTTATTCGCCAATTCAGCAAAAAACTATTTATTGACATTCAAGCGTCCTAAACTATAGTTACATTATACAAAAGCAAGTACTTATCAGCCAACAGCTTAACAGCTAAAACCGGGTTGGGGTGAGGGTGATATAAAGGCAATTACAATATGTTACAAACATCTGGCTCACAGCCTCTTTTAGCAATTAAAGCAAAAATTGACTTTTTACGGAACCATCAAATAAATTAAAAAGCAAATATACCTGCAACGACATAACGTCATGTCGCTGCAGGTATATATCCGGAAACATAAAAATTACAAAATGATTACAGCAAAACAGGAGAAAATATGGAAAGAATTCCGGAAAAAGAAAAAATGCTGAGGAGTGTGAGTAATTATATCAGTGGGTTTGTAACAGATCAGGAAACAAGCAGTAAACGGGTGGATGATATACTGGGTGCGATGGATAAAGTGGACAGAAAGTATTTTATAGAGAAAAATCCTTATATGGATACCGCTCTGCCAATAGGTCATGGCCAGACAATCAGCCAGCCGTCTACAGTAGGCAGGGTACTGATGTTGGCAGAACTTGAACCAGGGCATGACGTGCTGGAAATAGGTTTTGGTAGTGGATGGAATGCCTGTTTAGCTGCATACCTCGTGTATCCTGGGAAAGTCATCAGTACAGAAATAGTTCCGGAACTGGTGGATACGGCGCGACAAAAGCTGGAGAGATTGCACAAACATATCGATGTAAGTGAAAGGCTCAGCAAACTGGAGGTTAAAAATGAAAACATATTTAAGAACCCCCATGGCAAATATGACCGGATAATTGCTACAGCCGGGGTCAGCCCTGATACATTCAGTAAGATAAAAGCAGTTGCAAAACAATTATTGAAAGAAAAGGGAATTATCGTATGCCCGTATCAAAAAGGTCCTATGATTATCATGCGGAAAAGCCGGGATGTGATCACAACGGAATTTACACAAGAACAATACGCCTTTGTCCCTTTGATTATATGAGTAGTGCCGATGAACAACAAACTATTCATCTTTTTCTTCATTCAGATGGAGAAGTTCTTCTATCTCTTCTGATGAAAGTGTTTCTTTATCTATTAATTCTTTTGCAAGCATATCCAGCTTCCTGCGATTTTTCTGTAAGATTTGTTGCACTTCCTCATGACATTTATGAAGAATAGTTTTGACTTCGGCATCGATTATCTGTGCTGTTGCTTCGCTGTAATCTTTATCCTCGGTCAACTCCCTACCGAGGAAAGGATGCTGTTCCCCCTTTTTAAAAACCATAAGCCCGACCTTTTCGCTCATACCCCACTGACATACCATTCGTCTTGCCAGTTGTGAAGCATTTTTAAGGTCATCTCCTGCCCCTGAGGTAATATCGTTAAATACTTCCTCCTCAGCAGCCCGGCCTCCGACCATAACCGAAATTCTGTTAAGTAGGTAATTTTTGCTCAGATTGTGTCTGTCCTCCTCAGGCACCTGTTCTGTTGCGCCCAGTGACCTGCCCCGGGGAATGATGGTTACCTTACTGAGAGGATCTGCTCCCGGAAGCAGCAGAGCAGTAAGGGCATGACCGGCTTCATGATATGCTATCATGCTTTTTTCTTTGTCACTGAGCCTGTCTTCCCGCCTGAGTCCCATTATAATTTTATCCCGGCTTTCATAAAAGTCCTCCATTTCCACCTTTTTCCTGCCCTTTCGAGCTGCAAGCAGTGTTGCTTCGTTAACCAGATTTTTTAAATCAGCACCACTGAAGCCAACCGTAGCTCCGGCTAATTGATCGTAATCGATATCCTCATCGGTTTTTACTTTGCTGATATGAACCTTAAGAATCTTCTTCCTTGATGATTTCTGGGGCATTTCTAAATTGATCCTTCGATCAAACCGTCCGGTGCGTATAAGTGCCGGATCAAGTACATCAGGACGGTTGGTAGCAGCCAGAACAATAACCGATTCCTGCTTACTGAATCCATCAATTTCCGAGAGAATCTGATTTAATGTCTGCTCTCGCTCATCATGTCCACCCCCGACACCTGTTCCCCGCACCCTGCCGATAGAGTCAAGTTCATCGATAAAAATCAGGGATGGTGCATTCTTTTTTGCGACCCGAAACATATCTCTGACGCGGGAGGCACCCACCCCGACAAACATTTCTATAAATTCAGATCCACTGATGGAATAAAACGGCACGTTCGCTTCTGCCGCCATTGCCTGAGCCATCAGGGTCTTCCCTGTACCAGGTGGTCCCGCCAGCAATATCCCTTTAGGAAGTTCCGCACCCAGATCAAGATAGGCAGACGGATCCTTAAGGTAATCAGCCATTTCTTTTAACTCTTTTTTAGCGTTTTCTAGGCCCGCTACATCTTCGAATGTTACTTCAACTTCCTTTTTTTTTATTTTTTTTGCATGGGTTTTACCGAATCCGAACAGTCCTGTGCCCCCTCCCTTTCCCCCGATCTGTTCTCGCATTTTTTTGTTTATATATATAAAAAAACCAATAAGAAGCAGCCAGGGCAGCATGCTGATAAAAACTCTGCCAAGCCAACTGGTCTGATCCACCTCGGCATCTATTATAACGTTGTTATTATCCAAAAGGGAAATAAGCTCTGGATCTTCGAAAGGGGGGATAACCGTGGTAAATGCAGGGGGCTGAAGTTGATCATCAGTTTCAGAGGTGGTTTCAACTTCATCCTCAACATATTGTCCTGTTACCTTTTGTCCCTTTACCTGAATTTTTGCAACTTCACCTGCTGCAACTTTTTCTTTGAATTCAGAGTAGGATATATTTTCACGCTTTTTGCCGGCCATAAAGGTTGTATAACCGATTGAAATAACAATCCAGAGAACAATAAATAAAAGCAGGCGGAGCCATTGCGGAAACTTATCTGTATATTTTTTCTTCTTATCAGGTGGTGTATCAACCATTTTTTGTTCCCGGAGATAAACAGAGTTGAATTTTTATTCAAGTAAATGCGAAATTTCTTTTTCAGACAGATCATGCCAGTTTTTGTAAGCATCTGCAACAGCAAAGTATGTACGTTCACGGATATTTGCGCAATAGATGTCTGTGGAGAAAATGTTATGCAGTTCCAGAACAGTACGCATAGGTGCCGTGGGAACAGCTACAACAGTCCCGGCAACCTGGCTTTTCTCACAGAGATGAATGCATGCTTTCATGGTAAATCCGGATGCAAGACCATCATCCACCAGGATAACGGTTTTACCCTGAATATCCGGAAAGGGACGGCCGTGTCTGAGTTTATTACTTCGATGTCGAAGCTCAGATCTTACTTTGGCACACTGTTCTGCTATTTGCTTTTCATTCAATCCAAGATCAGAGATCATGTCCTTATTATAGAAAGTATCGTCTTCTTCAGTCATGGCACCGAAACCGGCCTCAGTATTACCGGGAACCTGAATTTTGCGTACAATAACAAGATCCATGGGGGATTCAAGTTCCATTTCAATCTCTGATGACGGAGGAACCCCGCCCATTGGGATAGCTAAAACCATCAGGTTTGTATGACCCCTATAGACGGGTGCAAGCATTTCAGCCAGAACCCGACCGGCATCAAACCGATCAGTAAAGCACATTGTTTTATCGCGCAAAAACCTGTTTTCGTATATCATACACAGACCCCTTCCATAAGAATAGCATACCAGAGGGTACTTGTTTTTCCTCAAATTCATTGCTTCTTGGTTTTATCTTCCGTCCCATTCAGCTGACCAGCTGCACTGCCTTTAAGCTGCAGGAACAAAAACAAATTTTGCCGCTTTACTTCTCCTGCTGAAAAGCTACAGGTTAACATTTTCACGGGACAGCTTATAACTTGTTTTCAGTAAATTACCCTTAATTTATTTAATCTGTGATTACCTTAAATTATATAAACCCTCCATCAATAGAGTAATGAAGGACAGGGTATATACATAACCAGCCCTGTCCTGTGCCTAAATATAACCTTCTTTAGGATTCAACAACGTATTTTGCATTTCCTGATTACAAACATCTATGAGGTGGCTCTTTAAACCATCTCTGAATCTCATCTTTAAAGCTATCAATCCCGGTTAAAGGATTTATGTTAGCTGATTTTAAATCATCAACATTTTGCAGAGAGCACTACATTAATTTTCCCTGCCTCTGTCTATTATTGATACTTATTACCAGGGAGAGTATGGAAATAACGATACTCCATCGGGCCAGTAATAATAGTTCCAATAGTGATAGACGGGATAATATTCATCGCTGCCATTGACCTGAAGTCTGCTTTTTACCTTCCTTGCTCCACCTTCGAAGGCATTTGACACAGCGGCTTGAACTTCATGCCAGCTATCAGCTGTTCCAGTAAGTGTAGCAACACCTTCCTCGACTTCAACAGATATATCATCACTGTCGACAAACCAACTCCAGAAGAGCTGACTTTCTATATCATTCTCAATGCGCTGATCTGTTCTCCATGACCAGGCAGTCAATACAGTAAGATTGTTTTGCACATCAGCAACACCCATTACTCTTGAAACTAAGTCTTCGGCTCTTTCTTTTGAGCTATTGTCAAATGTTGTGTATGGTTAGGCGGCGATCCTCTCCATACCGTCA
>CAZMHH010000049.1:0-28156 GCA_964566035.1 uncultured Thermodesulfobacteriota bacterium
TGTGCTCATGTATTAATGCATAAACTATACCGAACAGTATTGAGCCTGTCCCCTTTTCCTCTATTTTTATTATACCGGTATTCCATTTTTCATCACTTCAGCTAAAAATCCGCTCGGATCATTACTTTTATCTAAGAGAACCGGTTCAATTCTATCATCTACTTCTCTTCTGACTCTCCATAACAGAGGTCTTGTCGAAAAAAAATCCCCTTCAATTTTATCAACAACAACGGCAACATCAATATCACTGTCTGCACTGTGACTCTCTTTTGCATAAGACCCATATAGAATAAGCTTATCAAAGGACATTTCCTTTGATAGAAGCACTTTGAATTTTTTCAATTTTGCTATAACTTCTTTTTTATCCATATCTGTAATTCCTTTGATCTATCAAATAGTTCTTGACCTCTGTCATCTGTTAGGCTTTTCAATAACTGTTCCTTATGAGTTGGATATCTGCATTCAATGTTCATAGGTTCAAGCATATCAATAAGTTTTTGTTGATCTTCTGAAAAGAGATCATATATTTCAGCTTCTTTTGCAATATATGATAAACTGTGGGAAAAAGGGGCAGTTATGCCATTAACTTTGACAAAATATGCCTTCAATATCTTTTCAATAGACTGGTGACACATAAATCCCAAATAAAGGTATCGCTTGCTTTTTAACATTGCATCGGCTGTTTCGATATCATAGTCAGACAATTCTTTCCAATAACCTATTTGATCTGACATCAGTTATACCTATTATTTATCTATTTAATTAGTTGTTAAACTATAAAGAAAATTCTAAAGATTAAAAACCTTATAGTCAAGAAATAAAATACAAGAGGGAGGATATAAATGTAAAGCACATACACTTGACCCATCTGCGAAAACAATCACGAACATTAAAAATAGAAGTCAGTCTTCTGTCCCGAATCTCCCGTGTCCTTATACCTGACACCTACTATTATGGTTTTTGCATATCCCTGCCATCCGATAGCTGATACCTGCTTTTAAGGGTTTTGCTGAAGCCTGAAAGTTGAAAACTGACACCTGTTCTCAGTCTTTAATACAACGAACGGAAAGCCCGTTTGAATTATTAGGTCCGCTCCAGAAAGTAAAGCTTTTGCCCCAGGTCAGGTAAAGGGCTTTGGATTGGTAGGGACCACCAGTTGAACTCCACCAGCGCCCATTACTTCCCATGCTTTCAAAATCACCATTGGGGTTGTAACTGCCACCCGGTAAACCGGAAAATTCACTCTCATTTGTGGCACCTTCATTCGGGTCATACCACAACCCTGTTCCTGCTTCAATTGTGCCGGTTGACTTCATCTTGCCGCCGGCAACACTCTCCCCACCCAGAAAATCTATTAAGATTGTCCATTCATCCTCACTGGGCAAGTGCCACCCTGAAGGGCAAACACTCATTGCTGTAGTATGGTCATATAATCTTCCATAAATATCACAATTTGCAGGGTCATTATCATAACACCAACTGTTTCCGGTACTGTGGTTCAAATTCTTCTTCATCCAGACCTGGTTGCCGATTGTTACTGATTCATAGTCACCCGGTGGTGCTGGTTCCACTTGATCATCAGGATCAACTGGTTCGACGGGATCAACCGGGTCAACCGGATCCGTGGGATCATCCGGTTCGCATCCCAAAGAAAATAGCATCACCATTGCCAGTAAAATAAATGGAACTATTAACAATCTTTTCATCTCTTGCCCCCTTTTTGAAATTATGTGTTTTATGGTATTGATATATCAAAAAAGCATTCTTATTGCCAGTTCATTCAATCAAAACCGGAATGTTGCATACCGACCGTTTTTAGGTACTTTGTCTCGTTGCAATTGCTGTGCAAGGCGCACACTGACTTTTCCATTCTCCCTTCAGCGTTTATATTTTGAATCTTGCCTCTTTTTTTTATCCGCGCAAATCAGCGTAAATCCGCGTCCCATTGTTTTGCTGGGTTTCACTCTCGCTCAACCCAACCTACGCACTGCAGGCGGGGGAGAAATCTCAGAGGTTTTATTAAAAAAGTAGCCTGTCCCCTTTTCCTCTTTTCCTGCTGAGAAAATCTGAAGTTCTTACCAGACAGATGTATAAATATGCACAATAAGGGCTTTAACTGTACCGCTTTCACTTTCTTCTAATTCCCAATCTTCATTTTCACTCTCACGGTAATATCTATCCTGCGTATAGTCACAAGCAAAGTATATGTTGTAATTGACTTCCTTGTTTGCAGTAAAACACAGGGAGTAGGTTCCTGCTTCCTGTGTTGAATCTGACCAGGTAAACTTATCTGTGATGATTGTACGGAAATTGGAGATTGAATTGACAAAACGATATCCACCTCTTTGGTGCTCCCATGTGCTGCCATCTACTCCAGGTACGCTTCCATCTCCATAAACATCCAGCATAATTGCTGTGTCATAGTCTCCATTCAAAGCTACGTTTTCGGTTATTGAAGAACTTGAGGTTATTACAATCTCTTTTTCTGTTATGACGCCAAGCCAGTCGGTAAGGTCTTGAACAGAGGCAAAAGCTCCATCCGGGACAATAACACTGCCGGAAGAGTCGATGATCATGCGAAATGCGTTTGTCAAATACCAGTTGTCAAGCTGAATCTCAAAAGTAGTTGTTTTACTGTCGGGAGAAATAACACATTCATCTTGATCTTCTTCTACTGTTTTAGCTGTAAGAGTAATATTTTTACTGCTTTCTGCGCTATTGAACATTACAGCGTATATAGCATCGGAACTCTCAAGAATTAAATTACCGGATTTTTGTGTAGTTCCTATAAGGACACTTTTTAGTGTATAATTACCGCTTCCCCGTTCGTTGTTCTTCAATAACCAGATTTCAACATGACAATTATCCGGTACATTTCCGGTTGATATCTCAATAGTGCTTACTTTGGAATTCTCAGGCGGCAAGGCTGTAATCTGCCATATTCTTGCGGTGTGATCTGCTTCGAGAGAGAAAGATTCTGTGTATTCAGGATTTTTTTCACTGAGAACTCTCCTTTTAGACATTGACGCCAGTTGAGCAAGTCCGCTGTCGGAAAAAGGTGAATCTGAATTAAACAGGGTGTAAATTACATAGTCTTCAAAGGTGTTGGAAAATGTTTTATCGGTTTTATCTAACAGATACTCCTCAAAGGTGTAGCGGGTGCTTATAGGAGCAATGGAGGAATTCTCTTCTACATAATCCCACATCTCTTTAAAATTAACGCCATGATACTTTGCCAGCCATTGAATAAATCTTGAGCCATAATAGGCGTTAACTTTAAGTTCAGAGTAAAATGAGTCTTCAAACCTGTTTGGCATATCGTCAAAATGTGACATATCATCAAGTTTGTTCCAACACAAAACAGCAGAGGCATAATCAGGTGTTCCCTCCAGCCACCACATTCTTCCCTTCGCCCTGTAAATACTTGAATACTGATTCTGAACATAGTGAAACAGCTCATGGCCAGCATCGTGGGCAATTTTTGAATTGGAGTTCATCTCAGAAAGAGGAAGATAAATCCACCCTGTAATACCGCCCCATTGTGCGTCCTGAACAATATTATTTATAAAAGTATTGATTCGTGTAATATATGTGGATGGAACTTTAAATCCGGCATCTTTATATGTTGTATAACAATGCTCAAGATATTCTCCAACCCTGACTGCCAACTGTTGCATGGTAAGCCCTGTTTCTTTGTTGAGAATAGGGGCATGAGCTGTAGGCTTATAATACACATTGAAATTACCCTGCTCTGTAACAATATATCTGTATCCCTGTGCCCGCCAGACAGCCCACGTGCTTAAATGATTTGTTTCTACAACAATTTTCTTGTTTTCCGTATCGACAGTGCTTTCAACTGTTAGCCACATTTTAATTTCTTCATCCCAGTAGGAGACCCCAAATCCCATATCTTCGGGAATTGAGTAGTCTAACAGTGATTCATTATAACTGAACTCAAGAACCATTTTGTCATCAAACCCGGAGTGCTCATTTAAGGAAATGTTATAGATGCCAAGGGTCTCTATTTCTGAATCTGCAGTTTCAGGGAGACTGCTGTTAGAAAAACCAATTGAGAGGGTATCAGAGGTCTCCAGTAGTCCGCCGGGTATAGTTACTGATACCTCTCCTTCAAATGAAAAATTCTGGTCAGTTTCTGAAGGTGTAACAGGATAAACGGTTGGTACAGGTTCCGGTTGACAACTGCTGAAAATCAAAAACAGAAATAGGCTGATAACCCCGGATAGTAATTGTACCTTCATCTTTTGCCTCCTTTTAAAAAAATAAAATTAAACCACATATTATTAAACTTTTGTATTGGAAAATATATTAGAGTAATATCGTGTTAAATTATGGCATGCAAAATACATATTATATTTTAAAATATAAAAACTAAAGTATAGGTTAAGTATGTATGTCAGAACATATCAGAATTTTTAAAAGCTGTAATCAGTAATATTTTAATGTTAAAGGATATTAATGAGTCTTAAGATTGGTCTAATAAAAAAAAGAATATGTATTTATACTATACAAAGAGCATATGTTAATCATAGTAAATAGACGTATTAAATTACTATATATAGCACTTTTTTTATATAGTCAATAATTTTTTCTTGTGTCCTGCTTGGAACTTATTTTGTTAATGATCATGTGTTAAAATAGGGGTTAAAAATACATTTAGACAGGGGGCTTATTATCTGATTGTATATGAGCAATCAACTATGTAATAATATTTTCAGGTAATTGGAAAGCAAAAAATATACAAACAGAATGGAGAAAAAATATGCCGAAAATTAATCAAAAATCGGTGCCTGAGTATTTGAAGCCTGTTTTCAAAAATGCAGGGATAAAGTTTAAAAAATACTCTTCTACTGCAACATTTGAAAGAGATCTTCAGAAATATCTTGAAACAAATCATGTTATGCACCTGGGAACATGTGCAAACAACTCACAGCGTGTAACCCCTGTAATGTATCGAAACAATGGCATGATGTTTTATGTAATGTCTGAAGGCGGGATGAAATTTGCAAATCTAAAGAAAAACAGAAAAGTCTCGTTTTCTATTGCAGACCCTTATGACTCAAGCGTTGATCTGCTTGGATATAAAGGTCTTCAGGCATGGGGCAGGGCAAACGTATATAGTCTGCGTCATGATCCTGAAAAATTCAAGGAAGCGCTTAAAAACATGAATGCTAAAAAGGGCGTCAAAGAAATCAAACTGGAGAATCTATCCAGCCATTATCATTTCAGGATTATTGAGATTATTCCTGATAAAATAAAATACTTAAATCCAAGGGCAGGGGTGTATGAAATTATATGGCAGAGAAAAGGGGCATAAAATAGGCTCATAACAGATGCAAAACTCTGTTTCAATTTGTTGTAACAATTTGTTATTGACATAGTTACTGAAAAATGTTATGTGAATCAAAATATATTAATTTTATTGTAGATACTAAATATGAAAGAAATTCCTGTTTTGCCGATGAAATGTGTTTTTGCCGATTCCGGAGTTCTAATGATTGACAGAATTGGAGCCGGTGTAGGAATAGTTGTTTACAGTGGTTCAAGCAAAATTGCAGCCGGCACACACGTCTTGAGAGGAAGGGCTCCGCAGGGAAACAGCAGTGAACCTGCCTATTATGCTGATACAGTAATTCCCTATATCCTGAGTGAGTTAAGAAACAAGGGTGCGATGCCACCCTATTCAGTAGCAGTTGCAGGAGGGGCATCGCTTATGGGCGGAACAAAGCTTGTAGATATTGGTTCACAGCTTACCACAACGGTAAAAGAACTTCTTGAAAATGCAAAACTCAAGGTTAAAATGGAGCAGATAGGGGGCAATTCAATGCGCTCTATTTTTCTTGATGTAGAGGCTGGAAAGATCAAAATAGGAAGACAATGATTCCAGCAGTATAAGCTAACATAAAGAACAGTATTCATGATCTTGAATAAGGGTTCTGAATGTTATAAAATTTTATTTTTGGAGATATAATGAAATTCAAATGCAGCAAATGCGGTAAGGACTATGAAATCCCTGAGGAGAGACTTAAATCCTTTATGGGTAATGTAGCACTTCCCTGCAAGGTCTGTAAGGAGAAAATAATAATAAAATCTGAAAACAAAATATTAACGGAAAATTCCAAAGAGACTGAAGCGAAAAAGTATCTTGCAGGGGATGAACTTAAAAAAAAGATTTTACTGACATTAAAAGATCTCCCCCCAATGCCTCAGGTTGCACAGAAGGGAAGACAGATTATCGCAGACAGAAAGTCCAATTTCAGTGATCTTGCAAAGGTGATCGAAACTGACCAGGCCATTGTTGCAAGGGTTTTAAAAATTGCCAATTCTCCATTTTATGGCGCAAGCGGCAAGGTTACATCGGTAAAACATGCCTCGGTTGTACTCGGGATGAAGACATTGAGTGATCTGTTGACTCTTGCATGTTCTTCAAGTGTTATGAGTTCAAAATTAAATGGTTATGGGCTGGACAGCGGAGATTTGTGGCAGCATTCTCTTGCTGTTGCCGGGTGCGCAAGAAGTCTTGCAAAAAGGAAAAACCCGGATCTTGCAGATGATGCATTTTCTGCTGGTCTTATTCATGATTGCGGCAAACTTATTCTCGACCCCTATATCGAGGAGAGAAGAGAACTCTTTGATGATTTTATGGAAACAAGCAACAGGGCTTTTCTTGAGGCGGAGAAAGAGATACTCGGGTTTGACCATTCCGAGATTGCAGCGGATGTTTGTGAGAAGTGGCAGATTCCAGGTCAGCTTATAAATGCAATAGCATATCATCACAGACCCTCTGCACTTACAGATACAGATGAACTTGCCTGTATTATCCATGTTGCTGATTCTATAGCTCTGATGAGCGGTATCGGAGCCGGTTTTGACGGGGTTAAGTATGAAGTTGACCAGAAAGCTGTTGATTTACTGCACATCGACATTGACACCATTAATAATCTAATGGCAGAATCGGCAGAGTTTGTAGAGCAGACAATGAGCGGTTTTTAATAAAGCTGTTAAGTAAAATACTGAAGGCGGGTCCATCAATCCTGATAAGGGTCTTTTCCTCTTATATATTCCTTCAATTCCCTGCCTAATTCTGAGGCTATTTCAATAGCATTATAATCTATTATCTGATTGTTCAGGTATTGGAGAATGAGCCTGTCTTTTCCTGAAGAACCCGGAATAATACCTCCGAAAAAAAAGCCCGACTCCTCAAGTCTTTCACATAAAAAACCTGTTTCACGTAATGCAAGGTTAAGATAGAGATATATTGTTTCAAATCTTTCAGCACATAAATTTTTAAGCATCCTTTGAACCTCTTCAATACAACCTCTGCCATAGGACTCTATATCAATTTTTGCAGCTAAATAGTTATCTGTGCTGACCCTTATAACAGGGTTATCTTTGGCATCTGCTTCATTGTTTTCAGGATTTAAAAATGATGGTTTCAACCCTAAATTTGAATAAATCTTATCAATAATTTTTTTGTGGCGTAGAGGGGCATATATCGAAGTTGAAGCAGGTTTGTGAATGTATCTGAAACAGTAAAGAGAGCTTTTTCTCTGTGTAGAGTCTGTTTGTATGTTTTTATATTCCGAGGGAGGAAATCTTGAGATCAAAAGAGCGGTTGGCTCAAGTAAGATTTTGTGAGATGCTTTCTGTGAAAAAAGATGGTTTGTTGTGGCTTCGCCGTATATTCCAGTAAGGTTTCTCCGTGAAGCCTCTTCAACAAGAAAATCAAGCAGTCTGTTTAAACATCCCTGACCCCTGAATTTTGGTTTCACGAAACCCATTGCAGCATCTGCGATTCCGAGGTCATAATCATCTATTATAAGTGCGGCATGTCCCATTATTTCTTCCTGAGCGTTTGTTACAGCGATTATTGATATTATTTTACCGGACTTGTTGTATTGTCTTATCCTTTCCGGAAAATAAATATCTTCATTTGAATAAGAGTAGCCATAAGCCATAAAGGCGCATTTGGAGACTTCAACAGCCTCAGAAGGAGCCATTAGTCTGACAGAAAAAGGGATTTTTGCCGTTACATCCGGTTGTTGCTTCTTTTTCTCTTCATCAATTTTTTCAAGTTCTTCCTTTTCAAGATAAGCCTCTATTCTTTTGTCTTCAACATATTTAAGAAGATGTGTTTCTTTCCCCTCTTTACCCATGTTGTGGAAAGATACTTCGTCCATAAACTGTTTCATAAGAAGGAGACCAAGTCCCTTTCCTGAAAGCTCATTTTCAAGCTTTGCTTTGTCAAACTCTGGCAAGAGGGCAGGGTCAAACGGAAGCCCCTTTTCTTTTATAACAATCCTGACTGCAGAAGGAATTCTTTCACATACAATAGTAATTTTCTCACTTTGGGCTTGTTCAAATGCATGTTCAATAACATTTGTTACTGCTTCTTCAACTGCAAGCTGTATTTTAGAGACAGTATTTTTAGAAAAACCTGTTTTTTCTGCAACTTCGGCAATGTAGCTCTGGATAAGGTTTAGAAATGTTATGTCGTTTGGAATGGTAAGCTGTGTGCTCCACTCTTTCATAAAACAACCTCTGTATTAAGTCTGCTTTTGAGTTGTTATTCCACCGCTGTTAGGGGTTGGGTAAAGACTAAAAACAGTAATCAGGGAGGCATGAAAAGCATGTTAGCGTTTAATATCTGTGAAGAAGTGTTACTGTTTTCAAGTTCTAAATTGCTCTGTTATATTTTTAACTCATTAATAATGTTTTTAAATACGCTGGTAATGTTTTGAGGCTGTCCTTGATGTTTTAGCATTTCTCTTTTATCTATGGAATCATCCCATGGAATAGTTTCTATTGATTCAATCCCGCAGATATTGCATATTGAAGGAATAACGTTATTAATAATAAACCCTGTCTCTGCAGAAATATCGGGTTTAAATATCATGTCAAACTGCACAACAATATGTTCTTTATAAACTGATGTGTCGGGAAGGGCAATAATGCTTTCAAGCCCCTCAACTATAGATTCAGGGCTGAGCTTTGTAAGATTGTGCAGTGCTGAATTAACGGCGCTGCGTTCTGAAGGTGAAGGGGTGTCTGCAATAAACACAAGGGAGATGTAATTGAATGATGTTTTGCCCTTAGGTTTTGAGATTTTACAAAGTCCGTGAAGTTTTTTAATCTCTTCAGGCAGAAACTGAAATTCAAAAAAAGTAATTACATCTTCTTTTTTAAACTGTTGCAAAAACTCATTAGTAATGTCATAAACACTTTTATTTTCCATTAGTTATCTCGAAATAAGATTTTTAATCATTATCAGCTCAAAGAAATTAACTGAGGGAGAGACTATATTTTATTACTGCAAGAATTATAGATGATATACTTTAATGAGTCAATTAAAAAACACTAAAAAATTAACGGTTTTTGTAAAAAGTCCCTCAATGTTACCTTGAACGAAGAGAGAGTTCTCATAAGATACAAAAAGGCAGATTTCTGACTCGCAGGGCGAGGGTTTGAAATGACAAAAAGGGCTTTTTTGCTTTTTACCGATCCATCAAAAATTGGTTAACATACAGAGAAATATAATCGATCCATGTGTGTAGCTAATTATGTTGCAAGTTCTTGTAATCTTATCGATGAAGTTATAATGCGGTATATATTGAGCAACAGGGTTTAAAACCTCCTGATGATAATTGCAAGACGGATAAAGAATTTTAGCCTGTTTCCAGCCGAAAATCAAGCTGATGCCTTTAGGAGGAAGCAGCTTGATTTGATTTTATAATATTGACTTGACTTTTATTAAATAAAAATATTATATTAATTTAAAAAGCTTAATTAATTGAAAAGGTAGTTATTATGAAGGTACAAACAATAAAAAGCTGTTTATTTTTATCCTTAACATTGTTTTTAGTACCTTGTATTGCAGCAGCACAGTTTTCAGATGGCAGCGGTGAGGAAGCAGAAGTATATCAGATCTTTACAGCAGAAGAGCTTAATGATGTTCGCAACAATCTTGATAAAAATTTCATATTGATGAATGACATAGACTTATATGACTATTCATGGAAACCTATTGGTGGTCTTGAAAATCAATTTACAGGTAGTTTTGACGGTAACAATAAGGAGATAAAAAATCTTAAAATCAATTATTCTGGAGAGAAATTTATTGGTCTTTTTGGGGTTGTAGGTGAAGGAAGTGAAATAAAAGACCTTGGTATAGTAGTAGATACCGGAGCCTCCGTTGAAGGCGGTGATTATGTAGGGGCGCTTGCAGGCGGAAATGTTGGTAAGATTATTAACTCATATTCCACTGGCGCTGTAAAAGGTGATGAGTATGTCGGAGGGCTCATTGGTATTAATGTTGAAAGTGGTACAGTTATCAAATCCTATACAGACAGTACAGTAACAGGCAATAAATTTGTAGGGGGCCTGATGGGAGGTAATGGTGGTACAATTACCAAAACATATTCCAGTGGTACCGTAATTGGCAATGAGAATATTGGTGGACTGATAGGATTTAATTGGAATGGAACAATTACTGAGTCATTCTCTGCCTGCTCCATAAAAGGAGCTGAGTTTGTTGGAGGATTGGTAGGTTTTAATTTTAATAGTATTGCCAATTCATACTCTACAGGTTCTGTAGAAGGTGATAATTATGTAGGTGGTCTTGTGGGGGGTGATGCTGGTAGTGTTATCGAAACAAAATTCACAGGCACTGTAGCCGGTAATGAATATGTTGGTGGGCTAATTGGCATCAGTAATGGCAATGTTGTTATTGATTCACACACAGACATTTCTGTAGTGGGTAAAAACTATGTAGGAGGGCTTATAGGAGGTTCTGGCGGAAGGGTTGAAAAATCTTCTTCTTCTGGAACTGTATCTGGGAATGAGTCTGTAGGAGGCTTGGTTGGATATAAATGGCATGAAATAATAACTGATTCAAATACAAATAACACTGTAACAGGCGAAGGTTGGTTTGTTGGTGGTTTGGCGGGATGGAACTGGGACAGCACAATTACCGATTCACATGCTACTGGTTCTGTAACCGGTTCAGAGTCTTTTGTAGGGGGATTGGTAGGGGTTAATGCAGGTCTAATTAAAAATTCATACTCTGAGGCAAATGTCAAAGGTGAGGAAATTGCCATTGGCGGTCTTGTGGGGGTTAATGTTGAGGCTAATTCTGCAAAATTGACAGATTCATACTATAAGGGTTCTGTAGAAGGCTGGGTATGTGTAGGGGGAGCGGTTGGATGGAACTGGGGTGGTACGGTTTCCAGGTCCTATTCCGATGGATCTATAGTTGGGGTTGGGCATGCCGGTGGGCTGGTAGGCCATAACGGTGGACATGTCAATATGATTGCTGCTGGTAAAATTGTTCAATCATACTCCACCGGTTCTGTAGAAGCCGATGAGTTTGTTGGAGGGTTGGTAGGATGGAACGCTGGTTCGGATAGCAGTATTGCTGACTCATACTCGAGGACTTCTGTGGTTGGTGGTGATATCGTGGGTGGTCTGGTGGGTGGTAACACTGATGCAGAAATTACAAGGTCATTCTCCACAGGCGAGGTAACTGGAAGTGATAGAACCGGCGGCTTTCTGGGAAGGGACCGTTTTAATAATAGCTCAATTAGTTTTTCTTTTTGGGATATTGAAACCTCCGGCTGGGATGAATCTGCTGCAGGCATAGGTTTAACTACTTCTGAGATGAAAACCCAAAGCACATTTACCGATTCCGGCTGGGATTTTAACAATATTTGGGCAATATCTGAAAGCGTTAACGATGGCTATCCCTATCTTCTTTGGTAGGTTTATTGAGGGAAAGCTTTTTAACGATTTATTTAAACATCTCATTTTATTCCGATGGGCAGTTTCATGAGTCCGGGGGTTAATCAAAGGATCTGTCCATAAATTCCTTTTTATTTCTTTTACAAGTATTGTACTACTTTTAACAGCTGTATCATTACAGGAATAATGTTGATGATGATACGAAAAAGAGGAAGCTATGTCTGGCCGAAATCTATCGACCGTTTCTCAACATTTAGGAATCCGAAAAAAGCAATTTTTTTCTTAAAATGCTAAAAGAGGCTGCGGGGTTGATAGTTGTATCCTACTGTAACTGCTTTCTAATCACTCCCACCCCAGCCCTTTTTAGCTGTTAAGCTGTTAAAAAAACTTTTTTCTTTATCTGCCTCTGAAACTATAAGTTTTATTGCCCTTAAAGCTTCTTTGTCGTAGCCAAATGAAAAGTTGTTTACAAACAGATTTACATGCTTTTCCATTACATCATCTGAGAGCTCTTTTGCATAGAGTTTTACAAAATCAAAGGCTTCACAGGGATTGTTTCTTGCATAGATAAGGCTTTCACGTATTGTATTTTCAATATTTTCTATAACCTGACTGCCAAGTGATTTTTTTGCTATAATACATCCTAAGGGAAGCGGCAAGCCCGTTTTATCTTCCCACCACTGCCCAAGATCGCATACCATATCAAGACCATGTTCTTTATATGTAAACCTTGATTCATGTATAATAACACCTGCGTCAGATCTGCCTGATACTACAGACTCAATAATTCTGTCAAAACGGATGAATTTTCTTTTGGTTGACTTTGGATTTAACAGTGACAAAAGAAGATTTGCTGTTGTCATCTTTCCGGGTGCTGAAAAAAGGGTGTCAGGACTGTCAACGATTGACTGTAAGTCTGCCCCTTTTTTTGCAATGATCAGTGGCCCGCATCCTCTTCCGACGGCGCCTCCGCAGTTTAAAAGAGTGTACTTAGCTGTTACCATTGAATAAGCAAAGAATGAGACCTTCACAACATCAAGCTCATTGGCAAGCGCCATTTCATTTAATGTGGATATGTCGCCAAAAAAAGCCTTAACAGGGGGGCTGTTTTCAGCAAGTCTGTTTTTTAACCATCCATAGAATATGAATGTGTCGTTTGGACATGTTGAAATACCAAGTTTTAACATATAGTTGAAGTTATATATTTAGAAAGTATATTAATTTTTTTTCAATATCTCTAAAAGGGTTCTTTGAGCAGTTTTTGCTGCAATATCTGCTGTTTGACGGTTAATGCTCCGGACTCCGCAAAGGTTAGAAACAACCCTGAGAACAGTGCAGGGAATCCCTGCCTTGAAACAGATAAGTGCTACAGCTGCTGATTCCATATCTTCACAGATTATCCTTTCAGTGCCGAAAGTAAATCTTGAAAGATACTCATCCGCTTTTTTCCTGCTTCCTGAACAACTTGATACTGTAAAAAAGATTGCCCGTTCAATGTAATCCGGAATCTTATCTGAATGAAGGGGAATTTTATTAAATAGTAATGAGCCATCCTTTGATTGTGAAACCGGCATTCCCATCTGCTTTGTTGTTAAAAACCCGGTGTCTGTCGCCTTGCCTGTGTCTGCAAATACAGAAGAAATTCCAACTACCGGCAAACATATTTTATCTGGTGATTCTGAATAGATCCCGCAAATTCCTGTATTATAGACCATGAGGGGTGAGTATTTTGACATGGCAAGCGCTGTGGCAGCTGAACTATTAGCAATGCCTGCACCGCTTTGAACTATGATAATATTATTTTTTCGTGATACAAACAAAGGAAAATCAAGCAGGGGAGGTGCTTCCATGCAGCTGAATTCTTTAATTAAAAGCTCAGATTCCAAAGCTGTTGCACAGATAATAAGTATTTTTTCTTTTTCAGGTAGTGTATGAGGCATTTATTTTAACATACTCATAGCTTAAATCACAGGTTAGGATTTCACTTGAGTATTTGCCTTTTTTTAAGTCAATCGTGAGCGTTATTATCTTTTTTTTCATCTCACGGTTTAATTTTTGGAGATTGTTCTGTACCCCCTGACCATTCTCAACAGCATTTATACTGTTAAAAGAGATATCAACTTTATACGGGTCAAACACTGTTCCTGACATACCAAGTGCTGCCATAATGCGCCCCCAGTTGAAGTCTTCGCCAAAGAATGCTGTTTTAACAAGAAGGGAGTTTGCAACTGTGCGGGAAGCTTTTTTTGCGTCATTTTTTGATGAAGCATTTATGACCATAATTTTTATCTGTTTAGTAGCTCCTTCTCCGTCCAGAACTATCATCTCTGATAGTGTTTTCATTGTTTCATAAAGCAGGTTGTAGAATACTTCAAAAGCCCCTGAACCTGCATTTTCAACAATTACGCCTGAAAGAGAGTTTGAAAGTGCAATTACAGTATCGTTAGTGCTCATATCGCCGTCAACTGTTATGGAGTTGAAGGTGTCTTCTCCTATTGTTTTAAGCAGGCTTGAGAGAAGACTTGAGGTAACCCCTGCGTTTGTGATGATAAATGCAAGCATTGTAGCCATATCCGGCATTATCATCCCTGCTCCTTTTGCTATGCCGCAGATCTTAATGGACTTTCCTTTATAGGTATCCTTAAGTGAACATACTTTTTCACCAGTGTCGGTTGTAAGTATTGACTTTGCAAAGTCAGGGATGCCTTTTATGGATGCTCTATCAATAAGTTCAGGAACTATATCAATGATTTTTCGGTAAGGAAGAGCAACTCCAATAACCCCTGTTGAGCATGGGAGAATAAGCTGATCACTGATATTTAACCGGTCTGCAACACTTTTACAGACTGCTTCAGCATCTTTTATTCCCTGTAATCCGGTGCATGCATTGGCATTGCCGCAGTTTACTATGACAGCCCTTGCAAAACCTTTTCTTAGCCTTTTTCTGCACAGTATAACCGGAGCAGCTTTAACCCTGTTTTTCGTAAATATTCCTGCTGCATTGCAGGTATCCCTGCATAATATCATACCGACATCTTTTCTGTCAGGTTTGAGTCCAGCATTGACTCCGGCAAATAAAAAACCAGGAACTCCCTGTTCAGGTGGAAACCTTTTCATAATTATTTAAGCTCCGCAGCATTTTTTGTGTTTTTTTCCGCTTCCGCAGGGGCATGGTTCATTTCTGCCGACTTTTGGTTGTTTTCTTACCACGGGTTTTTTCTCTGTTTTACTGTCTTCACCACGGCTGAGTACCATCTTCTGATTTTCCTGTCTTTCCCTCATATCATCCTTTGGGACAATTTGAGCCATAAAAAACTTTTCGACAAACTCTTTTTTCAGTCTTTCAATCATGTCGGAAAAAAGTTCAAAAGCTTCTCTCTGATACTCACGAAGCGGATCTCGCTGAGCATATCCCCTGAGTCCTATACCCTCCCTGAGATGGTCAAGGTCAAGCAGATGATCTTTCCATATATCATCTATAACACGTATGTATATCCATTTTTCGATTTGACAGATGGTGTCCTGCCCAAACTGTTCAACCTTGTATTGATATGTTTTTTCAATTTCTTTAAGTACATAGTCTTCAACCTCCTCTGGTTTCATTTTGACAAGTTCCTGAGGTTTTTTCAAAAGAGGGGTTGAAAATTGTCTAAAAATGGCCTCTTTGAAGCTCTGGATATCAATATCATCAGCATGAATATCCATACTGAAATACTCATCAACTATGCCGCCGAGCAGATCAAGGCAATACTCGTCTATTAAATCTTTTATTGTTTCTTCATGAAGTGCTTTGTTCCTGAGTTTGTATATAATCTCCCTCTGTTTGTTCATTACATCATCATACTGCAGAAGGTGTTTTCTCATATCAAAGTTTCTTGATTCAACCCTTGTCTGAGCATTTTCAATCGCCCTTGTTATGAGTTTATGTTCAATGGGTTGATCCTCTTCCATTCCGAAGCGGTCCATTATTTTTGAAATTCTGTCGGAGCCGAATATCCTTAAAAGATCATCTTCAAGAGAAAGAAAAAACCTTGAAGAACCGGGATCACCCTGTCTTGCAGATCTTCCTCTAAGCTGACGATCAATTCGTCTTGATTCGTGTCTTTCCGTTGCTATTATATGAAGTCCGCAGGGAATATCTTTTAAACACTCTTTCTTATATTTTCCATTTTTTTTCATATCAGGGCAGGAGTTGCAGCCTGCCGAGTCTTTAATTTCGCACAAAACGCAGCATTGCTCACATTTGACAACCTCCGGACCCAGTTTAATATCTGTTCCTCTTCCAGCCATGTTTGTAGCAATGGTAACAGAGCCTGCCTGTCCTGCATTTGCAACTATCTCTGCTTCTTCTTTGTGTCGTTTTGCGTTAAGAATAGAGTGCTTAATGTTGCGGGGCAGCATTCTGCTTAAAAGCTCTGATGAATCAACCGAAACAGTACCTACAAGCACAGGCCTTCCCATGTTGTGCATTCTCTCTATTTCTCTTATTACAGCTTTATACTTCTCTTTTTTTGTTTTATAAACAACATCAGAATAATCAAGCCTCCTAACCGGTTTATTCGTCGGAATAACAACAACTTTCAGTTTGTAAATATTAAAAAATTCAGGAGCCTCTGTTTCAGCAGTTCCTGTCATGCCTGAGAGTTTGCTGTACATTCTGAAATAATTCTGAATGGTAATTGATGCAAGGGTCTGGGTCTCTCCCTCTATTTTGACATTTTCCTTTGCTTCTATTGCCTGATGAAGTCCGTCGCTGTAGCGTCTTCCCGGCAGCATTCTTCCTGTGAATTCATCTACAATCATTACCTTGCCATCATTAACAACATAATTTACGTCTTTTTCAAAAAGCGAGTAAGCTTTCAAAAGCTGTGAAATGTTTTGCAGTTTTTCGCTTTTTTCCATGAAGTCTTTTTCAATCTGATGGAGTTTTTTGACCTTTTCATCTTCAGATATGTTTTCATACCCGTCAGCCATGCTAAGATCCGGCAGCACAAAAAAATCAGGGTCATTAGGATTAAGAGCAAGTCTTCCCTTGTCTGAAAGGTCTATTGTGTTTGATTTTTCATCTATACTGAAGAAAAGTTCAGCATCCAGGTCGCCAATCCGTTTATCTCTTATGTAGTCAAGTTCGACCTGTTCTGTTAACTGTTTAAGACTACCCTCTTTGATCTGTTTCAAAAGGCGTTTGTTTTTTGGAGCAGCCCTTTTAGCCTGCAAAAGCTTAATCCCGGCCTCGTAATCCTGCCCGCCTTTAAGAAGTTTTTCCGCTTCAGAAAGAAGTCTGCCAACAAGTGTGTTTTGACTCCTCATAAGCATTTCAACCGGATTTTTTAATTGAGTAAAATAGTTCTGACCGGTACGTTCTACAGGTCCTGAAATTATAAGAGGGGTTCTGGCCTCGTCAATAAGGATACTGTCAACCTCATCTATAATGGCAAAGTTATGACCTCTTTGTACCTGATACTCTGATGCGATTGACATGTTGTCTCGAAGATAGTCAAACCCGAACTCTGTATTTGTTCCATAAGTAATATCTGCAAGATATGCCTGTTTTCTCTCTTCCTGAGAGATTCCGTGATGTATAACATCAACGCTTAAGCCAAGAAATTCATAAATTTGTCCCATCCATTCCCGGTCTCTTTTTGCAAGGTAATCATTTACAGTTACAATATGAACCCCCTTTCCTGTAAGAGCATTCAGATAAGCCGGCAAGGTAGCAACAACTGTTTTCCCCTCCCCTGTTGCCATTTCTGAAATCTTTCCCTGGTGAAGCACTATTCCACCTATTAACTGGACATCAAAATGGCGCATTTCCAGTACTCTCTTTGATACCTCTCTTACAACAGCAAAAGCCTCAGGCAGAATATCATCGAGTTGTGCTCCGTTATCAAGGCGCTTTTTGAATTCAGGTGTATAGGCTTTAAGTTCATCGTCGGTTTTACCAGACATAGTGTTTTCAAATTCATTAATATGTGCAACAAGAGGCTGGAGCTTTTTAAGCTCCCTCTGGTTTTCCGTTCCAAATAGTTTTTGTATGAAAGAAATTATCAACTTATATTCCTCCTGGCAGATTGAGATTTTTTATCGAATTGTACTTTATTTTTAATTAATTCCGCGATTTTTTCCGGGTCTTTTATTCCTGTTTTACTCTCAACACCGCTGCTTACATCAATACCAAAGGGCTGGACTGAAGATAAAGCATCATATATATTTGATGGGGTTAACCCTCCAGCCAGAAAAATGTTTACCCCGGTTGATTGATTTATAATATATCGAGCTGTTTCCCAGTCGCACACAATGCCTGTTCCGCCTCTTTTCCCCTTCACCATTGTATCAAGCACTGCCGTATTTATCCCGGCATCTTTGAATACTTTGATCTTTGTTATCAGCGCGTCAGCATTTTTAGCTATTTCAGAATGGGCAGGGATGTGAAATGTTTTCCATAACTGGCATTGATACAATTTTTTTTGTTTTTCAATATCATCGGGTTTGCATTCTCCTACAACTTGAAGTGCATAAGGTTTTACAAATGCTGCCAAATCAGGTGTTGTCTCAGAAAGCCTGTCAATAAGAAGAACAACAGGAAGCGCACACAACCCTGTAATTGTTTTTGCGGCTTTGGGTGAAACAGACCTTGGAGATTCCTCAATTCCGACAATTATCCCCGCAAAGTCAGCACCAAGTTTGAAAGCAAGTTCGGCATCTTCAAAGCGGGTTATGCCGCAGATCTTAACAAAAGTCCTGAAAGTTTTTTTCACAACCAGTTTATCCGCCAATTGTTTTTTTTGCAAAAACAGCGACATCCTGCAAAAGCAGGTCAAGACTTCTCTGAAAGGTATCTTCACTACTGTAATGAATTATCTGGCATAGAGGTGTCTGAGCATTTTTATCATAGATAATTATCTCAACCTCTATATAAGTTGTATCATCTATAAAAGGTACATATCTGCCTGCAAATCCTTTTCTCGGTTTCATATCCACAATGGCGGCTTTTAATGAGGTATTAAGAAACCCTGTATTTTCATTAGCCGAGTGAGTGAAGATATTTTTTAACCCTTTTGATATTGATTCTTCAGCAAAAGGAAAATCTATGCCTGAAAAATTTTGAAGTGGTTCAAAATCCATTGAAGAAACATTTGAAAGTCTGAACCCGGGATCTATCCATGACCACGATACTGTTTCGTCTTCTTTCATAATGCCGAAGTTCTTTATAAGCCTGACAGGAGCTTCAAATATCTTGCTGTCAGATGAATGAGTTTTGGACGGTTGCGGGGAAGGTTCAAAACCAGGCATCCCACCGCATCCTGTGAATGAAATAAGATACAAAAGTAAACAGATAAAAATTATTGTTTTTAATCCCATTAATTGAAACCTCCTGAAGTTAAAATATAATATATTAGAATAACTAAAAAGAGCTGTGAGGTCAATAAAATATAGCAAGTTGGTATTACAGTAAAAAAATATTTGATTTTTGTTAAAAAGAAAGTATATAGTTAGAATGCAACGTTAGCAGCTAATTCATTATATTTTAAACCGGTTAATATGAAATTCCAAATTTTTAAAAAAAAACAGAAAAATGAAAGCTCTGCTGATGAAATCAGTTCGTTAAGACAGTCTCTGCGTAAATCCCCAGACAATATAAGACTCTATATAAGGATCGCAGAAGCCTGTATGGCAAAAGGGATGCAAAATGAGGCTGTGGAAGAGTATAAAAAAGCAGCAGAAGTATATGAATCCAAAAATTTTCTTCCTATAGCAGAAGCTTTATATAAACAGATTATTCACATTGATTCAGAAAGGCATGAAATCTTTGACAATATAGCAGCTATTCAATTAAAACAGGGGTTTATCGGAGACAGTGTTGCTACACTTGAAGCCCTTGCATCGAAACTTTATGAGAAAGGTATGAAGGAAAAAGCAATTGAGGTTATTTGCAGAATAAAATCAATTGATCCTGATAATAAGTTTTTCAGCCAAAAAGCAGCAAAGCTGTTTGAAAAATTCCAGAATATGGTTCCTTCTGACAGTGATAAATGGAAGCTTATGGATGAAAACAAACAGGCAGTTCAATTCAGTCAGCCAGAAGAATATTTTGACCTTGAAGCCGCGTTGCAGTCAGACAATTCCATAGATCTAAAAGATGAACAGGTGTGTTTGGAAAATGACAGTATCATATCCCATGATGATATATTCCGAGAATTGAAAAAATCTGTGACGGATACAGAAGAAAATCAAAGCAGTTACTTTCATTTTAATCTTGGGCTTGCTCAGGAACGCTGCGGGAATTTTCAGGAAGCACTTGAAGAATATAAGCTGGCTGAGGCTGTATATGAGGATAAATCCCGGTGTTATCTTCGAATAGCTGTATGCTATGGAGGGTTGAAAAACAAGAGAAAAGCTGAAAAATATATTAAAAAAGCTTTTAAGGCAGGAGACCTTACTGACGAAGAAAAACTTAATTTAAAATATGAGCTTGCATCTATATACAGGAAGAACGGTGCTCATAAAAAAGCCCTCAAACTTTTCAAGGAGGTTATCAAAACAAAAAAATATTTTAGAGATGTTGAAAGACAGGTAAAAGAGCTAATGGAAAAATAGCAGTATAAGATCGCTAAGCAAATGCAAAAAGAAGCAGGATGCTTATGCTGCTGCTTTTAAGTTTTTGCGATAAAATTATTAATGAAGGGGTGTTAGCAATGCCAGTTTTTAATGCGGCAAAGAGGGAAATTGATATTAAGATAGTTTATTATGGTCCAGCATTGTGTGGAAAGACCACCAATGTGCATTCTGTTCATAAAAAACTTCCACCCGGGCAGCGTGGTGAAATTATGGCTCTTGCTACCAAGGATGACAGAACACTTTTTTTTGATTTTCTCTCCATTGAGCTTGGTAATGTTAAAGGTTTTAAAACCCGTTTTCATGTCTATACAGTTCCGGGACAGGTTTATTATGCTCTAACAAGAAGGGCTGTATTGACAGGAGTTGATGGGATAATATTTGTTGCAGATTCACAGAATGATAAAATGAAAGAGAACATTGAAAGCCTTAATGATTTAGACAGCAATCTTAAATATTACAAAAAAGAACTTGATGCAATCCCTTTTGTTATACAATATAACAAAAGAGATCTTGAAAATATTATCCCTGTTGAAGAGATGAACCCTGTTCTCAATAAATTTGACGTTCCTTTTTTTGAAGCCTCTGCTAAGAAAAATGAAGGGGTTATGGAGACACTTACTGCCTGCTGTAAGATTATCTTAAAAAAACTGAACAGACCTCATAGAACAGCACAGGTTTCAAAAGAAATTAGAAATGAGAAGCAGACAGAAAAAACAACCAATGGTGTTTCAATAATCCAAGATACTGATTTGAAGATAACAGAAACTGTTAATGATCCTGTATCTGAAACACAGGAAAGTATTGACATGCAAAGCCAGACACCAGTCTCTGATTTGCAATCATACAAAACCAAAGAGCCGGGTGTTGAAAAAGAAGCTACAGCACCTAATGATCTTGGTGGTGTTTCAATAATTGAAGATACTCCATCCCGTGGCTTTTCTGCGGTTGAAACTGAACCATTGAAAGAAGAAGAAAATGGAGTAGAGATAAACATCACAGAAACAAAACGGATCGACGTTGATGACTCGGATCAGGATGTAAAAACTCCTTTAAAGCTTTCTGAACAGAAACAAAGGGTTGAAGACGAACAGTTAAAGACAGGTTTTCAAATAGTTGCCTGTGGCATGCCTCAGAAAATTTCAAATACTTCCATAAAAATTCCTCTGATATGCAGTATGGAAGGAGAGGGAAAAGAATTTGAGGCAAACCTGGCGTTAACTGTTGATATAAACTCTGTCAGGCGTAAAAAGTAAAATTTGAAATATTTTATTAAATATAATACATGCTTAAAGCAATGAATAAAACATTATATTTAATCCTTCTGTCTTTGTCTGTTTATTATGCATTTACCATATACCAACAAGTTGATGCTGCGGAATTTAAGGTAAAGCCGTTTGAAGAGATTGAAAACAGTTCGCCTGAGAAGGTTTCCTGTTTTCTTGAAGAGGTTTACCAGTCAGCGCTTGACAGGGGTATAAGCAATTATATACCTTATTCCATCCTTCTGGTTCTTGAGTGTAAAAAAGCCTTAAAAAAAAAGGATTATGAAAAGGCTTTAATTTTTACTGATTATGCTGAAAAACTTTCTCCTGATTTTTATCTCCCCAGTTTAGCTTCGGGAATTTCAAAGTGGAAAGCAAACAGATTATCTGTTTTAGAACCTTTACTTAAACAGATTGAGACGCAGCAAAAAAAAATACTGGATCTTCAGTATGTTGCTGTTGAGGTTGCCAGAAAAACCGCAGTACTTTTTTTTTCCGTATGTGCTGTCCTTTTAGCTTTATGCGGGATATTTTTAATAAAATATTCCGCTCTGTTGTTTCATGATCTGAAACACTGTTTCCCCTTATCTCTTGCAGATACCCCCCTTAAAGTTTTATTAGCAATTGTCATTTTTTTACCTTTGGTCTTTAATATGTCCCTGTTCTGGGGACTTCTTTATATTATGCTTCTACTGCTTGCTTATCAGACAAAAAGAGAAAAAATTGCATCAATTCTTGTTTTAGCTATGTGTCTGATCCTTCCGTTTTTTTTATGGTGTTTCAGTTTTACACTGCATGCAGGTCAGAATCAGCTTGTAAATTCTGTGTGGAATGTCAATTATGGCTATTGGACAGAGGAAGATATTGAGAAGCTTAACAAGTACCTCAACAAATATCCAGAGGATGCGGAAGTGCTTTTTTCTCTTGCACTTGTTCTCAAGAAGCAGGGAAGGTATACAAGGGCAGGCTCATTATATAACCAAATTAAAAAATTTCATAATCATGATTTCAGGGTGCTGACTAATTTGGGCAATATCTATTATGCTATGGGAAAATGGGATAAAGCAGTTGATGCCTATAAACAAGCCGTTAAAGCAAATCCTGTCAGTAGCGGAGCCGCCTTTTTTAACCTTTCAAGAGCATACAGAAAAATGTTTATGTTCGAGGATGCAGAAGAAGCATTCTTAAAAGCAAAAGAGTTGGACAGAAAGATGGTCGATCGTTATATAGAGATTTATTCTGAAAACTTGAACCGTCTACTCATTGATGAGATTGTATCAAGGCAGGAGATAGTTAAAAAAGCATATAAAATGTTTGTTGCTGAAAGAGACTATACTGAGAAAATATGGTCGTTTTTGTTTGCAGGAATAAGCTACAGAACAAGCATTATGATTATATGGCTGTTTGTTTTGTTCGGGGTTTTAATTACTTTAAAGGATACATTCAGAATTGCCCTTAGATGCTATATGTGCGGAAAAAGTATCTGCAAAAGGTGTGAAGCTGCAAATTCTGCTGATCTGCTTTGTGAACAATGCAGCAGCATATTGAAAGGAATGAGGAAAATTGAGCCGGATTTAAAAAAACAGAAGATAGAGGAAATATTAAGCTATCAATCCTTTAATTTTTTGATGGGCAGGATTTTTTGTTTCCTGTTACCGGGTGCGGGTTATGTATGGAAGGGAAGAGCAATTAGGGGTACTGTTATATTGATGCTGTTTTTTATTCTGCTTGCGAATTTATTAGCAGGCTTTTATTTTAAACACCCAACTGGTATTGAGGGCTTTAGCTCAAATTCAGCAGTTTTAATAAATATTACAATAATTATATTTTTATGGGTGCTGTCTTCCATGATGAGTCTGAAGTATAAAACAGTTGGGCATGAAGAACTGCTGCTCAAAAAAATAACTGCAATGTCAAAAGAACAGTAAGGCGGGAAAATACTGAGATGGCTTTAGAAGGAAAAATAGATGAATTCGGGGCAGCTGAGATAATTCAGCTAATTGCCCAGCAACAGAAGACAGGTTCGCTTAAGCTTCAGAAAGGAGAGGAAAAAGTTGAGATATACTTTGAAAAGGGAGAGCTTTCAGGCACAGTTCCTCAACCAAGAATATATGGTGAGCCGCTTGGATTAATGCTTCTTAGAGCGGGTATTATAACAAACGATATACTTGCAAAAGCATTGAAAAAACAGCAGAAAACATTTGAGTTTTTAGGGCATATTCTTATAAACGAGGCAGGGGTGAGTATTGAGCAGGTTCATCGCTGTCTTTTTACACAGGTTTATGAAACATTTTACTCTGTTCTGCAGTGGAAAGATGGAAAATACTCTTTTGAACAGAAAGATATCAGCAGGGCTGAACTCCTTCCGGAGCTTCCGCCTGTTGAATCCATAATACTTGATGCCCTGAGGATGATTGACGAGTGGCCTGAAATTGAAAAATTGTTCCCTGTGAATAATATGATTGTGTTAAGAACTGATGAGGACTGTTTGAACAGATTTTCAGATGATGAATTAATAATATACGGTCTGATTGATGGGAAAAGCAGCTTGGAAGAAATCACAGACAAAAGTCTTCTGGGTATGTTTACAGCATATAAGATTTTATCGGAAATGTTAAATGAAGGTTTTATAAAATTAGAATATTTGAAAAAAAATGGTGATGAGAAACCCTTGACAGGTTTTTCAAATGACGGTTTTCCAATAGTCAGGAGTTCTTTCTTACAGAAGAACCTTAATTATATTTTTTATGCAGTACTTATCCTTGTAGCTGTACTCTGTTTTTCCATTCCAACAGGTTTCCCCTCTAATATAGTTCCTTTTCTTAACAGAGGAAACAGCGGCAGAATATTGATTGAGCAATATTTAAGTTTTGTGGAGCAATCAACTGATAAAACAAAAGGGCAGATTGCTAAACTTAAATATGGTAAAATCCAGGAATAACAGATTGGCTGAATTGCCAATTTATTTTTCTGCTTGTGTATTGTCCTGTATTTCCTGAAGATATCTTTCTGCATCAAGTGCAGCCATGCAACCCATGCCAGAGGCTGTTATTGCCTGTTTATATATAGGGTCAGTCACATCGCCTGCTGCAAATACTCCTTTAACGCTTGTCTCTGTCTTGTTTGTAACAACCACAAAACCATTCGGGTCAAGTTCGATCTGTTCCTGAAACAATTTTGTGTTCGGGATATGTCCAAGTGCCATAAATATTCCGCTGCACTGATGAAAACTTGTCTCTCCTGATTTAAGGTTTTTGATAACTGCTCCGGTAACACTCATGTTTTGCGTATCCTTAATATCTACCACAATACTGTCCCAAATAAATGAAATGTTTGGTATTCCAAAAACTCTGTTCTGAAGTATCTTTTCGGCTCTTAACTCATCTCTTCTGTGAACAACCGTGACCTTTGAGGCAAGATTGCTCAAATAAATGGCTTCTTCCATTGCAGTGTCTCCTCCGCCGACTACTAAAACGTCCTTTCCTTTGAAAAAAAAACCATCGCAGGTTGCACATACCGACACCCCTCTGCCCATAAGTTTTTTCTCTGATTCAAGCCCTAGAAGTCTGGGAGAAGCCCCGGTTGCTATTATTATACAGTGAGCTTTCAGGTCATCCTCCGCTGTCTTAACAGAAAAGGGTCTTTCTTTAAAATCTACCTCTTTTACCTCCTGATTTAAAAAAACTGTTCCAAACCTTAAAGCCTGCTGTCTTATTTGATCCATGAGTGTTGGTCCTTCAATACCTTCAGGGAATCCAGGCCAGTTTTCGATCTCCGTGGTAGTTGTAAGTTGCCCCCCCGGTTCCAAACCATCTATTACCAAAGGTTGAATCTGAGCTCTTGAAGCATAAATGGCAGAAGTAAGACCTGCCGGACCTGAACCTATAATTATCAATTTATACATTATATATGTCTCCTGCTAAAAATTAATTTGTTTGCAATTCCTGTATTTGTGAAATATTATTTATGAAAGAGCCCGATAAAATGCAGGTTTGTATTATGTTAAAAAAAAAAAGAAAATATACCTGTTACCGTTGCAGTTTTTTCTATATAACATGGGATAAGGTTTTCCCTTATGGCTGCAGGATTATGGGGTTCAAATCAAGAAAACTACCAATGCTTGATGTTTATAGAAACTCTTCTCTTCCCTGTCTTTATTTTAAGGAGAGAAAAAAAATCTCTCTTTCAAAGAAGACCAATAAGCAATAGGTCTGCTTCAAGTTGATTTACAGATATAAATCTAATCGATTTCATGCCTATTTTTTGTGAAGCTTGTGCATATTCTTCAACATCGTCAATATATAAACATTCATCAGCCCTTAGTTCTGCCATTTCAAGGGCTTTTATGTAGATTTGAGGTTCGGGTTTTTTATATCCGAGCTTATATGAAAGCATAAAAAATTCAAATTCATTTAGAATATCAAAATTAGCAAGACAGTAATTAAAATGCAGCGAGTTTGTGTTTGAAAGACATAAAAGCCTGTATTTATTTTTGAGTTTAAGAATTATTTTATCAATACCGGTGTTTAAGCTGAAGATTGATACCCATAACCGACTTATCCGCTTATCTGAAAGTTCAAGCCTTAGCTCGGATCTTATTCTGTTGCAGAACTGTTTTGCATCTATTTTCCCAGTATCAAAATCCACCTCAAGTCCTGATTCAAAGATTTTGCAGTAGATCTCCTGTTCATTAAAAGATGAATAAAGAGAAAGTCTTTTGCAGAAAGTCATGTGGTCGAAGTTTACCACAACTTTGCCAAGGTCAAATATGGCGGCTTTTATTTGACTTTCCATTTTATAATTTCCAAGACATGAAATTCTAATTCATAGCTTGCAGAATGTGTGGATACAAAAAATGCATTATAAACAGAGTTGACAAATCTATAAAAAGTCCACTAAACCCCCTCTCCCTGAAAAGAGCTGATGAGCTAATAAGCTGATGGCTGATAAGAGGAAAAACAAAAAAGAGCTTGCTTAATAGCTCAATAGCCAACAGCTAAAACAGGGTTGGGGTGAGTGTGATATAAAAGCAATTACAAGAAGTTATAAAATATCATCCCAATAACCGTTTCATTAGATAGATGAAAAAATGAGCTTTTTACCGATTCATCAGAGTTGATCAATCAGACAATATGTTTTCTGAAAGTGAAGCCTTAATATTTTTTATTGCATTATCAGCAACCCAGGTCACCTGTTGATCGCTGTCTTTTAAAAGTTTTTTTAATTCCGGTATTGCAGATTCAGCAGGTTTTCCGATTTCACCAAGACAGTATGCTGCATTTCTTCGTATCCTGGGGGCGGAACTGCTTAGCGCCTCAATCAGATATGGAAGCGCCTTTTCTTCATAACTGATTATTGTATCTGAGGATGTTTTGCGCATTTCAGCTTTTTCATCGCTGAGACATTCTATAAGATAAGGAATTGCAGTTAAGGCATTGTCACCCATTTCTGCAAGTGAAGCAGCAGCATTTATTCTAACTATTACGTCCTTATCATTGAGTGATTGTATAAGATCATCTACGGTTACAAGCTTTATTTTTCTCAATGCCTCCTTTACTGTCCAGACAAAAGCCTCGTCAGTACTGTTTAGCTGTTTTTCAAGAACAGGTACTGCATCTTTTGCTCTGTGTCCGATTCTGCCAAGAATACCTGCAGCATTTATTCTTATCATACTGTCAGGATCTTCAAGTGATTTTATCAGTGCAGGCACAGCCGGAGCTCCTATCCTTACCAGTGCTGCAAAAACACTTCTGCGGACTCTGGGATCTATATCATTCATGGATTCAATTAAAATGCTGATTGATGGCGAACCTATCTCACCAAGAGCAAAGGCTGCGTTCCTGCGGACTTCAATATCAGGGTCTTTTTTTAAAACCTTTGCAAGCTCTTTTAGTGAAGGTTCCGCCTCTCTTCCTATTTCACCAAGAGCAAAGGCAGCATTGCTTCTTATTGTGGAATCATTGTTTTTTAGCCCTTCAATTAAGGCATCAATTGCTGATTTTGAGTTAGATTTGTATGTTTGCATAAGCTCAAAATCAGAAGGAAAGAGGTAGGAAGTATCTTCAACTGTGTTGTCTTTATCGCTTTGAGCATAGCTGTTATCTAAGATCAAAGTCAATAAAATTATTGGTAAAAAGCTGAATAGTGATATTGTCTTCGTTTTTGTCATGATGAATTATGACTAAATTGTTTTGCCTGAACAAAGTTTGAACTGTAAATATATAATATACTAAATTTAAGAAACAAGTTGAAGAAAAATCTGAAATTATTATTATGCCGATAAAAAACGGGAAAAATAATGTGTTGAACTTTTTCTATCTGTTTATTTCTGACAGGAGTGACAAATTATCACCTAAAGCCGGTTTTGTACTCAAGTATAATTCTGATATCACAGGATAGTAATCAGAGGCCGGTATGTTGGTGGCGGTGCAGGGAATTGAACCCCGGACACTGCGGATATGAGCCGCATGCTCTAACCAACTGAGCTACACCGCCACAATCAATAAATTATATCACTTAAT
>CAZMHH010000050.1:0-28083 GCA_964566035.1 uncultured Thermodesulfobacteriota bacterium
CTTGCGACTCGCAAAAACAGTGTTCGCACTAATCTTCGCTTGATTTGGGCTTAGTGTCTCCGATTAATTTAAAATATTTTTTAGGGTGAATTATGAAATTTGATATTGATTCCTTGAGCTATGATGAACTTTTGAGATTAAACCACAAGATTGTTGAGCGGTTGAAGTTTCTTGATTCTCTGTATGTGCATAAAAAAATGATGCAATTCAGTCCTGGTGATCAGGTATGTTTTGAGCCGCAAGGCAGGGATAAACTCTTTGGCACAGTAGTAAAGTACAACAAGAAAACAGTTACCGTAATTACTGAGTCGGGACAAAAGTGGAATGTTGCTCCACAGTTGCTAAACAAAGTAAAAAATGCAAATGACAGTAAGCAGGGGAAGGTTATCGATTTATGCCGATAAAGGCGACAGTGCTGCGGGTTTTTTATCAACTTTCACCTGCAAAAACAATTCTTCCGCCAATATGACCCAGCATTGTTACCAAACCAAGAAGAATCAGATTGATAATAAGATATACTGCAGGAGCTGATTCAACAACCCCTGGATTTAGCAGTCGCAAGCCAACAGCTGTTAAGGCAAGGATCATGAAGGCAATACTGCCATAAACCTTGAACTTGAATTTGGCGGTTGCAGCACCTTTATATTTTACCTTCCATGTGTATAGTCCGGTTACAAAAGCAAAAGGAGATGCTGCGATTGCGGCACATAGAAGATAAAAAGCAGTAAGTTCCACGCACCTGAAATCAAAAAACGAGGTGATCAGCAGAAAAACAAAAGATACAGGTATCAATCCGTTTGGGAAATGCACCATAATGGGATGAAACCGGCGTAAAGGAAATTCTTCTGCAAGCAAACTTAGCAGTCTGTTTTTTCTGATATAAGAAGGTATCATGGAAGTATTATTTAAAAATTGAGAATTCTTTGTAGCATTGTCCTGAAGATAAAATTGGGCTGAAGGAGCACGGCATACAGGACATCTTTCCGGAGGTGTTTCTCCTTCATGTATATAGCCGCAAATTCTGCATACCCATTTTTTCATAACTTACTCCGCAAAAATAACATATCAGTTTATTAAGCAATTCACAGCCTTTATTATTTAATAATATAATTTAAAAAAGACTCTGTTTTCAACCATAATTTTTCTTCCGTTTTAAAATAATTAAAATAGTTACGTAACATGCCCAAAAACAACCATATTGTCATTTCAAACCTTGCAACAACAGGGTGAGAAATCTCGTTGTTTCAGTGTGTTACGAGATCTCTCACTTCGTTCGAGATGACAGATGTGGACTTTTTACCGGTTTATGAACCAAAATTTCCTTAGATTTTGGGTTATGTTTTTATTTTAATAAATTAATGTTTATAAATATGTATTCGGTTTTCCAGGCTATGAACTAAAGTCATCCAATAATAATATGCTGAAATAACTTAATTAATTTTTTGTATTCACATTTATTAATAATTTATAATAAAAAAGATATTGACAGATAATTTAAAATATACTAAACATCTATATAGTAAATTCAAATCACCCTATCATACAGTGTTATGGTGTTTTTTCTTTATAACAATCAATGGATTTAATAAAAAATAGTATTAAAAAAGTGAAAGAGAGGTCAGGATGAAAGAAAACATACGTTCATATATGTTGGCAGCTATTTTATGTGCGGCAGGCCTTGTGATTGCATTGCCGCGTGTTGAAGCATTGGTGCTTCGGGGTCAGTTTCCGATACAAAACGGTATGTATTGGAATTTTGCCGACAATGATACTAAGCAGACGATGTCCTGGGTGATGCAGGGCAGATTTGCACTTTCCGGCATCGGTTCGGTCAGAATTCTAAATATGCAGGGTGATGGTTTTGTAGCGCTTAAGGAGAAATGGGATGGTCTCTATCTGTGCGGAGAATACCGTATGGACGGGCATACGGTGCCTGATAGGCCGATAATGTTCATGCCTTTTGAGATAGATTTTGATAAACCCATAAAAACTACTTCCCGTATGCGTGTTTATGGAGCCAATGACAGTGGTACTCAGACGGGTGAATATGATCAGACTGTAACAATAACGCTGCAGGGTGTCGAGGATATTACCTTCGAGTCCCGTGAGATCAGAAACTGTGCTGTGATTAAAAAAGAAACCCTGGGAAATAATGGCACCCGGACAATTGAGACCTTTTGGCTGGTGCCCAGCATCGGGCCTGTTAAAATGAGTATTGACTGTGGCACTTCAACCCGAACATATATTCTTCAATCATACCGAACTGACAGGGGTAAGCCACCGCAGGGTTTTGTCATGGAGGAGTACTTTCCTCTAAAGCCGGGAACTGTCTTTGCGTATCGCGATCAGACAGGAGAAAATGTGCCGGTTAAGATAGGTAAACGGAAGGAAAAGTTAGGCTGGCAGACAATCACCTATACCGAGCCCTGCGGTGATGTGTATTACCTGACTCAGGATGAACGCGGGGTTGTGTTTCCGATTAAGTTTACTGCGGCGATGAGTTTTGCCTCTGTCTGCCTGCCTCCGGACATACCCCAAATGCTGCTGCCCAATACCGCAGCAACAGGCAAACTGAACCATTCGCTGACCTATCTGCATCCCGCCGGATGGCCATCACTTGATCCAATGCTGGATTTTTACCCTGAGAGTGAGATTGCATCAATTATACTCGGCTTAGAGGATGTGATCGTCCCGGCAGGTACCTATCGTGACTGCATTAAGCTTTATATCAGTTCTGTGACACGTTCCTTTAACATGCAGCGTGAAAAGATAAGGGTTGGCATTATCTGGCTTGCAAGGGGTGTGGGGGAGATTAAGCGTGAAGGTATGAGTTTCGCAAACGCCTATCTGGAAGAAACCACAGACTATGTGTTCCAGACTCAGCAGTGGGAACTGACAGGTATAAGTCAGGCCGATTTTCAGGGGGCTACAGAGTCCGGGGGTGACATGCTGAACTTTACTGAACCTCCGTCCGGGGTTAGTCTAACTCCGGAGGCTCTTGTATGGCAGGGCAACAGCCGTGTTATGTTTGATACAGCTGTTGATACCGCTCCTTTTTTTGTTCGCGGAATTGTCAGAAAAAACCTTATGGAAGCTTTATATGAGCGAGTTGACGCATCCGGTATTGTGACCGAGGATGCTGTAATTGCGGGGGCAGAGGCTGCAAGTCCGGAAATGGTGCGCCGGAAGCTTATTGCCGAACTTGAGCAGATGCGAACCCGTTGAAGTAACCGAGGCAATTTGTGAACTGTGCTGTTTCACCGCCTGGAAACTATTATGATATAAGCAATAACCTTTATTCAATGGTCTTATAGAGTGATCAGGAAATTAGCAATATACTTAGACAGGAAAATGTAATGGGCAATAATAAAAATGAGTTTGATGAATTATCTTTAAATCTTTTCCAGAATTTTCAGAGGATATTCAGATGCCTTAGTTTTGGAAGGAGTCTTAAAGGAAAAACACCTTCACTTACCGGACCGCAAATGAGAGTACTGTCTTTTTTCGGCGAAAGTGAAGTTGTTCATATATCCGAGATATGTAATGTGCTTGGAATGTCAATGCAGAGTTTAAACAACATGGTTCACCGTCTTGAGGTTATGGGGTATGTTAAAAGGTCAAAAAACAGTATTGATAAACGCCTCTCTGATATAAGGTTTACAGATAAAGGCAGGCAGAAATTTAAAGCTTTTAGGAATGAGCAGGTTGAAACACTTATTAAAATCCTTTCGAATCTGGAACCTTACGAAATAGGGTTGTTAAACGCAGCAGTAGAAAACGCGGCCATGATAATGCAGAAAGCATCCATTAAAAACTCTGATAAAGAAAGGCATGCAATCGGCAATAATGAAACAATTCATCTGCAGGAAGAATAAAAAACTGAAAGGAGTGATTATGGATAAAAAAAGCATTGATATAAAAGCTTTTTGGTATAGTGATGTTCTGGTTCTGCCTAAGTTTGTCACTATTGTTACAACAACGGACATTGAAGGTAACGTTAATGCTGCTCCGTATTCTTTAGGAACACCTTATGATGTTTTGAATAAAAAACCCAGGATAATGCTTGGTATCAGAAAGGCAACTCACACCTTTAAAAATATTATTGCAACAAAGGAGTTTGTTGTAAATATTCCTTCCTGGAAATATCTGGACGATGTTATGGAGACAGCCCGTTTCCGGGACTTGGGTGAGAATGAACTTGCTAAAACTGAATTCTCGATAGTTGATTCAAAAAAAGTTAGCCCACCAAGTATTAAAGAGTGTCATCAGCATATAGAATGTGTCTTGAATGATATTGTAGAAGTGGATGCATCCCAGAGGTTTGTTATCGGCGATATTATTGATATTGTTGTTGATGAAGAATTGCTCGGGATGAACAGAATGCAGAGGATAGAGTATCTTGACCTCCCTGTCTATCTTGGTGATGAGCGCAGAAGATTTTTCCACTTCGGAAGGAACACCCAGAACAGGATGATTGAGCTTAAACCACCGGAGAAAAAGACCTCGGTCACCCTTCCCAAAAGGATGTACTGGGATGATGATTCCTGGAAGAGACTTGAAATGGTCCCAAACTATATGCAGGAATCAGTGCTTGAAATGATAGAAGATGAAGCCCTGGCACACGGGCAGGATAGTATAACATATGAGTTTTTTCTTAAGATGGAAGAGCAGTATGTGCCCAAGGATGTTCAGGAGAGGTTTGATTAAAATAATTATTTTGGAGAAAAATTTATGAAAAGGTTTTTAATTTTACTAATATTGGTTGTATTGATGTTTCCTTCTTATTGTTTATCAGCAGAAGAAGAGAAAAAAGGGAAAGTTTTAATATCCTATTATTCACGCACAGGCAATACTGAAGAGGCATGCAGGGTTTTACAGAAAGAACTTGGTGCTGATGTTGTAGAGATAAAGGATATGAACAACCGTGACAGTGTTTTTGGAATGATCGGAGGTATGCTTAAAACACTGCTTGGGCTGAATACAAGAATTGAACCTGAACAGGTAAGTCTGGATAACTACGATCTTATAGTGCTTGGATCACCTGTCTGGGCTTCAAAACTGACACCCGCGATAAGTACTTTCATTAAGAAAAACAATTTTGAGGGCAAGAAGGTTGTTATCTTTATAACATCTGATTCTTTTATTGAAGAGAAGTATCAGGAAAAACAGAAATCTGCTGTGGAAAAGCAGGGATGTGATGTTGCAGGACATTTTCAGGTTCAGGTTCTTGAGGACAGAAATGATGAAAAAGTTGAGCGGGCTATGGAAGATGTTCTTGAGGATGTTCGTAATTCGGCAGAAAAAATTAAAAAGTTAAAATAAAAAAAGGAGGTATCTTATGCAGTACATTATTTTTTCTCTGGTTTCAATACTGACTTTCTCGTTATTTGCAAAAATAACATGTATAGCCCATGTTTATTACAAATATTATTTTTCAACCTATTTAGAAGGACTGTTTATCCCTGTTATGAATATAATATAAATAATATAATAAACTTTTCAGCCAAGAGCTGTAATGGAGATATTTTTATGCAGAAAGATGAATTGTTAAATACATTAAAACATGACCTGGGTTTAAAGAAGGACGTTATAGCTGTCAAACCATTAAAGCATATTCCCGAAAATATACCTGCTTATGAAGGAACTGCAACAATAGGACTATGTTCTCAGATAGGCGAGGTTTTGGAGAACGGAAATATCTTTTATACTGTAAAGGAAAACCACCAGTGTTTTGAAGGGCTTATTGCAACAGGTGTTTGTGAGGTATCAAGGGATGCTTACCGTGAAGCAGTGGAAGGTTTTATAGAGGAATTTCCCTATCATAAGGATATTGATACTGCAATGGGTTTTTATGAAAAATGTATAGAAGAGATTCCCCTGCCCCTTGTTGAGAGCAGTTGTCTTGTGGTAGGAACTCTTGAAAAGGTTGAGGAACCTGATCTTGTATTTATGTTCTGTACCCCAAAGCAGGCGGATGTTTTCATGCGGATAGAGGCCTATCTTGGGAATCTTGTGAAAGGGTATGGGGGAAGCGGAGGATGCATATTCAATGTCCGTCAGGCTTACAGTTCAAGGCAGCCCAGTTTTTCAACAAGTGATCTCTCATGGCGGATGTTTGCAGGACTTAATGAAAACGAGCTAACAGTCACATATCCCTATGAGAGACTGTTAAAGGCAGCAGAACATATAAAAAAAGTTGTTGAATATGTAAAAAACTTTGACAGCATGTTTGAAACCGTTAAATAAAGGGGGTATCCAAGTGAGACATAAAGATAAGGTGGCAATAGTTACAGGCGCAAGCATGGGTATAGGAAGAGCAATATCTGTGATACTTGCACGCGAGGGTTGTCATGTGGTATGTGCAGCCCGTTCATTGGAAAAGTTAAGCGATACAGCATCAAAGGTTGAAAAACTGGGAAGAAAAGCACTTGCAGTCAAGACCGATGTCTCAAAGACAGAAGATGTAGCAAATATGATTGATACTGCCATGAAAGAATTTGGCAGAATAGACATACTTGTAAACAATGCAGGAGGACCAACAGCAAGCGTTCTCTCTCCGCAACCGGAAAGTCAGGATGAGTTTTTTTCTACCATGGAGAGGTTTACACTTCTTAACATAACAGATGATGATTTTCAAAGCATTGTAAATGTAAATTTCCATGGTGCCTATAATTGTATAAAACATACTCTTCCTGTTATGATAAAACAGGGTAAAGGTGATATTGTAAATATTACCTCAAAGTCAGGCATGTTTAAAAATGATGTTGTACCCGGAATGATTGCCTATGCCTCATCGAAGGCCGCTCTTTCGCGCTTCACAGAGGTTCTCTCATTTGAACTTATGTGTGCCGGGATCAATGTCAGGGTTAATGCCATAAGTCCGGGGATGGTGGCTGTTTCATTCCATGAAAAACTTCCACCTGAGGAGGTTGAGGGTTTCAGAAAACCAGAAGATATCGAGTCAATACTTTTGCAGATTCTTGATGAATCAAGCACTGTATCAGGGGAAATTTTTAATGCGGAAACCTTAAAAACATGGGATGAGGAGATGAAGGAGGGAGTTTAAAAAATGGCTGAAATATTTGGATGGGCGGGAAAGATTCTATTCATAGATCTTTCAAACAAATCTTTTGAGTATTTAAATACCCTTGACTGGACAGACAGGTTTGTAGGAGGAAGAGGTATAACCGCTAAGATGTACTGGGACAGTGTTTGTGCAGAGACGGATCCTCTGTCACCTGATAATCTTTTTATGCTTATGACAGGGCCTCTTGCAGGTACCCCCGCTTATGCAGCGTCAAGAACGGTTGTCAGCGGAAAATCAGCGCTGCTGTATCCTGATCAGTGCGGTATAGGAAGCATTGGAGGCGGTCTTGCAGACAGAATTAAAGCCTCAGGGCTTGATGGAATTGTTCTGAAGGGAAAATGCAGCAAGCCCTCCATTATTTATATCGAGAACGGAAAACCTCAATTTCTTGATGCAGGCGGACTTTGGGGAAGCGAGACTCATTTTACACTTAAACAGCTCAGACAACAGTACGGGAAAAGGGTTGAGGCTCTCTGCATAGGTCCTGCAGGAGAAAAAATGGTCAGATTTGCACTTGCCATGACCTATAACGGATCGTGTGGAAGTCATGGTATGGCTGCTGTTATGGGTTCAAAAAAATTAAAGGCAATCAGTGTTCAGGGGGATATAAAAACAAAAGTTGCCCGACCGGATGCCCTCAGAGATATAAACAGACAGATTCGTGAAATGATAAAGGGAAGGCAGCTTTTAGACCCCATGATTGGTTTTATTGAGCTTGAGAAAAGGTCACCGTGTAAGGGTTGTCCGGCAGGCTGTCCAAGGGGTTTATTCAGACATGATTCAGGGGTTGTTGATCACAGGAAGAACTGCGCATCCTCATATTTTTATTATGACTGGGATAAAATGTATCACAATGGCGAATCAAGCGGAAACTCCTTTCATGCGACAACACTATGTAACAGCTTAGGATTCTGCACTCAGGAACTTACAAAGGTTTTAAAATGGCTTTACAGCTGTTTTCAAAAAGGACTTATTTCCGATGAGATGGCAGGACTTCCGCTTAAGGAGATTGGCAGCAGAGACTTTATTGAAGTTTTTTTAAGGAAACTTGCCGGCAGAGAAGGTTTTTGTGACATCCTGGGAGAAGGAACAGTGAGAGCTGCAAAACATCTCGGAGGTGAGTTTGAGTCATGTCTTGAAGGTATTGTCGAGGGTTCGGGTTTCAGTGCGGATCTCTATCATCCAAGATACTTTATTACCAATGCTCTTTTTCATGCAACAGACAAAACAAACTGCATGCAGCAGCTCCATGAGATATGTTATCCTCTGTTTAAATGGGTTTTATGGATGGCAACAGATGGAGGTATGTCGCAGGTTGACACCGATGCCATAAGAAAGATAGCGGTCAGGTTCTGGGGAGGAGAAAAGGCAGGCGATTTTTCAACCTATGAAGGAAAGGGGGCGTCTGCTTTTGTTATTCAGAACCGGGTCTATGCAAAGGAGACACTTGTTGGATGCGACTTTTTCTATCCTGTTATAACCCCTGAAGGCAAAGATGATCATGTAGGGGATCCTTCAATTGAAAACAGACTCCTGTCTGCACTTACAGGGGTTGATTTTGATGAGAGAGACCTTTATCTGGTTGGAGAAAGGATTTTCAATCTTCACAGAGCAATAAACTGCCGTGAAGGGTATAGAGGAAGGCAAGATGATAAATTGCCGGATTTTAATTTTACAGAGCCCCTGCTTGAAGATAAGATGTATTTTGGGATGTTTAATCCCGAGTTTCTGCTGCCGGGCCCGGAGGGCGAACTGACATGCAGAAAAGGAGCGGTTCTGGACAGACATAAATTCAATGAAATGCTTGAGGATTATTACAGGTCAAGGGGCTGGGATCAGAAGACCGGATTTCAAACAAAAGAAAAACTTATCAGCCTTGAACTGGAGGAAACCATTGCTGAACTTCAGGAAAGGGGGTGTATGGTTTAAGGGGATTATTCATTTACTGAGATCTTGTCAGTTTTGAACCTATATTGTTTTATAATTGTATTTTATTATATATTTAAAAAACAGCAATAGCTTGATTTAACCGGATACAGGAGGTAATTATGGGTTCTTTAAAAAAAACATTTTTAGTTTTGTTTTTGTCTGTTATTTTGCTGATTCCAAAGCTCTCAGGTGCAGCAGAGCAGAAAAGAGGGCTTCTTGTTTATGACGGAATATATGGTTCAACCATAGAGACAGCCTACTGGCTTAAGGCAATAATAGGTCATAACCAGCACCTTGATGTTAAGGCGCTGCCGCAGGTTATCACTGTTGAGCCTTATGACTATGTTATTATAGGAAGTCTGACACGCTGGGAAAAAGCTTCCAAAGCAATATATGCTTTTATTGAGAAGAACATTGCAAGTCTTGCTAAAAAAGAGGTCTGTTATTTTTTGACCTGCGGTGATACCGATGAAACAATGGTTTTAACCTATCCCGGGAAAGCGCCTCACCTAATCGGCGGGCGCAACTATCTTCTGCATACACAGGAGACGTTTCCAGAAATAAAACCCGTTTCCATTGTAGCCTTTGGGGGCAGACAGGTAATGCCCACCCTTAACATGATCGATTCCTTCTGGGTATGGGCGGTTGGCAAACTTGCAAAGGAAGGGGCTGCCTGGGAAGGACTTGATATCTGGGAATCCCTTGTTCCTGGAAGGGTTGAAGCTTTTGCAAATGAAATACGCGTTAAAATTCTCGGACTTGAACCATTAGGTGCTGAGGAGTTAATGCCTTTGAGGGGTTACTGGCAGTCTCTGCAGCCTGCGAGTCTTGAAGATCCAGCGAAGAAGAAATATGTCCCAAGGCCTTTTGAGGAACTGCATGAAACAGATAAAGTATATTATTTAAGAACAAGGGTAAAAGGCAGCCTTGAAGACGGCCGTTCTCTTTTAAGGAAGTGGGCAGGCGATACAGGGTTGATCCTTAATGAACAGGTGACAACTTTTTTTAATTCCTACATCCAGGCTGTTAAAAACTACGATGGAAGTGAGCTGACCATTCATGTGGTGACTGCTACAATGCCTGAAGACCCCGGATATGTCCATTTTTCTTTCAGAAGTTATGATAAGCCTGACAGAAGAACAGGTGTAGAAAAAGATATTTTAAAAGCAAGGGAAATGATCAAGGCTTTCAAAGAAGAAGAGTAAAGAGAAGGGCTTGAAACTCTAAAAGAAAATAACCCTGTTATGAAAGAGAAAGGATCCCATGAAAAAAATTCTCAAAATTGCCGCGCTGGTACTGTTGATTATTATTATTGGTGTCGGGGTGTTTGTGGCAACATTTAAACCTAAAAAATACAGTGATTTTGATGTGTATGCCGGACTCAAACAGTGGACTGTAGAACAGTTCGAGCAGCAGATGCAGACAAGACCTGTTAATGACTATTTTGACGGATTCTTTGTTTCGCTTGGATTTCCCTTCAGTAAGCTTTTCGGGGGCAGTGCGCTTGGCATACCTCTTAAATCTTATGAGAGCCGTAAGATATCTGCTGCTACAGTAAGCATGTTTGAAATACCACCAGGTTCCGGATATTACAGTGTTTTTACTCTTAATATTCTTCCCCGCTATGATTTTCGTGCACCGGTTCTTCATGTTGATTTTCTGAAACCTGCTCCGGGCACATCGGGCATGTTTATCCTTGATTTCTTCAATGTGGACAAAAATGCCATTTCCTATGAGGAATTTTTCGGAGATGACATTGAAACGATTAAAAAGGCGATGGCAAAAGTCGAGCAGTATCAGCGAATAGAGGGCAGGGGGGAACTGTCGCGCTACCTTGACCCGTACAAAAGCCCCTACCGCTTCGAACTGCAGGAACCTGAAAGTGAAGATGAGGAGGTTCGCCGTGCCTATTTCACTGCTGCCCGTGATGCTCTTATGCTGGTTCTGCCGGTTTACCTGAAGCGTGTTGCAATGCTTGAGTCTGATAAAGATTTTGCACCGTTACATGAAAAGAAGTTGAAACAGATGGTTAGAGAGCTGTACGATAATGATTTTGCTGTAGCAATGGGCAGAAGAATTTTTAAGGAGCATTTTCGCAAATACTGGATCGAGGCATTCTGGAATGTACAGATAGATTTTGATGAGTAAGCATGGCTTGGCTCTCTTCCTTCAAAAGGCAGACCAGCGGTAGAGGTTTTTAAAAAGATCCATGAAGAAGACGGGCAGAGAAAATATGTCAGGACTGTTATTGTTTGCGCCTGATTAAAACAGACTCAGTTTTCAATTTCAGAGGCAGTCTAATGTATGTGCATTAGACTGCCTCTTTTATATTCATCCTAAAAGATAAATATTGAATAAGAGATTGTATTTGGATATATTATAAAATAAAAAAACTATAAGGGTGGCGCATATGATAGTGTTTAAGGATTATAATGAAAAGGCAGATATATTGAAGGCTATGGAGCTGAACATGAATGAGGAGTTCAGGGCAACAATGCAGTATATCTGCCACAGGATAACAGCTCATTCAATCGACAGTTTGATAGCCGATTCATTTAAATCCGCAGGGCTTGATGAAATGTCGCATATTCTGTTTTTCTCTGATATCATCACAAAAAATGGTGGAATTCCAAAGTTTTATGAATGGGATATTGCCAAAAGCCAGGATCTCAAAACCATGCTTGAAAAAAACATCGAACTGGAAAAGTCCGCCAGGCTAAGGTATGCTGAACAGATTGATAAATTTAAACACCATGAAGAGCTTGTTTCTCTTCTAAAAACTGTTCTTTTAGATGAAGAGGATCACGAAGATACATTCAGACAGTATCTGGAGAAGCTTTGAGAAAAGACAAGAAAAGTATTGGTTTTATTTTACGCTGTTTTTTGATATTATTTCCTGCTATATTTACAATTTGCCCTGAGTCTTGATTATCTGAGGTAAGGACTTTTATTACGGTTGCTGAAATAGAAATTAACAATCTAATAAATCAACGATAACATATAGGGATGGATATTGATGAAAGAGCTGGACAAAACATACAACCCGCAAAACTTTGAGCAGAAATGGTATGATTTCTGGATTGCACAAGATTATTTCAAGCCTTCAGAAAAAAACAAGGGAGAAAATTACTGCATAGTTATCCCGCCTCCTAATGTTACAGGGTCCCTGCACATGGGGCATGCTCTTAACAATACCCTGCAGGATATTCTTATAAGGTTTAAAAGGATGAAGGGGTTCAGGACACTCTGGCAATGCGGTACAGACCATGCCGGAATTGCAACTCAAAATGTTGTAGAGAGGCAGCTTTCCCTTGAGAAAAAGAGCCGGTTTGATCTGGGAAGAGACGAGTTTGTCAAGCAGGTATGGAAGTGGAAAGAGCAGTATGGAGATATAATTGTAAATCAGCTCAAGAAGCTCGGGGCATCGTGTGACTGGAGCAGACAGCGTTTTACAATGGATGAGGGATGTTCAAGGGCTGTTCGCAGAGTTTTTGTTTCTCTTTACAGAGAGGGTCTTATATACAGAGGCAACAGGCTTATAAACTGGTGCCCGAGATGTCACACGGCTCTTTCCGACCTGGAAGCCGAGCATGAGGAGATAGATGGGAACCTCTATCATATTAAGTACCCTTCAGTTGAAGGGGATGATTTTATGACAGTTGCAACAACAAGACCGGAAACAATGCTTGGTGATACAGCAGTTGCCATAAACCCGGAAGACGGGCGATATGCTAAATGGAGGGGTTCAATGGTTCTGCTTCCTCTTATGAATAGAAAAATACCTGTAATTGCAGACCCTTATGTTGATGTTTCTTTTGGTACAGGAGCGCTTAAGATTACACCTGCCCATGATCCGAATGACTTTGAAATAGGAAAAAAATACAGCCTCGATTTTGTTAAGGTTATCGGAGAAGACGGAAAAATGACCCCGGATGCAGGCGGGTATGTCGGACTTGACCGGTTTGAAGCACGTAAAAAAATTTTAAAAGACCTGGAAGAAGAAGGATTTCTGTCAAAGGTGGAGCCCTACAGGCATTCGGTGGGGCACTGCTATAGGTGTAAAAATATTGTGGAGCCGAACCTTTCACTGCAGTGGTTTGTTGATGTGAAAACCCTTGCTGAGAAATCCGTTGAAGCTGTTAAGGATGCAAGAACAAGAATTATTCCCTCAAACTGGGAAAAGACATATTTTGAATGGATGAATAACATCAGGGACTGGTGTATCTCACGCCAGATTTGGTGGGGGCACAGGATACCGGCATGGTACTGCAAAAGTTGCGATTTTACAACAGTGGAAATGCAGGACCCCGAGCGATGTTCAAAATGCGGAAGCACTGATATTGAGCAGGACAGCGATGTGCTTGACACGTGGTTCAGTTCAGCACTCTGGCCATTTTCAACACTTGGATGGCCTGATAAAACCCCGGAACTTGAAAGCTTCTACCCTACTTCCTGTCTTGTAACCGGGTTTGATATACTCTTTTTCTGGGTGGCAAGGATGATGATGATGGGACTGAAATTCATGGGTGATGTTCCGTTCAGGGATGTTTACATCCATGCTCTTGTAAGAGATGCTTACGGGCATAAGATGAGCAAGTCAAAAGGAAATGTCATAGACCCGCTTCAAATAATTGACAGATACGGAGCTGACAGTTTCAGGTTTACCCTTTCTGCAATGGCTGCCCAGGGAAGGGATATACGGCTTTCTGAGGAAAGGATTGAGGGTTACCGCCATTTTGCAAACAAGATATGGAACGCATCCAGATTTGTTCTTATGAACATGAAAGATTATGAGCAGGGTTTCCCTGAGAAAGATAACCTGTCGCTTAAAGACCGTTGGATTATGAGCAGGCTTGCAAGGGTAACGGGTCTTGTTTCAGAGAGCCTCGATGCATACAGGTTTAATGATGCTTCACATACACTCTATCAATTTGTATGGCATGAATTCTGTGACTGGTATATTGAGATGGCAAAACCTGATATTTACAACAAGGAAGACCGGCAGAAATCACTTGAAACAATGCAGGTAATAATAAGGGTATTAAAAACCATACTTGAACTGCTTCACCCCTTTATGCCCTTTGTAACAGAGGAGATATGGCAGAAACTCCCCGGAGCTGGTGAAAGCATAATGATTGAGAGGTTTCCTGAATTCTCAAAGGATGATATTGATGAAACCTCAGAGCAGCACACGGGGTTTATTATCCAGGCGGTCAGTGCTGTACGAAACATCAGGAGCGAGATGAATGTTGCACCATCGGCAAGACCCCGTCTTGATATTCTTTGCTCAGATGACATAACAGCGCAGGCTCTGTCTGAACAATCGGAAATGATCTCTTCTCTTTCAGGGGTTGGTGCTCTTGCTGTTCACAGGCAGTTTTCCCGTCCCAAGGCTGCTGCCGCTGCTGTGATTGAAAGGGCGGAAATATTCCTGTCCCTTGAAGGAATAATTGATTTTAAAGAGGAGTTGAAACGCCTTGAAAAAGAGATGAAAAAAGTTTGTAAGGACATTGATTTTGTTGAAGGAAGGCTCTCAAATCAGGGTTTTGTAAGCAGGGCTCCGGCTGAGGTTATTGAGAAAGAGAAGGAAAAGAGCAAAGCATATCGTGAAAAGGCCGACAAACTAAGTAAAAACATGGAAGTAATAAGAGGTATCCTGTGAACAATATAGCCATTGACAGGATTGTAGCCATTGCGCTTGAGGAGGATATAGGATGCGGTGACAGGACAACATCAGCATTTGTGCCTGCTGGAATTAATGCAACTGCTTTAATAGTGGCAAAACAGGAGCTTGTCCTCTCAGGTATATATCCCTTTACAAAAGTTTTTCAAATGTTAAGCCCAGATGTTGAAATTCTGTTTCTTTTCGATGAGGGTTCAGCCATTAAAAAGGCGGGAGTTGTAGCAGAAATTAAAGGACCCTTTGATATACTGCTTACCGGAGAGAGAACAGCCCTTAATTTTTTACAGAGGCTTTCAGGCATATCCACCATGACCAGCCTTTTTGTTGAAAAAACAGAACCATTTGGCGTTGTTATCCTTGATACAAGAAAAACAACCCCCTGTCACCGTATTCTTGAAAAGCATGCCGTAACGAAGGGTGGCGGAAAGAATCACCGGATGGGGCTCTTTGACGGGATTCTCATAAAAGAAAACCATATTGCAGCCTGTGGAGGTGTAGGCATTGCGGTGAAAAAGGTAAAATCAAGTTCCGGCCCCAATGCTTTCGTAGAGGTGGAGGTGAAAAACATCGATGAGCTCAACGAGGCAATTGAAGCAAAAGCAGATATGGCGCTTCTTGACAACATGAGGGTTGAAGATATAAAAAAAGCTGTTGATGTGACAAAGAAAAAAATTCCTCTTGAGGTTTCAGGAAATGTTACACTTGATAATGTGGAGGAGATAGCACAAACAGGGATTGATTATATTTCTGTCGGAGCAATTACGCATTCAGCCCCTGCTGCTGATTTGAGTATGCTTATAAAATAGCAAAGGGCAATAATAAATCTGGCGGAAAGGGTTTTTTATAACCATGCGTCTTATTTATCCATACACCCATTTACAAAACTATTTATAATGATAGCCATAGACATAGGAAACACAAACATTGTAACAGCCTTTTTCAGGGAAGATGAGCCTGTATCGGAATTCAGATTTGAAAGCACTGAAAAAAAAAGCTCATATTCTGATTATGGTCGAATTTTCAATGCATTTGTTAACTCAAACGGAGTCAATAAAGAAAACGTTACAGGGGTTGTTATTTCAAGCGTTGTCCCCCGGGTTCTTTCAATGGTCAAAAAAACATGTAGAACATATCTCGCGACAAAACCGCTTGTTGTCGATTTCTCTACTGATACAGGCATAAAAAACTGTTATAATAATCCTGAACAGACAGGTATTGACAGGATAGTAAATGCAGTGGCAGCTTATGATAAATATAGACAGGATGTTATTGTTATTGACTTTGGAACCGCTACAACCTTTGATTATGTTTCCTCTGACGCTGAATTTGAAGGAGGTGTGATAACCCCGGGTATTGGTATTTGTGCTGAAGCTCTTTTTGAAAAGGCATCACAGCTTCCAAGGGTTGATCTGATCTGCCCTGAAAATATAATTGCAAAAGACACGGTTTCAGGAATGCAGGCAGGGATTGTCTTCGGATATAGCTGTCTTGTTGATGGAATTGTTCAAAGGATGAAGCAGGAGGCAGGCACACAGTGCAGTGCTATAGCCACTGGAGGGATAGCAGAGGTTATTGCGAAGCATTCGGAAACAATAGATGAGGTTGACAAACATTTAACCCTCAAGGGGCTAAATCTTATATTTAAAAGAAGGAATTCAGTTTCCGGCAAAAAACAGGGGTAAGCACTCAGGTTTCGGCAAAAAGTCAAAAAAGGACATACTGTTTGATGATTCAGTTTGTTTTTGGGATTCCCTGATTCCTGAAGGCTGACAACTGACTTTGTTGCTCAACACTAACAGGAGGTGGATTAAGCTTTGGATGGTTTTTTACCTACATTTACCAGAAGGAAACAGAGTCCGGAAGACAAAAAACCAGGAGAATTTTTTGGACAGGTTTTGAGATTTGATTCCGTTTCTAAAGTGTTGCTTCCGTTGCAGGATCTGCCAGATGATGCATTCGAGGTGTATGTAAAACCGGGAGACGTCGTCAGACAGGGACAGGCAATAGGATGCACAGGGCTTAATCCTGACCATATTAAAGTGCATTCAAGCATTGCAGGCAATGTAACCCAGGTTGCGTTGTGTATCAACTCACTTGGTCAGACTGTTCAGTGCGTTGAAATTCAAGGCAATGGCAGCAACGATAAAGAACCTGAAAACCCTTTTGATAAATCTGATAATATTGATTTGTTCTATTTCCTTCGGGAAGCAGGTGTGCAGCTTGACTATAAAAACCTTTCTAACTCCTGTGAAATAATCATTAATACCACTGAATTCGAGCCTGATTTCACGACAAAGTGGAGATTGCTGATAGAAAAGGAGGAAAAGTGTGTAGAGGGACTGCGACTGCTTTTAGACTCAGGTACTCAGAAGAAAACCGCTCTATTTATTGTACATAGGAACAACAATGTTATAAAGGCAACTGTTAAGAGGATATGCAGTCAGCTTATGGGCGCTGTTATTAAAGAAGTAGAAAAATCTGTACCTGATACAGCAGGCATTCTTTTAAGACAGGCCGGTAACCAATCTAATAAAAGGGTTTTTGTCGATATTGCTCAATTGACAGCGGTTTATGATGCTTATTTTAAGGGGGAACCGCTCACACAGAAACTTATCTCCGTTTCCGGTTCTGCAGTTGAAACAACAAGCGGTGATGTATGGGTAAAAATAGGAACTTCGGCATCAGATTTAATATCAATGCTCGGGGGCAATGTGCAGAACACAGGAAGACTGAACATCGGAGGGGTTTTAACAGGACTTTCACAGAGCAGTATGAATGTTCCTGTTACAAAAACAACAAATGGAATTTATGCAGCTGTGGCGGTCCATCTTGATCATGACCGAAAGTCACGTTTTTATATGACAGGTGTTTGTGTAAGATGTGGAAAATGTATGGATGTTTGCCCATCAGGTATAGTTCCAAACAGCATTTCCGAACTAGTTCAACACAGGATGTTTGTTGAAGCAGAAGAACAGGGTCTTTTTTCCTGCATTGAATGCGGTCTGTGTGCTTATGTGTGCCCTTCAATCATTCCCATTGCTGATATTATTATAATGGGAAAAATGAAGCTTAAAGGTATTAGAGGGGTTTTAAGGTATAACAATTACATGATTTGAGAAAGTTAATTGCAGATGAATAATAATCTTATTGTATCCCATCCTCCAAATATCAGAAACGGTGAAACTGTTCACTGTCTTATGTTTGATGTCTATATTGCACTGATTCCTGCTGTTATTGCAAGTGTCTATTTTTTTGGAGCAAGAGCTCTGTGGATTATTTTTCTCTGTGTTGCGGGAGCAGCTTTGACAGAGATATTGATCCAGCTCTTTTTTGTTGTCTGCAAAGGCAATATAAGACAGCTTTTCTCCTTCAGACCTTTTTTCTACAGCTTAATCACAAATGAAGATATAAAGATTTTAGACGGAAGCGCCGGAGTCACAGGGCTTCTGCTTGCCTTCTGCCTGCCCCCGACCGTACCCTACTGGATCCCTGTTGTTGGTGCGGTATTTGCGATTTCCATAGGTAAACATGTATTTGGAGGGCTTGGATATAATATATTCAACCCTGCTCTTGCAGGCAGGGCATTTCTTCTTGCAGCATGGCCTGTTGTAATGACAAAATGGCATGAGCCTTTGACAAACGCGGTAAATGTTGACTCAGTAACCTCTGCCACTGCTTTAGCCGCTATGAAGATGCAGGGGCAGGAAACTGCACTGTTGGATCTTTTTTTTGGAGGTGTAGGTGGATGTATCGGTGAGACTTCTGCTTTTGCAATTCTTCTCGGTGCTGCATACCTTCTTTATAAGGGGACAATAACATGGCATGTTCCGGTCACCATGCTTGGTTCTGTGGCTGTTCTGGCTTTTCTGTTTGACGGCAATCCAGTGTTTCATCTCTTTTCAGGCGGACTTATGCTCGGGGCTTTTTTTATGGCAACAGATGTTGTTACAAGCCCTGTAACAAGATGGGGAAGAATTATTTTTGGAATAGGCGCAGGGGTTCTTACCTTTGTAATCCGCAAATACGGAGGCTACCCGGAAGGTGTCTGTTATGCAATACTTATTATGAATTCTCTCACACCTCTAATTGATAAAATCAGCACTCCTAAATTTAAACACGGCAGGATTAAAAATCCTGTTATTGAGGATATTATCGGAAAGGGTTAGATCAGAACTTAGTTAGCTGTGAAACAAAAACCATGTGAACCGGAGGTTTATCTGTATGAAGATAAAAGAGTTAATCACAGGAATACGCCATATCGGAGTCTATGTCAGTAATTTTGATTCATCGGTTGAGCGGTATAAAAAAATATTTGATGTTGAAGATGATGAAATAGTTATGGTTCCCCCTCCTGAAACAAAAAATCCTGAAAGCAGGTTTGCATTTATCCCTGTTGGAGGCATGGATTTTGAGCTTATACATCCCATTTCAGAAAATTTTAAAAACCTGACCGGAAACCAACCCCCCGGGATAAACCATATTGCTTTTACTGTGACTGACATTGAAAAGGCTGTTGGAATAATGAACAGTAAGGGAATAAGGCTTGGGCATGTTACAAAAGAAGGTATTCTTGACATGAAAAGAAGCAGGGTTGCATATTTCAACCCTGATGACACAGCAGGAATTCTTATAGAGTTTGTTCAACCTTCAAATGAAAAAAACCTGGCGCAGGTTTAAGCTCAGGACAATGTGGGTGGCTTTGGGGTCTCCATGATTCCATTACAGGTTAAGTGCCCTCATGGGACATGCCTCCACACATACAGGTTTTTTGCCCAGAATCAATCTTTCAACACAAAGATCACATTTCTGCATAACTGAAGGTTTCTTGGCAGAAAACTGCGGAGCGCCATAAGGACATACTTCAGCACAGAGCCCGCACTTTTCCCTTCCAATACAGAGACTGCTGTCAACCACGACAATACCGTCCTCAGCCCTTTTGGTGATCGCCTGCACAGGGCAGTTTACAGCACAGGCAGGCTCTTCGCAGTGGTTGCAGGAAATGCTTGTATGTGAAACACGCACATCAGGGTATCTGCCTTCCTCCTCTGTAATAATACGGCGGAAAGGCATTTCACCTTCCTGAATATCATGCAGGTCGCAGCATGCAACCACGCAGGCATAACACGCCGTGCATTTTGACTTATCAAAAGAGATTTTCGTCTTCATTGTTCTTCTACTCTCCCTGCTTTTCTATTTCAACAAGGCATGTATTACTGCAGAATGCACCTGCAGGAGAATGCCTGTCATCAAGAAGAACGTTTACGCATCCTCCCGTGTCAACCCCCTTATCATCGGGTTTAAACCATGCTCCCTGTCCAATGCTTACCACTCCGGGCATGATCCTCTCTGTAACCTTTGCTTTTATTACGACCCTGCCCCTTTCATTGAAAACAGTTACCGTATCTCCATGTTTTATGCCTCTGTCCTTGGCATCTTTTGAGTTTATCCAGACCTTGTGGGGCTCAAGATCCCTGAGCCATGAAATATTATGCATGTTGGAATGAATCCTTCGCTTTGAATGGGTTGAAATGAGCTGCAGAGGATACTTTGCTGAAAGAGGGTCATTTACCCCTTCCCACGGTTCAATATAGATTGGAAGAGGTGAAAGACCCGGAACATTCCTCTTCTCAATCTGTTCGGAGTATATCTCTATCCTGCCAGACGGGGTAGGAAAGGGGTTTTTCTGAAGGTCATCAACCTGACTCTTAAAAGATATAACCGGCTTATCAAGCTGCCATTTATAACAGCCTTTATTTTTCAATGTTTGATAATCAGGAAGTGGTTTTGTATCGGTCATATCCTGTGCAGCCTGCCAGAATTCCTCCAGCCACTCATCTTCTGACTTTGAGCTGTAGCCTTTGATGCCAAGCAGTTCAGCAAGCTGCGAGCAGATGTCAAGATCTGACCTGCTCTCATAGAGAGGCTCTATTGCCTTGTTCATATATATGCAGTATGAGCCTCCCTGCCAGGGTCTTATAATATCGTTTCTCTCAAGCTGGGTGTTTACAGGAAGCAGCACATCGGCATACATGGCGGTTGGTGTCATAAACTGCTCATGAACAACTATTGATTCAAGACTTTCAAGGGCAGAGACCGCCTTGTTGGTATTCATAAACTGGTTCAGGGCATTGCTGTTTGTAATGTATGCCATTCTCAGATCCGCAGGATATCCGCCGCTTGCGCCTTTTAATATGGCATCCCATATTTTTGTGATATGCACGGCAGGTCTCTGTCTTGCCCCTTCAGGAAGATTGCCCGGCATATCTCTTTCAATAAGCCCTGTTCCGGCAACAGGTTTTAGTCCCACAGGACTCAGACCAAAACCGGCGGGTTCGCCACCGTATATCCCGATGTTGCCGGCCATTGCAGCAATTGTTGAAGCTGCCCGGTGAAACTGCTCGCCATAGGCGGTTCTGCCGGGGGCTCCGAGGGTGAGAAGTTTTGAGGGTTTTATGGTTGAATAATTCCGTGCCACGGACTCAATTATATCAGGCCTGACACCTGTTATCTGTTCCGCCCATTTCGGACTCTTTTCAACCCCGTCGGTTCTTCCAAGAACATAGTCGCTGAATTTTTCAAACCCGGTTGTATATTTACCGATAAAATCCTTCTCGTAAAGATCTTCTTTTATCATTACATAAGCCATAGCAACAAGCATTGCGGTGTCTGTTCCTGGCTTTATTGGTATCCACTTAGAGGCAAAGGCGGCAGCAGAATCTGTGTAGCGGGGATCAATTGATATAATATCAATACCTTTCTCCTTTGCCATTGCAAGGTAGAAAGAGGTGTTTGTGCGCTGTATGGTTTCAGCAGGGTTCCAGCCCCACATTATTATATATTTTGCATTTGTAATATCATCAGGGGTATGACCGGCAGTAATTGTGCCGTAGGTCATTTCTGAGGAGAAAAGGCTTGCCCAGAAGGAGGCTGACCCCCAGACAGGGGTAAACCCCCCAAACATTGTAAGCAGCCTGAACACTGCCAACTGGTTATGCAGAAAAGTGCCGGTGTTGCCTGAATAGGCGATATAGATTATTGCCTCGTTCCCATAAGCCTTTTTTATACGGATCAGATTGCCTGCTGCTTTTTCAAGCGCTTCATCCCATGAAACCCTTTTGAATTCCCCCGTTCCCCTTTTTCCGGTTCTGACCATAGGGTATTTAAGACGCTCAGGGGAATAGACTCTCTGACGGTATGCCCTTCCCCTTGCACAGGCTCTGAGCTGTGGTTCTTCACCGTTGTCTGTTTCAATCCTCTTAACAATACCGTTCTCAACCTGAACCCTTAGGACACACCTTCCTCCACAGTCATGAGGGCAGCTTGTAATCACCTCTTTTTTCTCTGATTTTTCAGCCGGCATATTAATTCTGTGCTCCTTTTGGCTATTAACTATTAATCGTGGATTTCTTCCTGTTTTGATTTTTCGACACAGTCTATTGTATAGACCTGTTCAGATGAAGTACATGGGCTTGTTATTAAAACAGCAGTTTCATATTTTTTTTCAATTTCAGCAAGTTCTGTTCTTTTATTGTTAAGCAAAAATCCAGCAACTTCTGAGGATGTAGAAATCTTTAACTCACAATAACTGCCTGAGGCCGCTTTTCCCTGAATTATTCTCAGAATACTCATAGACAATGATAACTTTGACCTTAATGTTCCGCTACCGCCACATTTACAGCATATCACCTGGGTCTCTTCGGCAAGGGTTGTCCTTAAGTGTTCTCTGCTCATCTCAAGCAGACCGAATTTTGAAATCTTTGAAAACTCAACGTTTGCTTTATCGTTCTTAAATGCATTTTTTAAATGACGCTCGAGCTGTTGCCGGTTCTTGACTGTTCTCATGTCAATAAAATCTATAACTATTAGACCTCCAAGGTCTCTTAACCTGAGCTGTCTTGCAATTTCATCGGCAGCTTCCAGGTTTGTTATCAGAGAAGATTCCTCAGGGTCTTTGACGCTTGTAAATTTAGCTGTATTTACATCTATTGAAACCAAAGCCTCAGTCGGATCAATTGATATGCTGCCCCCTGACTTTAGTTTAACTTTCCTCTTGTAAAGGGCATCAATCTGACTTTCGATATTATATTCAGATAGAATAGGGGCGGTATGTTCATAGAGCTTTACAATTTTATGGTGTCTTGGAATGACCTGTTTGAAAAAGTCCTTTACCTGTCGGAATGCATCCTGACTGTCTATGAGTACCTCAGCAATATCAGGAGTGAAATAATCCCTTATTGCCTGAATAATAATACTGCTCTCCTGATAGAGAAGACCCGGAGCAGTAATATTTTTTGCTTTGGTTTCTATTGCCTTAAATAGTTTAAGCAGATAGTCTGTATCGCGTTGAAGCTCTTTTTTGGTCTTGTTTAAACCTGCAGTTCGAATGATAATTCCAAGAGTTTCAGGGAGTTTGAGCTCTTTCACCAGATCTTTAAGTTTTTTCCTTTCTGCCTCATCTTCAATTTTTTTAGAAACTCCTGATCTTGTGTTTCCCGGCATTATCACCAGATACCTTCCAGGGATTGAAATATAGGTGGTAAGGAGAGCTCCTTTTGAACCTTTTGCCTCCTTAATAACCTGAACCATTACTTCCTGGTTTTTCTTAAGTATTTTATCAGCAGGAAGTTTTCTTTTCTTTTCCTGTTCTTTGCAGCTAAAATAAATCGGTTGTACTTCATCAAGCGGCAAAAACCCGGGTTTGCCGCATCCGAAATCAACAAAGGCAGCATAAAGACTGTGCTGAACAGACTGAACTTTCCCTTTGTAAATATTGCCCCTTGTTTTTTCACTCTTGCTTGTTTCAAGAGATAAATCCTGCAGACACCCATTTTCAATTATTGCTACACGTGTCTCTTCTGGTTGGGACACATTAATTAACATTCTTTTGCTTGAGGCAGGAGGGGACTTTGATTTTTTGAATGAACTGAAAAACATTATTCACCGAACTTTCTCTAAAAATAAAATTAAAATATCAGGCTTTTACCTTAAGGCAGGGGTTTCTATGCAATATATTTGTTTTATGAAAAATCCCTCCCTCTTTTCATAAAGCCTGAAAACAGGCAAGATATTTAGTAATAATACTTAAAAAATTAAGTTTTATCAAGGCAATTTTTTGTGTCTCTTTTTTGGAAACTTTCTATAAAACCTTATTATTTCCGTAAATTTGTCAATAATAAAGACAATTTAGCAAATTTTTGCAGGTAATAACCTGCAGACTTTTTGAAAAGGAATGTGATAAAATCTTAACAGTAAAAAACTAATTTGTTATAATAATCAATCTCCACAAAATGGTTTTCAGCAAATGACAGGATTAATAGTTATTTTTAATTATTAAAGGTATTCATGACCATAGGACTTTTTAGATTGAAAAAGCAGGGGTATGATTTTCCTCCATACAGACCGCCCAGCGAAGCACAGAGCCTTCTTTTGCGTGTTACAAGAGGCTGTCCATGGAACAGATGCAGCTTCTGCTCAATGTATAAGGAGATTGAATTTGAAAGAAGGAGCTTAGAGGAGATAAAAACCGACATAACACGTGCTGGAAAGTATTACAGCGGTGAGGTGAAATCCGTATTTATTGGTGATTCTAACAGCCTTGTTTTGAAGCCTGATATTTTAATTGAAATCCTTGAAATGCTTTATGAATATTTTCCTGAAACAGAAAGAATTACAAGTTATGCAAGGGCAAGGACTGTTACAAAAATAAAAGAGCAGGATTTAAAAAAAATCCGTTCAGCAGGATTAACACGTCTTCATATAGGACTTGAAACCGGAAACGGCTCTATCCTAAGGAAAATAAAGAAAGGGGCATCCCCTGAAGACTTTATTAAAGCGGGAACAGCTGTTAAAAATTCAGGTTTTGAACTCTCCCTTTATGTGCTTCTCGGTCTTGGAGGGCAGAAGCTATGGAAGGAACATGCCCTTGATACAGCAGAGCTTCTTAATAGAATTGACCCTCATTTTATAAGGATTAGAACACTTCATCCCCAGTCCGGATCAGAACTGTATGAACACTTAAAGACCGGCAACTTTGAAAAAGCCTCTCCGATGACTGTGCTCAAGGAGCAGAGGTTGCTGATAGAAAATCTTCAAGTCTCATCCATGTATCTGAGTGATCATATCTCAAACTATATACATGTCAATGGAACCCTTACTGATCAGAAGAAAGAAATGCTTGCATTAATAGATAAAAATATCAGGGAGTTTGAAGAAAACAGAGAGTTTCAAAAAAAGATTAAGTGGAAAGACGGACTGAAAAGGCTTTAGGCTATTTTCCTGCCATTCCTCCCGGGATAAGTGTTCTGAAAGCTGATGGATTGCAAAATTGTGCCGAGAAAAATTCAGGATCATCCGGATATTTGAGATAATGATTATTCAGAATAATCTGTAGGTTTGTGATGTTTATAAAACAAAATCATCAGAGTGTTTGAATTTATTTTCGAGATCAATATAGCATTCAGCTTAACATTACGAAAAATCCCGAAGCAGGTTCAGCACAGATTCGGAAGTTTACACTGGAATTACCAGCACCTCATCACAATTCAATAATTTTGTAATTTCCGATTGCATGGATTCCACTGTTTTCATTACTTCCGCATGTTGCATATTTCCATCAAAGTTCAGGAAAATTTCCACATATATCTTCCCGCCGGAAACGCGTGTACGAATGTCTTTTATGTTTTCGTAACGGTCAAAGTGATTTGCCAGTGAGCGTAAAATCAGCAGTTGCGATTGTTCTTCCAAAGCATAATCCAACAGATCTCTGGAAGAATATCGGAATATTTTGGTTGCATTTGCCAAAATCAGCAATGATATAAAAGTTGCAGCGATCGGGTCGGCATACATCGCCCATTTGAAATGAGAGAAGAAAAATGAGAGCACCAGGGTAGTCAACATGATTAAATTGGCAATAAATTTGATAAGATAAAGGCGGCGCTGGGCGGAGATGAGAGAAGATTTTTCCTTGTTTTCCAATTGTCTGCTTCGGAAAAATAAGCTGCTGTTGATTCCTCCAAAAACAGCATGCAATCCAATACCGATAATGACTCCGAGACCTTCTATCGGAACGGGATTACGGAACCTGATAATGGCAACCACCATAATACAGAAGAATGAGAGTACCATCAGCACGGCCATTCCCAGACTGGAAAAACTTTCGAATTTGCCATAGCCGTAATTGAATTTTTCCGTGGATTGAGTTTCCACTTTTTTGAAACCCTGCCAGGCTATGAAAACAGTCAGAAAATCAAGGAAGGTGGCAGCGCAATCTGCCCATAAAGCCAGAGAATTGGCTGTGAGAGCAATGAACACTGTGAATATAAATGCGGTACTTCCGCTAATCACGCCGGTTCTGGCAACGGAGGATTTTTGGGCTGTCATAATAAAATTCCGATAAGAATTTGCTTTATGAATGAAGATAGTATAGGCTAAATGTGCTTTTATGTCAATAAATAAGGTGTAGCAAGATATGGGCACCGTTGTCCCATTTTCTTACGACAATAGGGGCAGACCCAGGTAACCTGTTGAATCAGCAGGAGAAGCAGTTAAAACAGGGCTCTTTGTCTCAGAGTTGCTCCACCGCTGGTAAAATTCCATAATATAATGCCAGGTGCGATCCGATTCCGGTCGGAATATCCCAACAGGTAAGGACCACTACCATGTCAATGTCTGGCATCACCACGATTTTCTGCCCGGCTAATCCGCTGGCAAAGTAGATGTCACCGATATTTTCAGGATCAGCATTAGGATTGTTATCCGATACCAGCCACCACTGGTAACCATAATCATAAAGTTGTTCCAACCCGGTCCAGTTGTCAAACGGAAGGTAGTGGACAGAAGAAGCCTCAACCCAGTCTTTTGGTACGACCTGCACATCACCTATCCTGCCGCCGTTCAAATACAAATATCCGAACATGGCCATGTTGACCGGATGAAGCATAAGCCCGCTTCCGGCATCGCTGTTCCCCTGGGGATCTGAGGGCCAGGTCCATTTGGTTATGCCGAGATGCGGGAACAGGTTTTCTTCGGCAAATTTTTCCGCACTCTGCCCGGTTGATTTGGTAATAATCCCTGACAGCAGATGCGTTACCCCTGAATTGTACAAAAATTCTGATCCGGGATCTGATGCCATGGGACGATCCAGCACAAACTTGATCCAGTCCGCACTCTCCCACATCTGGGCAACAGAACAGTCCGGATTCGGATTCCCGTAAACGTCAACAGGAGATGTCTCAGCTTCATACCACTCAAACCCGGCAGACATGGTCAGTAAATGCTCCAGGGTAATAGATGCCTTTCTTGAATCATTATTTAAAATGAGGCCATCATATTCCGGGAAAAAGTCAAGCAGCTTTGCGTACAGCCCGGAAATAAGTCCTTGTGAAATGGCAATACAGATAAGTGCAGAGGTCACACTCTTGGTAGCTGAGTTAAGGCACTGCTGATAATGCCGGTCATATCCGCCAAAATATTCCTCCCGCACCAGTTCACCGTTATGAATAATGACCATGCTTTTAACCTTACCGCACAGCCCAAGTTCAATATTTTGTACCAGGGCATCAATTTTGTCTTGATTGAGACGGGTGGTTCCATTGTCTGTTCCAGTGAGAGTATCGATTAGATATGCGTCCTGGGGTGTGGGGTCCCTGGTTATCTCCTGTTCCCCGCTACAGGAAATAATGGATAGAAAAAGCTTTAATAACAATACTATCTTGAAGTTTGTTCTGTAGTTCTGCACACCCCCTCCTTTTTTAAATTCTTTAAAAGAAATGAATAAATGTTCATAAAATTAAATAATATTACTTAAGAAATGTAAAGAAAAAAGTTGTAAATACGGGAATAGAGGTCTTATAACATATTGAAGAAAGGAGATTTCTCAGTCGCCTTGCTCCTTCGAAATGACAGAAGTAGTCCCCCAACAACCCGGACAAGCCGGAACCAAAAAGCTGTCAGGGTTAGCTGGTACCGGTAGCTCGTAGCAAAAAGTTAAAAGTTGGGCGGGGAATGGGTGACCCTAATCCGGGCCTCTTCTCAGACCCGACACCCCCGCCGCAGCCTTTCTAACCGTCGCCTCGATTTGCTTCAAGACGGCAAATGCCCATATCTTGGTGTAACTTGCTTGTTGACATACAATCGCCTTCAGGCTATACTTTCTTGATCGCAAAGCAAATTCTTATCAAATATCAAAAAATGGATAGTGATGTTCATAAAAGTAAAGGGGACGGGTTACTTTTTTACCTAAACTCAAAAATGTATTATGCAACGGCCTCAATAAGCATTATAAAAAAGGAGTTAAAACATGAAGAGATTTTTATTGGTCACATTAATTCTGCCGGCAATGCTGCTGATGTTTAATTTGGGGTGTGAATCTGATGACCCTGAAGAA
>CAZMHH010000051.1:0-27997 GCA_964566035.1 uncultured Thermodesulfobacteriota bacterium
AAGTTGTATCAGTTATACAAAACAATTTTTTTAAGGCAGTTACTCAACTCCAATAGCATTGTGGTTGATATCATACATCCTACCTCGTCCCCTCTCCCCGCCGTGGGAGAGGGTCAGGGTGAGGGGGTATAATAGCTGGTAGCTCATAGCTCATAGCTGGTAGTAAAAGCAAAAGCTGTTAAGCAAAGACAGGAGAGCTGATAAGCTGTTAAGCAAAGGCAGGTTAGCAGCGTAGCTCATAGCAAAGACACAAAAAGCTTTTACTTGTATCTTGAAACTTGAAGCTTGTATCTATTTATTCGCAGGCGTGATCGTAATCGAAAAATCAGGATTGAGCAAAATATAAAAAAGAAGCCTTCCCGTATTCCTCCTCATGTCCTTTTCCCCGATCTTATTTTATTGTTGACAGAAAAAAGACCTTAACCTATAGTTAAGAAATTGAGTGTTTGTTTTTGGTATCACTAATCAAAGTTAGGGGAAAGGAGATGTTTTTATGAATATTAAGAAAAAACTTGCCATTTTACTGTTTGTTCCTGTAATTGCAATTTCCATTTTATTATTTTTAGGGTGGGGTGGAATAGAGCAGCTTACAAGGTCAACTGGAGAGCTTGTAGGTTCTTATTTCATGCCTCTGGTAAATGAGGATGTAAAAGACCTTAATGAAATAAATCAAAGCATTGCTCTTATCCTTAACGCAGACAGGGATGCCTATCAGGCTTTTGTTGCGGAAAGGTCTGCTCTTACGGCCAAGACAGAGGAAGAGTATAACATGCATAAGAAAGAATATTCTGATAACGTGGCGCAGATTGAGGCAAGACTTTCAGAGGCATCGCTGGCTTTTGATCCAAAAATGATGGAGCTGTATAGAAAATTTCAGTCTGATTTTGATGAGTGGAAGAACAGAACGTCCGGGATTATTGAAGACGGCAGTATTATGCCCGGTTTTGAAGGAAAAAAAGCTGAAGTTATTCGGGAGGTAAATAATTCTTTTGAGCAGGTAGAACAATACCTCAATGCACTTATTGAATTGCAGCAGCAACGCACAACAAAGGCTGTAGAGAAAAGAAGACCGGCGCGTGTTATTACTGCGCTTCGAGATGTGGAGATAATACTTTTAAGAACCGATAAAATGATAAGAAAAGCACATTCAGGAAATGTTTCAGCGCTTTTCAGCCTGGCTGAGCAGGAACTTGATTCTGCCAGGACGTCGGTTGACAATGATCTTGGCGAGACGGAAAGCATGCTTGAGGAAATTTCAGACTCTTTTGATGAGGAGCAGATTGCTGCTTATCAAAATTTAGAAATGAGTTTATCTGACTGGAAACAGAAGCAGGCAGAGCTTTATGAAATTGTTGAGACAGCTTTGCTCCGTTCAGAACTTCGCAAAAGAAGTTTTGATATTGAAAAGAAGCTTTTTAGTAAAGTTAGAGGTACTATTGATGAAATTGCAGATATGCAGGAAAAACGCATTGAAAACATGTCTTCCCTGATAGTGGAAAAACAGAAAAAAGTCGAAGAAAAGGTTGATAAAACAGACAAAAGCGCTGAGAAAACGGTTTTATGGTTTTTTATAATAGGTTTATCAGGAATAGTACTACTTGTATTAATAGCCCGTTTTGTGAGCAGCAACATGATAAAGTCTCTTATGAGGCTCTCAAAAGACCTTGATGTCAATGCAAAACAGGTGTCTGCCTCTGGTTTCCAGGTTGCAGAGTCGAGTCAGTTTATGGCACAAAGTGCGTCCCAGCAGGCATCCAGTTTAGAGGAGGTCTCATCATCTATTGAGGAGATGGCATCCATGACAAAACAGACTGCTGAAAATGCAAGCCAGGCAAATATATCGGCAAATCAGGCAAAGTCTGTTGCTGATACAGGCAGGGAGGCTATTGAAAAGATGGCTGATGCAATAAACCGAATCAAGATATCTTCTCAGGAGATGGCAAAGATTGTTAAGACAATAGATGAGATTGCTTTTCAGACAAATCTGCTTGCCCTGAATGCTGCCGTTGAGGCAGCAAGGGCAGGCGAGTTTGGTAAGGGTTTTGCGGTTGTGGCGGAAGAGGTAAGAAATCTTGCGCAGAGGTCCGCGGAGGCGGCAAGAAATACCTCAGCCCTTATAGAGGAGGCTCAGAAAAATGCCGAAGACGGTGTTAATGTTTCAACAGATGTTGAAGCAGCACTTGGAAATATATCTGAGAGCATTGCAAATGTTACCCAGATACTCGCAGATGTTTCAGCAGCTTCAAAGGAACAGGCGCAGGGTATTGACCAGATAAATGATGCCCTGAATCAGATAGACCGGGTTACCCAGACAAATGCCGCAAATGCTGAAGAGTCCGCTTCTGCTGCAGAGGATATGAACTCTCAGTCAAAAGAGCTTATAAATATTGTTGTTATGCTTACCAAGATGATAGGACAAAAGAACATAGAACATGCTGAACATGAAACAGCCAGAGCTTTGAAAGGAAGAACCGGGGGTAAGAAAACCCTGGCTGCTCCCAAGGATGGAAAAAAGGTTGTGAAACGTCCGCAAAAAGAGCTGAAGCAGAGAAACGAAACAGAAAAAGCTTATAGAAAAGATGATATTAAAGGCAGTGGTGAAAAAGAAGGGGATGATTTTCAGGATTTTTGAGAAATTATGAACAGCTGTCAGGAAATCAGCTGGCAGCAAAACCGGGTTAGCAGTGTAGCTCGTAGCTTGTGGTTCGTCCTGTTAAATAACCTTCGGTTTGCTTTGCATTTAACAGGATAAACAGCTCGCAGGAAAAAAGCAGAAGTCAGGAAAGTTGAAACACAACCCTGATGTATAGAATATTGCTGTATCATCACCTGCAGAAGCTGTTAAGCAAATACAAGATGCAAATAGGCGTGAAAAAATATAAGTGAACGGGGCATCCATAACCCCAAATACCCAATCAGATAGGAGAGAGAGAAGTTGTCTGACAAATATGTCTGTATACATGGTCATTTTTACCAGCCGCCGAGGGAGAACCCATGGCTTGAGGCGATTGAACTCCAGGATTCCGCCTATCCTTACCATGACTGGAATGTGAGGATCACCTCTGAGTGCTACGCTACAAACACCGCAGCACATATTCTTAACCCGGACAGAAAAATTATAGATATAGTTAACAACTATTCCCGAATAAGTTTCAATTTTGGACCAACCCTTCTCTGCTGGCTTGAACTGAACCAGCCTCATGTTTACAATGCAATACTTGAAGCAGACCAAAAAAGCATGGAATTTTTTTCCGGACACGGTTCTGCTATTGCACAGGTATATAACCACATCATAATGCCCCTTGCCGAAAGCAGAGATAAAGAGACACAGATTATATGGGGAATAAAAGATTTTCAGCACAGATTCAAGAGACATCCAGAGGGGATGTGGCTCCCGGAAACAGCTGTTGATCTTGAGAGTCTTGACCTGTTGGCAAAACATGGAATAAAGTTTACAATACTCTCTCCACGTCAGGCTTCAAAGGTAAGAAGGATAGGAGAGACCAAATGGTGTAATGTGGAAGAAGGGAAAATTGATCCAAGAAGAGCCTACCTGTGCGGGCTGCCATCAGGAAGGAGCATAACCCTCTTTTTCTACGATGGTTTTATCGCAAGCGATATTGCTTTTGGAGACCTGCTTGAGAACGGGGAAGTAATGGCGGAGAGAATTTTATCGGCTTTTTCCGATGACAGCGGGGCTCATCAGATAGTCAATGTGGCAACAGACGGGGAGACTTTCGGTCATCATCACAAAAACGGAGATATGGCGCTTGCCTATTGTCTCTACAGGATAGACGAAATAGAGGGAGTCAAACCCGTTGTTTACGGTGAATATCTTGAAATGCATCCTCCGGAATACGAAGCCATGATATTTGAACAGTCATCATGGAGCTGTGTGCATGGTGTTGAAAGATGGTGTAATGACTGTGGCTGCAACTCCGGTATGCAAAAAGGGTGGCATCAAAGGTGGAGGGCTCCACTTCGCGGGGCTATGGACTGGCTCAGAGACAATCTCTGCCTTGTATATGAAGATCATGCTGCCGGACTTTTCAGCAACCCCTGGCAGGCAAGAAATGATTATATTGAGGTGATTCTTGAACGGACGGATAAGGTTGTGGAGGATTTTATAACCTTTCATGCAGGTAGAAAGCTTACAAAAGAGGAGTTTATCAAAGCTTTGAAACTTCTTGAAATGCAGAGGCATGCAATGCTTATGTATACAAGTTGCGGGTGGTTTTTTGATGATATCTCAGGCATTGAGACGGTCAAGGTTTTGCAGTATGCATCAAGGGCTTTGCAGCTTGCCCGTGAGATCAGTTCAATATGTTTTGAAGAACCTTTTGTGAAGCTTCTTGAGAAGTCAGAAAGCAATATGCCTGATATCAAAAACGGCGCTGAAGCATATCAGAGGTTTGTAAAGCCGTCAATGCTTGACTTGATAAGGGTCGGCGCACATTATGCTGTCTCATCTCTTTTTACCGAATATACAGAGGATACAAAAATTTATACATATTCTGCACGCTGTCTTGTCTATGACAGGTTTGAAATGGGAAGACAAAAAGCTGCCGTCGGCAAGGCTTTTATCCGTTCTGATATTACGGGAGAGGATGCTGTGATCTGTTTTGCCGTTATTCATCTTGGTGACCACAATCTGAGCGGAGGGGTTAAATATTTTACAGATGACGGATCTTTTCAACAGATGTGTTCGGAAATTGAGGAAAGTTTTCAAAGAGGAGATGTTGCGGGGGTTTTAAATATTATCAATAAATATTTTGAGACCGATATTTATACCCTCTGGCACCTTTTCTGTGATGAGCAGAGAGAGATTTTTCAGCAGATATTCCAAAATACCCAGACAGAAGTTGAAGGATCGTTTCGCCAGATATATGAACATCACTATCCCGTTATGCAGGCGGTTGAAGGATTGAATCTTCCCCTTCCAAAGTATTTTTCCGTAGTGGTAGAGTTTATTGTCAATGTTGATATATTGAGACTTCTTAAAGGGGAGGAGTTCAGTGCAGAGCGTTTGCAACGACTTGTTGATGAAACAAACAAATGGAACCTTGTGCTTGATAAGCCAAGCTTAAGCCTTGCTGCCAAGGATAAGCTTACAACACTGATGAAGTCTCTGCTTGAGATGCCCGACGATCTCAGTCTTGTTGAAAACATTAAAAATCTTCTCCACTCAATGAAGAGTCTGTCGCTGGATGTCAATTTAAGGGATGCGCAGAATGTCTTTTTTTCCCTGGGACAGAAACAATATTTTCTAAAGAAGGATATGGCTGCATCTGGTGATGAAAAGGCGGTTGTATGGGTTGAGATGTTTGACAGGCTTGGAGAATCTCTGGGGGTGAGAGTGGAATAGCACAGTGTAGCTCGCAGCTGGTAGCAAAAAAGCAGGTGTCAGCTGTCAGCTATCAGGAAAACCCAGCAGAGCTGTTGAGCTGATGGCTGTTAAGCTGATGAGCAAAAACATAAAAAGATTTTACTTGAAACTTGCAACTTGCAACTTTTAGCTTTTTATTCTGACTCCTGTTTTCAAGAGCTATTTTTACTACCAGCTACGAACTATGAGCTATCAGCTAACTTGTTTTGCTACGAGCTGATTTGCCTTCTATTCGTAGGCGTGATTTATTTTTATAACCATTAAAAATATGAAAATTCCTTTATCAACATACAGACTTCAATTTACACCTTCCTTTGGGTTTGACTCTGCGACAGGGGTTTTAGGGTATCTTTCAAACCTTGGAATTTCCCATATCTATGCTTCTCCAATTTTTAAGGCGGGAAAAGGCAGTACACATGGTTATGATATTGTTGACATGAATATTATAAACCCTGAACTCGGGGGTTATAAGGATTTCTGTCTTTTAAATGACAGGGTAAAGGCCGAGGGAATGGGCTGGATACAGGACATCGTTCCCAATCACATGGCATATAACAGCGATAATGACATGCTTATGGATGTTCTTGAAAATGGAGAATTTTCAGAATACCATAACTTTTTTGATATTGACTGGAATCATCCTTATGAGAATATGAGGGGACGGGTTATAGCTCCCGTTTTGGGGAAGTTTTATGCTGATGCTCTGGAAGATGGTGAGATACGGCTACAATACAGCGAAAAGGGTTTTTCTGTCTCTTATTATGAAGTTTGTTTTCCTCTTAAGATTGAGTCTTATCACAAGATACTTGAACATAGAATAGAAGAGCTGGAACAGAAATTAATAGAAAGGTATTCGGATTATGTCCGTTTTCTTGGCGCTGTTCAGTTTCTCAAATCATTAAAAGGCAGTTATGAAGAGAAAAAAACAAGGGATCAAGAGATAAAACATTCAAAAAAAATGCTGTGGAAGCTCTACACGGAGGATGAGGCCATAAAGGATTTTATGGACAGCAACATTGAATTTATTAATGGTGTAAAAGGCAGTCCGGAAAGTTTCAGGTTTTTGGACGAGCTTATTTCAGAGCAGAGATACAGACTTTCATTCTGGAAGGTTGCAACCTATGAGATTAATTATAGAAGATTTTTTACAATTAATAATCTTCTGTCTGTGAGGGTTGAGGATGAGAATGTTTTTAAAAGGCTTCACACCCTTGTGTTCAGCCTTTTAGAGGAAGGCCGGATACAGGGGCTTCGCATTGATCATATAGACGGGCTTTTTGATCCGGAAACATATCTTTCGAGGTTGAGAACCAAAACCCCTGACTCTTATGTTTTTGTAGAGAAGATCCTTGATCTTTATGAACAACTTCCAAAGGGATGGCATGTTCATGGAACCACAGGTTATAATTTTACAAATTATGCAAACGGCATTTTCTGCAAAAAATCGAACGAAAAGATTTTTACAAAAATATATAACAGATTCACAGGAAAACAGATCAAATACGCGGATCTTGTCCACAGCAAAAAACAGCTTATAATCGGCAAGCATATGGCAGGCAATATTGACAACCTTGCCCTTTTTGTAAAAAAACTATCAAGCAGGTACAGACAGGGACTTGATATAACTCTGTATGCCATCAGAAGAGTCCTTGTTGAGGTCATGGCTAACTTTCCTGTTTATAGAACCTATATCAACAATTACACCCCGATGGATATTGACAGGGGCTATATCCGGGATGCTATCGTAAAGGCTAAACAGAAAAATCCTGATTTAATCCATGAACTGAGCTATATCGAAAAGTTTCTGATGCTTGAATTTAATCTTGACATGACAGATGATGAAAAAAAGGATTGGCTCCAGTTTGTTATGAATTTTCAGCAATATACAGGACCTGTAATGGCAAAGGCTGTTGAGGATACGGTTTTTTACATATATAACAGACTGATCTCTCTAAATGAGGTGGGAGGAGATCCGGGCTCATTCGGGGTTTTTTCTGAAGACTTTCATGAGTTTAATAGAAACAAGATGTCTGCTTTCCCGCTTGAGATGAATGCATCTTCAACTCATGATTCAAAAAGGGGTGAAGATGTAAGGGCAAGAATTAATGTTCTCTCTGAACTCCCTGCTGAATGGGATGAAAGAATAAGGAGATGGAGCAGGATTAACAGAAGATTTAAAAAAGCCAATATGCCGGATACAAATGATGAATATTTCCTTTATCAGACACTTATCGGTGCATTTCCTTTTTACAGTGAAGACAGTTTTGTTGAAAGGATTAAAGAATATATGATTAAAGCTGTAAGAGAGGCGAAAGTCTATACCGCCTGGATCAAGCCTGATACAGATTATGAAGACGCCTGTGCGGGATTTATCGAGAAGCTTTTGAAAATATCAGAGGATAATCTTTTTTTGAAAGATTTTATACCTTTTCAAAGAAAGATTGCCCATTTTGGATTGTTTAATTCACTTTCTCAACTTATGATAAAGATGACAAGCCCGGGCATACCCGATTTTTATCAAGGGTCTGAACTGTGGGATTTAACCCTTGTAGATCCTGATAATAGAAGGGATATTGATTTTGAAAAGCGAAAAGCTTTACTCGAGGAGATAAAAGAAAAGGAGAGCAGAGATATCGGTGAGGTTATGGAAGACTATTTTTCAAGAAAAGAAGAGGGTATTATAAAACTTTATGTTGTTTATCGCTGTCTGCATGCAAGGAAGAAATATTGTGAATTTTTTTCAGATGGAGATTATGCAGCTGTTGAAACAGGCGGGACTTACAGGGAATCTATTATCTCCTTTGCAAGGATAAAAGAAAAGCGGGCTGTTCTGACTGTTGTGCCGAGGTTTCTGACGTCTTTTGTTAATGAAGGAGAAATGCCCTTTGGGGATATATGGAAGGAGACTTTTATAACAATCCCGGATGGAATCGCCACCAGTTATACCGACATTATAACAGGTGAAGAAATTTTAGCAGATAAAATGGTATATATAAGGGATATTTTCAGATGTTTTCCGGGAAGTGTGCTAACAGCAAACAGGTGTTAAGCAAAGCCCGGTTAACACTTTTGGCTTATCAACTAACCTTTTAGGAGATAACAGTATGGATAAGAGAGCATCGGGGATACTTTTGCATATCAGTTCACTTCCGTCGCCTTACGGGATAGGTGATCTCGGGGCAGGGGCATACAGTTTTGCTGATTTTCTTGCCTCTGCAAAACAGAGCTATTGGCAGATACTGCCAATTAATCCAATAGACCCTGTTTACGGGAACTCGCCCTACAGCACAAATGCTTCTTTTGCAGGCAACCCCCTTTTTATAAGCCCGGATCGTTTAGTTGAAGAAGGTTTTATAAAAGCAGAGGATGTTCCAGAGTTTAAATCAAAATCAAAGTCTGCCTGTGACTATAAGAAAGTAATAACGCATAAAAACAGGGTCCTGAACACTGCATATGAAAAATTCTGCAAAACAGGTCATGAATGGCAGGTATTTAAAAATTTCTGTGCCGAAAACTCTGCCTGGCTTGATGACTATGCAATGTTTGTTGTTTTAAAGAGGCATTTTAATCATAATATGTGGAGCAGCTGGCCGGAAGAGTTCAGGGACAGACATGAATCTGCCCTTACCGCTTTCACACAGAGGGAGGACAAAGCTCTAAATAGAGAAAAATTTTTACAGTATCTTTTTTTTAAACAATGGAGGGCTTTGAAAGCATACTGTAATGAGAAGGGAATACAGATTATAGGTGATCTTCCAATATATGTAAGCTATGACAGTGCTGATGTATGGTCAAGTCCTGAAATGTTCAAGCTTGATGAAAATGGAAAGCCGGTTTTTGTTGCGGGTGTGCCGCCGGATTATTTCAGTAAAACAGGGCAGCTCTGGGGCAATCCGGTGTATGAGTGGAAAAGGCACAGGGATACAGGTTATGCGTGGTGGCTGGAAAGGTTCAGCCATAACCTTGCTATATGCGACATAATACGAATAGATCACTTCAGAGGATTTGTTTCTTTCTGGGAAGTCCCTGCCTCCCACACAACAGCAATTGAGGGGCACTGGTGCGGTGTGGCGGCTGATGACTTTTTTGAAGCCCTTCAGAAAAGTTTTCCCGATATGCCCATTATTGCCGAGGATCTGGGGATAATTACAGACGAGGTGAGAAGGGTTATGGAAAAATTCAGATTTCCGGGCATGAAAGTTCTTCTCTTTGCCTTTGGGGAGGATAATCCTTATAATCCATACCTGCCTCATAATTATATCAACAGGTGTGTTGTTTACACAGGCACCCATGATAATAATACCGCAAGAGGATGGTTTATAAGTGAAATTGACGATGAATCAAAACAGAGACTCTGCAGGTATCTCGGCTTTGATGTTATGCCTGATAATGTGAATATTGATATGATGAGGCTTGCCATGATGTCTGTTGCAGATACGGCAATAATTCAAATGCAGGATATGCTGGGACTTGATCAGAAGGCAAGGATGAATACCCCCTCAATTGCTCAGGGCAACTGGCAATGGAGGCTCAAACCTGAACAGATAACAGACAGGGTTATCGAAAAACTGAGGGAGATGACGGAGATATACAGGAGATAGCAATTTAGCTCGTAGCTCATAGCAAAAGCAGAAAAGCTGTTAAGCAAGGAGCAGGAATCAGGTATCAGGTATCAGCAAAAACATAATAGCTGATAAGCTGTTAAGCAAAGGCACAAAAAGCTAAAGCTTTTACTTGAAGCTTGCATCTTGCAACTTTACCTACTCTTTTTTAGAAAGCTGTTTTATAAGGTTTATCTCTGAGAGGCTTATTCCGCATTTTTTATTTATCTCTTCATTTGACAATCCCTGTTTAATGAGAGAGGCTGCTGTTTTATAGGGTGAGTAGGTGTTTAGATCACTGTTATGGGTTTTTCCCTGCTGCCCGGTTTTGAGTCCCTCTTTTATCTGTTTTTCTTTTTCCTCAATTTTTCCGAGAAGTTCAGTGAGTTCTTTCAGCCTTTCTTCAAATAAACTCAGAAGTTCATGTGAAGCTTTTTCCGAGTCAGTCATTGCCCTGTCAAGAGAAGATTTAAGGTTTTTTAACTGAAGCTGCTCTTTTATCGGAAGGATTCTTTCTTTACCGGAAGTTCGAAAAAAGAGAATGACAATTAGGAGCAGAATAACTGCATCAAGTAATAGTATGATTATAAATTGTGGTGACATTTCCATTTTTAAACCATGACGTCAAGTATGTGGTCACTTTCTTCAGCGGTCTGAGATTGCCCGGCTTTTTTTTTCTTGTTTTTGCTCTCTCTTTTTTCCTGTTCTTTTCCGCGTTCTTTCTCCCGAATCATAACTTCATCAGATTTGTTTGAGTCAGGAACCTGTCTCTGTTTTTCTGCTTCCTTCTTTTTTAATTCATCAGAGCTGAGGGCATGATAAACAGCAGGTTTGTCCTGTGTTGCCTGCTGAGCTTTCTCAACAAGAAAAGTGTTTGATAGTATCTGCTGCTGTTGCGTATTTATCTGCATTCAGGAGTTTCCGTGTCCGGGTTTGGATTTGTTGTTAGGTTTTCTGAAAATTACTCATATTTAAGCTTATCGGCTGTTTTGTAAAAACCTTGATGAAAAAGAGTCCGTTCAGGTTTATAAGGGTATGGAAATTTTAAAGATTGTGCCGTACTGTGTGCTGTCCACGAAGAATTTTGCCGAGTAAGGTTTCATAAGACGTCCTACCCGCATTAAACCTGTTTCACGCTCTTTTATTTCAGAAGGGTCTTTCAGACAATTATAAATCCGGCTGAGGTCTTCATGTTTAATGCCGCAGCCTGTGTCTTTAAATATTACCTCAATTGAGGAGCTGTTGAACGATGTTGAAATTTCCAGCTTCTTTATTTTGCTGTTTATCATGGATTCCTTGCTGTTTTCAAGTATCTCAAGAAAACTGATTGAAAAATCAAGATGCTTTCCTGTAATTTTGGGAATATCATCATGTATGTTAATTATTTTTTCAACTTTGTGTTTGAAAAACATGTCTGAATTTAAAAGCTCAAGATCATCTTTTAATACTGTACCTATGTTGATATGGCAGGTGTCTGACACTAGACTTTTTATGGTTTTTTGAGTTATATGATCTATTATTGAATGAAGTTTGCGGCTGTTATCAATTACAAGATATATATCCTTTAAACATTTTTGAAGTTCTTCACAAGGGGAATCTTTTAAGATTTTTTCCAAGCGGATTTTTGCCATCTCAGTTCTTCCGAATATGGTTGAAAGAGGGGTATTGATGTTATGAGCAACTCCTTTTATAAGATTGCCGATATAGGCAAGCTGGAGTTTTTGATCACTGTTCAGATCTTTAAGCATTTCAAATAGTCCGTTAAATAGATGAAAAATGATTTATGGGAAAATTACGAAATAAATTTTAAAACCTTTTATTTTTGCTCCCTGAAATCTGCAAATCCGGTTTTCTTTTAATCAGCCCGTCTAAGTTACTGTTAATTCCTCTATTACTATATCATGGACTGCCTGTTTTTTTATAGTTGTATTAATAATTTTTTTTATTTCAATCCCGATTAATTTTCTTTTTTTATCATTGGATACATCTCCGGGGTCAATATTCCGGATGTATTTATATATGGCCTTTCTTATTTCAATTATGTTGTTCTCTATCATCTCTGAGTCAACTTCTTTTATATTTACAAGAAAAGAGGCTCTTAAAAACGATTTTCCCTTTTCCATGTCCAGAACAGGTACAAGAAAAGTTCCTAACATAATGCTCTCAATGTCTTCAGATTGTCCTGTCAGCCCGGTTGATACAGCTTCCTTTATTGATCCCAAAAAATCCTTATACTCTGTTTCAGAGCGTTTTGTAAAATAGTAATCCAGAACGAAAACAGAGATAATAAAAAAGACAAAAGCAATTCCTGCTGCAAGCGCAATGTTTGTAAGGGGAAGTGCTTTTAACTTGTTGAAAGGCAGCGGGAGCCTGATTGAAAAGGGGATAAGTTTGCTGAAAAAAGAAGAAAAACTGGTTAACAACGGGGGATTAGGTTCAGGCTCAGATGGCTTTGCGGCAGCATCCTGATCAGCCTTTTTTTCTTTGGGTGGCTCCTGTTTCTTTTCTTCTTGTTCCGATACAGCGGTATCATCAAAGATACCTTCACTGTCGAGAACAGCTCTGTCGTTCAGACCGAGTTCTTCAAGGATATCATCATCATCAAGTTTTGCTTTAAATTCTTTAGAATTGTCTATATCATCCATACAATATTTTACTCTTTTGACATATCTAAAATTTCTCTTAAGTTGCTTCTCAGTCTTAAAACAGCCTTTGTATGAAGCTGTGAAATTCTTGACTCAGTGAGCTTGAGAGCTTTACTTATCTGCTTCATTGTAAGCTCGTCGAAATAGTATAGTGATATAACAATTTTTTCCTTTTCGGGAAGTTTATCAATAGCATCTGCCACCTTGTCCCTGATTTCCTGGACACCTGTCTGAGAAAGAGGTGTCTTTGATTCACTGTCAGCTATACAGTCCAGAAGTGTGATATCGGAATCAAACCCCGGGGATAAAATATCAAGACTTAGAAGCGGAATTCCGCATAGCTGTGAAAAAATATCATACAGTTCTTCAATTCCGATTTCCAAAGCTTCAGCAACCTCTTCATCTGTGGCAGGCCTGACCAGTTGTTTTTCAAGTTCAGAGTAGACCGTTTCAAGAGTGGAGGATATTTTCCTGATAGACCTTGGGACCCAGTCCATATGTCTCAGACTGTCAAGTATTGAACCTTTTATCCTGAATTCGGCATAAGTTGAAAACCTGACTCCTTTAGCTGTGTCAAATTTCTCTATGGCATCAATAAGTCCTATGACTCCGGCATGTATAATATCGTTTATATCAATAGCAGGCGGAAGTCTAAGTTCAAGACGGTGAGCTACATGTCTGATTAAAGGTGCATACTGGAGAATAAGCTCTTCTCTTGTTTTTGTTTTAAAATCGTTTTTGTCTGCTTCATCATGCATTTTTTTGTTTTGGAAAAATATTTAAATTTTTTAATCCAAATACCCTATAACTTAACAATCTATTATCCTGTTGAATTAGACTCTGTTTTATCCAGAAGTCGATTCCAGAAAAAGCCTATATTTCCACCAGGAGTGGATACAGGGGGTGTGTTCATAATCTTTTTCGCAATTTTTAATATGCACATGCTAAATTTGCAATCAGGGTATAATATGCTTGTCAGCTGCTGTTTTTTTATTGACAGGTTTACATTATTGTCCCTCACAATAAAGCCCAGATATTCAAGTGAAATGTTTAAAAATCTTTCTGCAACATTGTTTAGACTGTTAAAAAGTTCAGATGCTTCGTTTTCGTCCTTTACTTCATTTGCAATAAGTTTAAAACGGGTTTCTGAATGTTTTTTTGCCATTACTTTCATTATAGCATAAGCATCTGTTACAGAGGTTGGTTCAGGGGTTACTACAACGACCTTTTCCTGGGCTGCTAAGTTAAAATACATTACATTTGAAGATATCCCAGCACCAGTATCAACAAGAAGAAAATCAATTGTCTCTTCCAGAGAATCAAAGTCCTCGAGAATGTTGAGTTTCTGCTCATAAGTAAGTTCTGAGAGTTCCTGTACACCGGAGCTTGCAGGAAAAATTTTTATTCCTCCGGGTCCCTCAACAATAATGTCTGAAAGAGACTTCTCTCCCATAAGCACATGCTGTATATTGTATTTTGGCGTTAGTCCAAGTATTACGTCAACATTTGCAAGCCCTATATCAGCATCCAGAACAAAAACCTTTTTGCCTAAACGGTTCAGGATATATGCCAGATTTGTAACAATGCTTGTTTTACCCACCCCGCCTTTGCCGCTTGTAAAAGAGATAACCCTGGTAGAAGTGTTATCAGACCGGGAAGATGAGTTTTGTGCTTTTCTAAGGGTTTCCGCCTGGTCTTTTCCATTTGTTGAATTCAAATAAGGATCCTCCTTGATTCCGGATTAGAGTTGCTTTTCTAATGCATAATCAAAACCATAGTAAAAAAGCTTTGATAGTTTTTCTGAAGAAGCAGGTATTATGTCTTCAGGAACGCGCTGCCCCGTTGTTATATAAGAGACTGGAATGCTCTCTGTTGCCACTGTATTGAATATATTGCCCATATTTATGCTTTCATCAACTTTTGTAATAATTATACGGTCAATGCTGCCCTCTCTATAACAATCTAAAGTCGCATCAAGACAATCCTTGTTTGTGGTGGCGCTGAGCAGGAGATGGGTTTCAAGGCAGGGGAGCATTTTAAAAAGTCTATTTAATTTTTCTATCTGTCTGTTCTCCCTGTAGTTTCGTCCTGCTGTATCAAGTAAAACAAGGTCAAATTCTGAGGAACGTTCTAACTCATTGATGACTTCTTCCTCTGATGATACTATGCTAACAGGAATTGACATTATCTGTCCATAAATTTTTAACTGTTCCGAGGCTGCAATCCTGAAATTGTCAAAACTTATAATCTTGACCCTGATCCTGTCTGATAGAACAGAGCGGGCTGCAATTTTTGCCAGAGTGGTTGTTTTCCCCACACCCGTTGGCCCGATAAAGGCTGCAACAGCATTTTTTTTGCAATTATCCGTATTTATTGTTCCAGAAATTGGTATCTTGGAGGCTATTTTTTTCAACAGTATGTTTTCCAGGCAGTAATTACCGGATTTTTCCGCTTCAGTCGCTGCTTCTCCCATTAAAAAGGAAGAAACTGTTTTATCAAAACCTGAGTTTAAAAGTTTCCTGTAACAGGGATGTGCAGACATATCAGTAAAAGAGAATCCGCCTGTTTTCTCATCTAAATAAGTTTCTCTTCGGGTTTGCTGCTGTTTTTCGTTTTTACCGGATTTGCTTTCCGTATGTATGTTATCTTTCAGAGAAGGACTTTCTATGGCTGCAGTTACTTTTATCCATTTTCCTTTCCCACCGGAAGGAGGTTCAATAGACTTAGAAGAGAATATAACAGCATTGCTGCCAAGTTCAAGCTTTATTTTTTTTAATGCATCCTGAATTGTCGGGGCTTCGTAGGTTTTTAGCTGCATTTTTTTGTTTTTATATGTTTATTGATCCTATTGAATTAACAGGTATGGTTGTATCAATCTCAGAGTGGGAAAGCACAGCCATCTGAGGAATAAATCTTTCTATAAGCCTTTTCATATGAATTCTGATATTTGGAGAACAGAGAAGCACGGGTATTGATTGTGTCTTCTCAAATTTCTTGACCTGTGCCTGTATCTTCTGGATGATATTTTGTGCAGTGTTGGGATCAAGTGACAGGAAGGATTCTCTTTCAGTATGCTGTATTGCATTGGCAATAAGGTCTTCAACTTTAGGATCAAGGGCAAGGAGATAGAGCTTCCCGTCATCTGAGATGTACTGTCTTGTTATGTTTCTTCCAAGTGCCTGACGGACATATTCAGTTAAGATATCCGTGTTTTTAGTGGAAGGAGCATAATCGGCTATGGTTTCAAGAATAGTAACCATGTTTCTTATGGATACACGTTCTCTAAGCAGGTTTTGAAGTATTTTCTGAACACCTCCAAGAGAAAGCAGGTTGGGTACAAGTTCTTCAACAAGCTTTGGATTCTTTTCAGCAGCTTTATCAAGAAGTTCCTGAACCTGCTGCCTTCCAAATATTTCGTGCACATGTGTTTTAACAAGCTCTGATACATGTGTGGCGAGAACTGTTGAAGGATCAACAACCGTATATCCAAAAGACTGAGCCTGATCTTTTAATTTTTCCGTAATCCAAAGCGCTGAAAGTCCGAAAGCAGGTTCTGTTGTTTGTATCCCTTCAACCTTTTGTGCAACAAATCCTGTTTCCATAGCAAGATATCTGTCAACCATAATCTCGCCTTTTCCGGTTTCAATGCCTCTGACCATAAAACAATACTGGTTTGGCGGAAGTTTAAGATTATCCCTTATGTGTATGGGCGGAACAATTATCCCCATATCCAACGCAAGCTGTCTTCTCACTCCCCTTATTCTTTCGAGCAGTTCTCCTCCCTGACTTCTGTCTACAAGAGGTATCAGTCCGTATCCGACCTCAATTTCAAGGTCGTCTACTGAAAGAAGAGAGTCGACATTTTCAGGAGCTTTTGCAGGTTTTTGTTTTTCTTCCTCTTTTTCAATTGCAGATGTTTTCTCAGCCTCTTTTATTGTGTAGCCCATAAAGCCGGTCAAAGCTGCAAGGCCTATAAAAGGAACTGTTGGAAGACCCGGCACAAGTCCGAAAAGTCCCAGCACTATTGCAGCGGTTGAAAATGCCCTTGGATGAACTGTCAACTGGGAGACCATCTCTGTTCCCATATGCCCTTCAGAGGCTGTTCTTGTGACGATTATACCTGCAGCGGTAGATATTATAAGGGCTGGAATCTGGCTTACAAGACCGTCACCAATTGTTAGCAGTGTATATGTTTGAGCAGCCTCGCCAAGCGGCATTCCTTTCTGCAGAACACCTATAACAAGCCCGCCTATTATATTTACAGCAGTTATTATCATTCCGGCAACAGCATCTCCCCGGACAAACTTGCTGGCTCCATCCATGGCGCCGTAAAAATCAGCTTCTTTTGTAACACGTTCACGTTTGATTTTTGCCTCTCCTTCATCGATGAGGCCGTTGTTTAAATCTGCATCAATGCTCATCTGTTTTCCAGGCATTGCATCAAGGGTGAATCTTGCTGCAACTTCTGCTATTCTTCCGGCTCCTTTTGTTATAACCACGAAATTGATAATGACAAGTATTGCAAAAATAACAATTCCCACAACATAATTCCCGCCCACAACAAAACTTCCGAATGCCTGAATAACCTTTCCTGCCGCATCGGTTCCCTGTTCTCCGTTAAGCAAAATGAGTCTTGTTGAACAAACGTTAAGGGCAAGGCGGAAAAGTGTTGTCATAAGTAGAAGTGAAGGGAAAACTGATATACTTAAAGCTTCTGAAACATACATGCTGACTAGTATGACCATTATGGCAATTGTAATGTTAAGAGATAGAAAAAAGTCGAGTGTCCATGTGGGCAGCGGTATAAGCATAATTGCTAAAATTCCGATGACTGCAATAGACATTAAAACATCACTGTTTTTTGCTAAATTGGCTATTGTCGGATTCTGGGGTATTGGTGAATCAATCATGGCCTTTTTCTATTTACATGTTAACCGCTTTTTTATTTCTTTTTCTGCTATAAACATAAGCAAGTACCTCTGCAACAGCTTTGTAAAGGGATTCAGGTATTGCCTGTCCTATCTCTACCATTTTATACAATGATTGTGCCAAAGGTCTGTTTTCCACAATTGGAATGTCATTATCTTTTGCGATTTTTTTTATTTTTTCTGCTATCAAACGCGCACCTTTTGCAACAACCTTTGGGGCACTCATGTCCATGTTGTCATATTTAAGGGCAACAGCCAGATGTACAGGGTTTGTCACCACCACGTCTGCTTTCGGAACATCCGACATCATTCGTTTCAGAATTGCCTGAAGCTGCATTCTTCTGATTTTTGCCTTGACCTTTGGATCACCTTCAGCCTGTTTTCTTTCATCCTTTACTTCCTGTTTTGTCATCATAAGATCCTTTTTGTGTTTCCATTTCTGATATGTCAAGTCAATTATGGCAAGGATAAGCATGACAAGACCGACATATAAGAATATTTTAAGAATCATTGTCGTTATATAGGCGATGATCTCCCATATGCTTGTGTCCATAAGCAGTGGTATATAATCTATCTCGGCTTTGATTAACACATAAGGAACGTAACCGATTACAAGAACCTTTAGAACGTTTTTGACTATGTCTACTATTTTTCCGGGACTGAATAAAATCCTTTTAAGTCCTTTTAGAACATTAAACTTGCTTAGTTTGGGAATAAAAGGTTTTAAGGTAAAAATCAGACCTATCTGGAAGTAGTTTGCAAGTATGGCAACAATAAAGAGTACTATAAAAAAGGGTACAAGTATGGATGCAACAATAGATATGATGTTCTCTGCCATGACGGCAATAGACTCGATTGTTACTTCCATAACAATTATATCAGTATAGAGAATTCTTATTAATTCAATCAGCGTTTTTCCCATAGAAGGTCCGTTTAAAGCGAAATAGAGAAGCGCACCCATAAGACCGGCAACAAAGCAGATTTCTTTGCTTTTTGCAACATTTCCTTCATTTCGAGCTTTTGATTTCCGCTTCCCGGTCGGCTGTTCGCTCTTTTCCTGACCTTCTTTATTTTCTGCCATATCTTTGGTTCACCGTTCAGGGGCAGCGCCCTGAAAATTGTTGTTTTGTGTTTATGGTAAAAACATAACCCGGACAAGCCAAGTCAGTTCATAGCTGGTAGCGCTCAGCTTCTTGCTTTTTTCTTTTTCTTAACAGTTCAACAGCTTATCAGTTGCAGGGTGCGCCGTGCGCACCGAATCAGATAGAAGCTGCAAGTTTTAAGTTTCAAGATGCAAGGAAAAACCGACAACGATCACGAGCTTTATGCCTTTACTACGAGCTACCAGCTATGAGCTACGCTGCTAACCCGGTTTTGCTGAAACCTGACAGCCGACACCTGTTTTACCCCCCCTGTGACCATATTAGAATAAGCCTGTATAAGTTCTGTTCCAGCGCAGCAAATGCTTTTTGAACCATTATAGAGAACATCGGGAGTGTTAGTGCAAGTCCTATAAGCCCGGCTGCAATTTTTAAGGGGAAGCCTACAATAAAAACATTTATCTGGGGACACCCCTTTGCAATAAGCCCGAGGGCAATGGTTGTAAAAAGAAGAATTGCAATGATAGGAGATCCAATTTTTACAGCCATGATGAATATGTCAGATGATAGTGCTATTATCCACGTAAAAACAGAGACAGAAAGATAACATTGAAAAACAGGTATTTTTTCAAAACTTAGTGCCAATGCCTTGAAAAAAAGATGGTGCATGTTAAGGGCAATAAAGAAAAGGGTAGCAAGAAGGTTCTGAATCTGAGCTATTATGGAAAAATTAGCTCCTGTAACCGGGTCCAATACATTGACAATTCCAAAACCCATCTGGAAACCCACGAGCTGTCCTGACAGCTGAATTCCTTCAAATATAAAACGGGCTATTATACCTATTGCAATGCCTATCATTATTTCACTGCATATGGCTGGAAGAATCTGGTATGTTGAGAGCCGGGATCCATGAATTTCTTCGGGAACAGGAACGTGCTGAAAAAGCATCCATGCAATTGTAAGTGACAGCCCCACCTTTGCAATTTTAGGAAAATCATTGCTTCCAAAGATTGGAATAGTAAACAGAACTGCCCCTATTCTTATGAAAACCATTATAAAGACTTGAATTTGTTCTATGGAAACGTCAAGGTTCATATATAAGTTTTAGGTTTTAAGTTTTATGTAAAGGTAAAGTCTCAGGTGCCTTTTCAGGCGGTTACAATTACGAATAAAAAGTTACAAGTTTCAAGTTGCAAGATACAAGAAAAAGCAATTCAGCTCGTAGCTGGTAGCAAAACCTAAAACCAGATATGAGCTAAGCTGCTAACCTGCCTTTGCTTATCAGCTTAACAGCCAACAGCTTAACAGCTCTTACGATTACGCCTACGACCACCCACCTCTCACCTCTTACTCACTGCTCCTTTAAGGTACATACGTGGGTATATTGTTAAACAGGTTGATTGTAAACTCCATCAGTGTTCGCATCATCCATGGAAGAAAAAAAAGAAGGGACAGCATTACAGCCACAATTTTTGGAACAAATGTTAGTGTCATCTCCTGAATCTGTGTTGCAGACTGGAAGATTGCCACAGTCAATCCGACTATAAGTCCAAAGCCGAGCAAAGGTGCTGCCAGCAGAAGAACTGTAATTATTGTCTCTTTGCCTATTGATAAAACCAGATCCGGTGTCATAGTATATGTCCCCTATATAATTTATATGTTTTTTGTGGCCTTGATAGTTAACCAGAAAAAGGCATATCAACAATGATGGTCATGTAAAAAGTCAATTTTTTCTTAAAATGCTAAAAGAGGCTGCGGAGGGTGATAGTTGTAGCGTACTGTAATTGCTTTCTAATCACCCTCACCCCAACCCTGTTTTTAGCTGTTAAGTCCCGCGCTTCGCGGGATTGGCCTGCCCTGTGAAATGCGGAGCAAACCGAAGGTTATTTAACAGGGCTATTGAGCTATTAAGCAAACTCTTTTTTGTTTTTCCTCTTATCTGCCATCAGATCATCAGCTCTTTTCAGGGAGAGGGAGCTTTTTAGATTTTTACTGCTCCATCAATATTGTTAATCTTAGTTATTATCAGTTTCAGCATTATCATGTTTGTAATCTGAGAGTTAAAATATTGATTGTTATCATACCTGCCGGTTTTAATGAAAACTCTTTACGATAGAACCTACTACCAGGTTCCAGCCATCTGCAAGAACAAAAAGAAGAAGTTTAAAAGGCAAAGATACCATAACAGGCGGAAGCATCATCATTCCCATCGAGAGAAGGGTACATGCAACTACCATATCAATTATTAGAAAAGGGAGAAATATTATAAACCCCATTGAAAACGCCGTAGTCACCTCACTTATCACAAAAGCCGGAACAACAGCCGAGAATGGAAGGTCTGCCGGAGTACGTGGCCGCTGTTCTTTTGTTAGAGAAAGCATAAGTGCAAGATCTTTTTCTCGTGTCTGTTTCAGCATGAATTCCCTCAAAGGCACGGTAGCCTCAGTAACTGCTTCCTGAAAAGAAATCCTTTCTTCCATGTAGGGCTTGACTGCTGATTCGTTTATATTATTCCATACGGGCGTCATTATGCAGAAAGTCATAAACAGCGACAGCCCCACAAGTATCTGATTTGATGGCATTTGCTGGGTGTGCATGGCATGTCTTAAGAATGAAAATACTATCATGATGCGTGTAAAGGACGTCATCAGAATAAGAATAGAGGGTGCAAGAGCCAATATGGTGAGCATAAAAACTATTTTAAGAGTTGTTGCAACCTCTTCAGGCTGACTCGAATCGGCAAAACCGAGCTGAATCGATGGAACAGGTATTGTATCAGCAAAAGATACACAGCAAGGGAAAAGAATAAACAAAAATTGAATAAATACAGTAATCCGGATGATTTTTTTCATGTCTAAGCGCTTTTTTTGAGCTTGTTTGATTTTCTTAATGTCAATTTCTCTTTGATTTTTTCTGTCAAAAGAATGACACTTTGCTGAGTGTTGTTGGAATGGTAATATCCATGGTTTTCCAATTTATTATCTGAGCTGTTTTCACCCCCAAGTTTTTTTAAAATTTCAGATGAGAGGTCAAGTTTGGTTAAATAGTTGATCTGATTTCCGGATATTCCGACTAGAATATACTCTCCGCCGGCTTTTATGGCTGCAATTGAATTTTTGGGACCCAGATGAAGGGTTTCAACGATATTTATTAGTCTGTTTGTACCGAAAAGGCCGCTTCTGGCCAGGTTTATTTTTTTTAAAAAGTGTATTCCCACAAATATTATCGCAAGCACAAGAGCAAGTACACAGAACATTCTGAAAATTGCAGCCACAAAATCAGGCCCCTGGTTTGTTTCATAGGCAAAACATAATTGGGGGGTGATAAAACTTACCAAACAGAATAAAAAAATCTTCTTCATTTATCTTATAACCCTTTATCTGTTGATGTAGTTCTAAAGTAATCCAGGTGTTTGACATTCATATATTGCAAGTAAAGGGCCAATAAGAGGTTTAAAAAGATAAAAGATGAACCGGTAAAGGGAAAAGTCTGTTCCTGAAAAACTTTTTTGAAGAATCTTTCAAACTATTTTTATATTAACGGTAGCTGGTGGAGTATGGAAAAAAAAGAAGTTGCTGAACGGAATCTGTTTTATAAATTGTCTGGCAGGAAGATATAACAGAAAAAGGGTGGTTAGGTGGTCAACTCATTTACACCTGTATTGCCAATTGCTTTTACTGCAAAAACCACTAAAAGAAGGGGGGATACAGGTTTTGAAGTTATGTGATTATGTTAATGTCTCCACTCTTTCTTTGGTGCTTACAACCTCTGTTAACCTTATGCCGAATTTGTCATTGACTGAAACAACCTCTCCTCTGGCAATTAGTTTTTTGTTGACAAGTATTTCCAGTGGTTCACCCGCTACTTTATCCAGCTCAATAATTGAGCCCTGACCGAGTTGAAGCAGTTCAAAGATAGGCATTGAGGTTTTGCCCAGTTCAACCGTGACTTCGAGCGGGATTTCAAGTATAAAGTCTATATTCTGCTGGGAACCTGGGGGTGAATCCTTCTTTAATTCTGAAAATTGAGGCTGTTTTTCAGCCCCTTTCTTTTTAGGTGCGGATGCAGCGGGGTCTTTTTTTTTGTCATCCTCGACACCCACATCATCCCATGATATATCCTCAATTTCGTCTATCATTTCATTTTTTTCATCAAAATTGTCTGAATTATTTTTGGGCATAACACCTTACCTCCTTTTTAAAGTCTCGGTTATTTTTATTGCATTATTGCCGCGAAAAGTGCCGGGCAGTCCTTTATATTTTTGTGTATTCTCAACATATATTGAAAGAGGATCGTAAGAAAACCTGTTGAGCGGTATAATATCTCCTTTTTTTAGGTTTAAAAGATCCTTTCCAGTCAAAGAAGTTTTGCCAAGTTCTGCTCTTAAATTTACATCCACATTCTGAATCTCCCTTTCAAGTACCTTTTTCCAAAAAGGGTCCTTGGTTTTTGTCTCAATACTGAAGTCCCCCGCCAGTTTTTCTTTTATTGGTTCTATGTTTGAAAAAGGGATGCAGAGAGTTATTACTCCTGATGTGTTTTCAACCTCAATATTGAATTTTATTGTTATAACTATGTCATTTGGCGGAACTATCATTGCAAATTGTGGATTTACTTCTGAATGAGAGTATGCTGATTTTACCACGACAAATGATTCCCAAGATTTTCCCCAGTCTTCAAGTATTGTTCTTGATATCTTTCTTATCACAGTATTTTCGATTGATGTAAATTCCCTTCCTTCAACCTTGGTTCTCGCAGCGCCGGATCCCCCAAAAAGGACATCAACAAAGTAGAATATTAGAACAGAGTCTATAAGCAGTATATTATAGCCTCTTAAAGGTTCCATTGTGAAAATGTTCAGGTTTGCAGGTACAGGTATTTCTCTTAAAAATTCATCAAATCTCTGAACATCTGTTGAGTCAAATGAAACTTCAGCAAGTTTTCTAAGGGTGTTAGAGAGTGTTATCCTGAAGGTTCTGCAGAACTTATCTGTGATGACAACAAGTTTGGGCAGTTTAACGGCTCGGTCAGGTTTTGTAAGGTCATAGGCCGCAAATTCTGCGTCCTCGTCAGGGATTACACCCTTTTCAGTATCAACCTCGCCGCCTGAAATACCTTTTAACAGGGCATCTACTTCTTCCTGTGATAGAATCTGGCTCATAAAAATAATCCTTAAGTTAGCAATTTAGCTCATAGTTGGTAGCAAAACCCCACTTCTCATTGTTTTTCGCTATAGCCCATAGCCTGAGAGCTATAGCTTTTTTATTATTGCACAATAAAGCTTGTAAAATAGATGTTTCTTATGCTGCCTGTTCTTAGTATGTTGTTAAGACGTATCAGTATCTCGTCTTTGAGTACAAGTTTTCCCTGCCCGGTGCTTATGTCATCAAAACTTTTGGTTGAGAGAAGCAGAATAATGCTGTCCTGAATATGGGGTTTTTTGCTCGTGATTTCTTTTTCAACCTCAAGGTTGCTGAGTTCAAGCCCAATTTCAACCTTAAGATAGTTAAGCCCGCTTCCTGAAAGATTTACAATAAACGGTTCAAGCATTATAATATGCCCCATCGTATCAGAAACGGGTTTTTTATCTTCTTTTTTTTCCACCTGAGCTGGCTTCTGCCCCTGATCATCTGATTTTGATTTAAACATTATAAAAGCAAGTGCCCCTCCAACTCCTATTATTATCCCCAGGACAACAATAATAATAAAAAGCATTTTGTTTGAACTTTTTTTTACGCCGGGTTGTTCTTTTATTTCATCAGCCATGTTTTATTCTCCGGTTATTTATTCATATTGCAACCTGTTTTCATTGTGCTTTAATAATTTAAAACTGAGATAAAACAATTTCTATTCTTCTGTTTTTTTGCCTGTTCTCCTCAGATGTGTTTGGAACCAAAGGCATGGAATCAGCATATCCTGCTGCTCCTATACGAGAGGGATTTATATTACAGTAATTTACCAGAAAATCGACAACAGAAACAGCCCTTGCAATAGACAGGTCCCAGTTTGAAGGAAAAGAAGGTGTCCTGATGGGAAGTGAATCAGTATGACCTTCAATATATATATTGAAATTACTGTCTTTGACAATATTTGCAAAACCCTTCAGGATAGGCATAGAAGATTTTTCTATCTCAGCACTTGCAGAAGGGAAAAGAAGATTTTCTGAAAGGGTGAGCACAACTCCTCTTTTATCCTTTCTCAGGGTTATCCCGGGCATCTGTACATCATCATATATAATATCCCTGAACTGCTGGAATATTGCTTCTTTATCATCAGCTGTTCGTTCTATTCCCTCCGTGATATCAACAGTAAACTCTTTAAAAATTTCTTCCGGATGTTCCAGTTCCTGTATCCTGTCAGGTTTTTGTTCTCCTTCTTTCACAGGTTTTGTGACTGTTTTAAAAATTTTTAAAACTTTGCCAATCTCTTCTATTCTGAAAATTCTTTCAATTATGGTCTCCTCAGGTTCTCTTCCTGACTCCATCATTCCAAGTCCGTCAATTATCTGCTGCTGAAGGTCTCTTATCTTTGATGCCTCAAGGCTGCTCATGCTTATTAACAGAACAAAGAATGTAAGAAGAAGGGTCATGAGATCATTGAAAGTAGTCAGCCATTTTTGGGTATCTTCATAAGGTATTATCTTAATTTTCTTTTTAGCCATACAAAAACCTTTTTTGGCTTAGTCTTGATATTTCCAGACCCTGAAACTTGGAGGTGAATCACTTGCAATATCATGAACTATTTCAGTTGTAAGAGGAATAATTATTTCAACCCTGCGGTTCTGGCGTCTTTGCTCTTCTGTTTTGTTAGGCAGAAAAGGTCTGTATTGAGACAATCCAACTGCAGATATCCTGTCAAATGGTATTTCGGCTTTTTGATGAAGAAACCTCATTACCGTTGCAGCTCTTTGTGTTGAGATTTCCCATCCCTCCTTAAATGCAGGGGTATCATCGGTATGAGCTTCAATTCTTATAGGGACCTGAATTACAGAAAGAATTTCTGATATCTCCGACAATGCGTTTTGTGCTTCAGTTGACAGTTCTGTTTCACCTCTTTTAAAGAGAAAAGAGGTAAGTATTTTAAGCCTTATAAAACCAGGGTCAATTTTAAGCGTTATTATATCATCTATATCTTCTTTGCCTTTAAGCAAATTGCTTATAGGTGTTGCAATCTGTTCCTGCAGCTCGACACGGTTATCCGGAGAAGGCACAACTATTCCTTCTCCTTTGTCAAAAAGGATACCTGAGGTAAAAAGTCCTACCGCGCCTCTAAAACTGACAACCACAGCTTCCATTTTGCCTTGTTCAAGTGTTGCATAAGAACAGAGCATTACAAAGAAAGCAACAAGTATAATTGCAAGGCTGCAGAACACTGTCTGCCAGCTGGGTTGGGCTACTTCCTGGATTTTTTTTACTTTTTCAGCCATAAAAATAACCTGCAAATAAGCCGTTGTCAGCAAAAGCATAAGAGCTGTTAAGCTGTTAAGCAAAACCAAAAGCAGTTATCAGCAAAAGCATAAGAGCTGATAAGCTGTTAAGCAAAAGCATAAAAGTTGAAAAGTTAAAATATTAAACTCATAAACTCTTAAACTTGCAACTTGTATCTTGCATCTATTTTGTGTCTGTTGCAGCCTCATCTCGTTTCTTGGGCTCAATAAAAGCAAGCAGTTTCTGTTCAACTATACGAGGGTTGTCTCCTGATTGTATTGCCTTGATTCCCTCTGCTGCCAGTTGTTTAAGCAGTATTTCTTCATTACTTCTTGTCCTGAGTTTTCCGGCAATAGGCAAAAATATAAGGTTTGCCAGTAAAACTCCGTAAAAGGTTGTGAGCAGAGCTACGGCCATAGCAGGACCGATTTTTGACGGGTCATCCATCTGCATCAGCATTTGAACAAGGCCTATCAGTGTTCCGAGCATTCCCATCGCAGGGGCAAAGGTACCCATAGTTGTAAAAACTTCAGCCCCGTATTTATGTCTCTGTTCAATCCTGTCAATTTCTGTGTCGAGAATATCTTCAATAATATGAGGCTCAAGCCCGTCTATAGCAAGATTAATTCCCTTTACAAGAAATGGGTCATCCAGGTTTTTTGTCAGAGATTGAAGAGCCAGAATCCCTTCACGTCTTGCCACCCTTGAGAATTCAACAAGATTTTTTATTACATCAACAGTTGGCATATCCTTGTAAAAAAGAGCATTTTTTAAGACTCCCATCACTCCCAGAACTGAACCAAGAGGATAGTTGATAAAAGTAACTCCTATTGTTCCTCCAAACACTATCATTACCGAAGGGATGTTTATAAACCAGTCTATTCCACCTCCAAGGGCAATTGCTGCAAGCATAAGAGAAAAACCGGTTATAACGCCAAGTATTGTTGCGATATCCATAATTGGTTTACTCCCAAATCATTAAATTTTAATATCTTTTGAGCAAATAACATGCCAAAAAAACATTTTTAACAATTAAAGTCACAACACATTCCAGTCAGGATTGCTGACTCCTTAAAAAGTCAGAAAGAACATTTTTTGTCATTTCGAACCCGCGCCGCGCGGGTGAGAAATATCGTTTTTCCGGCATCTTATGAGACCTCTCTCTTCGTTCGGGGTGACATTAAGGGACTTTTTAAAGAACCATCAGGTTTGATGGACCGGTAAAAAGTCTAAAAAGCTCCCTCTACCTTGACGGGAGAGGGTTGGGGTGAGGGTGTTATGTAAGCAAATCCAGTACCTTACAGACATCACCCCCGCTGCTTCATTTTGCATTTCAAGAAAAAATTGACTTTTTACGGATCCATCAGGTTTTAATAAACTGTCTTATTGTATATTATGATAGAAGATAAATAAAATTTATGCAATAAGGAAATGAAAAGCAGGTATCAGCTATCAGAAGTCAGCAAAAGCATAAAAGCTGTTAAGCTGATGGCTGATAAGCTGTTAAGCAAAAACTTTAAAACCAGTTCTGTAGGTTGGAGTTGAGCGGAGCAAAACCCAACAACACAAGCAGGTATAAGGGGGGGCAGTGGTAAGGAAAAACAGGTCAGCAATTTAGCTTCCGGTTGGTAGCAAATAAAAAAACAAAGGGGCGGGGGAGCAGGGTTTCTGATTTCTCAAAGATCCTGTCCTGTCGCCCCTCTGTTTCTGGGAGACAAAAAAAAGAGCAAAACCATTCGTGGTCGTAATTGTTATCGAAATCACTATAGTTATCGCTTTTTGTTGGGTTTCGCTGCGCTCAACCCAACGGCTTCCCGCTTTCCGCTTACCCCTTGCCGCTTCCCTTACTTGCCACTTTGACCTTCCCCCCTTTTAGTGGACACAGAGAAAAGCTAAATGCTAAAATAAAT
>CAZMHH010000052.1:0-27763 GCA_964566035.1 uncultured Thermodesulfobacteriota bacterium
AAAGTTTTTACAGGGGGTTAGTTTTGTTTCGCTGTACAAAAAAGTCAGTTGATCCGTATTTTAATTTTGTTGGTTCCGTAAAAAAGTCTAATATACCCGCTTTTGTCATTTCAAGCGATAGAGAGAAATCTCCTTAATGGTATTATTAAAACCAGATTTCTCAGTCGCTCAACTCCTTCGAAATGTCAATGTTGAGTTACAAGTTTCTATCTGCAACTAAAAGCTTTTTGTGCCTTTGCTTAACAGCTTTCTTGACTACGGGCTACGTTGCTAAATTGCTGATACCCGCCTTTTAGATATCCAGATTTTGGACCTGCAGAGCATTGGAATATATAAAATCCCTTCTTGGTTCGACCTGATCACCCATTAGTATAGTAAAAACCTCATCAGCCCCAACCGCATCTTCTATACCAACCTGTAGCATTTTTCTATTCTGAGGATCCATGGTGGTCTCCCAAAGCTGTTCCGGATTCATTTCACCCAGACCTTTGTATCTTTGAATCTCCTGATGTTTTTTTCCTTTTTCTACAATATATTTATAAATTTCATAAAGCGTCCCCACCTCTTTTTTTTCTTCGTTTTCTTCTATAATAAATGGGGGTTCTCCAATTGTTTTAAGATGTGCGGCAAGCTTTTTAATTTCATCCATGTCAGGAGAAATCAAAAGTTCAAAATCTATCACCATTTCTCTATCTTTTCCATTTGTCCTTGTAATACATTTTACTGAATACCTGTTATGTTCAGGATCGTGATCCACATTATAATCTGCAGGGGTAATATAATCATAAAAAAAACTCTTGTGATCCTTAAGAGAGTTGATAAGCATATCTACTTCCTCAGAGCTTTTCAATGTCTCTTTTGTATAATTACCATCTAGAGCAAGAGCGCTAAGAATGTTTTTGTCAAATCCTTTTCTCTGCATCTTTGAAAGGGTTTTTTCAAACCATACGGCTCTTTTCACAAGATCAAAAAGCTTCTGCCCAGAATATATCATCGCTTTCTGTTTTGAATAAACCTTCAAATGTTCTACCCCGCTCTCAAAAAGGAAGTTTTCAAGTGATGATTCATCACCAATGTAAATAGGTTTCTGTTTGCCTTTTTTCACTCTGAAAAGTGGGGGCTGGGCAATAAAAAGGTGGCCTCTTTCTATCAGTTCGGGCATCTGCCTGAAGAAAAATGTAAGCAGAAGGGTTCTGATATGAGACCCGTCGACATCAGCATCTGTCATTATTATAATACGATGATACCGAAGCTTTGAAATATTAAAGTCATCCTTACCAATGCCGGTTCCAAGTGCTGTTATGATTGTTTTTATTTCTTCATTTTGTAACATCTTGTCATATCTTGCCTTTTCAACGTTCAGAATTTTCCCTTTAAGAGGCAGTATCGCCTGATTTTTTCTGTCTCTTCCCTGTTTTGCTGATCCGCCGGCAGAATCACCCTCTACAAGATATAGCTCAGAATATGCGGGGTCTTTTTCCTGACAGTCTGCAAGTTTTCCGGGCAGGAATCCCCCCTCAAGAGCTGATTTCCTTCGTGTAAGCTCTTTTGCATTACGTGCAGCTTCTCTTGCTCGTGATGCTTCAACTGATTTTTCAATTATTTTGTTTGCAATTTTTGGGTTTTCCTCAAAATAAGTATTCAATTTTTCATTAACAAGACTTTCAATTATCCCCTTTACTTCACTGTTTCCCAGTTTAGTCTTTGTCTGACCTTCAAACTGGGGGTCGGGAATTTTTATGCTTATTACACAGGTTAACCCCTCTCTTATATCATCGCCTTCCAGGGTACCTTTATAGTTTTTGTTTATCTTAGCGGACTGGACATTCTTAGCGGACTGGACATAGTTATTAATAGTTCTTGTAAGTGCTGACTTAAATCCAATCAGGTGTGTACCGCCTTCATGTGTGTTTATGTTATTTGCAAATGTAAAAATGTTCTCTGCATACCCATCATTATGCTGAAAGGATATTTCAGCAATTATATTATCTCTTTCACCCTTTATGTACAAAGGTTTTGGATAAAGAGCATTTTTTTTGCTGTTGAGATATTCAACAAACTCCCTTATACCCCCCTTATAGCAGAACTCATGTTTTTTCTCTGTCCGCTCATCCTCTACGTAGATAGTAAGACCGGGGTTTAAAAAAGCAATTTCCCTGAGTCTGTTGGAAAGTATGTCAAAACTATATGATGCTTCCCCGAAAATTTCTGAATCCGGCTTAAAAACCACCTTTGTCCCTGTCTTTTTTGTGTTTCCTACTACCTCAAGAGGGGATTTCGGAACCCCCCTCTGATATGCCTGATAGTAAACCTTGCTGTCTTTCCATATTTCAAGCTCTAATGTTTCAGAAAGACCATTTACAACAGAAACCCCAACCCCATGCAGCCCCCCTGATACCTTGTATGTATCATGATCAAATTTACCTCCTGCATGAAGCATTGTCATTACTACCTCGGCTGCAGATTTTCCTGTAGGGTGCATATCAACAGGAATGCCTCTTCCATTGTCAGTAACCGTAACACCGCCGTTCAAATGGATGATAACATCTATTCTTGTGCAGTATCCTGCCATTGCCTCATCAATACTGTTATCCACAACCTCATAAACAAGATGGTGCATTCCGTTGACATCTGTGCTGCCAATATACATGGCAGGCCTTTTTCTTACCGCTTCAAGACCTTCCAAGACTTTTATGTTTTCTGCTGTGTAACTACCAATCACATCAGAATTGATTACTGCTTTTTCCATCTTCATAACCCCTTAATATATCATAAATTCTTTCAAAATCTTCGTCTGAATAAAACTCTATTATTATCCTGCCTCTGCTGCCTTTTTTTTCGATGTTTATTTTCGATGAAAACCTCTTTTGAAGTTTATCTACTATTTCTTTGTCCTGATATTTATCAGCGGAATCAATTTTTTTATTATTTTTTTTAAAACCTGACGGCTTCTCTTTTTTGATTATATTTTCTGTTTGACGAACAGAGAACCCTTTTTTTACAACAATTCTGTGAATTTTTTCCTGGAGGGATTTGCTTTCAAGGCTAAGATATGCCCTTGCATGCCCCATTGTTATTCTATTTGCAATAATATCTTTTTTTATGGACTCACTCAGCTTTAAAAGCCTCAGGGTATTTGTGACAGCAGCCCTGCTCTTTCCAACTTTTCTGGAGATTTCTTCCTGAGTATATGAAAACCTCTTTATCAATGTATGGTAGGCCTCTGCCTCCTCAACAACATTTAAATCCTCTCTTTGAATGTTTTCTATCAAGGCAATCTCACCCTGAGAACTCTCATCAACATCTATAACAATAACAGGCACGGTTGAAAAACCTGCCATATGAGCAGCTCTGAGTCTTCTTTCCCCTGCAATAAGTTCATATCCCGTATCAGCTTTTTTTACAAGAAGAGGCTGAATTAATCCTTTTTCCCTGATGGAACCGGCAAGTTCCTCCATTTTTTCCTGTGAAAAACTTTTCCTTGGCTGAAAAGGATTCGCCTTTATAGCTGCTATACTTGCCTGTAAGACTTTATCTTTCTGTTCAAAGAAATCATCACCAATATCTGGTATAAGTGCATCAATGCCTTTTCCTAACCCCCTTTTTACTGTCACGGCACATTCCTTCCATTGTTGTTTATTATATGGCGGGCAAGTTCAAGATAAGTCTTTGTCCCAACAGAACTTTTGTCATAAAAAAACACAGGCTTTCCATGACTGGGACATTCTGCCAGTCTGACACTCCTTGGTATGATAACCCTGAAAAGCTTTGAGGAAAAATGCTTGACTATCTCTTTTGCAACCTGGTGCGAAAGATTGTTTCTCTTATCAAACATGGTAAGAAGTATACCTTCTATAACAAGTTCTGGATTAAGTCTTGTTTTAACAAGCTTAATAGTCCTTACAAGCTGACTAAGCCCTTCCAGTGCATAATATTCACATTGAAGCGGTATCAGAACAGAATCTGATGCTGAAAGAGAGTTTAAAGTAAGCAACCCTAGAGAAGGCGGGCAATCTATAATTATATATTCAAAATCGTGTTTTAATTTTTCAATTCCTTTTAAAAGGCACCGTTCCCTTTCCGGCATATTTACAAGCTCAATTTCAGCCCCTGTCAGATTTATATTTGAGGGTATGAAGTACAGATTTGGATAATCCGTTTTCTTAATAATGGTTTCTATCTGCTTTTCGCCTACAAGCAGGTGATAGATATTTTCCTGGCAATCTTCGGGTTTTATTCCTATACCGCTTCCAGCATTGCCTTGAGGGTCTATATCAACAAGAAGAACCTTTTTTTTTAAAAGTCCCAGGGAAACACTCAGGTTTATTGCCGTAGTGGTTTTACCCACGCCGCCTTTTTGATTGGCTACGCATAGTATTTTTGCATTCATTACAGCCTGTTTTTTTATTGTATCAAAGGCTTTGAAGTTGCAGAGTAAAAACGTTAAACAAACTAAAACCATAATAACATAGACTGATATTTTTTTAAAGAAAAAACTTTTACTTAGAATAAAAAAGGTGGGGTTTCACGTGAAACATTTCTGGTAAACAAGAATGGTTCTTTGTCCCATTTTCAGGGGTAGGGTAACATATGATTTTTGCGCAAGTTTTAAATTGTTTTTTATTACTTCCTTTTCCCTGTCTTTGCCTTTCATCACAACGATAAAACCGTTTTTTTTAGTTAAAGGCTGGGCAATTTTTATGAATTTTGCTGTATCAGAAAAAGCTCTTGCAATAACAATATCAAAACCCTTCTCTGTTTTAAGGTTTTCAGCTCTTGTTTCCTGAACTGAGATATTATCAAGTTTAAGTGTTCTGATAATATGTCTCAGGAAATTTGCTTTTTTTCTGTTTGACTCTACAAGGCTTACACAAAGCCAGGGATTGATAATTTTAAGCGGAACACCTGGAAATCCCGCACCTGAACCGATATCTGCAAGAGAGCCTTCAAGCTTTATTACTTTTTGAGGAAGCAGACTGTCAACAAAATGTTTAATGGCAATATCTTCAGGGGCGGTTATTGCTGTAAGATTTATCCTCGAATTCCAGAAAACAAGCTCCTTGAAATATATGCCAAAGGACTGAGCCTGCCCTGCTTTGATATCTATGTCCACTTCCTGACAGCAGAGCCGAAAAAGGGGGGTGAAAATGGTTTCTTCCATAACTGTTTTATATTTACCCTTAAAGAGCTTTAGTTAATGGGATTTCCCTCTAAAGCTCGAGATAACAGAAAAAGGGGGAGTGCTTTTCCCATTGCCGCTTACCTAAAACTTAACACATAAAAGTACCTTTATGGGTTATTGTATCACAGAAAAAAGGTAAAAAAACAGCCCCGATATAAAGGAACTTAAAACTATCCCGTCTGATATAAAAATCATTCTAAAAAGCACCGTTTTATTCTATAATAACCGGGGCAGCAGCTACAGCCTTAAAAATTTATTGAAATTATTCCTGAAAACCTGGAAAATAAGATATGAACCCTACCATAAGACAGTTATCAGATGCTGTGTACCAGCTAAAAAAACAGCTCCCCTATTTCCCCCAGGCACTGAAAATAGTGTGGGGGGCTGCAGGATCTCTTTCCCTTCTCTGGGTTTTGTTGATTCTGATTCAGGGTATCCTGCCGGTTGCCACGGTTTATCTGATCCGGGAAATTGTAAACGGCATAGCCGCTGTTATAGGCACAGGGGAAGGGTGGAAAGGATTGATGCCGGTTCTGCCGCCGGCAGTGGGTATGGTACTGGTTCTGATAACCGGCGAGGCGCTGCAGGGAGTAAACAGATGGGTTAAAACAGCACAGTCTGAAAAAGTACAGGACCATGTTCATCAACTGATACATGAAAAGGCAATGGATCTTGACATGACGTTTTATGATGCCCCGGAGTATTACGACCAGCTGCACCGGGCGCGGGTGGATGCGCTGAGCAGACCGGCTGCGCTTATCGAAAACACAGGGGCGCTTCTTCAGAGCTTTATTACCCTTACGGCAATGGTAGGGGTGCTCCTCTCATTTGGTATGTTTATCCCTGTTCTTCTTGTACTCAGCACAATCCCTGCGCTGTTCGTGGTGTTGAGACACACAATTCTGTTTCACCACTGGCGCTTGAAAAATACCGCTGCAATGAGAAAAACCAGCTATTATGATATAATGCTCACCCAGCGGGAAGCGGCTGCTGAAATGAGACTGTTCGGGCTGGGAAAACATTTCCGGTCCCTATTTACTGCACTGAGGAACCGGTTAAGAAAGGAGCGGGTGGCACTTGCCAAAAATGAGGCGATTGCCCATTTAATAGCTGCGTTTATAGGACTTGCAAGCATGGCAGGGGCGCTTGCCTGGATGGGACTGCAGGGGGTAAAAGGAGTGCTGGGACTGGGGGATATGGCGCTTTTCTATCAGGCTTTTTTTCAGGGGCAGAAGATGATGCGGTCCCTTTTGTCAAATGCGGGCGAGATATACAAAAACATTATATTTCTTGAAAACCTGTTTGAATTTCTCAACTTAAATCCCTTTATATCAAACCCTGAAATGCCGGTGACATATCCCGGTATTAATCATAAAATTGGACTGCAAAACGTAACATTTCATTATATCGGGTCGGAAAAGCCGGCTTTAGAAAGGTTTAACCTTGAGATTAAGGCTGGGAGTATTACAGCGATAGTGGGCGAAAACGGTGCTGGAAAAACAACCCTTATAAAGCTTCTCTGCCGGTTCTACGATCCTGATGAAGGAACGATATCAATTGACGGAATCGATATTCATAACCTGCTGATTGAAGATATAAGAAACCATATCACCGTGCTGTTTCAGGATCTGGTGCGATATCATGATACTGTATTCAATAACATTGCTTTTGGAAATATCAACTCGACACCCGATTTAATGGAAATAACCGCTTCAGCAGAGTCGGCAGGGGCAGACGCTCCGATCAGCCGGCTGCCCAAAGGGTATGAAACAGTGCTTGGAAAATGGTTTGGGGGTGCTGAACTCAGTGCCGGTGAATGGCAGAGGCTTGCTCTTGCCCGGGCATTCCTGAGAAAAGCAGATTTTATCATTCTTGATGAGCCGACAAGCTCAATGGATTCCTGGGCGGAGGCAGACTGGCTTCAGCGTTTCCGGAGGCTTGTAGCAGGCAAAACCGTGCTGATGATTACCCACAGGTTCACAACAGCCCGACTGGCAGATGTGATACACGTAATGGAAAGAGGAAAAATAGTTGAATCCGGCACCCATGAAGAACTGCTGGTGTTAAAGGGGAAATATGCCGAGTCGTGGACAAAACAGATGAGAATATAGACGTGGGAGGTTTTAAGTTTTAAATAAAGAGGGGTAAGCAGGTGAAAAGGGTGACTCCTTAACTCCAGGAATACAAGGTTGACGATATAAAAACAAAGGAGAATCAGCAACAATAATGAATGAAAGGATGTTATGATTCTTGAAGTCCCCAAAAGTGATCTGGTAACGCAGGTCAGACGGTTCTGGTTCAATAATGTGCCAGGAGCCATGGAGTTGGACGGGTATCGTGTTACCCGAAAAGATATTTACACCTACGGAGGTCCCAATCCCTTCCTGTCCCACCCTGTAACCCAAAAAATGGAATGGCTCTCGCGTGTTTATCAGAAAAATCTCTTTGAGCCGCACGACAGCCCCGACGAGACAGAATGTAAAACCCTCTGCGAGCGGCAGGGCGATGAGTTGTGGACGCACCATCATCAGAATTTTGATTTTGCGCTGGGCTGCGATCCGGAACTCAATGCGCCAAGAGGGCTTGTCATCTGGCAGGAACGTGCAACAAAAATCGGAAGATTTAGCCCTTATACCCTTTTTCAGCGCCCCAACTGCGATCAATGGCATCTTGTTCTGAAGCGCCGTCTTGCGAAATGCTGTCAATTTGATCTCTCTCCCGGCACCTGCAGCATGGATTGGTCACAATATGATTTTCTGCTGATCTTTCATTCAGGGGAAAAGCCAGCTTACTCCAGACCGAAGATTCCCGTAGTTCTCTACTGTCATGACATGTGGCCAGAGAAACCTGGTTTTCAGGAGGTATTTGACCTGCTTGAGCCCGACATTCTTCTGACCCCCTATCCTTCTCCCTGGAGAGAAAATTTCAGGCTTACCCCCCACACACGGGTTGTGTTTGCGCCCTTTGCGCCGTCTTTATTTTTTACACGGTCCAATCCGGATGTAAGCAATAAAAACCTTGACCTTCTGGTTATCGGCGCTGTCATGCACCCTATTTATCTGCCACGGGTGGTTCTCAGCCATCAAATCAGGAGATTAACCAAACGGTACCGCATAGAGTTTATTCATAATTTCGGCGGCAGGCGGGTTTACTGGAGCGGTGCCAATATAAAAGAAACAAAAAAGGGGCAGGTGCGTTATCTGAATCAGTGGTCTGCCTTTCTTGGCTCGGCAAAATATGTGATCTTCGGCAGGCTGGGTAGTGAAGCGCATCAGTTTGTTTTAGGCAAATATTATGAATGTCTCGGTTCCGGCGCTGTTCCGATTTTTCCTGAAGTGCCGGATTTAAAACTGCTAGGCATTTCACCGTTTGAACACTATATTCCCCTGTCCGAGGTCGAAGGCAGGAATGACAGACTGACGTATTATATGGATAATTATGAAAAATACCACTATATAGCCGAAAACGCGGTCAAATGGTGTAAAACCCAGATGGACAGACTGCTGTTTGATGATTTTGAAACCATGATCCATGAGCTCACCGGAAAAAGATTCCCCAAAAGACTTATAGATTGAGCAGAAGTCTATCTGGAAAAATATTTTATTATTTTGGTGTTCTGGACAAAATCTTTACTTGAAAGCATCAGATAGACAATATTGTTTTTTATACATATATTAGAAAATCCAAAAAAATGGACCATTTTCAGGGTTATTTGATTATTCGACAATACTGTTGCATGAATTGTTTCCAGTTTTAATTCATTGAATCCAAAATTTAGAAGCAAATAAAACGCCCGGATATTGGCGATATTATTATGAAATTCTTTATTTCCGATAAAAATTCCCACCTCGCCGCTTTTGTGTTCTTTTGAAACATTTTTTATGTTTGCCAAGCCGATCTTACGATCACCATATTTCACGAGAAAATAATAGTCTTTATTGGGACGCAAATTATCATACCATTTTAATTGATCATCACTTCTTATGTAATCTCTGTAAACCATAGCTTGGCGAATCTCGGGTGAATTTCTCCATTTTCGCACAAGCTCTATATCTTCTTTCTGTAAAGGGCTAAGAGTTATCATGTGGATGTTTATATTATGAACTGATAATTTTCATTTATTGTAGAGGTTTTCCCACATTGATTTCTGCCAGTTCCGGTCAAACAGGATGGCAATCTGCTTTCTGTTATATTCCTGAACCGATCTATCCAAAGAAACCATTTCTTCAAATGAGAGTGTCGGAATAGAAGCCGTATCAAAGACCCGGCATCCGAGTTTTTCAGTCAGGTATTCCCAGGTTGTAACATCGCTTCGCAGAAAAACCTTTGTCCCCAGATAGAGGGAAATGGATATGTTACCTAATGCCTGCTGTCGGTTATGATTACATATCAGGACATCCATGGAGGCAAGATGCCGGTTGTAAACTTCATGAGACGCAAGAGAGGTCAGGGGCACAAACCTGTCGCCAAACATCTGCCTGCCCTGATGGATAACGGTTTTAATATAGTCCGGATTTCCATAGGAAAGCGGGGCATAGATACGGATGTTCCGATCCCCCTGATTATTAAGCCATTGGAATATTTCAAGATGGCGGTTGCTCGGATCCCCTGAGTTGCCGACCTGGATGGCAATGTGGTTTTTTGCTGGTTTAGAAGATATATAGCAGTCAAGTTCCGCCGCTTCAAAAGGGTAAATAATTAAAAAAAAGTCAATATATTTAGCTGAAGTTTTAAACCATGATACAGCCAGGTCATAATCTCCTCTAATGGGGGTTGCAATTCCATAAAGCTTACTGACAAACTGGCTGAAAAAAGAGCGTTCTATTTTATATTCCGGCAAATCGGTTTGTACTTGATACCGATAAAGATCACCTCCCCAGGGTATCCAAATACCTTTGCTTATAATGTCGGTATATTGAGCTAATACAATCGAAATACTCTGTTTGAAAAGCCCGTTGAAAATCACACGGTCTGCCAGTTTTGCCTCTGCAATAAAATCCGGCTGGTCAAATTTTTCGAGAAAACGGACATTTCCAGGTGCTGTGGCAAGATATTCGCTGCTGCTTCCATACACAAAAAAAATCTGTTCGATTTCAGGAAACCATTTATTAAGGAAATGAATCTGCTGCAGAATGAATTTCGGATCATACAGAGCGCAGAAAACGATTTTTTTTATCGGCATGTTGAACTCAATAAAAAGAATTATACTCTAAGGGTCTGCCAGTGGTATTGTCAAATATTAAAGAAATTGGTTTGAATGGATTCGGATCTATCAAGTATTGTAAATATAGATTTTCAGAAAGTCAATGTTGTTGGCGGAGTAAAAAGTAAAAAGTTAAAGGTGAAAAAAACAAAACCCCGAAGACTAAAAGCCTTTAAGTCCATCTCTTCTCGGGGTTAGGCAAAGCATATAAAAGTTTGACAACTTAAATCCAGAGAACCACCTTGAATCCGAAAAGCAGAAAAAGTCTTAAATCCTGGAGGCTTATACCGCAAACCCTTAAAAATTTCTTTGAACCCGCCCCGGTTTTCATTCAAATCAGGGGGCAATTTTTTTAAGCCCTGAAAAAACCTATTTACAATGAGCTTTTTTTGCTCTATATTTAATTAATATTATACTGCAAGGCAGATGTTATGGAACTTAACTTAAAAAGCAGAGTGGTCAGATCAGCATCTCTTGCTGCGGCTCCCGTAGAAGATGAGCTGGTGATGGCAGATATTGATGCGGGAAAATATTATGGACTGAACAATATCGCAGCCTCTATCTGGGATGCTATAGAAGAGGAAATTTCCATAGAAGAGGTCTGCTCAAAGCTGTGTGATGAGTATGATGTTGATCCGGAGTTATGCAGAACAGAGGTTATCGGGTTTGTTGAAAAAATGCTCTCTAAGGGCATGGTATTGCTGGTTGAATAGGGCTTAATTGCCGAAAGGCAAAAGCAGATAAAAGGCTGATGCCTTAAATCCTTATGAAAAACCGATAAATCAATAAAAGTTTTACAACTTATGATTATAAAAAAGGAGAACAGAGATGCAGGGAAAAAACAGACAGGACGCAACCGTTAAGACACCCGCGACAAAAAAACAGTGGCAATCCCCGGAACTGGTGGAAATTGATTATGATGTGACAAGAAATGGCGTTTTTTATGGATTTGATATGAACATGGCGGATAGCTGATTTCAGCTTTCCGGCTTCAAGTGTGAGGGGGGGTAAAAGGTTGACACCTGAAAATCCGGGGGCATAAAATGCCGGTACTTGACATCTCTCTTAACCTTTCAGTCCGGACAGACTGAAACCAAAATGCATTCTGTCCGGGGCAACTTGTAAAAAATAAAGTAAAAAAATATTTAAACCAACAAACTGTAACCGTTTTTTTCTCTAATATAATTCCCTGTCTGCAGGCTTTATTATGGCCTATCCGCCTGAAGCGTTTCCACTGATATCCGTTATCATGCCGGTCTATAACAGACAGCACCTTGTGTCAGAAGCCATTGAATCCATTCTGGCTCAGACCTGGAAAAAATTTGAACTGATTATCGCAGATGACGGCTCAACCGATGACACTCCCGATATCATCACATCCTATGCCCGGCAGGACAGCCGTATCCGCCCCTGCTTTTTCCCTCACAGAGGAATTCCCGCAACATCCAATGCTGCTGTTGCATTGTCAAACGGGACAATAATTGCCCGCCAGGATTCAGACGATATAGCACTGCCCGAACGCCTTCACCGTCAATACCATTGGATGCAGGCTGAAGAACTGGATATCTGCGGTTGTCAAACAGAGGTTTTTGGTGAAAAGGAGTATCTCTCCGGCATTAAACCGGGCATAAACCGTCTTCCCGAGTCTCACGAAATAATCTGCCGAATGATGCTTTTCTGTACAGCGGTCTGGAACGGAGCCATGATGATCAAAAAGCATGTCTGCACAGAAAACCCCTACAATGAAAAGCTTATGTTTATTGACTGTGAATGGCCCCTGCAGACGGCAATGAAATATAAACTGGGAAATGTACCCGAGGTTCTTCTGCGTGTTCGACGACATAAAGAGAATGCAACGGCTGTTGAAACAGATGATTTTTATAAAGCAGAGGCAAAATGCCGGTTCACCTACCTTTATTATCTTTTTCCCGGTACCCCTCTGCCCGATTATATGGTTTACCGGCGGCTGGCGGATATTGAGCCGATGTCAAGCCTCTGCGAACTTGAGCGGGCAGGAAAATGGCTGATTGAGATTGGTGCATATTCCGACACCGAATTCAGAGAAAGACTGTGCCGGAGATGGCAAAAGGTCTGTCAGCTCTCATCTGATCTTCCCCCTGAACGTGAAACGGTTTTTCACCGGTATCTGAACCTGCTGCAGCGCCCAGTGCCGGAGACAGAAAAAGATTAAACTTAAGGAAAGCCAAAGGTTAAAAAAAAGATGAAAAAATTTTATATTTTCTCTATGTCCTGTCCCAGAAGAGGTATGGAGAGCCAGAAATGTGATCTCTATCTGAGACAGAACGGGTATGAGAGGACCCTGTCGCCCCCAAAAGCGGATCTTATTCTGATAAGCACCTGCGGATATGTTCAAAATAGGGAAGACGAGTCTGTGGGAATACTCAGGACAATGGTAAGAGAGAATGTTTCTGCAAAAATTATAGCCATAGGCTGTCTTTCAAAGATCAATCCATTAAGACTGGATGAAATTTCATCTGTTACTGCGCTTTCCCCGAATGAACTCGATAAACTTGATGAGATAATCAATGCCGAAATAAAATACAGGGATGTGCCGGATCCAAATTTTATTGACATATCTCTGTTTGCTCCGCCAAAACCGGAAGACTTGAATACTCAGAATCAACTGGATATCCGTATTAAAATAGACCGGCTGGTGGCAGCAGTTCAGCAAAAACATGTTAAAAAGAATATTCCGCTTGATGCCAAATATAAAAAGAAAGATATTTTTTATATCAGCATTTCAACAGGCTGTTATGGTCAATGCAGCTACTGTGCCATAAAAAATGCGGTGGGTGAGCTTGTCAGCAAGCCGTTGTCAACAATTATTGAAGAATTCCGCAAGGGGCTCAATTCAGGCATGTCTCTGTTTACGCTGATAGGCGATGATACCGGGTGCTATGGTCTGGATATCGGAACCAATATAGTGTGCCTCCTGAAAGAAATCTTTTCCCATAAGGGCGGCTATAAGATAATTATCAAGGATTTTAATATACAATGGCTGGCAAAATTCTATTCAGAATTAAAGGAGCTGTTTTATGAGAATGCTGCCAAAATTGATTATGTAATATTTCCGGTTCAGTCTGGCTCAAACCGGGTGCTCAAATTAATGAAACGGCCTTATGAAATAGAGAAAGTGAGGGAATTGCTGATCGATTTAAAAGCCTATGTGCCCTCTCTCAGGATAGATACAGCCATGATGGCGGGATTTCCCGGAGAGTCTGAAGAGGATGTTGAAAAGACGCTCTTGTTTATCAGAGATATCCGTTTTAACCACATCTGGATATATGAATATTCAGACAGACCCAACACTGGCTCTTTCCATTTAACCCCGAAAGTGCCGAAACAGGAGATTCAGAAGCGAGCCCGCCGTCTGCTGGAAGCCCAGGAAGAAATTTTAGCATCCCTTGAAAATTGAAAGCGGGTATAATCTGCCCTTTGCCTTTTCGGATTTAAGGCGTCAGCCTTTTATCATTTATTTTATGAACCCTTCACCCCAGTGAAACAAAAGCAAAAGAGGGTTTCACCCCAGTTAAACAAAGTCAAAAAAGGTTTAACGGGGCAGGCGGGGTAACTCCTTAACCCCTTAACCCTTAAAGAGAGAAACCATCAAATGAGCGCTATCTGCGGAATATACAGTCGTTTTAAAAACGTTTCAGAATATCGGCTTGATGCCATGATGAGCGGGTTTGAAAGGTACAGATTTGATACATCCGGTTTTTGGAAAAATGAAGCCATCTTCCTGGGAAATCATTTTAAACAGGTAACCCCGGGGGTAGATGAAGGAAAGCCCGTTCTGTCTGATTCAGAAGCGCTGCTGACGATAACCGCAGACGCTATCCTTGACAACAGGGATGATCTGCTCGCAGCCCTTAGCATCCCCCGTGAAAAAAGAGACCTGTCTGATGCGGCGCTTATACTGGAAGCCTATAAAAAATGGGGTAGCGGCTGCCCTGAATATCTGGTCGGCGATTTTGCGTTTGCGCTCTGGAACGAAAGGAAAAAAGAGCTCTTCTGTTCAAGGGATCATACCGGGAAAAGAACATTTTACTATTGCAGCGCTTCAGGGGTATTTGCTTTTTCTACCCTCATTAACCCGTTGTTTTTAGCCGACGCGGCTGACAAGGCATTAAATGAGGTGTATATCGCCGATTTTTTAACGCTGCCACAGGTCAGCCACGAAATTGACCCGGAATTGACCATTTATAAATCAGTATTTCAACTGCCCCCTGCCCACTCGATGCTGATAACGGAAAAAGATGTAAGAAAATGGCAATACTGGGACATTGGTAAAACCAGCGAATTGCGATATCCTTCTGACGAGGAGTATGAGCAGGCGTTCCTTGAAATTTTTGGTGAAGCCGTAAGGTGCCGGCTGCGAACTGCCAATAATGCAGGAATTTATATGAGCAGTGGTCTTGATTCAGGAGCTGCCGCCTGTTTTGCCGCACCTCAGTTGCAGAAAGAGAACAAGAAACTCTTCGCTTTTACCCAGGTGCCCCTTCCGCATTTTGAAACCCGTCTCCCCCAAAACAAACTGGCAGATGAGACCCCGTGGCTTGAAGAGTATCCTGAAAAGTATGAAAATATGGTTCTTATCAAGGTTCTGTCTGAGGGCAGAAGCCCGCTTACAGAGATTGACGAACAGTTGGCTACGCTGGAACAGCCTTACAAAACATTTGAAAACTCATACTGGATGAATGAAATCTTAAGGCAGGCGTCACGCTACAATATAGATATACTGATTGACGGACAGAGCGGCAACGCCACCATATCCTGGGGAAGTTATTACCCATATTTAAAGTACCTTATCCAAAACGGAGATATCACGACTTATTATAAAGAGATAACCGCATACGCAGCGCTACACCGCCGAAATAGGCTCAAGATGTTTCTCCATTCTACCTATCTGTTCATGCCCTACAGCATCAAGAAAATGGTCTTTTTTATGAGAGGCGGCAGGAACCCTTTTGACTCGCTCTCGCCGATAAATGCAAACTTCTATAAAGAGATGGATGAAGCCCGGCGGCTTAAACGATTTAACATGGACGTGCTTTTTCTTGACACAGGCGATTGCCTGCGCCAAAGACTGAAGATGCTCAATACAGCGGCTTTCAGCCATATTGGATGTCTGGAAACCAAATTGCCCATGAGCATGGGAATTACCCGAAGAGACCCCTCAAGGGATAAACGGGTCATAGAATTTTGTATGAACCTGCCGGAAAATCAATATGTCCGGGATGGGGCAGAGCGGCGCTTTATCCGTCAGGCAATGAAGGGACGGATGCCTGACAAAATACGATTAAATACAACCGTAAGAGGACAGCAGGCGGCAGACTGGCAGGATAGAATCGAGCCTGACTGGCAAAAAACAGCAGAAGAGATCGAAACCATCGGCGTAAATCCGCTCGAAAAAAGGTATTTGAATATCGAGAAGATAAAAAAGCATGCAGCCCTGACAAAACAGAAAGTCGCCGGCAATAAACGGATGCTGATCCGTGCGCTGATTTTCAGCCGGTTTTTGAGGAAAAACGGGTTTTAACTGTCTTCTGCCGGTTTCAATTATAATTTTTCAGCATAAATAACACCCTATAACCTGTTAAACTATGCTTCAAAACTATCACTACCAGGCATACGGACTCCGCATTCAGTCGGAAGTAATTCTTCCTGAACTATTCCCCGCAGAAGATGCTGGCAATAATCCCGATGTCATAATAAAGATGGACAATGGCAAAATGGAGATCCCCCCTTCGGCGGGGCGCTTCCAGAAATTCCGGTTTAACGGACTCAAAAATGACTTCTTCTTAAATATTGACGGCATTGCAGGCTATTGTGTCAGAAACGGGAAAGAGATAATTGTCAAGCCTTCTCAAAGCGGAGATGAAGAGGACATCCGGCTTTTTCTGCTCGGATCGGCTTTTGGGGCGCTGCTGCACCAAAGGGGTTATTTTGTGCTTCATGCCTCATGTATAGAGCTCAACGGAAAAGCCATGGCCTTTACCGGCGCTTCCGGTACAGGCAAATCAACGCTTGTGGGTGCATTTTATAAAAAGGGGTATAAGCTTCTGACAGATGATGTGACCGCAATAGACTTTTCCGATGAGAACAGACCTTTTGTTCTGCCAGGGTTTAACCGGCTCAAACTCTGGAAAGATGCCGCTCAGGCGCTCGGAGAAGACCTGAGAGGCGCTGTGAAAATCAGAAAGAGGATGGAGAAATATAACATCAATATTGAAAATAATATTTCGTCTGAAAACCTTCCTCTGACCCGAATCTATATTTTGAAACGGCATCATAAAGAAAATTTCATTATAAAAAGACTGCTGTCATTTGATAGAATGTCAGAATTAATCAATAATACCTATAGATTTCACTTTTTAGATAATGAACAGGGAAGGCTACTGCATTTTACACAGTGCAGCCGCCTTGCCGAAGAAACAGAAATTTACGAAATTATCAGGCCCATAAAAAATGATTCCATTGAAAACCTGTTTAAGAAAATAGAAGAAGAACTGCTCCCCTGCTTTCCTTAGTCTTGGCAGGCAGGATAACTCCATAACCCCATGATGGATTTACATTGTCAAACTTCTTTCCATTTTGTATAATCAGAAGAACAGGTTTGATCCTTCAATAAAGAAACTATTATCAGGAATATGATCATGACTATATGGCTCAAATCTCTATCTTCAGCACCGGCAAAATGGCGTCGCCGTTCGCAAACGGAAAGACGGCTTTTACTGGAAGCCTTTACACTGCTCGGGATCGCACGATTGTTGATCCTCGTAATTCCCTTTCGATGGCTGGCAAAATCACTGGGCAGACACATGGCTGCAACTGAAGAAAACACCTCCGAATCCGATCTGGCAAAAGCCCGTATGATCGGTCAGGCTGTTCGTGCCAGCGCAGGCTATACCCCCTGGGAAAGTGTATGTCTGCCCCAGGCTGTCACCGCCCAGTGGATGCTCAAACGCCGGAAGATTCCCGGTACGTTGTTTTTAGGCGTTACTAAAGACCAATCGAAACCTGAGAAATTAGCGGCGCATGCCTGGCTGAAATGCGGTCCGATGATTCTGACCGGCGCAAAAGGTCATCAGCAATTCACGGTTGTTTCCACCTTTTCTACCCCGAAACGGTTTTAACAAAATCCATTTGAAAGGAACCTATTTTATGGCAAAGCCAAAGATTACACCTGAGAGCATTATCAGTCTGGTGGGCTGGGGTCGGGCCACGCTAACATGTTGTTATTCATATTGATATAGCCAAACTATACCCTACCTAAATTGAGCGATTTAGCTTTCAATAAAAAAGTGCTCATAATTTCATAAAACAACCGGATTTGAGCACAGGATAATCCGTTGGGCAACTATTTTTTGCTTCTTTACACGTTCGTTATAGTCAAATTTCTTATATAATAATATCACAACTAATTCACCTTGAGGGCTCTTTTTTTTAATAAAAATCGCTCAGATTAGGTATTTATTCCTTTTCCATCCAATCTGTTATACTGTTTTTTCGCTCAACCAGATTGTTCAGGAAATTATCTTTTTTCCGGTATTGCCTGAGCGTCAAAAGATGTCTTCTCAATACATCCATTATCCGACGCAGATAACAGATATAAATCAAGGGCGAATCGGCTGAAACTGAATACATGGCAGAAATCATGGTTTTCGGCAAAAAAACCCGTGACCAGAATATCATAAGCTTTTCAAGAAAACTATGGCTTTCCAGAAGTTTTGCAAATGGTACAGGAATTGATACAGCGGTGTATTTATCTGTAAATATCTGACAGACTGCGGTTTGAGCAATAGCCTCATCCATATCAGCAGGTTTAAGGCAGTCCATAATCTGTTCCGGTACCCGGGCACCTGCAAGTTCCTCTGCCAATCTTAAAGCGAGATAAACTCCCCTGTGCCAGTTCAACTGTTTTGCCCGCTCTGCTGCGGTCTGCCAGTCCAGCGTTTTGCTGAAACGCTCTATGGTTAATGCGATATCAAGTGACGGTCTTAACCCAAATTCAAAGCGATGCTGATATGAGGTATGGAAACAGAGATGCAAAAGAAGATCTTCAATAGAAGAAACCATAACATCACATCCTGCAACCCGGATGGCGACGGACCTCTGCCAGACAGGTTCAGGGTCAATACTGTAGGTATCTGAGGGATTTGTCAGGTTCCAGTGTATCTCAAAGCTTGCAAAACCTTTTTTAATGAGTTTTGGAAGATGGTGATGGGAGGCAAGGGTATTGTCCACCAAGATATCACTGAGAGGATGATACCCCATTGTAATCAATATGTCCGACACTTTCTTGAGATCAGCCGGACGTACCATAATATCAATATCATTCATTTCCCTAAGACCGATCTGGGGATAGACCGCATCGGCGAGAAAGATGCCTTTGAGAAGCAAAAGGGGTATTCCCAGGGGCTTGAGTTCGTTCACAAGAAAACGAAGCTCTCGATAATGCAAGAGATTACGAACAGTATTACGTCGGATTGCCTGCTGAAAATATGAGCAGATTGTTCGGGGGACTTTTTCCCTGAGACCTATTTGCTGAATTCGATGCCAGAGAAAGGGCAGTACGCGCTGGGTTCTTGCAAGACATAGCAAGCCGTGCCACTGCTCACAGGAAAGTTTCGAAATATCAAACTCACTGCTGCCGTCTTTTAAGCAATTTATTAAAATTTCCGGTGTGTCAGTTTGTTTCATGGCTATCGGGTTTTCAGATATCAACAACTGCGATAAAAGTTTTTTTGAATCCAACTTTTTATTTTTTTTGGATTTTCTATAAACTACCAGATACTTGCCCTGTTAAATCAAGGCTTAGTTTTTATTTAAAATGGGTTAAATCCGTTTTTTTTACACCTTAACTGTGCGGGCAATCTTTTCACAAGCTTTCGTTCATGTAGTCTGGTCAGCAGGGTGATAATATCTTTTCGGCAGACGTCTTCAGAGACGTTAAAACCTCTCATCAACTCTTCTCAAAGCACCCTGACGGTAATCGGGCTGTCAATCCTGTCCCATACAACTGCTGCAATTTCATTCAAACTGTAATGTAATATTTACCTGCGTCGCCATCAAACATTACCAACTCATCCAGAACCGGAGAGCTACTGCTTTCCTGTGAACGGATCACGGCTGTCTTTAAATCCAATTTATTATCTCCATATTTTAACCTTAACACTTCAATTAAATGTTTGTTATAGTAGAAAATCGGAAAACTGGTCAAGCAGATTTTTTCTTCAGAAGGGCTCGGACGGTTTTCATGTTCATAAGGTCATCATCCGGCTCATTTTTGGGGGTTTCCATGATTGCAGGAAGATGGGTCAGAAACTGATGATTGAGGATATGCCGGAAACCCTCCATTCCGATACAGCCTTTTCCGATATGAGCGTGTCTGTCCACACGGGCGCCGCAAGGGGTTTTCGAGTCGTTTAGATGGAGAACCTTCAGTTTCTCAAGCCCGATAACAGATTTGAATTCTTTTAATATTTTTTCCAGACCCTTTCTGGTTGAAACATCATAGCCTGCCTCAAAAGCATGCGCTGTGTCAAGACAGATTCCAATCCTGCCGGGATTTTTAAGTAAATCTATAATGCTTTGTAGATGTTCAAACCTGAAACCGATATCTGTACCCTGTCCTGCTGTGTTTTCAAGCAGCAGCATTACATCTGCTTTATCTTCATTGAATACTGTATTAATAGATTTTGATATCTGTTCCAAAGCTCTTTGCTCTGAATTTTTTCCCATGTTTCCGGGGTGAATAATTAAATACTCAGCTCCAAGAAGGGCTGTTTTTCTGAGATTTTCTTTAAGCATATCAATAGATTTTAGATAAATATTTTCATCAGAGGAACATAAATTTGCAAGATATGGGGTATGAACAGAAACAGGATAGATTTTGTGTTCATTAACAAAACTCCTGAATTTATCTATATCAATCTGATCTTCCTTTGAAAAACTCCAACCCCTGGGGTTCTGACAGAATAGCTGCAAAGTCTCACACCCTAAAGCTTTAGCCCTTTGGGCAGCCTTTAAAAAACCTCCCTGAATTGAGACATGAAATCCGATGCGCATTGTTTATTCCTGTTTAATAATCTCTTCAAGTATTTCAGCAGCATCTGAAACAAATTTAGGGCAGAGGGTTTTTATAAGTTTCTGCTTGATTGCTGTTTTTAATCCATCAGAGGTGCTGACATCACATCCAAGCAGATCCCTGCACAGAACAGAATTATTGCGGTCTTTAAATGCCTGACAGAACTTTCTGACAATAGAATAAATCTCTTCTTTTTTTCCGGGATCTGGAACAGCAGAAGAAAACTTAAGACCGATGACCATTACACCTCCTGTCACAGCTCCGCAGGTCTCTGCCTGCCTGCCGATACCTCCGCCAAAACCTGCTGCTGTTTTTAAGCCTATATCTCTTTCCTTTGAGTTTTCATCAATAAATGCTGCAAAAACAGATTGCGAACAGTTAAACCCTGCTTTAAAATTAGCTAAAGCATTGCGTGCATAATCCATTCTATAATATCTCCTGAAAAATGTTTATCTATAAAAAGGGAGGAATTTATTAACAAGATTAAATTAATAATAAATATATAAATATTTAAAAAAAGATGTTTGATTACTTACAATAATAAACATGTAATTAATCCAGTTAGGATCTTTACCAAAAAGAGCTGGTTACAACTTCACAGTTAACAATACCTCTTAAAATTCTATCATTTTCACTTTTTACAAAGAAAAAGAAGAGGGCAACGGTTCAAACGGCAATGGCAAGCTGATAATACCCACCGAAGCTGACAGAGGTGAAATCTTTCTGGGTAGCATCGGCGGTCTATTTGTCAAACCGGACAATATTTTAAAGGATAAAAACTGAATAAAACATAAAATATTCCAAACAGCGAACAGATTATAAGGTATCTGTAAAAGTTTAAAGACCCTTTTGCTTAACATCTTTGCGGTTTTATGCTCTGAAAAACAAACATCGTAAAACTACTTTATTTACGTTAAAACTGCTATTATTATCCAAAATGATGTGGGTGATCAATGACGCAGGTCTGTATATCCACGCCCCTTCATACAGTTTCGGACTATACGCTCCTGTTCCGCCCTGGAAGCGGAATAACCGCTTGCAACTCCTACAGCTCCACCTACTGCAGCACCCCTTCCAGCAGAACTACCAACCCCTGTTCCAAACACTGACCCGATTATTGCACCTGCAGCAGCCCCGGTTGCAGCAGTTCCCACTCCACTCTTAGCTGTTTGAGTTAACGGATTAACACCATTTTTAGCATATTCCTGACAAATCATAAGATCGTGTTGAAACTCTTCATGGGATTTTCCCGTCATAGCTAAATCTACAACAGGGGTGTATCTATATCCTGCCCCGCAGGACATAAATATTATCATAATAAATAAAAACAATATTTTCTTCATATGTCCTCCTTATTAACCTAATTAGGGTTGTAAAATTACTGCATAATTAATTATAGGAAAAACCATTTTTAAGTCAAGAAATAAGCATACATCAGAATTGGGTGTAATGGACTGGGTGGTTAGTTATTTAAAAAAGATAATACTTTTTTGACTTGCATTTTACAAAACCCTTAAAGCATAATGGTATTAATGAAAACAATATACATTGAAAGTCTTGGCTGTGCAAAAAATCTGGTAGACAGTGAAATCATGCTCGGCATTTTACACAACAACGGTTATGTTTTTACAGAAAATCCAGAAATTGCTGACATAATCATTATAAACACCTGTGGCTTCATCGCTGATGCTGTTGAGGAGTCTTTTGAAAGAATAAAAACCCTCTCTTTTCTCAAGAAGAACGGCAAATGTCAGAGGCTCATTGTATGTGGTTGTCTGGTAGAACGTTTTAAAGAAAAGCTTCAAAAAGAACTTCCTGAAACGGATATATTTCTTGGAGCTGGTGAATACCCCCATATAGCAAAGCACTTAAAAAAAGATAAAACAAAAAGAACCGTAAACAATCTTTATGTCAACCGCCCTGCTTTTCTATCAAAAAGTCCAACCCCAAGAATAATATCAACACCTCCGGGAAATGCCTATCTGAAAATATCAGAGGGGTGTTCTCACCGGTGTACCTTTTGTACGATTCCTTTAATAAAGGGCTCATTCAAACACCGCTCCATTCCCTCAATATTATCAGAAGCAAAAGCCCTTTCATGCTGCGGGGTAAAAGAACTTAATCTTGTAGGACAGGATACAACAGCATTTAAAGAGCTTCCAAAACTTTTAAAAAAACTTGAACATATAGAAGCAATAAAATGGATACGCCTTCTTTACTGCCACCCCAAGAATCTTTCTGATGAAATTATTCACGCAATAGCTGCTTCAGAAAAAATCTGCTCATACATTGATATACCCATTCAGCATATATCTGATAATATCTTAAAAAAAATGGGAAGAAGAACAACCAGAAAACAGATAGAAAACATATTAAATAAAATAAAAACAGCCTGTCCGGAAGCAGCCATTCGAACAACTATTATTACCGGATTTCCAGGTGAGACAGAAAAAGATTTTGAAGAGCTGGTCATGTACGTTAAAGAAACAGAATTTGAAAGTATGGGGGTTTTTATTTATAGCGATGAAGGTGAAACTCCTGCCTCAAAGATGAAGAAAAAAATTCCTTATAAGGAAAAACTTGAAAGATACAAAATGTTAATGAGCCTACAGAAAAAAATATCGGCAAAGAAAAACCGCCAAAGGGTGGGGAACATTATAGAAGCCCTGGTGGAAGGACCTTCTCCGGATAAAAAATACAAATCCGCTGCGCGAGCAGAATATCATGCACCAGAAGTTGACGGGCTCGTATTACTGGACAGGGATTTACCTGCTGGTACTTTTGTAAAAACAAAAATTACCAAATCTTTTGCTTATGACCTTGCAGGAGAGGTTGTTTAAAAATTTTTATACCGATGAAAGGAGTTTTGTATTTACGGTAATATTGGTTTTTGCTTTTAAGATATTTAGAAAATTTTTAAAAGCCTCTTCCCTTTTTATGTTAAGAAGGGTCTGTGCTGCATCTTCTTTTTCCTCTTCAAATTTATCTTCTGATGGAAGTTTTTTTTCAAGAAGTTTGACAATATAAAATTTTCTGTCAACCTCATAAGGTTTTGAGGCAACCTGATTTTCCTTTCCCTGAGAAAATATATCTTTTTTCATTTCTGGCACTCTTCCTATGCCGGAAATGAAATCTCCTGTTCTTTTAAGCTCTGTCTCTCCTCTGCTTACCCCTTCTGTTTTTTCGATGTTTTTCCATTCCTTTAGTCCTTCAGAAACATCTGAAATTATCTCCTGAGCCAAAAGCCTGGCAGATTGATTGCTTTTTTCTTTTAAAACCTCTTTTTCAATATCCTGTCTTACCTCTTCAGCTTCTGGAATGAAAGAAGGTCTTATCTCATCAAGTCTTATTAGATAATATTTTTGTCCTATGCTGAACACAGGTGCTATCTCTCCTTGGGCAAGGGAAAATGCGGTTTGCGAAAAAACTTTGTTTTTAAGGGTATCGAATTTTGAACCGCCATAAACAAAATAATCTGTTTTCTTAAGTTCAACTCCTGTTGTCTGGGCATATTCTTCAAGGTCTCTGCTTTGAAAAAGTCTGCTGTAAGCTCTTCTTGCCTGTCTGGTTGTCATATCCCTTGCTTTTTCTCTTTTCAGTTCCTCAATGATGATATCTTTAACCTCTTCAAATTCTCTGTACTGCTCGGGCTTTATTTCTTCCACTTTTATTATATGAAATCCAAGTTCTGTTTCCACCACCGGACTTATCTGTCCTTCCTCAAGGCTGAAGGCAACTTCTTCAAATTTTCCGACCATGTCTCCTGACTTAAAAAAACCAAGATCACCTCCTTTATCCGCAGATACTTTATCATCTGAAATCTCTTCAGCCAGTTTTTCAAAAGCTTCGCCTTCTTCTATTTTCTCAAGTACCGCTTCCGCCCTGTTCTTTAATTCTCGGATTTTTTCTTCATCATCTTCTTTTTCTTTTTTAACAAGAATATGTCGAGCCCTTACCTGCATCGGCTCGAAGAACCTGTATTTTTCTGATTCATAAACCTGTTGAACTTCCTCAGGGGAAATTTCAACCTTTTCCAAAAAAAAGTCCGGTTCAAAAATCAGGCAGGACACCTTTGCCATTTCAGGTTTCCTGAATATCTCTTTATTTGCTTCATAAAAATCCCCTATTTCATTTTCTGAAACTGTTTGATCAAATGGCATATCCTCTGGATCTATTACCATATATTCAATCCATGCCTTTTCATTGTTTGCAACATAGTAATCATAAACTTCATTTTCTGAAACTGTTACTCCTGTTTTAACCATGTTTTCTATTTTTTGCAGCATTATCTCCGTTTTCTTGTCTTTTTCATAATCAGTCGAGGATATACCATGATAACCAAGAACATAATCATATCTTCTCTGACTGAAAAAACCATCTTCCTGAAAAAGCGGGTCCTGAATGATGCTCCCCCTTAACTCATCCTTTCCAACTCTTATTTTCATTCTTTTTGCTTCCTGCAAAAGTACTTCCCTGTCAATAAGATTTTCCAGTGCTGTTTCTTTCAACCCCATCTTTTCCAATATTTCAGGGGATAAATTTTCTTTATAAATATTCCTATAAAATTCCATTAAATTTTTATGGGCCTGCATTAACTGATTAACGGTAATAACAGTTTCCCCTACAGAAGCAACTGTTGTTTCTCTTTGGTCCTGCTTATCGTCAAAACCATAGAAAAAAACGAAAACAAGTATAATAATTCCGAAAAGAAATTTAATGATAAGTGAGCCTGCTCTTCTTCTTAAATAACCTAGCATTCTTTGTTTCTCCTTTTTGGCAGAGTAAAAAAATCTTTTATCTGCAGTATTTTTAGTTTTATCTTTTCAACAAAATATAATATGCTAATAAAATAAATATGTTAATGGAATATCGGCTTATTTTCAAGTTTTATTATTTGCTCATATATTTTAGTTGCAGTAATTTTAATTCTTTGATATTAGCGTAAGAATAAATTTTCAATTGAAGGAGAAAAAATATGTTTTTTGACCGATTATTAGGTTTTTTTTCAAGCGATTTAGCAATAGATCTGGGCACAGCATCCACACTTGTTTATGTTAAAGGTCGTGGAATAGTTACAAATGAACCTTCAGTTGTTGCAATAAGACGGGATTCTCACTCCGGAGGAAAAAAAATCCTGGCTGTGGGCAATGAAGCTAAAAAAATGCTCGGCAGAACACCTGCTAATATAACGGCAATAAGGCCAATGAAAGACGGGGTAATAGCTGATTTTGATATAACAGAATCAATGTTGAAGTATTTCATTCAGATTGCCCATAAAAGAAATAGCTATATAAGACCACGGGTTGTGGTTTCTGTTCCGTCAGGGATCACACCGGTTGAAAAAAGAGCGGTAAAAGAATCCGCTGAGCTGGCCGGTGCAAGGGAAATTTATCTTATAGAAGAACCAATGGCTGCAGCAATAGGGGCAGGGCTTCCGGTTAGTGAACCCATAGGCAGTATGATAGTTGATATAGGAGGAGGGACTACCGAGGTTGCGGTTATTTCACTTTCCGGTATAGTTTACAGCCAGTCAGTCAGAACAGCCGGTGACAAGCTTGATGAGGCTATAGCACAGTATGTAAAAAGAAAATACAACCTGCTTATAGGAGAAAGATCAGCTGAGCTTATAAAAATTACAATAGGAACGGCCTTTCCTGAAAAAGAGATAAAAACAGTTGATGTAAAGGGGCGAGACATTGTAACCGGCATTCCTAAAACCCTTGAGATAAGCTCTGAGGAAATACTGGAGGCAATATCAGAACCTGTTACAACAATAGTTGATTCAGTAAAAACAGCCCTTGAAAGAACTCCTCCAGAACTTGCCTCTGATATTGTTGACAGAGGTATTGTTATTGCCGGAGGAGGAGCTTTATTGAAAAACCTTGACATGCTTATTAAAGAACAGACCGGCCTTCCTATAATAATAGCAGAAAATCCTCTTACTGCTGTTGTTATGGGTTGTGGTAAGGCACTTGATGAACTTGATTTACTAAAAGATGTTTCGTTTGATTAAATATGATTAGTTTCATTATAAAAAACAAATTAATTATTGTTTCAATTTTATTATTGTTTCTTTTACTGACGCTTTTCCAAAAAAACATAAAAAAAGACCCTGATTATAATTTTTTTGATAAAATAATAGTATCTATTTTTACCCCACCTCTTCAAATAACTTCATCAATAAAAAAAAATATTTCAAGTGTTTGGGAAAAATACTTCTTTCAGGTTGATAGTTTTGAAAAAATAAGATACCTGGAAAATTATATAATTAAATTAGAGCTTGAAAATCAGATACTTCGCGAGAAATATGTCGAAAACCAAAGGCTACGGGCACTTCTTGATCTAAAGGAACGATATTCATTTAAAATGATGGCAGCTGAAATAATAGGAAGAGATCCTTCAACATGGTTTAAAACTTTGATGGTAAACAGGGGGAAAAAACAAGGCGTGAAAACAGAATATGGAATAATTACCTCAAAGGGGGTCGTGGGAAAAATTGTTTCCGTTTCTCATTCCTCTTCCAAGATTCTTGCTATAACAGATGTAAACAGTTCACTAGATGCAGTTACAAGAAGAACTCAAACAAGGGGTATAGTAGAAGGATTTAAGGGAGAAAATTGTAAGTTGAGTTATGTATTGAAAACAGAAGATATTCAGACAGGAGACGAGGTTATAACCTCAGGTATTCATGGCACTTTTCCAAAAGGACTTTTAATAGGCACTGTAGTAAGAGTGGAGAAAGATAAAAAGGGATTTTTCCAGTTGGTTGAGATTGAACCCGCTGTTGAAATAACAAAAACAAACAAGGTTATGATAATATTAAAAGAGGAAAATTTATAAAGCTGTCTTTATGAAAAAAACTATTTCCGTTTTTATTTTTTGCTATATTCTGCTTTTATTTCAGGCTTTTCCTTTTTTTACATTTGGAAAAACAGGGGTAAAACCGGATATATTAATTATGGTTATAATATATTCCGGACTGTTTCTGCCCTATTTAAAAGGCATTGTTTTATGTTTTTTTCTTGGTTATTGTTTCGAGCTTCTTTCAGGAACAAATACCGGTATTTATATTACCATATATTTTTCTGTTTTTCTTTCAATAAAATTTTTGAAAAAATATATGGTGTTTAGTAGTGTTTTTCACTTCTTTGGACTCTTAATATTTTCTTTGTTTTTAAAAATGGGGGTGTTCCTCTTTCTTTCTTATTTTATTTATAATATTTATCCTGATCTTTTACTTTTCTCTTTTTGGGAAGAATTTTTTTAT
>CAZMHH010000053.1:0-26617 GCA_964566035.1 uncultured Thermodesulfobacteriota bacterium
CACCCGTTCCCATTCCGAACACGGAAGTTAAGCTCTTTAGCGCCGATGGTACTGCCGGGTTACCCTGGTGGGAGAGTAGGACGTTGCCGAATTATTCTTAAAAAAGCCTGCTTAAATAGCAGGCTTTTTTTGTGCCCGATTTTTTTGAAATACTGCCCGTCAATTATTTTGACATTGTAATTGCAATTATTTATAATTTAAAAAATAGAAGATTTAGACTGTTTTTAAAATAATCGCTTTTTTAAAGTATAATATTTTTGGAGAATTAATATGTCAGGACATTCCAAATGGAGTACCATTAAAAGGAAAAAAGGTGCTGCAGATGCAAAAAGAGGAAAGATATTTTCGCGATTAAATAAAGAGATAACAATTGCAGCAAGGTTCGGAGGCGGAAATCCGGATGCCAATCCCAGGCTTCGAACCGCAATTGCCGCTGCAAAGTCAGAAAATATGCCTAAGGAGAATATTGACAGGGCTATAAAAAAGGGTGTTGGTGAGATTGACGGAGTTACATATGAAGAGTTTAATTACGAAGGTTATGGTCCCGGTGGTGCCGCGGTGCTTGTTGAGATTATGACTGATAATAAAAACAGAACAGCCTCAGAAATCAGGCATATTTTTACAAAAAACAATGGAAATCTTGCTGAGGCAGGATGTGTTTCATGGTTATTCAATAAACAGGGCATTATTGTTTATGATAAGGACAGAGTTTCTGAAGATCTGCTTATGGAAGAAGCTCTTGAGGCAGGAGCTGAGGATATTTATGATGATGAAAATAACTGGGTTGTAAAGACAGAACCAAAAGATTTCTATTCAGTTAAAGAAATAATTGATTCAAACAGTAACCTTCCTGAATATTCAATTGCAGAGATAACAATGGTTCCTCAAAACACTGTTAAATTAACGGGAAAAGATGCAGAACAGATGTTAAAGCTTATGGATGCACTTGAGGATCATGATGATGTTCAAAACGTATACTCAAACTTTGATATTCCTGAAGTGGGGATGGATTGTGTTTGAATAATCATCATTATTATTTACGAAAGGAACGACATTGTCTGATTGGGATAGCATGTATTATCTGTAAACATAAACGTTTCAAATGGAATTTAGCAATATTAATTAAGACTATTGGAAGAACATATGGCATGAATCTTAGAGTAAACCAAAATTGGCTTTTAAAATAGAATTTTTCTGTGGTTTTGCTTGCAATTTTATTCCACTGTTCGGAGTCTTTGCCTACCTTGTGGTATACAATTGCCCTGTTCGCATAAGTCATTGTGTAGAGTTTCATGCTTCTAATACGCCAGTCTATTTCCTCAAAATAAATGAAATATTTCTCATTTAATAATCCCACAGTTTTTAAAAAATCTGCGCGAACAAGCATGGAAGCTCCGGATATATAATCCAGACTGGATTCAATTTCTTCTTTTGATGATAACTCTGAAATAGGTTTACCATAATCAATTGGGGCAAGTTTTACCAACCATTTGTTGAAAGTTCCTCCACCGGCATTGCAGATGATGTCAGGCATACTGTAAAATGGTATAAGCGAGCCACAAATACCAGCATTTGTTTGTTCTTCCATCTGTTTTACCATCCACAAAAGGGAATCGGGTTTGATTACAGTATCATTGTTAAGAAGCCAAACATAATCGAATTTATTTTTAGCTAAGATATAGCGAAGCCCTACATTATTGCCGGCAGCAAACCCGCTATTTGATCCGTTTTTTATTAATATGAGTTGGGCGTCATCGTCTTCGTTAGCACCACTCTCGGCTTTTTTTCTCTCATATTCTATAAATTTAATAGGTTTAGGTACCGGGGGGAATGATAATTCTCGCAACGGGTTGGAGGGAATGACGTATGAATTAAGAAGGCCATTAGCCCATGCTTTTATATATTCAATTGAACGGTCTTTAGAATCATTGTCGCAGACAATTACTCGAAAGTCCGGATAGTCTAACCGAAATACACTCTCAAGACATTCAATTGTATCACGCCATCCGTTCCAGTTTAGTAGTACAATATATACTCGCTTCATATTGGCATATAACCTGTTGATTTATTAATTTAATGAGTTTCTAAATGTCATGCTTAGAATTATTAATGCAACCAAAACGGTGGTAATTTTGTTTGAATTTCAATATTCTTAAATTTTGGTGTTGTTCTAGCACCAACCTCAATGACCCATTTGTACATTTTTAATAGACCTTCAGTTAAAGAAGTATGTTCTGGTTTTCCAAAGATGTTATATGCTTTTGAGTGATCACTATAGGCTATTTTGACTTCATTTCTTGCTTCTTGATGTATAATAGGATAGTCTTTGAAACCTCCTATTGTACATATTTCTTCTGCGAGTTTGTTTACAGTACAAGGGATATCAGCTCCAATATTGAAAACCTGATTTAAGGCTTTTTTATTCATTGGTGATGAAGCAATTGGATTAATTATATCTCCAACATAGGAAAAAGCTCTTTTTTGCTCACCATCTCCAAAGATAGAAAGAGGTTTGCCTTGAAGAAGCTGATTCATAAAGATTCCTACAACATTTCTATATTTATCTCCGATATTTTGGTACTCTCCATAGACATTATGAGGTCTAAATATGACATAATTAAGACCAAACATTTCTAATGCTGCATCTAAATCTAACTCTACAGCAAATTTAGCAATTCCGTATGGGTCTTCGGGTTTGGGTACCATATCTTCTTTCATGGGAACTTGCCCTTCCCCATAAACAGCAATTGAACTTGTGAAAACAAAACACTCAACCTTGTGTTTCACACATTCGTTGATTAAATTTACACTTCCTATCAAGTTGTTTGTATAATTGAATCTTCTGATAAAATGACTAAGTCCTTCCGCAGCGTATGCTGCCAAATGATAAACGTAGTTGAATTTATGCTTAAGAAAGAGTGACTCAATTAGTTTAAAATCATTAATTGAACCCTTTATAAAATTAATATCACTTGGAATGTTTTCATTAAAGCCTCCTGAAAGATCATCAAATGCAATAACTTCAATATTATAGTCATAGTGTAGAGACCTTATTAGATGAGAGCCAATAAATCCGGCTGCACCGGTTACCAAAGCTTTTTTATTCATTTTCAATCTGTTGATGTAAGAATAAAAGTATTAAAAAATTATAAGCTCAAATTAAAAAAAATGCAACTTATGGTTTTGTTATGATGGTTTTATTCTGATAAATGTTTATAATTTTATCTTGAGGATACTTTGGTATATCCTTAAACAGCTGATCAAATACAAGCATCGGGGGTAGATCTGTTTCTAATTTATATTTTCTTTTGCCATAATATGGATGTTCAGTAGCATTCCAGTTGTTTGCGTCTTTTGGAATCCTGCCATTAGAAAGTTTATTTAAAGTTTCAAGCCATTTTTTAGATTCATCATCTATCTGACCTCTTTTTTTCCATGAGCCGTAGGGATGGTTCGGAATAAAGGTCGAATACTGCTGTCCCCAGTAACCATCAGGAAATCTTATTATAACATATTCAGGTTTTATATCCTGCCATTTGGTCCTTTTAAGTGAATGTTTCTTTTCATTAAATTCAATTACTTTCTGCCCGTATTCTGTGATATTAAAATCTTTGTCCATTAGACCCTTTGCCTGTTCAATATAGACATAATCAAAACCGTTTTTGTATGCAAAACAGAGGGCATCGTAGAGGTTGTCAGGGGTGTGAAAACCATCAGCGTATTTGCCTTCAAAAGGAAATCTGTCAAGAAACCAGAGGTCGATACATGACCAGAGCTCTTTCTGCTTATATTGTGTTGCAGCTCCGGCATAAATATAATACATAAGGTCATTATAGTTTTCTTTCAGCAGTTTTGGAGCAAGCATGGCTCCGCCTCTTGCTGCAGTGTGCGCATAATCAGGCAAAGCCATTTCAAATATAATCCGTTTGCCGTAGTCTGCATAATAGTCTGATAAGTCTTTTATCTTATTGACTACTGTATTGTAAGCTCCCAACATATCCATATTTTTTGTTTTTGCAAAATAAGGTTCAACCACTGACAGGTTGACCCTGCTGCAGCACAGTGACTGCATGAGCATCGGCTCATCATACACAACTCCTAAAAACAGGGGATCGGTTTTGAGCTTTTCCATAGTTGATGGTCTTAAATCCCAGCGGTAGGTGCCATCCTTCTGTTTAAAAAGTCTGACATTTGGGGTATAGTTAACAAGTTCTGTATTGAAAAGGTAATAAAGATTGTTCTTTCTGCAGAACTCAACAATCTGCATAAGTCTTTCCTGAAACACCTCCTGTTCAGGGGTAATATGCCACAGGATAAAATCAAAATTCATTTTTTTCACCGAATCTAAAAAAGCAGGATGATTGATTTGGTTGTCATTGTTGTCTGTATTAATGCCGAGGCTGAAAGAAAATGAAACATTTGGAATCAAGAATATAAAAGTGAATAATAAAATTGATCTCTTCATCTTTTGCTCATCTCTTAATCGATGTTATTATATCAGCATATTTACTCCATATTTTTTCAAGACTATACTTTTCAATCACAGTGTCCTGTCCTTTTCCCCCAATTTTTTTTCTAAAACTGGGTTCAACAATAAGTTTCTCAAGTTTTTTATACCAGTCCTGTGTAGATGATGCAAGAAAACCATTAACACCATCCTTTATCAAATGTGTGTTTTCGCCGATTGGCGATGCCACAACCGGAATTGCACAAGCCATATACTGAATTGCTTTGAAGGCACATTTACCTTTTGCAAATTCAGTTTCAATAAGGGGCATTATTCCGATATCAAAAAGCTGAAAATATTCAAGCTCTTTATGTAAATTCCATTCAATATAGGTTATGTTGTTTAAATTCCAGTCAAGTTTATGGTTTAGTCCCACAATGATCATCTGAAAATTATAATTTACATCAAGTTGGTGAAGAGTATCGCGTATAATATCAAAGTGCATAATATTTCGCGGGGTTCCTATCCAGCCAATGCGAACTGTTTCAGAAGGGGTTCTCGTTACAGAAGTATATATAGAGGTGTTTACAGCAGTAGGTATTAAATAGACATTTGGATTTAATTTCGAAAAATAATTATAAAGATAGCCGCTTCCGCAGATAATGGCACTAAATCTTTTTGAAATTTTTTTATATTTATTAAAGTCTCTTAGTTTGTGATGGATAAAACTGTCTGTTGTTTCATCCGGTATAAATAACGCATCATCAATATCAAGGATAACATTTTTATTGAGTTTAAAAAGAATTTTTTCAAGTATTGCAGGTCCAATGGGAGACAACTCTCTTCCTATCCATACAGCATCAAATCGCGGGGCAAGAGAGATAATCTGTAAAAACCTTTTTATGTAATAGTAGATAAAAGAAAAAAACTTTATTAAAGTTTTTGCCTCTTCGTTGTGTATTTTAAAAAAATATTCGTTATAAAGACATAGATGTGTTACTTCAATATTTTTCTTGCTAAAAAAGTCTATATATTGAAAAATGCGGTATCTTGTGTCAGGGGAACTTACCGGTTTTACAGTAAATGCTAAAAGTTTAAACATAATGCTGTCCTGAAGAAACCCCTTGATTTAAGGAGATATTTCCTGTTTTGTTTGAATATAAACATAATAAAGAAAACAGAACCTTTGGCAAAGCCTTCAATAACGTTTAATAAATTGAGGGTAATGAAACTTACCATTCCAAAATGTTTATTAAAATAGAGCGCCCTGCTTTTTCTAAGCTGGACAATCATATCAGAAGTTGTGGATTCAGATTCACAGGATATGCCTCGAAAGTGTTTAACGCGTGCTTCAGGGTTAAAAAGGATTTTTAAACCAGCATCATTTACCCTTTTGCAAAGATCTACTTCTTCAAAATATACAAAAAACCTTTCATCAAATTTGCCTATATCTATAAAAACCTTCCTTCTTATTACCAAACAGGCTCCGATAATCTGAGGAACAAACTCTTTTTTCTGATGTGGCATTCGATTTAGTTTATAAAGACCCACAAATCTGTCAATCCCTGTAATATCGAGGAAGATATTAAAAAGAGTGGGCAGGTTGCGACATGTTTTTTCTATGCTTCCATCCTTATTGATTATCATTGGTCCTGCAATAAAAATATCTTTAGAATTGTCAATAGATTCTATTAAAATATCAGAGACATCATTTTCTAAACATGCATCAGGATTAAAAAACATCAGGTATTCACCTTTTGCTATGTCTGCACCCTTATTGCATCCCTTTGCAAAGCCAATATTTTTTTCTGGTTTCAAAAGCTCAATATTAATATGGTTTTCATTCTCCTTAAATTTCTTTACTTTATAATATGTATTCAAATTTTCAGAATTATCTACTATTATTATTTCAAAATCAATTTTTGTCAGTTGCTTTATTGAAACAAGGCATTCTTCTATTGTGAACTCATTATGATATGTGACTATAATTATTGAGTTTTTAGGCGGGATGGGCATTATTTAGTTTTCTTTTTTAAAAACTATTTTATTGATTTTTATATCTTGTCTGTGGATAGTGCTTTTTAGAATGTCTGTGTCATATAACTTCATATCTATTTTCCATTTCCTTCCCATATGGTTTCCTGAAACTTCCTTTAATGGCATAAGGTAGGCATCTGTTCTATAGGAGGGTGTTCTTAAGGATATGTGCACGTTAAAAACAGGGTACATTTTCTGTACACCTGATAATTTTTTAAAGTTTATTTTCCTGATTTCAGAAAAAGGGTATGAATGATATTTTTTTTGTCCCTTTATCAGAATTATTGCATCTTGCAAGTCCCTGTTTTGTTTGGGGTAGTTAAATTTAATGTCCTTTATATATAGTGGCTTTCTTCTGTTTTCCAGATAAAGCCAAGCATCAACAGCATTAACGTTCTGGGGGGTAATAAGAGATAAAAAAAAGTTAAAACTAAATATCAATACGAAAAAAAATATCTTTTTATTTGTTATCCTTTTTGTAGTCATTGAAGCCTCTTAAATAAGATTCTTTGCACCTGATCCTTAGCCAGTAGTTATAACCGTAAAATTTTTTCATGAAAGTCATATTAGCCACACAAGAGGAGACAATGCCCTGCAGTCCTGAAAAAAGTGTTTTCTGTTTTATCTTTAAATCTTTTGCGATTTCAGGGTATTTGTCAAGGAGTATTCCTGATGAATATCCAACTTTGTATGACCTGTTTATAAGTTTTTCTTCTGTAATTGGATGGAGATGAAGTGCCATTGCACTTCTGTTCAAGCCAATTTTATAGCCTTCTTTTTTAATACGATAAGCTAAAGCAGTATCCTCAAAACCATAGCGTTTTGCATTATTATCTTCGCTAAGGCAGTTGTCAAACAACCCGCATTTTGAGAAGATTTTTTTTTCTACTGCCAGGTTTGCAGTATAAACATTAAGATAGCTGATTTCATTATTTTCTTTTACCAAATCAAAGGAAAACTGCATTTTTTGTGAATCCATGAAAGTGATTACCTTGTTGTCTGCAAGACATGGATGCCAGTTCAGTATTCCCTGTGATGCTGAAAAGTTGCTGTCAAGAAAATGAAAATGTTTTAAAAGAAGTGATTCATCAGGGAAAACATCATCATCCAGGAAAAGAATTCTTGCCTTAGTTGCTTGTTTTATAGCAGAGTTTCGAGCTTCCGCAGGTCCTTTATTTTGTTGTTTTATAATTTTAATTAAATTCGGGTAATTATGTTTGAATTTTTCCAGAACAAAAGAAGTATTATCAGAGGACCCGTCATCAACAATAAAGATTTCACATTGCTTGACACCCTTCATTTTCATAACAATCGGTAGACTTTTCTCCAATATATGTGCTCTGTTGTATGTTGGTATAATTATGCTGAACATTTTTTAATTCTTTTTACAATAACAGAAAGTTTATTTAATAAAAAAAAATAGATCATTGGACAAATATCTGTTTATTAACCCCTTTTTCTTACTACTTTTGCAGGAACCCCAACAGCAATAGAGTATTCAGGGATATCTTTGGTAACAACGGCATTTGCACCGATAATACAGCCTCTGCCTATTTTAACGTTTGCTCCTATTGTTGCTTTAGTTCCAATCAAACAGTCATCTCCAATAATGGTTTCGCCTTCAGTAAACCCCTGATCGGCAATAAATGAGTCGGGATTATGGAGATGGTTGACATCAAGAATTGTAACATGACTTCCAATTAAGCTCTTCACACCTATTTCTACGCGATAGGTGCTTCCAATCCAGTTGTAGTTTCCAACAACTACTCCTTTTTTGATTATAATAATACCTTTTTCTCCACACTCAAAAACAGAACCCTTTTTTATATATGCGCCTTTTTCAATAATAATTATACCTCTTTTAGCAATTTTAAAACAGATATCAGGTTCCAAAAAAATAAAACCATATGTTTTAAGCCTTTTAAAATAGAATAATTTTACCAGAATAAAACGTATTACAAACATGAATTTTTCAATCATCACTTTAGTATAAATTCTGAGTTTAAATTTACAATTATTGTATCAATTTTTTGAAATTAAAGTTTAATAAATTGTTTCAGAACAAACCTTTTTTACCGCAATCGGCAAACCAATCTTTTATTCCACATTTTAAGCCAAATTTATGCTCAAATTTTTCTTTAATAAGTTTTTCACCGCTAATATTGGTTGAAAGCATTAATTTTTTTACTCTATCTGGATGAATACCCATTTTTTCACCACCAAGAGTCTTTAGCATACCAGCAGAAAATTTCAATAAATAACCATTAATTGAAAACTTAGGAGTTTTTAGTGCAGTAACAAGACATAATGTTTCAACTATCTCTTTGATCTCAGGGGCGGGTTCGTAAGTGAAATTATATAATTTCACTCCATAATTAAATGATTTATATATCTGTTCAACCATATCAATTAAATCTTTGACATAAATGCAAGCTTTTTTTGTATCTTTTCTTCCTGGATAGAAGAAAAATCCCTGCTTAATAGCTTTGTATAACCTCGTAAAATTTCCATTTTCACCTTTCCCAAAAACAATTCCAGGTCTTAATATAATGAGTTTTCTGTTATGATAATCCTTAGCCTGCCAGTTTTTATGAATATGTTCTGCTACAAGTTTAGAAATACCATAAGGTGTATTAGGTGTCGGAAGAGAATCTTCTCTTTTTACTTCTTCAGAAGCACCATATGGTGCAATGGAACTAGTAAAAACAATGTTGTTAATCTTTTTACTTTCTGCAAAGTCACAAACATTTTGTGCTCCCATTAGATTTGTCTCAAAATAATTATAATCAGGATGGCCTGGTGTTTTATGGATTGCTGCAAGATTTATTATTAAATCATTTGCATTAAAGTGTCCTTTAATGTGTATCTTTTTTCTAACATCATTAAGATGATTACCCGATATGTCGTATTTTACAATATTTGTATGCTCTTTCAACTCATTGATAAAGTGTTTTCCAATGAAGCCACTACTGCCAAATATTATAGTATTTTCTATTTCAGAGTTCTTGAACATCGCTATAGATTTTCTCTAATATTGTAATTTGCTTTTCAAGTTTAAAAGACTTTTCAAATAGAGCCTTTGAATTGTTTCCCATAGTGGTAGCTAAATCTTTATCCTTAAGTAATTTTGCAATTGCCAGGGCATAATCTGCTACGTTCCAACCCTCTATTAAAAATCCATTTTTTCCGTCTTCAACAGTTTCAACATTTCCATCTACTTTTGAAGCTACTATAGGTATCCCTAAAGCAAGAGCTTCTATATTGGAGTATGAAAGACCTTCATATCTTGAGGTTGAAAGATAACAGGCAGAATTTGCTAAAACAGATAGCACTTCTTCACGTGAAATCCATTCTATCAACTTAATAAAATTATTTAAATCTAAATCTGAAATCTTTTTAATCAATTCTTCTTTTAATGGAGAATAGAGTCCAACCCCGACAATTTTCAGCTGTACATTAATGTTTAATTTTTTTACCAAATAAAAGACTATATCAGCCATTAATAGGGTGTTTTTCTGAAAAGAAGGTCTTCCAACAGCACAGAGCAAAGCTGATTTATCAGTTTTCAAAGAAAACTTATCACCTAAATCTGCAATGCAATTTGACCATAATCTGGTCTTGTTTTTTTTGTATCCAATAACCTGAATTGCTCTGTTCTGTTCGGATTGCGAGCAAGCTACCAAAAAATCCGTAAATAATCTGAATATTTTTTCATAAACTCTGTAAATATGTTGGGCGATTTTACCTTCGGCGCTTAAATAAGAGAAAGCGTGAGGTGTATATAAAACTTTAGTTTGTGTTATTAACCCAACGATTCTCCCTATAAAACCACCCTTGGAACTATGTGCATGTATAATGTTTGGTTTTTCATTTTTTATTATCTGGATTATCCTAATTGTTGCTTTAAAATCGTTTATTATGTCCAAATCTCTTTTTAAAGGTATATTAAAATGTTTAATCTCTTTCTTATTTGAGTCTTTAAAAGGTTTTTTTATATTTTTTACTCCTGTTATTACAACATGTTCATAGTCATTTGCATTTGAAAATTCTATAATTCCTCTTAGATAGGTTTCTATGCCACTTAATATAATGCCAATATGTATAATTTTAATTTTCATAAACAACTAAAACCCGTTATTTTTTATCGTTCAATTCCGCAAAAAGTTAATCTGTTTTATTATCATTATTTCTAATGCTTTTTGTTGTGTCCGGTATATCCCTGGTTTTTATTATGGACATGCCAATTCCGACTATTATAAAAAAATATTTTGTGGCTTTTGTAAAAAGATGAACATCTACAAGTAGACCGGCAGATAGGTATATGGAAATGCTTATAATGCAGGCTTTTAATAGTAGACTGTTTTTTTTGTCATCTTTGTTTTTTAAAATAAAATAATGTTTTAGAAGTTTGTAAAAAATAACAAAAAATAAAAGCGATAGAGCAAAAAATCCTAAAAGCCCATGTTCTATAACTGTGGTAATTAACATGTTGTCAGCAACAAATACATCTGAGATGTCAAATCCTATATTGGTTTCAACTCCTTCGCTAACAAAAGATAAATATGTTTCTTTGAAGTTCATGTGTCCTATGCCGAACATTTTGTTCTGTTCAAATATTAATACGGCAAGATTCCAGTAAAAAAAACGAATCAGAAGGTTTTCTGGATCAGCAAGACGTTGTATGAATGGATGGTCGTTTAAAGCTGCGTAAAGAACTATTCCTGAGAGGATTATGACAGGAGACAGGATAAGTAAAGTTCTTCTTATAAATGAAGAAAACAATAAAAGGTTGAATAATAGCGCGAACCAAACACCCCTAGTATAGTTGAAAATAACTGCTGCAATGGTTGTGGCAAAAATAAATAATGAGTAAAAGAATTTTATGTTTTTGGCTTTGTACAAAATGAATGGAATTCCCATTGCGATAAAAGTTCCAGCTTCGGAGGGGTTAAAAAAAACAGCATAGGGTCTGTAAACACCCCCAGCTCTTGCAGCTAATTGGGGGGAGATAAACTGGAAATCAGTCACTTTTTCCAGAACAGGATTTTGTTTTGCGATTGCTTCAATAATTATTATAATGCTTAAGCTTACGGTAACTAAAACGATAAAATTGATAATTGTTTCTATTGATGAATCGTCAACTTCGTTGTAGAAAATATAAAACAGTATTCCACCAAATACGAAGGTTTCTAAAAAATTTCGTATTGCGACATAAAAAGTTGGATTGACAATAAAAGATATGCTCTGAAAAACAAGGAAAAGAATAATTGATATGGAAAGCATCAAGCCACCAGTAGCAAACTGTTTTTTCTTTAGAATAAAATAGATGAAAACAAAATAGGGTATATATAACAAATATATTACCTGATCCAAAAATATTTTTGGGATTCCTCCTTTTACATCAAGACCCAAGTAAAAAGGGCTTAGCCCGAGAATTAATATCGAGAGCCCAAGAACATTTATCTCAAATTTAATAATAAATAAAATTCCAAGTATAAAAACAATTATTCCTGTAAGTGCGCCGAATCCCATAACTCCTGTTTGGGTTATTAAAAGCCATAGTAACAGAGCAGGAATTACTGATAGTGCAAAAAAAAGATAGTTGAATTTAGTGTTCACTTAAAGGAATCTCCTTTAAATCTTTTTGAAAAGCATTTTTAAAAACATATATCAGTATAATTGCGCTGACTGTTTCACAGATGAGGGTTGATAAGGCAGAGCCTGCTATTGAATATACAGGGATTAATATGTAGTTTAATATAACATTCAGGGTAATAAGTATCATGGCAAGTTTTATCAATATGCCGACTTTGCCGTGGGCTACTGAATAATTAGCCATCATTGAGGTTATAAATACAAAAGGCAGTGTAATCATCAAATATGATAATGACACAGTTGCCCGAATATAGTTTTCTCCAAAAAAACCTAATATGATATCGCTTGTGAATATGACAAAAACTGATGTAATAGACAGAACAATGAATCCATATAATAATATTTTTGAAAAATCAATGTTGTCTTTGTTGCGTACCAGCCTTGGATACATGGCTGTAAGAAATCCGGCAAAGATGGCAATAAAGAAATCAAATATTTTATAAGATACCTGGTATATGCCTGTTGAACCCCAATCAGTCATTTTAGACAGCATGAATATATCCACCCTGAAGTATATTATTGCCATTATTTCAACTATAAGCAGTTTATATGCTGACAGAAGAATACCATAATCGGTTTTTTTAAGCTTTGATGAGTCCGAGCTATACTTCCAAGGGAAAAAAGGGGCTAAGAACAAAGCTCTTAAAAGTATTGCTGCAAAGAAAGCTGTTATAAAACCTCTGAAATTGAGTATGTCACAGAGGACAAGCAGTGCAGCACACAGGACCCCAGTTCTTTCAATAAACTGGCTGATGGCAGGTATAAGCATTTTTTCTTTTGATATGAAGAAACATTCAATATTTTTCGAAAAAACAAGGGGGAAAATAGCGGCAAAAAAAAAGGTCAATTGGACAGGATATTTGTGGAAAATGTCAGTGTAGATATATTTAAAAAGAATGAGACCTGAACAAAAAACAATTAAGGCTGTACAAAGTCTTATATAAAGGCTTGAGTAAAAAAGGTTTTTGATTCTGTTATTTTCATTGCATGTTGAAAGTTCTCGGATTAATATCTTGTCAAGTCCAAGGTTTGAAAACAGTTCCATGAAAAGATAAGCGGTAATTATAACAGCATATATTCCAATTTCCTCAGGGGTAAAACGCTTAACTATTATAATAAAAGAGATATATGCAATCAGTTTTATTGCTAAGGCTGATGTTGTAAGAAAGAATGTATTGTTGAAAAGTACCCGGTTTTCATTCATTTTGAAAAAGTACATTCCCGTTCCATGAACCAATTACATCAAGTGATAAAAAGGATGAAGACAGATCAACTTCAACCTGTGCTTCATAGAGAGATTCATCCCAGTAATTTTCAGTTCCTGATGGAAGGCTGTATTTAGGATAGTTTGTATTTGAAATATAGAGCCCTAATCTGTGCCCTGTGTTAAGCATAAGGCTTATATAACCCAAATCAACATCTATTGAATACCACTCATTTTTATTGAGCAGAAATTCCTCTGCGAGCCCATGTCTAAACCTTGCTTTCTGTGATCCCTCTATCATCAGGTAGTGTTTATCATCAGGGTAAATGTCAACCAGAAAGGCTACAAAATCAGTATCCAACTTATCAACTTTTGCTTTTAAAGCAAGTTTAACCGCTCCAGTGATTTCTGTGGGTTCGGTAAAAGGTTCTGTGCTGAAAAAAAGCACATCACTTCTGTCTCTGTAAGAAGAGATGTTACAAGGCCCCGGATTTGTTAATAAAGTCTGTCCGCATTTGGTTGGAAGCGGATTTTCCGTTTTAAATGTGTAATCGATAATGGAAACGTCCTGTGTTTCAGGTGATAAGGTTCCTGAACTGTTGAGGAAAAGATTAATTTGTTTTGCATCTTGGGGCGGGAACAGAGTACTCTGCTTCCATTCATTTCCCGGTGCATCAGGATCAGAACAATCACCGATCACATAATATGTAACAGCGGGGTAGGGGGCAACGGTACCGGTGTCTTTCAAATAAGCAATAAATGCGATCCAGGCAGGATCTCCACCAACTACTTCGGGATACATTAGAGCGTTTTCTGGAAAAGTAAGCTCATTCTGTTTCTGTTTCAGAATATCGCAATGTGTCCATGGACCAATTATAATATGTTGATCAGGGGCGCCTGCTTCGACATGTAAATTATAAGAATCAATAATCCCCGGCATAAATATGTCAAACCAACCGCCTAAATGATATGCGGGTGTATCAAGAAAACTTTTTCTGGTACCAAGATCAACATTTTCCCAGTACTCATCTTTTATGTAATGTTTTTTAATAAGATTTAGAGTATCATTATACCCTTTTTCACCATAACGTGTAAGAAACTGCCACTCCACCCAATTTTCAGTAAGCTCTTTTTTGAAAGCTCCGCCCCCTGAATAGAAAAAGCTTTCATATAAAGATAACGGAGCTGCTATCAGCCACTTAAAAACCAAACCGCTGCCTACTTCAGTTCCGTCAAGAAGATTTGCAACAATTGCAAGGGCAGAGCCGCCCTGCATTGCCACCCTGCCGTTTGACCAGGGTTGAGATTTTATCCAGTCAATTGTATCTTTACCGTCCTGAAGTTCTCCCCAGCCGTCAGTTTGAAATACCATATCAAATCCCTGTGACTGCCCTTGTCCTCTTGTATCCTGAACCATAACAACTACTTCTTCGTCTTTTGACCATGTTTCTGCAGTTGTTTTAACATTTTCTTTCCCATAAGGGGTTCTGAACAGTATCACAGGATATTGACCGGATCCATAATCAATAGGCATATATATATCGGTTGCAAGTTTAACCCCGTCTCGCATTGGAATTAGTGTTCCTGTTACAGGGGTTGCAATTATATCGTAGAGGTTTTGGGGCTCTTGCAAGTTGTCTATAAAAAACTGAGAGGGAATGCAGGAATAGCTGTCAGTAACAGGAACAACATAATATGAAGTACCATTAACCCCTTTAAAACGATACGTACCAGAGCTTGAAGTGAAAACTGTTTCTAAAACAAATCCTGATTCATCTCTTAATTGAACTTCAATGCCGTTTATGCCTGAGTTTGTAGCAGATGATATTATCCTGCCGGATATGTTTATACCGTTATTGCATCCGAGATTGAAGATTAAAAAAACAACGACAATAATTAATAGAATTTGATTTGGGTTTTTATTTGATTTCATTATTTTGATAGTTTCTATTATGGATAAATAAAAGCAATATTGATCGTGAAAAGTCCTGCACTTTTACTCCGAATCCAGCAAAGCGCTGAATGAGATGTGACATAAGGAACAGAAAAAACGAGATTTCTCTCTATCGCTCGAAATGACAGAAAAACCAATAATTACAAAGTCTCTCATTCAAAATGACAATATGGTTTTCATATGCTTTATGGTGATTTGTAAGCTTTAACCATTTATTTTCATCCATTTCTTTTCTTGATCATCATAAATTTTAATTACCTTTGCAGGGTTCCCCGCAGCCATACAGAAAGCTGGTATGTCAGACAGGACAACAGAATTTGCACCAATGAAACTGTGTCTGCCTATACTAACCCCGGGTGCTATAGAGCTGTTGTTTCCTATAAACACATCATCTTCTATTATAACCGGCTGTCCATCTGATATAGGGGCATAAAGAATAGGTTTATGAAGCACAGTATAATCGTGAATATGGTCAACAATAACGCAGTTCTTTCCAATACCTACGTTGTTGCCTATGTTTATCTCCTTGCATGCTGATAGCTGGCTTCCGTAGGATATAATGCAGTTGCTGCCAATTGAAAGATTGCCACTATGTGACAAGCCTGCATAGTTCTCAACAACATTCAGCCAGCAATTTGCATAGATAACTACATTATCACCCAAAACCATTTTTTGAGGGTTATCAAAACGATTTGGGAAAAAAAATATGGTTCCACTACCACATTTTTTGAAACTGCCTCTTATAAAAAGGGTAAAAAGCTTAGCCAGTTTAAAGTTGATTTTATTGTAAACAGTATATCCGTTTATCATATTATTTTGTATAAAAACTCAGGTATATAAAATCTTCTTTTGTTGAATATTATCGAGATATCATCCAGACCATACTGTTTGAGAATATCTATGTTGTATTTTGCAGATTGAATATTGGTTTTTTCAGCCTCCACAAAAAATAGAACCTTGTAAACATACCAGCTAAGAAAAACAAGGTCAAACGAATCCTTTACCGGCGGGATGTTAACAAATACCCAGTCAAATTCCTCCTTTAATTTCTGTATAATTGTATATTTTCCCTTTGCATCCTTTTCGCTTAGAACTTCTTTTGTAGTATTATGGAAAACTTTAACCCCTGAAAAATCTAAAAGTTTAAATTGAAGTCTCGAGGCTGTGGCTGGTTGTTTACTCAAGTTACTGAATGAAATTTCTGTTCCTTCCCGTTCATCAAATTCTGTATTGCACGCATAGTTTACAAATGCCACTTTTTTAAACTGATAGTTTGCAAGAAAATATGCAAGGTTTAGGGCAATGCTTGATGCCCCTTCACCTGAATATGACTTTGTTACAAGAAACACATTGGAACCCTGTTTTTTATAAGTTAGAGAGGTGAATATCTTATGAAACTCCCGGAGGTTTGTTTTTACAGGAGTCAGTCTGTCTGATAGTTTTGATTCAAAAAAAGGAATTATTCCAATTACCGGCAGGTTCAGAATTTTCTTTATATCTTCAGGGTGAGTAAAGGTGCTTTCAAAAAAACTCAGAAGGCTTAGAAGCGTAAGTGAGCCGGCAAGAAGAATACATGCGGTAAGTGCGATTGTTATTTTCTTTGGCGGTCTTTTGGGAACCAAATTGAGGGAGGGGGTTTCAATAACGGAAATATTTGTTATTTTGTTCTCCTCTGTCATTGTACGTATCTTGCTTTCCAGGAAACCTTCAAAAATTTTCTCATACTCTTTTTTAGCAAAATCTGATTTTGTTTTAACGACATTGAATTTTTTAAAACTATCAGCATATCTCTCAAGTTCATCTTCAACTGCCTTGAACTGTTCCTTCAAAGCTGCAATTTTTGCCATTTCCCCGTTAACTTTTGATTCGAGTTCTATTACCTGCATTTCTACTTCATCAAATAACTGGTTTTTTCTCTCATCCTTCTGATCAAGAATTCTGTCCGGTTCAAGCAAAAGAAGCTTTTGCAGAAGTTCGATTTCCATTTCAATATCTTTTATAAAACGACTTTCGGGTGTATAACGTGTAAGAAGGTTTTGTTTTTCTAATTCAGCCTCAGTCAGTTTACTCTTTAATTCATCGAAATGTCTGTTCCTTACCTCAACGGATGAAAAAACCTGAAAAGGCAGAATGTGATTTTTAATCTCAAGCATCTTTGAAAGCTTTTTTGAGTTGTATTCATGATCTGAGATCGAGCTGATAAGGGTTTGATGCAGGGCATTAAGTTTTTCTATAAGAAGGTTTATCTGAACATCATTATTATAGATTTTGTATTGGCTCATAAAATCTGACAGTGTACTCAATGAGTTATCATAATAAAGCTTTGCTTTTGTTAATTCTGTCTCCAGAAAGTTGAGTTCTTCGCTGCTTTGAAAAACAATTATATGATGTTGTATATATTCTTTAATTATAATATCAAGAATTTTCCGGGCGATGAAGGGATCCGGGAATTTAAAGGTAAGATCTATTGTATCGGAATCATAGAGTGTTTTAACTTTAAGATTAGATGAAAGATAGGCTTTAACTCTTTCAAACTTTTTTAAATCAGCCAGATCATTACCGAGTATTTTTTTTGCTGATTCGCTGATTACCTGATCACTTGTTAAAATTTCTGCTTCGTTTTTAAGTTCCTGCTCTCTTCTTGCAATAATTGTACTTCTCGGGCTTAAGAACTGCATGCTTCCCATCTGTTCTGTGCCTAAACGAATCAGGATTTTTGCATTCGAGTCGTAAATTTTTTTTGCAAAAAGAAGGTATATTCCCGAAACAATAATAACTGATACTGAAAAAACAATCAGGTATTTTGAATATTTGAAAAATATATTAAGAAGATCTCTAAGGCTTGTATTCAAACTATTATTCCTTTTAAAAATAAAGTGTATGAGTACTTTTCAAGGGTCATTTTATTTTCTGTTTTATTGCTTCTCGAATCATCTTATTCCAAGGGTATATCTGTTTTAGTCCTGCCCTTTGTAGTGTATCTTCCATAAGTATAACTATAGCCAATGTTCATATCAGGAGGCACCACATCCCTTATATATTGCTGAACAAAATCCCCAAGCCTTGTAATCTTGTTTCGTGGAACAATAATAATATCTTCTGGCGCAAGGTAAATATCTCTTTCTCCTCCACTGCCAAAACCGGCATCAATTTTATAAACCATGTAATCTGTATCAGATTCTTTTCTTACAAGGATAACAGAATTAATAGCAGCTGTTTTTGCTTTTACCTGGCTTTCGGCAAGCATCATTCCGATTGTTACATTTGATGAGAGCGGTTTTGCCCCTCCGGAATTAACCTCGCCTGTAACATATACAAACTGCTGTGCTTTCTGTTCAAAATCAACGCTTATTACGGGTTCAACAAATTCTTTTGAGTATAATCCTACAAGTTTATCATGGAGTTGCTCAGGAGTAAGGCCTGCAATATCGAGTCCCTGAAAAAAAGGAAGTGATATTTTACCATCGTGCCTCACTGTTGCTGTCTGATTCATTTCAGGGTTGTAATAAAACCTGACAGTCAGAACATCCCCTGGTTCTATGATTGTTTTTTCCTGTGGAAAATACGGGTTAAAAAAAGTTGGCGGAATAGAGGTAACAGGAGCCTGTTTGGAAGAACAGGCAGTCATAACCGAAAAAACAAATACGATAATAAGAATATTTTTTAACATAACTTTTCTGCTTTTTTTGGATTAAAGGAATAAGCCTTTTCACTGGTTTATCCCGATGCCTGCCTTTATACTGCGAGCAACGGATTACCAGCTTATCAGCTATTCTATAGCAACCTCTTTTTTTAGTATTAATTCACCATCCTCAGAATAGACAATTATCTCAAAATGATCAAATTCTTCTTCATTGCCTGGGTATAGTATCTCTCCTTTTTTACTTAAATAATATCTCATCATGAATTGAGAGCCATCTGTGTAATCTACAGGAACCCCTGCAACATGTTCTGTTTGGGGCCATAACGCATAAACATTCTGTTTATCAGCCTGATTGGTTGCAAAAACAAAAACATATCCTGAAACAGGACTGTTGTCTTCAGTTTTATTTAAAAGACTGAAAGATACTTCAACAGCATTTTCGGAATCAAGGCTCTTAATTTCAAATTTTTCAATATCAACTACTGAAGTCTTTTCTGGTTTTGAATCCCGTAAAGTAGTCTTCTCGGAAACTTCTGTGCCCAGTTCTTCTAAAGCGATGTTCTTTTCTGCCGGTTCCTGATCCGTATACAACTGTTCTGTAAATTCTGTCTCAGATATATCAGCCTCTTGTTGTAATATCGTTTCATTATCAAATGAATGGACAGTATTTTGATCATTATCAGGTTTTATTGCCTTTTCAGGTTGTAATAGCTTATCATTATTAGTCGCATCTTCTGTCTTGTTTATGTGATACATAATTATCTTTTCAGCTTTTGTGGTATTGAAGATGCTGCTGTAATAAGCAGAGATAAAAACTGTGATAAAAACAACCAGTAAGATAATAAAACTCCATTGCTTTTTGTCAATGTTTTTAATCCGTTTTATTAATTTTGTAAAGATGGTGTTTGTAAATTCAAAGTTAGCCATAATCTGTTCTTTATGAAAATAATTAAATAATTTTATAATGTTATGCTATCACAATCAAGTGTTATTATGTATCCTCGAGCATTTCCTTTGCTTCTAAATATATATGTTCTGCCGGTTTTAGTTCAATACATTTTTTCAATGATTCGATTGCCTTTGAAGGTTCTCCAAGTTTTTTATAACACTGTCCCATGATAAAATATGCAAGACTGTAAGAAGGTCTTATGGAAAGTGCCTGTTGTGAGTATGCTATTGCTTCATGGTAATTTTCAAGCTCAAGGCATGTTCCTGCAAGGTTGCAATAGACATCAGGATAGTTTATTCCTCTGTCAAGAAGGTCTTTTCCTGTTGTGTAAGCTTCCTCAAATTTTTTAATGGTTTTTAATGTTTTAAAAAGGTTTATTAAAGCTAATGAATAGTTGGGGTTCAATTTAACAGCTTCTCTAAAGTATTTTAATGCCTCATCCGGATCATGAAGTTTAAGATATAGCAGACCAAGGCTGTTATGAAGATCCGGATAGGTAGGGTTCTGTGCAATATACTCTTTAATGATCGGGATGATGACCTCGATTGATTTATCCTCTTCAGAGAAGCTTGTAATAATTTTTAAAATTTCTGCAGGGTCCGGGGATATTGAAATATTTTTATTAAACTTTGATATCATATCTTTTAATGGGTTTTCATCTCCAAACATCTGTTTTAATATATCTGAAATATGTGCATCATCGTTTTCTACAGTTTTCTGATAGTCTTTAAGCAGTTTCAATATGTTCTGTACATTCTCATTTTCAGGTGTAAGTCCGGTTATTTCCTCAAATTCTTTAATAGCGGTTGGAATTTCTCTGTTCAAGCAGAATATCATTCCAAGTTTTGTTTTTGCGGCTATATAGGAAGGATTAATATCCAGGGATTTTTTAAAGAAATCCATTGCCTCGCCAATCCTTCCAGTACTGGCATGAACAATTCCGGTGTAATAATAGAGGTCTGCAAACCGGGGGTATTTATCAATCAGTGAAGAAAAGGTTTCAAGTGCCTGTTCAGAATTTCCCATATAAGCCTGAGTGATGCCGAGTTTTTTTCTTGCCTCAATATACGCGGGGTTTATTTCAGTTGCCTTCAGGAAAGATTTCAGAGCTTTTTCCGGTTCTGATTTTCCAAGATATACAAGCCCTCTGCGGTAATGGATATCAGCGTAATCCGGGTTTTTATCAAGAATATTTCTGTAAATATTTTCAGCCCTTTCCCACATCTTTAAGTTTTGAAATGCGATGCCAAGCTTGATATTAGTCGGAAGGTGGTTCGGGTCTGCTTCAAGGATAATGTTGAATTCATCTATTGCGCCTTTGAAATCACCTGTGTTGTTAAGGCATACTCCAATAAAGTAATGAAAATCAATCTGCCCCGGGCACCTGGCAAGAGCTGATCTGAATTCATCCAAAGCCTGTTTGAAATCGCCCATTGCAAACAACATGATTCCGAGATTTTTATGTGCCTGGCAGCAGTAAAACTTTGCAAGATTATTGTGGAGCCCGCCAGACTTGCTTTTTATCTCAAGAATTGTATTAAAAAGCTCTATTGCTTCCCTGTATCGCTGCTTGTTGTAAAGCTCTATTGCTTTTAAATATGTTGAATTCTTGCCAAGTGTAAGGATTTTTTTTAAAAAATTCATTTCTACTGCTCCCCTTATATCCCCTGTTATTTATTTTGCTCCTCTTCCGGATATTACAGCAGGTATAGTTCTTAAAAGTATCTTAATGTCAAGCATAAATGACCAGTTTTCAATGTATTGTATGTCGAGCTTTATCCATTCTTCAAAGTTAAGCTCATTCCTGCCACTCACCTGCCAAAGACAGGTTATTCCCGGTTTTATTGAAAGTCTTTTTCTCTGCCATGCCTGGTAGTGTAACACTTCTTCATGAATTGGCGGTCTGGGACCTACAAGACTCATTTTGCCCATGAATACGTTAAAGAGTTGCGGAAGTTCATCAATGCTTGCTTTTCTAATAAATCTTCCTACGGAAGTAATTCGAGGATCGTCCTTAATCTTAAACACAGGGCCATCCATTTCATTTAAATTGTGTAGTTGCTCTTTAAGTTTTTCAGCATCAGCGACCATGGAACGGAATTTATACATAGAAAAAGTTCTTCCGTTTTTTCCTACTCGCCTCTGTTTGAAAAGCACCGGTCCTTTTGAATCAAGTTTAATCAAAAGGGGTATAATGATCCATACAGGAATTAAACATAGTATAATAATGAATGAACCGAAGATGTCAAAGAGACGTTTCGCAAAAAGTTTTTCAGGGTTATGCGATATAGGGTTTGAACCGACAAAAGAAAAACCATTAATCCTGTCTATGAAAAAATCCGTGTCTGCCTTGTCTATAAGGGAGGTATGGTAAAAACCTGTACCTTCAATTTCACATCTGAAAGAAATTTTTCGAAAATCTTTTAAATCGCCTGTTCCGCCTACATAGAGGATTGCGTCAACTACATGTGTATTTTTAATTCTTGTTATATCATTTATATTGCCTAAAACCTTGTGAGATAAAATGTCTGAACCTATCTCTTCATCATTGAAGGTAATAAAACCGACAACAGATATTCCGTATTCAGGGTGTTTTTCAAAAATACGGGCAAGGTCTAATGCTGTCTTATTGGTACCAATAAGTAAAAGATTATTAATCCCCCCCCTTTTTTTTCTGTAAAAACCTAAATTTGCAAAAAGCAGCAACCTAGTAATATAAATACAAACCCAGAGAAACAAAAAAGTTAATCCGTATATATATGGATTTATTGTTGTAAAAGGATTTAATAAAACAAGTATGAAAATAAGTGTGGTTATACAGGGAAAACCCACTCTTAAAAATTCTGTTAAAGGGTTTATTTTTCTAACAACATTCCATGCTCCGCTAAGCCGCATCAAGGTTAAAATAAGAACAGTAATTACAGGGAGGATATTTAAAACATTAAACTGAATCACAAATTCTTTAATATTTTTTGTCTCAATATCAAGGAATAAATTGCACAACAAAGGCGAAACTATCAGAAAAGACAGTATTATTGAGAAAGTATCAATAATAAATAAAAAGGGATAAAAGTATTTTCTTTGTTGTCTTATCATTTTATTGATAAATTTATTAAAAAGATAATTTTTTTTGTTTTTGTATTGTTTAATAATCGGATATTAAAGAAAAAACTTAATAATTTTAGATGAGGGGATTAAAACTTTTGGCAATAATAAAATAACCTTTTAGCCGAGGACAGGGATGGGTTCTAATATGATATTCTTAAAACATTTGACTAATGATTTGATGAACCGGTAAAAAGTCTATTTTTTCTTGAATTGGTGAAAGAGGCTCCAAGGATGATATTTATAACATGCTGTAATTACTTTTATATTACCCTCACCCCCAACCCGTTTTAGCTGTTAAGTTGTTGGCTATTGAGCTATTAAGCAAAACCTTTTTTGTTTTTCCTCTTATCAGCTCTTCAGGTAGAGGGAGTTTTTTGGACTTTTTACGGATCCATCATGATTTAAGCCTTTTATATTTCCGCCTGCATAGTAACATTTCTCAAGTAGTGAATGGTTTTGCTGAACATCGCTTTCTGCAAGCTTTTCAGACAGTCCCAATTTTTTATAGAGTGTTTGAAGTTCCTGCTGTTTCATGTTTATTTGTCCGGAAACAGCGAGTCGTGTTGCAGATACAATATGGAGCCTGTTTCTGTTACCAAGAATTTCTGTAATATACTCAAAGAGATCTATTACAGATTGTGCCTCTGAAGGAGAAGAAGAGCCCATTGTCAGGAAGAGATAGAAATCTTTATTCCAAATATGCCAGGGGGTATGCTTGAGCCCTGATTCTGTTATTTGAACATTGACAAAAGACCTGAATCTGTCAATAATTTTTTTCAAGGATGCCGGCAGATGGTGAAAATAGATTGGTGTTGCAAAGGCAATTATATCAGATGCAAGGATTTTTTCTGCAATACCTGGCCAGTCATCATTTTTCAGAGAACATTTTTTGATAAGATTGCACCGAAGACATCCCCTGCAGTTTTTAAGATTCAGGTTGTTGGTGTTGAATAAATCAACATGAGCATTGGTTTCAGAAGCCCCTTGCAGAAAATGAGTTACCAGTGCTGCTGAGTTTGAGTTTTTCCGGGGGCTTGCAGTGAAAGCTATAATTTTCATGGTTTTATTATTGGTTAAACGATTATGATTGCGGTTACGATCACAATTATGGTTCAGTATTTGATGTAAAAGAGGTATCCTTGAAATAGTCGCTTATTGAAACAATAAGACCATTCTCTGCTTTTACTATTGTAACCCCTCTGTTGCTGTAATCTTCTCCCTTGTTGCTTTTGCCTGAATTTGTCCATATAACGCAGGCTTTATCACCGGAGGCAAAGGAGTCCTCTATTTCAAAGTTTAAAGACGGATATTTTCTGAAAAGAATTTTTAAAAATGTCAGAATCCTTTTTTTTCCAATGAGCGGAGAAGTGCCGGGGAAGTCAAAGGATGAATCCTCTGCAAGATATTTTTCCAGATCCGAGAGTTCTCTTGAATTCATGGTTTCGATTATATTTATTGCTAAATCATGTGTTTCCATTACCCTTACAAATCAGCCTCCATAAATAATTTCTTTATTAATAATTTAGCAGAAGATTAAAACAATTTAAAGACTTTTAAACAGGGTTTTATTCTGTTATATTAGCCTGTAAAACAACATCTGTAAAAATTAATTCAAATTGAACAATACTGTTATGACACCCGGACTTTTACCCATATTTTTTACCGTATTTCTGCTGGCATCCGGCATAAGTTTTGTGGCGCCGATAACACCTCTTCTTATCAAGTCCATGGGTGCTTCTGAAGCAATTATCGGACAGATACAGACAGTCTATTTCCTTGCATTTACGGTTACTACATTTTTGCTTGGCAGGTGTATTGATAAAACGGGTTCCAAGCGGCTTATAATAACAGGACTTTTTATAGTCGGTACTGCAGTTGTATTGATGCCTTTTGCCTCAGATATATCAATGTTTTACTGGCTTAGAATTGTTCATGGAATCGGTTCTGCCTTTCTGTTTGCTCCAACAGAGGCTGCTATAAACATCATATCCCCTCCGGAAAAAAGATCAACAAATATGGGTATATATGGATTTGTATTTGCTTTCGGATTTGTTGTAGGTCCTGTTGTGGGGGCGACACTTTATGCAATTAAACCGGAGTTTCCATTTCTGCTTTGTACATCCTCCTGCCTTGTCGCTGTTTTGGTTCTGCTTGTTGGTTTTAAGGAAACACCTGTTTCAATTAAAAAAAATAATCAGGCAGGGGCACTCCAATTGATTAAAACCCTTAAAATTCCTCTTACAGCTTCCCTCTGTTATGCCTTTATTGAGGTATCCCTGGTCTCTTTTCTTTCTATTTATTTGTATCAACTTGAAATTACAGGGGCATCACTTGGAATTGTTTTTACTGCTTTTGCTATTGGAGGAACTGTTTCACCTTATCCTGCAGGACGTCTTGCTGACAGGTTCGGCAAGAAAGCAATGCTCAAAGCCTGCTCACTGCTTCTGATTGTCGTAACCCTGCTTTTTAGTTTCTATAATTCATTATGGATGATATGCCTGCTTATCTTTATGGTGGGGCTGGTAGCAGGGGCATTGTATCCGGTTGGTCTTGCACTGATAGCAGATATGGTTCCTGCTGAAAAAGTGGGCTCTGCCACTGCAAGTTTCAGTATTGCATTTGGAGTTGGATCTATAATAGCTCCGTTTGTAACAGGGTGGGTTCTTGAACTTACATCTTTCTCATATCTCTTTTATCCCATGACTGTTTCGGCGGTAATACTCTTTCTGATTCTTATGACTGAAAGGACGAGGAAGATTGTTCAAGACAGTTAAGCAAATCCTCCAGGTGAAAGGGTAGATATTAATAAAAAGTTCATTCATTTAATGTTACAATTGAATTATAAATGTCAAGTACAATTTCTTCTGAAACAATTTTCACTGCTCTGCTCATTGCCTTTGCTACCTCAACCGGTGTATTATCTGTACATCTCTCCTTTTTGTCATAATTTTTCTGAAAAACTATTCTGTCTGGAGTATCTTTGTCCTGAGATAAAAGCGTAATTGTGAGAGAAATGCGTGCAAACCAATCTCCCTCTTCATCCCACTCGCAGAATTCCTCAACATATCCCTCAAGAACAAAATCAGAGGGGATTGTGCTGGTATAAGGTATTACGCCTGTAAAAAGCCTGGAAATCTGAAGATCGGTGAAAAAGCGGTCAGTTATCATACCTGCGGGTGCTGTTCGCCATTTATGATATGTGTAGGATGCCAGTCTGTTTGGTTCTGTTCTGTATATCATGTAATTTGTATTGTAAACAGAAGCGGATCCAAAACGGCGAATCTTGAGGATTGAATCAAATTTTTCAAGATTTTCAACTTCAGGAAAACTGTATTCAAGAGTATAAAACTCTATGCTCAGGCTCGGGTTTTTAAAACTCATGCATCCGCTGAGAAAAAAAGATAGAATAAAACAGAGGATAACTATTATTTTTTGTGTCATATTTTAAACCCTTTTTATTTAAGTAATCATAAAAGATGGACCCGTAAAAAGTCAATTTTTTCTTAAAATGCTAAAAGAGGCTGCGGGGGTGATAGTTGTAACATACTGTAATTGCTTTCTAATTACCCTCACCCCAACCCTCTCCCGTCAGTGACTGTGTCGCAATTGATTTTTGTGCA
>CAZMHH010000054.1:0-26537 GCA_964566035.1 uncultured Thermodesulfobacteriota bacterium
GGAAAGGGGATCTCTTTAACTTTATTTGCTCTTCGTATACATTCTATCAGCCACTCCTTATACTGTCGATATAGGGGATAAAAACACCATTTTAAGCCCTAAAAACGACCTGATTTGGAATGTTTTTAAAGATATTTAAATAGTTAGTTTGGTCCGACCCCGAGGGGTTATTTTATAACCAGCCCAATTATATTCTTGCTGTTACCCTCATAAACTGTTAAAATCAAGTAATTTCAAATATAAACAAATCTGTTCCGTAACAGCTTATGAGTATTCTTAAAACAATACCCGGCTCTATCCTCAAATGCGATATGCATGTTCACAGCTGCTACAGCGGAATATCCAAACATCTCGGTTTTTTTCAGGGAGCTGACAGTTTTTCACTGCCTGAACAGATTTATGCGAGAGCAAAAACAAACGGTATGGACATTGTTACCATCACAGACCATGATACAATTAACGGCTGTTTGCATTATCTAAACGCCTATCCGGATACCTTTGATTTTTTTATCAGTGAAGAGGTAACTGCCTCTTTAAATGAGTTTAACACTGCCATTCATATCAACGTATATGATATCAATGAAAAGATCCACGATGAAATATCCCGCTTAAAATCCGACGCAACCGGAATGGTTGAATATTTGAAAAATGAGGGCATCTGTCATTGCCTGAACCACCCGTTTTTGTCTCTACCTAAAAACAAAGAACGCTGGGGGGGTTTTTTCAAATACATTTATCAGAGATTTGACGCAATTGAAGTTTTCAACGGATGTCAGGCAAGGTTTCAGAATGAACTGTTTTTAAATGGTTTTTTTAAGAACAAGGCAAAACTCTCAGGTTCGGATGCGCACACACTTGACAGGATAGGAAAAACCTACACCTCTGCCCCCGGCAAAAACTACAGAGAGTTTCTGAAAAACGTCTTTTCCGGTTTTGCTTTTGCTCAAGGTTTGCATGGGACGATTCCAAACGTGCTGTATGAATTCAACAAGGTTTATATCCTGTATGGCCTGGACTGCCTTAAGACCGGCAGAATGAGAATAAACAGATTCAGGTTCAATCAGAGAATGTTCAGATTAATCTGCTGGGTTTTGTTAATGCCGTTCTTCTGGATCGGATCATTGGCGGCGGTGGCACACTATTTTATGCGGATGGTTTTATTTCAGAAAAAAAAAGTAGTCAATTTCTATACTAAAAAATTACCGGAAATACTTAAGCCTCACGGCACGATCAACCCCGACTGTTTGCAGGACAAATAAAAATAATGAAAATTCTTTTAGTCAACCCTCCCTCATCAGGAATATTCAAATCCATCGGATTTCAACTGCCGCCCCTGAGTCTGCTCTATCTGGCGGCTTATCTTGAAAAACACCCTTATCATGTAACCATAAAAGATTTTTGTCTGGATGGAAAAATTGATGAAAAGATTGATTTTTCAGAATATGATGTTGTCGGCATAACAACAGATACCACCCGGTATCCGGCAGCCCTGAAAATTGCAATGCTTGCCAAAAAAAGCGGCTGTTTTGTGGTGATGGGCGGTCCCCACACACATTTTGTCAATGAAGAGGTTTTACAGACAGGATTTGTGGATTGTGTGGTGCATGGAGAGGGAGAAAGGGTATTTTTAGAATTGATGGAACATCTCAGAAACAGGATGGATATCAAAGAGGTTCCCGGTATCAGTTTTAGAAAGCACAACGCCATTATACGCACCTCACCCGGGGATGCCATACTGGATTTGGACCGGCTACCGCTACCGGCAAGACATTTGATTAATATGGATTCCTATCGCATTACAAAGCTGGGGGATCGACCCATCACACCCGTTGTAACCAGCAGGGGGTGTCCCAGTAATTGTTCGTTCTGCTCATCCTCAAAGTTTTTCGGAATACAATGGCGGAAGAGATCTGTTGAATCTATTATGGAGGAGGTGGAAGAAATCTATTATAAATACCATTTCAGAGCTGTCGCTTTTGTGGATGACAACTTTACCACAAACCCTGAACGGGTGATGCAGCTTGCTGAAGAGATCATCCGGAAAAAACTTGATATCTGGTGGTGGAATTTTTCCAGGGTGGATACCATTGTGAAGAATGAAGAAATGGTTAAATTGATGGCGCGTGCAGGGGCTAAAACGATGCACATCGGTATTGAATCCGTAAACAGGGAAACACTAAAGGAATTCAGAAAGTGCATTGATCCGCTAATGGCGGAAAAGGCGGTAAATATACTTAAGAAATATGATTTCAACATTTTCAGCAGTTATATCTTTGGCGGTTTAAACGATACCGCATCCTCAATAAATGATACCATTAAGTTTTCCGTAAAACTGGATACCAATGTGGCACAGTACACCATTTTAACCCCTTATCCAGGCACTGAGGTCTATGAAAAGGTCAACAACCTGATTTATAATAATAAACATGGCGCTTATGATGGACAGCATCTTGTTTTTACGCATAGAAATATCTCTTCAATAAGACTTTACTGGCTGCTGCTCAAAGCCAATCTTCTTTTTTATACCCGTTCAAAACAGGCGATTAAGGGGCTTTTGTATGTCATGAAAAGGCAGAACGTTTTTCCGGCGACCATTTTAAAATTCTTCAAACACATGCTGGTAAATTCCTGAGTGTAATAGGTGTTATGGAAAAGAATATCAGATCAGTAAACAATACCTTTAATATTGCTCTGTTTTATCTGTTTTCAAAAGCAGTTCCCCGTTCCCTTCACACATACTTTATTAATACCGTGGGCAAGCTTTTTCCCTATACGATGAGAAACACCGGTTGGGTTATTCGAAAAAATCTCGAAGTTATCGGCGGGGGACAGTACGGCGAACAGGAGATCAAAAAACGGGTTGAAACAACATTCAAGAACTACGGCAGATACCTTCTGGATTATATGGCAATGCACCGCATAGGAGAACACAACCAGCACATATATCTGGATGACTGCCACATAGGTGAAGAATATTTTACACAAGCTGAGCGCATGGGCAGGGGAATTATACTTATAACCCCGCATCTGGGCAACTGGGAGCTCGGTGGCATCTTTTTCGCATTGAAGGGGTATAAATTAAACGTGCTATCTGTTACAGACACAAACCATAAGGCTCGCAGATTCAGGGAGATTATGCGTGAAAAATATGGCATCAACACCATCTATGTCGATGGCGATGGCATGCAGACAATGATCCAGGTTGTCAATGCGCTTAAAAGAAAGGAAATTGTTGCTTTGCTGGGAGACAGAGACGGGTCGCCTCAAACCATTGAAGCGGATTTTTTCGGCAGGAAAACAAAATTTCCTGTTGGGGTGGCATACATTGCACTGGCAAGCGGAGCTCCGGTGCTCCCGGTATTTGTCCTGCTCAGAAAATCCGGCAGATATCAGGGTATTGTCGAAAAACCGGTACTGTTTCAGCAGCACATCAGTTCATTGAGCAGAAAGGATGCCATTCAGACGGGCATCCAGGAAATTGTAAGCGTCTTTGAGCGGTATATCCGGAAGTATCCGGATCAGTGGTATAATTTTTATCCTTTCTGGGAAGCACAAGGGCAATCCCGAATTATTTAATCCATGAATCCTATAAAAGTAAAATTAATCATGCCCGGTTGGGCTAAGCATAGTTTTTGGGGACAGATGTCTTTCAAGTTTCCCTCTCTCAGTCTGGTTACCCTTGCCGCCTGCACCCCGCCCGAAATTGAGGTTTCCATAACCGATGAGAATGTAGAACAGATAGATTTTGACGACCCTGTTGATCTGGTAGGTATCACCGTAATGACGCCTCTTGCAGTGCGTGCTTATGAAATTGCTGACAGATTCAGAGAAAAAGACGTTAGAGTTGTTCTGGGCGGATTTCACCCGACATGGATGACAGAAGAAGCGCTTCTGCATTCCGATGCCGTTGTGGTTGGTGAAGCCGAGCAGTGCTGGGGACAACTGTTAAAGGATATGCAGCAGGGGCGCTTGCAAAGGATATACCGCAGCACCGAGCCTTTTGATATGGCACGGTCTGCAACGCCCCGGCGTGAACTTTTTGACGGCAAAAAATATCTTTTCACAAACACAATCCAGATAACCCGCGGATGCCCTTATGCGTGTGAGTTTTGTTCGGTCTCATCCTTTTTCGGCAGACACTACAGGATGAAACCGGTTGATGCGGTAATAGGTGAAATTGCAGAGATGGTTAAGGAAAAAATATTTGTTTTTTTTGTGGACGACAACATCATTTTCAACAAAACCTATGCCGAAACACTCTTCCGTGAATTAGCGCAGTTACGGGTAAAATGGCTTAGTCATGCATCTATAGAGTTTGCTAAAAACCCCAGGCTGCTGAATCTGGCTGCTGAGAGCGGATGTATCGGGATGTTTGTGGGGGTGGAGTCACTCAATGAGGATAATCTTTCCATAATGGGAAAGCAGACAAACCGGCAGACTGCCTTTATGGAATCCTTTAAAATGTTCCATAACCATGGCATTGGTGTGCTTGCCTCATTTGTGCTGGGGTATGACTATGACCGGAAGGATTGTTTTGATGAACTGCTGGAATTCTGTCACCGCGCAAAAGTGGATTCCGCTATTTTTCCCATCCTGACACCCTATCCGGGAACAGCTATAAGAAAGAGACTTATAGAGGAAAAACGGTTAATCAGCAGCGACTGGCGGCTGTATGATATGGAGCATGTGACCTTTTCGCCCAAATTAATGAGTCCTGCAGAATTGCAGGAGGGGTTTGAAAGGGTCAATTCAAAATTTTTTACCCCCGGTTCAATGCTGAAAAGGCTTTTCAAATTCCAGAAATCAAACCAGGTTTTTCTGCCCATGAACATAGGCTTCAGATCGGCATGGAAGAAAAGCAGAAAATTTCTTCCGGATTAAGGATTAACAGTTGAAGAAACTCTTTTCATATCTCTTTTTCAGCAGCTTGACCACAATATCCATCCTGACGCTGAGTTCGTTTGCAAATCTCTTTTTCATCAAACTATCAGCGCTCTACCTGGGCAAGCCGGATTTCGGCACCCTTGCCTGCCTGGTAAATATCATGATGATACTCATGGTGCCGTTTGGTGCATTTCAGAGTTTTATGTCACGCCAGATTGCACGCATGCTTGCATCAGCGCAGGGTCACAAAGCTTATACTTTTTTTAAAAAGGGGTTGAAAACCTCTATCGTGTTTGCTTTGGTGATCTGTGTCGGGTTTATTCTGTTTAAGGCTCAGCTTGCAGAAATCTTCCAGGTTGATTCCACTCAACTGTTCCTGTTGCTGGGCATTATTATCGTTTTGCTCCTGCCCTTTCAAATTTTTCTCGGTTTTTTTCAGGGCGCAAAGTCATTCAAAAGCTACAGTTTTCCCATCCTCATAGAAAGCACTGCCCGGCTCATATTTGGATATGCAGCCCTGCGCGCAGGATTCGGGCTGGAGGGGCTTATCTTGTCTCTTGTCTGTTCCTATGGTGCCGCCATGGCATTATGTGCAGGGCTGGTCAGAAAAAAAGCATCTGGCTGGGCACAGAAAACTATCGGGGAAGAACAGAACCATTCCCATTTTACGCGTCATTTTATTATAATTTTTCTATCTTTTCTGGCATACAGCATCATGGTGTTCAGCGATATTCTGCTTGTTAAATATTTTTTCTCACCTGAAGAAGCCGGCAGCTACGGCGCTGCAACAAATATCGGCAGATTTTTCTTTGCCATCCCACTTCCGCTCATTGCGGTAATGTACCCCAAAATTGCCGAACTTCATCAACTGGGACAACGGAAAGAGATGTGGTTTGTGCTCGGCAGCATTCTGTTTGCCACAGCAACGGTGTGCAGCGCTTTTATTGCAGCCTGTTTCCTGTATTCTCCGGAAATAATCAGGGTTTTGCTGGATGCAGCCAAATATGAACATACCGGTTACCTTATACAGTACATGAGCCTGATTATGACCTTCTTTGTGTTCATCAATGTGCTGCTTCACTATAATATCGCCAGAGGACGGCGTCTCTATCTTTTTGTCATCGCAATCGGCGCAGCAGGGCAGATAGCGCTGGTATGTATGTTTAACGACTCCCTTCTAACCGTTATGCAGGCGCTGCTGACAACTTCATCCGGTTTTTTTCTGCTGCTTGCCATAATCACATTTTATGAAGATATCAAAGAGGAGAGAACAAGGAGGATTGTTTAAGTGGGAGTATTGGCGGGAACAGCCTTTTTTTCGTAGAAAGCCAGGAGTACGGGCAGTGCAAACAGGGAGTTGAAAAGACAGAAAGATATGCCCAGAATTACCACTGCCCCCATTTGTGTCAGAGCGTCATGCGAGGCGGCAATAAGAGACCCGAAACTGATAATGGTTGCCAGTGATGTGATGACCACCGCCCTGCCCGAGCCGGTGATAGCGCCGCGCATGCTACCGCTTTTTAAAAATCGCTGGAGAAGATGCACCCCGTCATCAATTCCGATGCCGATTACAATCGGAAGAATAATCAGGTTTATGGTGTTTAGTTTGATCCCCCATATTGCCATACATCCCATCATCCAGACAAAGCCCGTGAGAAGCGGCACCAGAGCAAACAGAACCAGTGATATTTTCCTGAAATGGACCCACAGACTCAGCGCCACCATAAATGCCGCAATGCTCAGACATATGCCAAGATCTCTTTTTGCCATAGAGAGGATTTCTTCAGCAATTATTGCAATACCGGTAATCTTTACAGACCTTCCTGACTGCTCTATCTCCCGCAGCATCCCTTTAGAGAGTTCCTGCTCATTGTTGAGAAACAGATGCGACATCATTTTTACAGTATCCTCTTTTTCCACAATATGCATGTTTATTAGCCGGCTCAAAGGGCTCTGCTCAAGACGGTCAACCATTTTTCCCGGCGGCACGATAAGGCTATCAGGGGACCTGTGAGCATCGATCAAAAAATCCCGGGTCCGAGCAAAAAAGGATCTGTTAAACTCATGTTTTTCAAGTGCAGCGTCAAACCAGTTCAGCGTCTCTTCAAAATTGATACCCTCGGTGAGTTTTTGCAACAGATCAGACTGTTTTATTTCTGAGTTCAGAATAATGGCGGGTGAGTTAAACGAAAGCACACTGTCTTTTCCAAGGTGTTTTGATAAAATATCCGGCAGCAGTTCCGCCTCAGAAACAAGACCGTCAAGATCGCCTCCCTCATGCGTAATATAGAGTTCCGATCCCCTGCTGCCGAACAGATCCTCTATCCTGTCTTGAACAGCATACGCAGAAACATGTTTGGGTTTCAGGCTCTCTATCGAGGAATCAAAGGCAACCCGTGAGGTGAGATAAACCGCAAGCACTGTGCTGCTGCAAACCAATATGAGCAGTGTGTTAAGGTGTTTTTGGATAAAGCGTGTCAGCCCAGGCAGGCTAAAAGACCACAGGGTTCTGTAAACGTAGGGGGTGGAGCGTCTGTCCTGCCACACAAGGAGTGCGGGCAGGACAAAAAAAGTCGCAAACAGGCAGCCGGCTATACCTGCAGCAACCAGAAATCCAAACTCATTGATTCCCCTGATTGTGGCAAACCATAAGGACAGGAATGCAAATACTGTTGTAAGTCCCCCGGTCAGGATGCTGCCTCCGGTCTCATGAAGGCTTATACGCAGGGCTTGCAGCGTGTCCCTGCCCAGCGCCCGCTCACAATGAAAACGGTCATACAGGTGAATGGAAAAATCAATTCCCAGTCCTACCACTACTGCGGAAAACACACTTGTCAATATGTTGATGCCGGTTGTAAATGAGGCAACCGTGAGAGTGAAGAGTATCCCCATGATGATCGGAACACTTACAAAAAGAAGCACAACAAACCGCCGGTAAACAAGAAAGAAGAGCAGAAGAACACCGGCAAGCGCAGAAATCATGGATTTGGTCATATCCCCTCTAATGACCTGCTCATTGGCTGCCGCAATTGCATTAGCGCCTGTGACGGTTATGGTGACCCGTGGGTATTTGTCAGCAGTTTGTCTGACAGCATTTACCAGATCGCGGGAAAACTGCATATCGGCTGCAGGCGCCCCCGGGCTGGCGATTACAAGCAGAGAGCTGTTATCAGAGGAGAGAAAATAGTCTGACAGGGAACTGAATCCAAACCCCTGTGTCTGCTGCTGCATCTTCTTCTCAAAAATTGTTCTGAACTCAAGAGGATCAACTGAAATGATGTCCCGCATGCCGTAGGATGTCTGGCTTAAAAGCGTTTTTCTGTTTTTGGATACCTGGTTGAATATATTGTTATGGCTTAGTTTTTCTCGGAAATCTTCTATGTCTCCGTAGTCCAGAAAATGCAGCGGGTTTTGAACTAATAGAGACAGCGTGGCGGCGGCATCCTGAAGACTGCCCATGGATGAAAATTTATATTCAATTTCTTCAAACGCGCCTGTGCGGTTAATTCTGATTTCTTTCAAATCAGCAATAAACCTTTCACAGATGTCAAGAAATTCGGATTGTTCCGCTGCATTGTTTTTCTCAATAAGCAGAAAGAGTTTATCTGCCGGCGTAAACTCCTGAAGTATTTCCAGAAGCGCTCCAAAAGCGGTCTCTTCCTGTGGAAACAGTTTCAGAAAATCGGTTTCGATATTTACCGCATTCATTCTGATGCAAAGAAGAATCAGAACTGCCACAGTGCCGATAAGGATTGCCCTGTAATGGATATAGCAGAATGCTGCAATTTTGCCAAGAACAGTATTCATCGGTTTACTCTGCAATACATATTACAGAAAAGCGCTGAAAAGTAATTTTTTTTTGTCATGAATCAGAATGCTATTGCCATGGAAAACTTACCGCCTCCCGGGAATGCACGGCGGTTCCCTCCGGGGGGCTGAACGAAAAGACTTTATCGGAAACATCGGTATTGATGGCGGCATTGTTATAGGTCAGCACGGTTTTATCGCCATTTTTCTGCATCAGTTCCACTTTTCGGACCAGACACAACGCACTCTCCACCCATATCTTTACGGCTGAAAACAGATGCCCTGGGGGAGAAAACGTCAGCGCAATCGTCCCCTGCTGCATTTCAGCAGATGAGATAAAATCGTCTGCCGCAGATGAAAAGGGGTTGAACATGAAAAATGCCTTTGAAAATGCACCGCTGTCCTGCACGGCATATCTTTCCGCAACCTTTTCTTCGGGATAATAGATCCAGAGAACGCTGCCGTTAAAATATAGCTGACTTCCGTCCGGAGGGTTCATTTCAATCATTATCCTGTTTGGTTTTTTCCATATTATTTTACCGGTTGAAGTGATGCTTGCGCTGAACAGTTCTATCTGCTTCTCCTGGACAATATTTGCAGTAAAATCCTGCATCTTTTCAAAACATGCCTCAAGCCCTGCTTTGACAGATTCCGAGTCATGCTCCGGCTGGTCTGCATCAGCATGCCCCCCCCAAAATAGAATTGCGCACAATAATGGTATTGAGAAAAATAACATGCTCACCGCCGGACAATGTTTGTGCTGTTTTATCATAATCACCCTCTGTTTGAAGTTATTTTTTTTAGAGCGTGTTTGTCAGTGTTTTCCAATTTATTTTTTTGCATGTAATGTTGAAAGTAAGCGCCTATAGAGGCGGGCATTTAATGATCATTTTTTTGTTATCTATGGCGCCGAGCTTACTGCAGTAACCGTTTTGCTGACCCCCGGCAGAAGGAACTGCCCAAATGTTGCAGCGTAAAGATACTCCGCCAGACCCCCTGATACAATACTGCTGATTTTATTTACAAATGTATATGGGATGGTATAGCCGCCGATGAAATGTCTGCATCCTGAAAAACCTGCTTTTAACAGAAAAAGCTCTATTGTACGGGGTGAAAAATCGCTCAGGTGAAACGGGATGTCATAGACATTATTGCTGATTTTCAGAATTCCAAGCAGGCGGTTCAAAGGCGTAGAGTGCGGGTAACGCAGCAGAACGATTCCCCCCGGCTTGAGAAGGGTATGGATTTTCTGTATAAACCTCAACGGGTTAAAGGCATGTTCAACAACATAAAATGCACTTATTGCATCAAACTGTTCCCGTGGGAATGCACAGTCTTCAAGTGTGGATTCATACACCGGCAGGGATAGCGCTTTACGGGCATAGTCTGCTCCAGAGCGGGATATCTCAAGCCCTGTTACCTCCCATCCCCTGTTTCTCATCTCCTTCAGAAAAAGGCCATAGCCGCATCCGATATCCAGAACACTGCCACTTCCGCAAACACGGGTTAGCCTGTCTGCTGCATCGGAAAAAACGTTTTTCATCATCCGGTTCCATAAGTCTATGGTCTCAGGGTCGTGAGGCAGGTAGTGGCTTTCATAGTAAGACCGCAGGCTTTCCTCTGCAGGTCTCGGGTTGAGATATACAAATCCGCAGACATCACACTGAACCATTCTGTATGGTTTCATTGCCCTGATGCATCGAGCATGGGATGACCCGCAGCAGAAGCAGGATACCTGTACAACGCTAAACAGGTCGATACCTTTCTTAAAGCCGGTTGAATCAGCCATGCGACACCCTGCTCATCTGCAGCTTTTCGGTCATTGTGCTGATGGATCTTTTATCTCTGATGTTCATTACAGACATCTCACTGTCAATCCATCTGACCAGTTTAAAAAGGGTTTCACCATAGCCAACCTCAACAAACTGCCTGATGCCCATAGCGGCTATTTTTTCCACGCATTTCTCCCAGTACACAGGTTTGTAAATTTCCTCGCACAGCAGACGGGTAATCTCAGCCTGCGAGCATATTTCTGCTGTCAGATGGTTGATCAAGGCAATCCGGGGCGGATTAGGCTTAAAGCGGCACAGCAGATTTGAAATATCTTCATGCATGTATTGAAGAAGTTCACAGTGAAGAGGGACATTGAGAACTAGTTCCTGTGCCGCCACAGCATGGTGCTGCTCCAGTGCGATCTGTATAGCCGATAGAATGCCCTGCCTCTGTCCTGAAAGAACAAAATTCCTTGACCCGTTATAGTTTGCAATAAACAGCTTTTGGGTCTTAAGCCTGTCTATAATACTGTTTATATTATCCTCCGGCAGACCTATTATGGATGCCATGGCACAGTCATTCTTTTGAGCTTTTTTTTCCAGGAGTTGTCCGATTTCAAAAACCATTAACAACACCTCTTCAAATGTAAATATTTCGGCTGCAACAAGAGCAGCATATATTCCCATGCTGTGTTCTGTTATACAATCCGGTTCTATGCCCTGCTGCCGCAATAAGCGATAATAGATAACGGAAATAAGATAGCTTGTTATCTGAAGTTTCAAGTTGATGCACCGGTTCAGGGCAGAATCCTGAAATGAAAGATCAGGCCATTTAAAACCGGTGAGATCAAAAGCCGTTTTTGCAATATCCCGGGTAAGGGCGGTATCGCTCAGGATGCCGTTATCCAGTGAAGGCATCTCAAGCAACTGACCCGGAAAACAGAAGCATATCCCCTGGGGGGGCATCGGGTTTATGTGATGTTGTGTTATCATAGGTGATCCTGCACACAAAGGTATGTTAAGGCAAGGCTATGGATGAAAAAGCAATAAAACGTTTACCCATTAAACATATTCCAGACCTCTGCCTGGATTTCGCGTTGCTCTACCTAATCTGCAGCTTATTGCTCATCAGATCCTGACAAACAGGTAAAAAGTCCGCAGTTGTCATCTCGAACAAAGTGAGAGATCCCGTAACAATCTGAAACAATAAGCTTCCTCACCCCGCAACATGCGGGGTTCGAAATGACAACCAAGGGGGCAGTGTTGTTAAATAAAGGACACAGCTCCCCTGTTGCTTTATACGGACGGCTCTGGCAAAAGAACTGGTTGCTAAGGGGAGAGTAGTTACCCTTTTACGGGTTCTTCAATTCCTGAAGGTGTTCTGCATCATGTACCGGCAATGCAGTCTTATTGTTTCGGGAAAGTGCTGTTTCAATGCTGGTAAAATCAAAATCATCCAGGAGCCTTAAGAATTTTGACCATGTTTTCTTTATCAGCCCGTAGCAGGCAAATCTTTTTGCAGGCGACAGTTTTACTCGCGGCAGCTCCTGGTCAACCTCCCACGGATGAATATAAATTAAAGCGGGCTGATTCTGTTGATTAAATGATTTTATTCTTTTTTTTATGTCACGGTAGCTCATCAGTCTCAGCCCCCATCCGCCGCCAACAGGAATATTGCCCATAAAGGTCTTCATCGCCAGAGGAGGAAACTCTGTAATTTTCCCGTTTTCCGTTCTGATCACATAAGGATACAAAGGCAGCAGCGGAGATCCGATGACCCTTACCGGCGATATGCTGGAATCGTACCTGAATCCGGATTCTGCAAGGGTGTACAGCGCATGCAGTCGCATATTTGCCGCCCCGGGATGATGCGCATTACCGATAGACCATTCCGGCGCCCGGTAGCCGTGCACCGGTTTGTCTGTTAAGGACTCCAGCAGGGTTTTTGATTTCAGCAGATCCAGCGCAAAACCTTCAGGACTCTGTTTATAGACCTGCAAATGCCCGTAGCCGTGCGAAGCTATCTCATGTCCCTCCCTGTTTATCATGGTTACTAAAGCCGGACAGCGTTCGGCAATATACCCCAGCACAAAAAACGTAGCCTTTATCTGTCTGCGCTGCAGGGCTGTTAAAATCTTTTCCGTATTCTTTTCAATACGACTCTCACACGCATCCCACTGAGACGGCCCGATCTGATCTTCTATATCGCAGATATGGTACCAGTCCTCAATATCAACGGTTACCATGTTCACTGTTTTTTTCATCTTCGAGCCATAAATCTTTTCATATCTCTATTGAAAAACATGCTGAAAATTGATAACACCGTTATGATTGAAGGAAGAGGGTCATCTGCTGAAACAATATCATAGGTGGTGTCTGGGTCCCTGAAGGAGAAAAAATCCTTTTGAAGCCTACCCCGTACAATCGCTGAAAAAAAGTACATCATGTCACCCGGAAGAAGCCACCGGGCTTTTTTCCCGGTTTTATATTTATCCTGCAGTTCAATCTCCTCCCCCGCAGCCATTCTGCAGATGAGTCCCGGAAAATCCACACCTGCATATATGGCAAGGGCAAGAGAACCCCAGAAACGGGGATTGATTTCCATCAGTATCGGATGGCTGGATTGCGGATCCATCTTAAACTCCACAGATGCCACCCCGACCCAGTCAAGCGATTTGAGCAGTTCAATCCCAAGGGTTTTTACCCTTTCATGGTAAACGCTCTCGCGCAATGTGCTCGGTCCCCCGGTCAAAGGGTATTGCCGAAGGCGTTTGTGGACAAAGGCAGCCTTGAGCTCTGATTTTTCACTGAAAAGCGCTGACAGACAATATGACCCGCCCCCATCCGGAATACGCTCTTGAATCAAAGGAAACCTGTATCGTTGGTGGACCTTGCTGTATTTCGTAACGAGATCCTTTTTGTCTGAAACATAGCATATTCCTCGGGACCCCGAACTGATCCTGGGCTTGATCACAAGTGGGAACCGGGCGGTATCGGCGATCTGCGCAACCTGATCCTCTTGGGTGATAAAATAGGTTTGAGGACAGACTATACCCATTTTTGTGGCATGTTTGACAACAGCGCCTTTATCCCTTGCAATCATGATCTTATCATAGGCAGGAACAAGAATGAATGTCCGTTTTTTTATCTCCTCCATATTCTTTGAGATCAGCAGAAGGGTCTCCTCTTCCATGGGTATAAGACAGTTGTAGTGGGTGTTGTCCAATTCCTGAACAAGAAAAGAGATAAAGTCATCCGGGGCGCTGTATGGAGAGGGATAGATGATCTGCCTTGAACAGTATTTTGAGAAAAATGCAGGCGCAAGCCGACAGTGTTCACCCACAGTCACATCTATTGCCTGTCTGCCCAGTGAACGGACTGCGGACAGGGTTTTTCTCCAGAACCCATCCGTAATAAACACTTTTGCTGTCTGCATAATTTTTTTAACAAACACTAAAAACAGAAAGAGTCACACAAAACGTCAGTTACCACTTTTCCCGCCTTCCTCATCTGTTTTGCGCCTCCTGCGATCCATATATTCCCATAGCGGTCCCTGTCGTCCTGAACCTCTGAGTATTTTTTGCATGCGGGAATTATACATGATGTTCTGCCCCGGCGCTATACAGTTAGGGTTTCTTTGCGCAAAATCCGCAACAGTTTCCACGATAGAAGAGGCCACCTCCCGGGATAAATAAAAAACGGGGTCAAGAGAAATCCCGTTTTGAGGGATAATCCCCTCCTGTTCTGCGATTAAAGCAAGCTCGGTCTGCGGATAAATTCTGATGCCCATCATTATTATTATTGCTGTGGGTTCCTCCTGCAACATAACATCCAGTGTTTCGGAAATTGTGTCAGCGGTTTCACCCGGCGCCCCCAGAAGCAGACTGTGACAAACCGGCATATTCATCTCATTACAAACTCTGGAGGCATTCCGAACATTATCCGGATTAAAATTCTTCCGCAGGTTCTGCAGGATTTTACCGGAACAACTGTCTGTTCCCAGCTCAATTCCCGAGCACCCCGCAGACTGCATGATCCCGACCAACTGCCGGGTTATAAAAGCCGGATTGCAGTAGCAGCTCCAGCGCACTTTCAGGTTTCTGCGGATAATCTCTTTGCAGACCTGCATGGCATGATCTGCAGGATAATTAAAAACATTATCAACAATAAAAAAATCACCTATTCCCAGTTCGTTTTTCATGTATGTCATCTCATCGACAACCTTTGCGGTACTTCGAACCCTAACCTGTCTGCCTTCAATACAGGGATAGGTGCAGTAAATACAGTTAAAGGCACATCCCCGTTTGGTCTGTATGTTTCCCATCCCGCCGAATTTGAGATATGCATTGTTGTCCAGCAGGTCTCGGCGGGGCATGGCAATGGTATCAAGATCAACAAAATTCATAGAATCAGACACCGGGGAAAACGTTTTTCCAGGCACAACAATGCCTTGAACGCCTTCGGCATTGGCCCTGTTTTTCATCCGGTTCACAAGATCCATGATCGAGGCTTCCGCCTCCCCGGCTATTCCGTAATCTGCCTCTAAAAACTCAATAATAAGCTCAGGCATAAGGGTAAACCCCGATCCGCCGACTATAACAGGGGACGGTGAATATGTGCGGCACCATGAAACAATTTTTTTGCAGTATGGCAGATAGGTCTGTGTGTTGGGAAATGAAGCATTGTCAACATTTCTGATAGAAATGCCTATGATATCAGGGGCATAAGAAGAGAGCTTTTCTGCAAGCACCTGTTCATCGTGCTCTACAAAACACATATCCAGCAGCTCAACCCTGTAGCCTGCATCCAGCAGCGCGGCAGCAATATATGCCAGCCCAAGGGGTGCTACAGGATCGGGCAGATCCTCTTTATTGGGAGATATCAGAAGTATTTTCATACCGCTCGAAAATAATTGAAATATGTACGCCGCCAAAGGATATTCCATTGAGAAGCGCTGTGTGAAGAGGCATATTAACGGGTTTCTTTACTATATTCAATATTGCAGGGCTGTCATCTGTGTGTTGAAGATTAATTGTTGGAAGAACCGTCTGGTTGTGAAGCGATAAAAGAACAGCAGCAGCCCGAAGCACCCCAATTGCAGGAAACTCGCCTAACTGGGATTTGAGTGCAGTAACAAGCACACGTGATGATCGGTCACCAAAAACCCTTTCAATAGCCGCTGTTTCAAGGCTATCGAGCATACCTGAGGAATTAGCGGCAGCGCTGATAAAATCTATCGCTTTTACTTCTTTTCCGGATATACGGATGGCTTCCGCCATTGCCTGTGCTATCTGCTCAGGTTCTTCAGAATACTTGCCGATTCCTGCAGGGCTGGATGAAGATGAATAACTGCATATTTCTCCGTAAATCGGAGCCCCCCTTGATTTGGCATGGTGAAGGCGTTCTATCACAATGCAGGCAGCGCCTTCTCCCAGTACAATTCCACAGGAATCCCTGCAAAAGGGTTTTGATATTTCACAGCCTTTACTATCGGAGCATAGTACACGGAGACGGGAATAGCAGTCAAAAGCAATAGAATTCAGTTCATCCACACCGCAGACAATAATTGCATCTGCAATATTTGTCTGAATAAGGTCGTATGCATAAGCAATGGCAAGTTCCCCGGAAACATTATTATGGCTTATTGTGGATAAAGGTCCCTTGATATTGTGAAATATGGATACCTGACTGGCAGGAGCATTGGGAACGGTTTCTGTAAACAAAAATGGCTGAGCACCTTCAGGTCCTTCCTTTAGAAGGCTCAGGAAAAATTCATCATTATAAGAGGTGCTTCCATATCCTGTACCCCCGATCACGCCCAGCCTGTGTGCATTGTCATCTGATACCGGCAAAGCAGAATCGTTTAGCGCCTGGATGCTGGCTGCAACCGCAAAGCGCGATGCCCTGCTCATTCTTCTATAGGTCATGGGCGTCATAAATGCTTTGGGATTGAAATCTGTAATTTCACCGCCAACGTGAGAAGGATAGGACGATGTATCAAAGTTTTCTATGGGCTTAATTCCTGATTTGCCGGCAGAGCAGTTCTGCCAAAAATCACAAACCGAGTTTCCAAGCGAAGAAATGACACCGATGCCTGTAATAACCACCTTCGTGTTCATTGTTTTCCTGTATATTTTTTAAGAATAAGAGAGGTATTGTTTCCGCCAAAAGCAAATGAATTGCTCATTGCATATAACACCTTATGACGACGGGATTTCCAGGGAACATAATCAAGATCGCATTCAGGGTCTGGTGTTTCGTAGCCGATTGTGGGTGGAATTAGATCGTTTTTAACCGAAAGTATTGCTGCCAATGCCTCAATCGCGCCTGCTGCGCCCAGACAATGCCCGACCATTGATTTAATGGAACTTACCGGTATATGCACAGAGCGATTGCTGAAAACCTTCTTAATTGCCCTCGTTTCAGAGAGATCATTTACCGGTGTTCCGGTGCCATGCGCATTTATATAGTCGATCTGTTCCGGGTGAAGGCTATGGGTTGCAAGCGCATTTTTCATCGCCAGCACAGCTCCCTCGCCTTGAGGGTCGGGGGTTGTCATGTGATAGGCATCTCCGGTGATAGCATATCCCACAACCTCTCCATAGATACGGGCACCTCTTGCCGTTGCCCGCTCTTCCTCCTCCAGTATCAGCATGGCAGAGCCTTCACCCAGAGACAGCCCCTTTCTGTTAAGATCAAAAGGGCGGCAGCGCTCCTTGTCAACCAGCCTGAGAGAATTAAATCCGCCGAATGTCAGCTCACCCAGCGCCTCGCTTCCGCCGGTAATAACAATGTCTGCCCTGCCCAGACGGATCAGATCAGCAGCATAACCGATCGCTGTTGTACTGGATGAACAGGCTGTGGCAACTGTGGTTCTCAGTCCGTGCAGATTGAATGTTCCAGCAATACAATCTGCAGTGGAACAGGTGGGAAAGGAAAGAATCAATGACGGCATCGGTTTTTGATTGTTGAACATTTTTCTGCGAAACTGTTCTGCAGACAAGATCCCTCCCGCTCCTCCTCCCAGACAGATACCTATCCTCTGTCTATTCTCATGGTCAAGCTCCAAACCGGAATCTTTAAGTGCTTCAGCGGCAGCAATGAGTCCGAAACGGTCACAGCGGGACAAGCGTCTGGACTCTCGGGGAGCACAGGGCAACGGCGGAAGTATACTTTTAACCTGAGCGGCAGTCCTGCTCCGGTATCCGGCTGTGCAGAAAAGGTCAAGGGTATCAATGCCGCAGCATCCCTCAATTAGCTTTTTCCATGTTTCCTGAGCATTGGGAGCAAGGGCTGTAACCGCACCAATGCCGGTTACCAGAACCTTTTTAAGGGAAACCGTCATCGTATTCATCCTGCCATTTCTGAAATTGCTTACTGTTTTGTATACCTGTCCGGATAATTGTAAATACCGCCTCATCAATTTCTTCATTTACCTGCACGCTATTGATCTTAATCATTATATGGGAATCATCTGAATGCCTGATAATCTCAACTGCAAAAGGCAGGCGGTTTTCACCGACATGCCTGTGGCTGCCCAATACATATTCTGTTTCAGCAATGCCGTTGTGAAAGGTTTGCATTCTGACAATATCAAGGGTGGTTTTGTCTATCCACAGTTTTCTGCTTCGATTTGACATTAGGTTATTATTAACAGGCATTGTTAAAATATAGGCATCATCCTGCCTGCGACAGTTTTGATGAGAAGCGCTATAAATTCCGGCTGAAAATATTGCATACATCTCTTCAGTGTCTATGGGCAGCGCCATGTCCGACTCTGCAGCTTCCTGTCTTGTTCCCATGTAGAGATCGCCCGTGGGGGGAATAAGCAACTCCACAATGTTATCCCGTATGACAAGATCAAATAACTCAATGCCGAGAAATCCAAACCCCTTAAGCCTGAGCCTCTCAGAGCCGCTGATGGCTACAAACCCCCTCATTTTTCTGGGGTGCTCAATGTGTCTGTTTTCTATGGTCATCGATAGGGTGGCTTTTATGGTCTGTATTCTGTCACCTCTTTCCTGCAATCTGGAAAGGAGGTCGGGGGTGGATATCCAATCGTGAAAAGTGTGCCGGGTGTCATTGTCAACGGCAGGGTATTTTGCCGAACAGTTCAGCAGCAGACTAAGTGTCAGCGCCAGTAGGATTGTGCTTAAGATATTATTTTTTGCCATTGCTGTATTCTGATTCCCAGGCAGCATCAGCGAGTTTGCCATACTCGAATGAAAACCTGTCAAGCTCATGTGCCAGTTCATTTACCACCTTGTCTGCACCCTTATGTGTAAAATAGACCCCGTCAAAGGCGGATGCTTCTCTGAACACCTCAGGATGATCCACAATCATGCAGGGACGAAGCAGGTTGGGGTTATCCTTTATGGTCTGGCGGATTCTTTGAAACACGGGCGAGTTCAGAGCTTCTTTGAGAGACTTGTTTTTTATATTGTCCACAGCAAAATGGCAAAACACACACGGTTCAACATCGCCCTTAGAATTGATATGAAAATATTTACGCCCACCGGCAAGACAGCCTCCAACAACCGGTCCATCATTCCAGAAATCTCCAATTAGTATGGGTTTGCTATTTCTTATATAGTTGACCCGCTGCCTCAAAGAGTTGCGCTGTTCCGGGGTCGGCATTATAGCCATATCCGGTGCCCTTCCCACCGGAACATACATAAAATACCAGCCTACGGTACAACCCTGTTCAATAAGGAAATCTATAAATTCGTCGCTGGATATCAGATCCGCATTCTCTCGGGTAAGAGTTGATGAGAAACCAAAAAGAAGTTTTCGTTCTTTCAGCAGCCTCATTGCCTCCATCACCCTTTTAAAATGCCCTTGTCCCCGCCGTTTGTCTGTTTCTGCCCTGTACCCTTCAAGGCTGATGGCAGGCAGAATGTTGCCCAGTTTTGCAATACGATCCGCCATTTTTTTGTCAATCAGTCCGCCGTGGGTATAAACATGAAAAGCAACATCAGAGTGTTTTTCAAAAATATCCAGAAGGTGCTTGTTCATAAAAGGCTCGCCCCCGCTTATCACAGCAAAGTACATGCCCATCTCCTTGCCTTCGTTTAACACACGGTCAATATCATCAAAGCCAAGCGCCTCATTCTGATCATAACTTCCCGCATAGCATCCATAACATTTCAGATTGCACTTCATGGAGGGGCTGATTACCATAAACCCGGGTGGATAAAACCCGCCCTTCTGCATTGAAAATCTTTTCCGTTTGTTGCTGCCGAGAAGCAACTGATTGAGAATAAAAGACCGGACAAGCCGATCCCGCTGATCAGGGTCGGTATCGCGCAGAATCTTTTTGATTACGATCAGGCTCGGGTGTTTCTTTCTGATCAGATTGCGGATCCAGAGAATTTTCTTCTTGTAATGTTCCCGCCGGGTTATCGTGTGCGCCAACAGGCTGAGCTTGTCCAGAAAATAATCTGATCTGCTTGCAAGTGTCAGCGAAGCAAACATGAAAAACCTGACAAATATAAAATTCCTGATGCGCTCTGAAAAAACTCTCATGTTCTTCTGCCTTTCCAAAAAAAACTTTTTAAAAACAGAATGCAAATCAGGTAGGTATCAACAACGGGTCTGTAATGGCTGTTACCTTCCGGAAAATAAATCGCCTCTACCGGAATGTTGGCAATCCGAAAACCGTTTTTCCCTGCTTTAATAATAAGTTCGGTTTCAGCATGATAACCATTGGCATGAACTGATACGTGCTCAAGCAGTCTTCGGCTATATAGCCTGTAACCGCTTTGCGAATCTGCAACAGACACACCTGCAGCCCATGAAATACAGGCTACGCCCACCATGTTTGGGATGTAACGGTATCGGGGTATCCGGTGTTTCTCGTGCATTCTGGATCCGATAATCATATCCGGCTTGTCTGACTGGTATTTGTCTATAAACATGGGGATGTTCTCCGGATCATGCTGATTGTCTGCATCAAGAGTTATGACAGCGTCAAATCCCTTATCTATTATATAAGTAAAACCCGTTTTAAGCGCCCTGCCCTTGCCTTGATTGCGGCTATGGCGCAATATGACCGCTCCGGTCTCTGAGGCAAGTTTGAATGTATCATCCGTTGAGCCGTCATCTACAACCACAACCGATTTGAGGTGTTTAGAAGCCCCCTGTATGACACCCCCAACCGTATCCCTGGCATTGTAAGCAGGGATAACAGCACAGATTTTATGATCAGGACAATGCAAAGGTAAGCTCGCCTTCTGCAATTTCAGCGGTCCCTGTCATTACCCGCCCCATAAATTTATACAGCCCCCCAAAGGCTTTTATCAGTTCAATGCATAGCCTGAGCTGATCCCCAATCAGGGGAAGTTCAATAAACTCAAACCGGTTAATTCCCACAAGCATGCCCATGCCATGAAACTCAGCGGGCTTATCAATACGGGAAACTACGGCTGCTGTTTGTGCCATGCATTCTATCATCATCATCTGATGCAGTGAGGTTGCCTCTTGACCTTCAGCATGTATGAAAAAATCATTGACCGTAAAATTTTTTAATCCCGTTCCCCTAATTCCTGGTTCTATGTCGATGATTTTATCAATAAGCAGGAAAGGCGGTCGGTGGGGCAGTATTTTGAGTATTTCTTTCTGTGTCAGCTCAATCAACGTCAGCCTATAGCTCCATAAGGTATTTTAATATTGCATCAATTTTAGTTTTGATCTCTTCTGGAATGTAATACAGCAGGGTGCCGTCCCGGGTCATTAATACCTGCGTGGTACTTCCCTTTGCAAGCAGCTTCCTGTCCTGTTTCCGCAAAACCTCAAAATGAAAAACCAGAGCCGCTTTTTGAGGACTTTCAATGGTTGAACGGATGACGATATGATCCCCGCACAGGGCAGGTTCCTTAAAGTCACAGGTCAGTTTCACTATAGGTGAGATATATCCCATTTCCACAAACTGCAACGGCATCAGCCCAAACTTACGCAGCAGCTCCATTCTGCCGACTTCAAACCAACCGGCATAATGCCCGTGCCAGGCAATTCCCCATGCATCGATTTCCTGAAATCTGACAACGGTCTCCGTTTCATCAAATTTCATCAAAACATCTTTCAAGGAATCACCTTCGGGATAACATGCTTTAGTTTCTGTACTCTTTTTTAACATATTCCACCAGGGCATTTATAGAAGCAAAGGACTGCCTGCCGACATGCTCATCCGGAATGGTGATATTCAGGTTTTTTTCAAGGGCAACAACTATTTCCAATGCATCCAGAGAATCAAGCCCCAAGCCCTCTTTGAACAACGGGGCGCTGCTGTCAATATCATCTGGTGTTATTCCCTCAAGCCTGAGTGTTTTTATAAACATCTCTTTCAGGTAAAGGGCAAGTTTTTCACTGTCTTCGATTAATTCCTTCATGCTTTCAATACCTTGCAAATGAGTTAGACAAGTCCGCCGTCAACACACAATATCTGTCCGGTTATATAGTTTGCTGCATTGGAGGCAAAGAACAGAACCGCCCCAGCCACATCCTCCGGACTGCCATACTTATTCATAGGAATGAGTTTTAAAAAGTTCTTCTTTTCATCAGGATCCATTTTCTCAAGCATGTCTGTTTCTATCAATCCCGGGCATACTGCATTTGCCGTGATATCAAACCTGCCTAATTCTTTGGAAAGCGTTTTGGTAAAACTGATAAGACCGCCTTTTGACGCAGCATAGTTTGCCTGCCCTGGTCTTCCCGTAAGTGCGCTGGGAGAAACAATATTAATAATCCGCCCCTGTCTTTGGCTGATCATGGTTCTTGAAACAGCCTTTGTCCAGACAAAAGCGCCTTTCAGGTTTACTTCTATCACTCTGTCCCAATCCTCTTCCGGCATTATCATCAACAGTTTGTCCCGGATAATGCCTGCATTGTTTACCAGAACATCAATGCGGTCATGAGTACTGAGAATTTTCTGAACCATCTCATTGACCTGAGCGGTTGACGAAACTTCGCCTTTAAGCAGAGCAACATGGTGGCGGCAGTCTTTTGTTTCATCCACAAGGGATGATGCCGCATCATCATCAGAGGAATAGTTAACAAATACACAAGCCCCCTGCCGGGCAAAACTTCTGCTTATCGCCCGTCCGATACCTCGCGACCCGCCTGTTACAATAACAATTCTATCTTTGAATTTCATTGAACAACTACCTGTAATCGGGTATTAGAAAACCTTTAATCTATATGATACAACTCAATTGGCTACATTGGCAAGAATATAATCTGCCAGTAAATATCCCATATTTTGAGGCAGTGTCCGGTCTGAACCGCCAAAAGAATAAGCCGAACCATAAGCATTTGGAGCTCCCACCAGTTCTTCTTGGGCTATTATTTTCCCGTCAGAGGCATCTTTGAGATATACTTTGATTTTCATTGTTGAACGTCCAGTAAATACTCCACCCCAAAGACGGGCTGAAGTACTTACAATTCTTAAAAAGGTCAGTTCTGATTCCACAATAAGAGAGGGTTCCTCGTAGGGATTTCCATCAATTTTCTCTTTTACACCCTCTTTAAATTTTTCTACTCTTTTGAAAATATTTTTTGATTTTAATGACAATATAGCCGTTTCCTCGCATTGCATAATAGGAATTTGAGGAGGAACATTGTTTTGAATCTGAGAACTTAATGCCATGTCTTTGAGAATAATATTTTGATATTTCAAGTTTTGGGCTACTTCGGACAGTGAGATCTGTTTTATCGGTGTTCTTACGGCACATGAAGTCAGAACAAAAACAAAGCATATTATCGTTAACGTAATACTGTTCCTTTTTAATTTTCCAATAAAATCCATTTTGACCTCTCTTTGTTTTAATTTTTTTTTGCTTTATCACTTTAAAAAACTAAGACGATATGAAGCCACCATGAAAAGTTTTAAGAATAAGCCCTTTGCAATAACAGGAAAACAACATAAAAAAGGGCGGCATCCAAAAGTTGAAAAACATCAATTAATGAATAGTTAGCCGGATTAAAAAGCATAACAAAAGTTTTTGAGCATATCAACAGTAAAAACGTTTATTTTAAACAATTCCAGTCTTTTAAATTTTTCCATATTCCAGATTTAAATTTATTTGGATAGCAGATTTAACCTTCAGCATTAATTCCTCCCTTTGTTCTTCTGAAAACGGGCTCGGATCAATTGCTTCTCCGATAATAATCTCAATTTTGCCGGGCATTAACCCCAACGTGTTTTTAGGCAGAACAAAACGGCTTCCGTTGATTGTAACCGGCAATACCGGCACTTTTGATTTTATCGCCAGAACAGCCCCGCCATTGTGAAATTTTAGGAGTTGACCGTCTTCGCTTCTTGTACCTTCAGGGAAAATAACAACTGATGTGCCGCCCCTTATTTTACTTACAGCCATGGCAAGCTTATTATAGGTTTCTTTTCCTTTCACCCTGTCTATGTAAATATGCCCCATTCTTTCGAGTGCATACCCAAAAACCGGCATCTTTTTGATATCTGATTTTATAATCCAGCGCATCTGAATCGGCACCATTGCTATTAATGCCCAGACATCTAAAAGGCTCTGATGGTTCGACATCAGTATATAGGAACAGTTTTGATCTATATTCTCTTTTCCTTTTATAGTAAGTCGCGTACCGGATAACAGCAGGTTTAAAAAAGCCCAAAATCTTCCAATATAATGAACAATATTACCGTTTTTATCAAAAAATGATACAAGAATGGTAAGAATAGATAAAACAAGGGTATTGATAATCAGGGAAAAGAGATAAAAAGGTCTTATTAAAGGATATAGTACCCAGTAGAAAATTATTTTCAATGTTATTCCTGTATTTTATCTGTAATATGCATAAAAAATTAAGGCAATGTGATATCAATAACCGCTCAGATATATAATCTAACAGAACAAATACAGCTCCGCCCTTTCAGGGACTCTTGCCTTTTATTGAAAAATAAAAGCCTGATATAAAATTATATAATTTAACAAAATCAGTAATTTAAATCAAGATAAAATCACACGATGGATTAAAAATGGAAAGGTTTAATGTATATAATATAAAACAATATTATAAAGATATGCTGATAAAGGCTAATCTGAAACATGGTATTTCCAATCAGCAAAAAAAAGTCGAAATGCCACTGATTGTAATTTCAAGAGAATAAATATTGTTTCATTACGTTACGAAATATCTTCCCATGTCCTACTACAGGGTTCGTGCTGACATCCTTAGACTTTTTGATAAACTGTCACTATTTAATTTCCGAACACAAAAAAAGCTATTTTTTTACATAATACCCATATTACCATAAACCGCTGTATATTTTGAACACATTCAAATATCCACCGGGAAAATAAGTGTTGGCGGGGAACGCAAACCGGCGCAGTGTACGGTCATATTTCAAAACAGCAGGCACATCCGGTTCGTTTGGATCATAAACACAGCATTTTATCTTTTCGTCACCAACCTCCACGTCGAAAACAACCACGGCATGATTGATCTGTAAACGGGGGAACTGAACAAGATGCACAACGGTTACCCCAACCTGCTCCAGGGAATTGAGCAGCCCCTGAGCTGTTCGTTCCTGGTGACGGCAGGTGAATGGAAAAACCATCCTCACATGTCCCCTCTGCCAGTAACTTCGCCATGCACCGCTGGACTCATCCTTCAATAAATCAACCCGCTCCTGACTGAATTCATGCAAACTTTCAAATCCCGGTATCACCCCCGATTTTTATCTGATCGTCCATTCCTTGGACTGGATCGGATTACCTCACGGATCAAGGCTTGCATCAAAATGGGCAAGCAGAAAGAACTGTTTTGCAGAACGGGCAACAACAAAACACCGGTGGGTATATGCCGGCTTTGGATTGCGTTTGCTGGTGCGCCAGCGCCCCTTTTCATCAAAACCATATTTCCTGGTCAGTTCATTAGCATATAAAAACGTGTCTTGATCGAAGGAGAAAGGGCTATATTCTCCCCGGGTCGATGCACAGCCTGCTGATAGCATGAATAAACACAGAAAACCGGGCAAACAAAGGAGGGCTGCCAGCAGATCTTCTGCTTTTTTAATTCTGAATCTCAATCTCATCCTGTCACGCACAACATAATTCTCGTTTACCGTCAGGATATTGCTCTCAGAACGGAGAGAAAATTAAAAAGCGGGAGCATCTCCTCAAAAATTAATTAAACAAAAGCAATAACATAAAAAGAATCTTTATCAAAGCATAAAAAAATGCTTCTAAAGTATACCCTTATCGCAGAAATATAATTTTTCATTGTTTGCATTTCATAGCTTGTATTTTTTGCGATTATTATGGTAAATAGAAATTATTATTATGGTTAACTGGGTGTATGTCTTTATGAATTTGCTATAAATACTATGGGAGTTTTTATGACTAAAAAATTTTTATTAGTGTTATTACCAATTATTTCCTTTTTTTTCAGTTGTACTGATTATAGGTATCAAATGGCACACAATGTAAAATTCAAGACTATTATTGATGGTGCAACGGATCCTACTTTTGATTTTGCCAATGCAAAAAAAATATGTTTTTTTCCTGGATACTGGACATCTTTTGGTAAAGAAAATGGACAAAACGGATTGATTGAAAAGCAGATTTTTTTTCATTCAAAAAAAGAATTAGAAAAGCGAGGATATCTCGTAGATTATATCCAGGAGAAAGATTTACATGAACAACCTAATGGTGCCGTGCAATGTTATGATTGTTTTTGTGATCTTGTTCTGATGCTGTTTTACTCTCAGGAAAAAAGTAGTGTTAACTTTGCAGGGGGTTCTTCAGGTTGGGGCGGTTGGAATCGTTATGGTGGAGGTGGTTCTTATTATTCCACCGGCCCATACAGTGTACCATACTATAACCTTTTCATCGGGTTCAGATTGTTTTATGGTAAAGGCACAGAAGTATGGTTTGGTTCAATAGTACAAGGCACCTCAGAACCTAAAATAATAGAAAAATCGGAAGGCTTGGTAAAACAAATTTTTTCCAAGAAATTTCCCGAATAAAACAATACATATAGACATCATCGGGGTCACCCATTAAAGGCTCCCTGTCAAGAGAATAATCCTTTCCCTATGACAAA
>CAZMHH010000055.1:0-26201 GCA_964566035.1 uncultured Thermodesulfobacteriota bacterium
ACGCCATCACACTGCAAAATCTGCTCAAAATGCTTTTCCGTTCACGCACTATTTAGATATTATTACCTGTCTGTAGTCAAACCTGAGGGATTTCAGGTTTGACTTTTTCGTTAAAAAAGTTATCCGGCAACCACATGTATTATGTATAAAATAACTATTTAAATCAGTCAAGCTGATAAATTGAAGATTTTTTTACTTCTCAATGCCTTCCTTTTTCAGTTCTTCCTCCTCTTTTTCAATAAACCCTGAAAGGGAAAGATTAAAAAAGGGAAGAAAAATTAAACCGATTATTACCACAGGCATTAGATGAAGAAAGTGAAGAACTATGGCAAAGGAAAGTGCGTTTGCCTTAGATACTCCAAAAAGAGAAAGCGCAAGAATGCATGCATAATGAAATGTTCCGACAAACCCGGGGGCTGCCGGAAGCATTACACCAAGGGCTATTAACGCAAGTACTGTAAAGGATGCAATAAGGGGCAGTTCAAAATCAAAGGCAGCTAAAAGCAGATAGGCTGAAAAACAGCCAAGCATCCAAATCACGCCAGACAGGAGCGCTACAACAAGAACCTTTTTTATATCAGGCAGAATTTCAAGCCCTTCAATAAATGATTTTAAAAGCTTTTTTACAAATTCTGAAAATTTGTCAGGGAGAATTTTCAGAATTGAATCAATATTTTTGAATATATAATCCCTTTTAACAAAAAGGGCAATTATAAATACAAGGGCGCCAAATCCAATGCCAATGAAAGTAAATGCGCCCTTGAGAATTGCAGAAGGAAGGTTTATATTAAGCAGGACAACCGCAATAATGGCGGTAATAGAAAGCATGTCAAAAATTCTTTCAACAACAATGGTGGCAATTGTTGAGGACATTCCCACATGTTTTGTTTTTTTAACCAGATAAGGTCTGGCAAATTCTCCAAGCCTTGCAGGAAGAATATTTATTGCCATAAATCCTATTGAAGAGATAATAAAAAGTCTCCACTGACTATATTCTGCAAGTGATTTGAGAATAAATCCCCATCGTAAAGACTTTAAATAGTGTGCTGAAATAACCATTAACAAAATGGGGATAATGTAATAAAATTCGACTTTTTTCAAGCTGTTGCCAACTTCGGAAAAATCCACTCCCCTTACGGCAAGAAAGATAAAAACCGAGCTTAATAAAACCCCTATTATAATCTGTTTTTTCATATTTTTTAACTTATCGTATTATAATTATGTTTTGCTCCTGCAACAGAAACAAATTGTTAAACAATACATTAAAATATAGTTTTTCACAACAATATTTTGATTTTTGGCAGCCAGGACAGTCTTTTTAGTAAGAAAAAAATCCCTTTACAAATTATTTCTTTTTAATTGATAATAAGTAAAGGAATAAAAGGTTTTTTTCAGGGGAGTTTTTATGTACGAGAAGCTTGGCGAGCTTCTGGTGAAGAATAATGTAATTACCAGTGAGTCTCTAAACAGAGCGCTTGATACTCAGAGAAAGGATGGAGGCCTCATAGGTTCCATCCTTGTCAAGCAGGGTATTCTTTCAGAAAACCTGCTTCTGCAATTTTTAAGTGAACAATATAATGTGCCTACAATAAAACTCTCTGATTTTGATATTGATCCTGCTGCTATAAAATTTGTTTCCTCGGATATTGCCATACAGTATAAAGCATTGCCAGTGTCAATAAAAAATTCTTCTCTGATAGTTGCAATGGTTGATCCCTCAAATATTTTTGCGCTTGATGATCTTAAGTTTTTGACCGGATACAGGATTGAACCTGTTGTAGCATCCGAAAAAGCTATCATGAGCGCCATTGACGAAAACTATAAAAGCGCAAGCGGTCTTGACAGTCTTATTTCCGACTATGACGCCCAAAGCATTGAATATATTGAAGATGAAGCTGAAATAGTTGATATTGATTCTCTTGCCGAGCAGAGTGAAGATGCACCTGTTGTCAGACTTGTCAATGCTGTTCTGACAGATGCTATTGGAAAAAACTGCAGTGATATTCATATTGAGCCTTTTGAAAAGAGTTTTAGGATAAGATTCAGAATAGACGGCAGCCTTTATGATGTGATGCATCCTCCGCTAAGTATGAAAAATGCCATTACATCAAGGATTAAGATAATGTCAAAGATGGACATTGCTGAAAGAAGACTGCCTCAGGACGGAAGAATAAAGCTTAAGCTTGGCAAGGGAAAGGAGATGGACTACAGGGTTTCGGTGCTGCCTACTCTTTTTGGAGAAAAGGTTGTATTGAGGCTGCTTGACAAAGAAAATCTTCAGCTTGATATGACCAAGCTCGGGTTTAACCAATCCCAGCTCAATCATTTTCAGGAAGCAATACACAAACCGTTTGGAATGGTGCTTGTGACAGGACCAACCGGCAGCGGAAAGACAACCACTCTTTATTCCGCCCTTTCTGAACTTAATAAAATCACAGAAAATATTTCAACCGCTGAAGATCCCGTTGAATTTAATCTTGAAGGTATAAACCAGGTTCAGGTTCATGAGGAAATAGGGCTCACTTTTGCAGCAGCCCTAAGGTCTTTCTTAAGACAGGATCCGGATATTATCCTTGTTGGTGAGATACGCGATTTTGAAACAGCAGAAATTGCAATAAAGGCTGCTCTTACTGGACATCTTGTTTTGAGTACACTTCATACAAATGATGCTCCAAGTACAATCACACGTTTGATAAATATGGGGATAGAACCTTTTCTCGTGTCATCATCTGTTAACTTAATACTTGCTCAGAGACTTGCCAGAAAAATATGTTCAAATTGCAAGGAAAAAACCGATCATTCTTCTCTTGAACTTGAAAAGCTGGGGATTTTGCCCCAACAGTATGAAGGGGCAGAGTTTTTTAGAGGAGCAGGTTGTGAGATATGCAATGATACAGGGTATAAGGGGCGCATAGCCCTATATGAAGTAATGCCCATTACAGATCCTATAAAAGAGCTTGTCTTGCAGGGGGCTTCAGCCATTGAGATAAAACGTGAAGCGGTCGAACAGGGGATGGAAACGTTAAGGCAAAGTGCTGTTGCTAAATTTCTTGCAGGAACGATAACCTATGAGGAAGTATTAAAAACAACAGTAAAAGATGAATAAAGTAAATGCATATGGAAAGAATAATTCCTACAATATAAAAAGGAGGGACTTATAATGCCTGTTTTTGAATGGGAGGGAAAAAACACACAAGGTATTACGCAGAGAGGTGAAACAGAAGCACCAACTGAAGCAATTCTGAAACAGCTTCTCAAAAGGCAGAATATCAAACCTGAAAAGATTAAGAAGAAACCAAAAGATCTTTTTGAAAATGTTTCTTTTATGCAGCCCAAGATTACAGCAAAGAATCTTATTCTTTTTACAAGACAGTTTTCAACAATGATAGATTCAGGGCTGCCGCTTATTCAGGGGCTTGAAATACTTGCTTTTCAGGAAGAAAACCCCGCTTTAAAAAAAATACTCACCCAGATTAAGTCTGATGTGGAAGGCGGATCATCTTTTGCCGATGCTCTGAAAAAACACCCCAAAACTTTTGATAACCTTTATGTCAACCTTGTTGCCGCAGGTGAGCTGGGAGGTGTTCTTGATACAATACTCCAGAGACTGGCTGCCTATATTGAAAAAAATGCCAGACTTGTAAGCAAGGTCAAAGGCGCTATGGTCTATCCCTCAACAATTTTGATAATTGCATTTGTGGTTATAATTGTTATGCTTGTTTTTGTTATTCCTGTTTTTGCAGATATGTTCAGCAGTTTTGGAGGCGAACTTCCGGGACTTACTCAGGCAGTTGTAACCCTGAGTGATTTTATGAGATCAAACTGGTGGATTATCGGTATTATTATAGCTGCAATTGTTACCGGCTTTAAGAAATTTAAAAGTACCGATAAAGGGGAATATATTGTGGACAAATTGCTTCTGAAATCCCCTGTGATAGGTGATCTTTTGAGAAAGGTAGCTGTTGCAAAATTTACAAGAACACTTGGAACCATGCTTTCAAGCGGTGTTCCCATCCTTGACGGTATGGATATTGTAGCAAAGACAGCAGGCAACAGAATAGTCGAAGATGCTATAGTTACGACAAAACAGAGTGTCAGTGAGGGTAAAAACATTGCAGATCCCATGATGGACAGCGGGGTTTTCCCTCCCATGGTCTGTCAGATGATAGCTGTTGGTGAATCAACAGGAGCCCTTGACGAAATGCTTTCCAAGATTGCCGACTTTTATGAAGAGGAGGTCGACTCGGCAGTAGATGCTGTAACATCGCTGATAGAACCTTTTATGATGGTATTTCTTGGTGGAACTGTAGGCACGATGCTTATGGCAATGTATCTGCCGATATTTAAAATCGCAGGGGCAATAGAGTAAAGGATCTGTTAAGCAAAGGCTGGGAAGAAGTTCTCAGAAGTCAGGGGACACAAAAGTAAAAAACCGATACGAAAGTCTTAAGCAGACGGAGCCATGCAATATTACTTGTAGCAGAAATTCCTTTTTTGGTAAAAAGGTAAATAAGTGATGATAGGAATTAAAGCAGTTTTTATTATCTGTTTTTTGTTTGCAATTTCCGGGTGTCAAAAAGAGACTGAAAAAAAGATCGAACCGATCCCGGAACAGCTTCATGAAGCAAAGCCTGAAAAGCAGGTTTTAAAACCCGCGGAGCCAAAAAAAATATCAGAAGTTTATCTTCCTGATTTTGTTCTGTCTGATCCTGACGGAACAAAACATGAAAGCAAAAAACTTCTGGGTGGGGGGCTGGTGCTCGTGGCAACATCGCCAATATACCATTCCGAGAAGGCACAGCGCGGATGGAACGATGTTCTGCTGGGCACCATGCCTGGTGCAAAGACGCAATTAGTATTTATGGAAGATATGTCGGCAAGTTTATTCAGTGCTATTGCCAGGAAACAGATGCATAAGGAATTTAAAGAAGATGTTTCCCCGCTTTTACTTTTGGACGAGGATGGAAAAGTCAGCACAGAGCTTGGTGTTCCGCAGGGGGAGACATGGGTGTTTGCGTTTAACTCAAAGGGTTTGCAGGTAATGGTGGAGAAAGGTGAACCAAGAGAGGATATTGCAAAAAAAATGTGGAAAGCAGCTGCTGGCAGCTGTGATTAGGTTGTTTTGTTTAGCTTATTTTTACGTCAGCAGGTAAATAACTCTGTCTTTTATGATTAATTCAGAAAAATTAAAGTTCAATTTAATCCATTCAAAGGTTTTTCTCCTGTAAAAGACGACATGGGTCGGGTCGTTTTTGTAATACCAGCTTCCAAAATCAATCTCATCGGAATACATAGCTGTCATGCAGTACAAAGCCCCATTTGGTTTTAAAAGAGAACGGAGCAGGTTAAACTCTTTTTCAGGGTTATGAAAGTGTTCTATAACCTCACAGCAGACGATATAGTCATACTTTAATTTCAGACTTTCAGGGTTGTTCCAGAAAAACGGGTCGTATAGCTTTAAATTGTATCCGTTCTTTTCCAGGAGTCTTGTTATTACAGGTCCGGTGCCTGCTCCAAAATCCAGACCCGACTGGTTTTTATTGAATCTATTCTTTATCTCATTTACTAAAGGGGAGACAAAACGCTGATATCCTTCATCCTCCGGGTCATTGTTATGTGTTTCATACCTTCTTTTTTCTTCTTGCCTGGAAAGATATCCTGAAGGATCAAGAAAAACGCAGAAACAGTCGGGGCAACCGAAATAAATCTTTCCTTTGGCTCTATGAAAAAAAGGAGAAGGTGATCCGCAAAGAGTACATTTTATATAAGCTGGATTAATTTGTAAGTTCCTTTATGGTTTTATTAAGAATTCCTTTAATTGTATTGAATCTCAATTCAAGCTGACTGATGTAGCTTCCTGCATTTACAATATCTCCTGCTCTAAGATATTTTTCAATTATAAGGGCTGACTGCTTTAACTTTTCAGCACAAAGATTTGCAGATGCCCCCTTTATAGTATGGGCGCTCCGAGCAGCATCCTCTGCCTTTGAACCTTTTATTGATTCTTTAAGAGCAGCTATATGTTCGGGAACCTCTTTTAAGAATATTTTTATGAGCTTGAGCGCCAGTTCGCTGTCATCCATTGAACGTTCAAGCAGAGCAATTAAGTCAAAATCAACCTGATCTGTTTCATGTAGGGTTTTAGATTGTTCAGTTTTTTCTGCATTTAAATATTCTTTGCGTTCCTGTTTTTTTCCAAGCCACTGTTTTAAAATATTATCAAGTTCTCTCGGGTTTATGGGTTTTGAAATATAGTCATCCATGCCCGCGGCAAGACACTTTTCCCTGTCTCCTTTCATTGCATGGGCTGTCATGGCTATTATTGTAATATCTCTGTTCTTATTGCCGGCTTTTGAGCTTCGAACAGCTTTTGTTGTTTCATATCCGTCCAGCAGAGGCATCTGGATGTCCATTAGAACAAGGTCGTAGTTATTGTTTTCAATTGCTTTAAGAGCTTCTGTTCCATCTTCTGCAACATCAGCCTTAAAACCAAGCTTTAAAAGTATTCCTAATGCTACCTGCTGATTGGTAATACTGTCCTCCACAAGCAGAATACTGTATTTTCTCCGCTTCTGCTCTTCAAGTGTATGTTTTGTTATAAATCTGTCAGCTTTAACCTCTGTGCTTTCGCTCTTGAACCCTTCAACGAAAATTGAGGCAAGACAGTCATGAAGGTGAGCCTTTCTTACGGGTTTTATAAGGTAGGCGCAAAATCCGGCATCTCTGAAACGGGCGGCATCACCCCGGCTTCCTATAGAGGTCAGCATCACAAGAGGTGTGTCAGATATTGACGGCTCTTTCTGTATCTCTTCAGCAAGCTGTTCCCCTGTCATTACAGGCATGCTCATATCAACTATTGCACAGTCAAATGGTCTGCCTTCTGATTTAGCATTCTTCATAACCTCAAGAGCCTCCTGTGCTGTTGAAGCCTCTTCAAACAGACATCCCCATGAAGTTAAATGTCCTTTTATCACAATTCTGTTTATACTGTTGTCATCAACTATTAAGATATGTCTGCCGGAGATATCATCAACCCTTTCAATAATCTTATCTTTCTGGTCATATATCTGTTTGTTCAGCTTGAGGGTAAACCAGAAAGTGGAGCCCTTACCTTCAACAGTATCAACACCGCAATCCCCGCCCATCATTTCAGCAAGCCTTTTTGTTATTGCAAGACCAAGTCCTGTGCCGCCGTATTTTCTGGTTGTTGTGGCATCTGTCTGATAAAAGGAGTCAAATAGTTTATGGATTTTATCTCTGGGGACACCTGTTCCGGTATCTGAAACTATAAACCTTATTAAAACAGATTCATCATTTTCATTTTCAAGCTTTGCATGGATAAAAATCTCACCTCTCAGGGTGAATTTTACTGCATTGCTGCAAAGATTTGCAAGTATCTGGCGAAGTCTGCCCGGATCCCCGTTTAGAAGTGAAGGTATATCAGGTTCTAAAAAACAGGCAAACTCAAGCCCCTTCTCATGCGCCTTAAGAGCTGCTGTTTCGGAGAAATCTTCAAGCAATGCTCTCAGATCGAAATCAAAGTTCTCTATATCGAGTTTGCCCGCTTCTATTTTTGAAAAATCAAGTATGTCATTTACAACAGAGAGAAGATGTTCGCCGCTGCTGCTGAGTGTATTGGCATAATGTTTCTGCTCTTCGTTAAGGGGTGTTGTCAGAAGAAGTTCTGTCATCCCGATTACCCCGTTCATCGGAGTGCGTATCTCATGGCTCATATTGGCAAGGAAAAGACTTTTTGCAACATTAGCAGACTCTGCAATTTCCTTTGCTTTTAACAGTTCCTGCTCAGTTTTTTTGTGAGCGGTTATGTCAATATGAAAATTTGCCACAAGCAGTTTCCCTGTGGCATCACGGAAGGGAATGGTATTGATTTCAAATATTCGGTTATTATCTCCCGGAAACAGTTTTTCCGATACTATAATATCCCCGGTTTCAAGGGCTTTTACTACCTCGCAGTCCGGACAGGGTTTTTCCAAGTTCCATATATATTTGTAGCATTTCAATCCGGCAGGATCGCCAAATATTTTCTGCCAGCCACTGTCAACATAATGCAGATTAAAATCTGCGTCAATGATATCGATTCGGGTATTTGTCAGGTCAAGAATGGTTTCAAGTCTGTTTGAGGTTTCAGCAAGTTCGGCTGTCCTTGTTTTTACCTGGTTTTCCAGTATTGACTGACGGTTACGCAGAAATCCTACAAAAACTGTAAGAAGAGCTGTCAAAAAAAGGCAGGCAAAAGCTGTTCGCCAAACGGCTTTAAGGTGATGCTCTGCATAAAATTCATCAGTGGAATAGGCAATGGCAGTAAATGACCTGTCAAAAAAGAAAAAGGGAAAAGGATGATAATCCCTGTAGCTTTGAAAATAATCTTTCTCAATCAAATCAGAATCTGTGTGGGAATGCCCTGGCGGATAAAAAGCAATATGACAGGATTCGTGTCTGTCTGTAATGTCAATGATGTCAAGAGCGGCTTTTGACTGAATAAAGAGATGTTTTCTCATCGATTCGTCAACAAAAGATTGAGGATTTATGAAACCTGCTAAAAAACCGGAAGGGTTCTTTGTGCCTTCGGAATCTGTTTTAAAAAAAGGATGCAGTACCAGCAGGGTTTTGTCTTGTAATATTGTTTCTGGAAATGTTTTAGAAGGATATGCTGCTGAAGGCATTTTTGTATCAGATGCCTTTTTCAGAGCATCCATAATAACAGGGTCAGAGGCTATGTCGTAACCTGTTGATGCAATGTTTTCAACTATGGGACTAATATGCTTAACAGGGTAATAGTACTGCCTTTTAGAAACTGTAACCTTATCTCCTTTTTCATCAATTTCCCAGACAGCAATATTTTCAGGGAGCCCCGATTCAAACAGCAGTTTGTCTTCTAAAGCAACAACAGGAATCCATGCAAAGGAGATTGCATTCGATGTGCTTGTCATTGGTGAGACAAAAAGGGAAAAGTCTTGAAAGTCAACCTCATTGCTGCTTTCATAAAATCTGACAAGCATTGAGAGTTTTTCTTCAAAACCGTTGAATGAGTTGTGTAATATTTCAGCATAAACCTTGCTGCTGCTGAAAAATATCTGTTTCTGTTCAGAACGATCTGCTTTAAACACGATACCAGCAGCGGCAATTGTAAGAAAAACTCCTGTAATAAAAACCATTATTATCTCAATATGTTTCAAACCTGACTGTCTGCTTTCAGAAAGTCTGTTTCTCCATATAATAAAAGCTGTTCCAATGGCAATAGTCAAGGCAATAAGAATTGAGAACAATATCGGCAGATTAAGGGCTCTTTTTACTGAAACCTCCCAGTCTGGAGCAACAACATCAATCCCGAATATCATTATTACCTCTCCGCTTGCCGGCTCTAACACAGGGGCAAGGGCTGAGACAAAAGTTCCGTATTCATCGCTGTAGGGTCCGATGGTGCATGGCAAACCTGTTTTAAAAATATCAAAAAATTCTGCTGGCGGTTCTTCATAAACCGTGCCCGGCGGTGATGCCATGGGATCGTCTTCCAGGTAATTTTCCGGTCCGAAGACAAGTTTCCCGTCCCGGAGAGCAACTGTATATATTCCCCTCTGGGATATAATATCTCCATAAGATATAAGGTGGTTACGGATATTTTGAAAAACCGGATTATATATATCGGCTTGTGTAAAGGAGAGTTTTTTTATATATTCGGGATTAATTGACAGGGAGATATCAATGGCATGACGTTGTATCCTTTCACGGATTTCAGTATCAGTCTGTGCAGCATTCCACTTTCCTGTCTGCCAGCCGAGTGTGAGTAAAAGCAGGAGTGCTGTTGAAGCAAATATAATTGTGAAAATGTTTTGAAAACGTTTTTTCATAATAATTTAACAGGAGGTTTATTTGTATTTTTAACGGATTAAGGCAATTTTCTAAAAAAATGTCTCTCCTTTTATTAAATGTTTGTTTGAGGCAAAAAAGGCAGGTTTTTGGCGGAGAGAGAGGGATTCGAACCCTCGGTACACTTTAAAGGTGTACACTCGCTTAGCAGGCGAGCGCCTTCAGCCGACTCGGCCATCTCTCCTTTATAGATAAAAAAATGGCGGAGGGAGTAGGATTTGAACCCACGGTCCCGCTCACACGGGAACAACGGTTTTCAAGACCGCCGCCTTAAACCACTCGGCCATCCCTCCGTAACTAATATAAATATCATTATTTAACAGACTAAGTCAAGTCAAAGATGATAGTAGATGTAAAAAGCAGCCAACTGTCACCTCGAATATTGCAAAGCGCAGGACTGAAACAACGAGAATTATCGCCCCGTCTGTTGCTGGTTTCGAAATGACAAAAGATTTAAATTATTGTTTATCCAATCTTTTCTATTCCACCCATATATGGCTTTAGAACCTCAGGAATGATAATGGTTCCATCAGCCTGCTGGTAGTTTTCAAGGATTGCCACAAAAGTTCTGCCCACAGCAAGCCCTGACCCGTTAAGGGTGTGAAGATATTCTGACTTTTTTGTCTCACTGTTTCTGTATCTGATGCCGGCTCTTCGTGCCTGAAAATCTTCAAAATTACTGCATGAGGATATCTCTCTGTATGTCTGTTGAGAAGGAAGCCATACCTCTATATCATAGGTTTTGGATGCTGAAAATCCCAAATCACCGGTGCAGAGGGTAACTACCCGGTAATGAATATTCAGAAGCTTCAGGACCTCTTCGGCATTAAGGAGAAGTTTTTCAAGCTCCTGATAAGAATTTTGGGGTTTTGCAAACTTTACAAGCTCAACCTTGTTGAACTGGTGCTGCCGGATAAGTCCCTTTGTGTCTTTTCCATAAGATCCCGCCTCTTTTCTGAAGCATGGAGTATATGATACATAACAGACAGGCAGATTAACCTCATCAAGGGTCTCACCCTGAAATATATTTGTAAGAGGTACTTCTGCTGTTGGAATAAGGTATGTGTCAAGCCCTTCAATCTTGAAGAGGTCCTCTTCAAACTTGGGTAACTGCCCTGTTCCTGTCATGGTCTGTCTGTTGACAATAACAGGGGGAATTATTTCGGTATAACTATGTTTATTTATATGCAGGTCAAGCATAAAATTAATCAATGCCCTTTCAAGACCGGCACCCGCGCCTTTATAAAGACTAAACCTTGCACCTGATATCTTGGCTGCTCTGTCAAAATCAAGGATTCCTAACTTTTCACCTATTTCAAAGTGGGATTTAGGAGCAAAAGAAAATGAGGGGGGTGAACCATAAGTTTTTACCACAGGGTTGTCATCAGCTGTTTTGCCGACAGGAACAGAAACGTGCGGGATGTTTGGCAGGTTGAGAACAAGGGTGTTGATTTCTTCCTCTGTTTTTTTTAAAATTTCATCAAGGGATTTTATTTCAGATGAGATCTTTTTTAAACGGGTGAAGTTGTCCTGAGATACCTGCTCACGTTTTTTTTTAATCTGTGCAATCTCATCTGATGCTCTGTTACGCTCTGAGCGCAGCAGTTCAACCTGCCTTATATATGCCCTTCTTTTTTCATCAAGGGATGTAAAAGAGGCAATATCAAAGGAAGCACCCCTTGTTTCAATTTTTTTTTTAAACTCCTCAGGATTTTCACGTAAAAATTTTATATCTATCATATTATAGGCACCATTGTTTAAAATAAAAATAAAGGCAATAGTCTTTGTGCAGTATGGCTGTTAAGCAAAATGTTACCATTCACCTTTTTATTTTTCAGCAAGCCAGTTCTGAAACTCTTTAAAACCCTTCTTTCTCCAGGAACTTCCAAGCGCATCTTCTGCGAAGACCTCAAAGAGGGAATCTATCATTTTATTCAGGGCTTCAACCGCTATTATACGACTGTAGAACTGTTCGTCAGGGTCTGTTGAACGCGGCATATCAACCTTTACTCCTGAAATTATAAGTCCGTTTGCAGAGATTGTAAATGTCCATGTGTTATTAGCTTTTTCAATCCTGAAACGCGCCTGTGTTACTTTCTTTCCGGAGGAGAGGCATGTTTTCAGATCATCTGTTGAAAAATCATCACCTGAATATAAAATAGTATTTGGAGGTGAAGCTGCCGGATCCTCAAAAAGTATACGTCCGTTAAGCCATAGAGAAAAAGGCTCTTCTTTGCCCGGCTTAAACACGCCTGCGAATTTGTCACTTTTATAGCAAAGGTATGTAAGGAAATCCTGTCCGAGATTTTCAAGTTTTTTTGTATCGTCTATTTCCATTATTTAAAAAGTATCCCTTCTGGTTGGTATTCTGTGTTGTATCTGTTTTCATCAATACCACCCATGTCAAAAGCTGATATCTGAGTTATACGGCAGTCAAAACAGCGTTTAAAAAAACCTGCAAATTCTTCATTTGTTTTTTTGCCTGTGTTGAAGAACAGAAGCTCCATAGTCTTAGAGTTCCAGCATATATCAAAAACAGAAGCTGACGGCAGAGCCTTTTTTATGAGAGACTGCAAAACCTGTTCTTTTAGCATGTCACGGTCCTGTTTTGAGAGCCTTTCCCTGCCTGTATTCTTTTTTAATTCCCCCTCTTTTTTGAGGATTTCAGCCTTTTTGGTAAGTGCAGGTATGCGTCTTTCATCAATTCTCAAGGAGAAAACAAAATACTGTGATTTTGCAAAACCAAAGTCGTCAAAAAAGCAAAGCGCCATGTTCTCAGCAGTTACCCATCCTATAGCTTTTTCCGCAAGACTTGCCGGCTCTATTTCCTGAAAAGAGAACTTTTTCAGCTTTTCCAGCACAAACTCTTTCAGGTTTGAAGGAAAATCTCCAAATGTTTTGTAACGAATATAACTTAATTGTCCGGAATAAACTCCCATTTGTATCACCTTTAGTTATTGTTGATGGACCTGTAAAAAGTCAACATCTGTCATCTTGAACGAAGTGAGAGATCTCGTAACACACTGAAACAAAGAGATTTCTCACCCTGCTGCCGCAAGGTTGGAAATGACAATATGGTTTTTTTAAAACTTTTTACTGCTCCATCATTGTTAAATAATAACAAAACAGAGAAACATTCAGCTTTCAGCAAAAAAATAAAGGCTGCCGTAAAAAAAATGTTTTTAAAAACTTTTAGCAGGCATTATCTCAAAAGCTTTTACCCCATTCATCAATATCATTCAAAGCCCGTTCTGCGTATAGCCCTGGTCTTTCTTTTTTTCTTGCTTTCTGTTTCAAAGGTTCAAGAAGCCCAAAGTTTGCCCCCATTGGTTTAAACTCAGAGAGGAACGGATCTGTAATGTGGAAAATTAGTCCTCCCAACATAGTGGTTTTTGGAACTACTGTATTTTTTTTCCCCTTAACAAAAAGAGCAGCCTGAATTCCAGCGTAAAAACCCGTTGCCGCAGCCTCCACATACCCTTCAGCACCTGTTATCTGCCCTGCAAAGAAGATATCATGCCTGCTTTTAAGTTGAAGTGTTTTCAAAAGAAGCAGAGGAGAATGAATATAGGTGTTTCTGTGAATTGTACCGAAACGTGCAAACTCGGCGTTTTCAAGTCCAGGGATCATACGGAATATCCTTTTCTGTTCCCCCCATTTAAGACTTGTCTGGAAGCCCACCATATTATAAAGGGTTGCCTCCCTGTTTTCAGCCCTGAGCTGAACCACAGCATAAGAGTCTCTGCCGGTGCGGGGATCAAGAAGTCCTACCGGCTTCATAGGACCGAAAGCAAGTGTCTCATCACCCCGCTCAGCCAGCATCTCAACAGGCATGCATCCTTCATAGGGGGTTGCTTTTTCAAACTCCTTTAAAACAGTTTTCTCCCCTTTTTTAAGTTCTTCGATAAATCCAAAATAGGTCTGCCTGTCCATCGGGCAGTTTATATAATCCGCAGGACCTTTGTCATACCTGGAGGCTCTAAAGGCTTTCTCCATATTTATTGATTCAGCATGTATAATCGGGGAAACAGCATCGTGAAAATAGAGATACTCACTGCCCGTAAGGTTTTTAAGAGTCCCGGCAAGGCTGTCAGATGTCAAAGGACCGGTTGCGATAATCACAACTCTGTCACAGGGAATCTCTTTTGCCTCTTTGCGTACAAGACTGATTTTTGGGTTTGCCTCTATTGCCTCTGTTACTGAAGCTGAAAAACTCTCCCTGTCAACAGCAAGGGCTGTTCCGGCAGGAACCCTGTTTTCATATGCTGTTTTTATTATCAAAGAACCAAGACGTCTTATCTCCTCTTTTAAAAGCCCGGAAGCCTTTTCGATGTTGTCTGATTTGAGAGAGTTGCTGCACACAAGCTCTGCAAGTTTATGGCTTTTATGGGCAGGAGAGAAAACCTCCGGTTTCATTTCAAAAAGGTCAACATTCAACCCAAGCCAAGCCGCCTGCCATGCCGCCTCACATCCTGCAATCCCGGCTCCTATTACTGTAATGGGCGGTTTTGGGACGGGCATCAGTCTTTTGTGTCCTGTTTTTCAGCAACTCTTTTGTATTTGCATTCCTTATTAGGACATTTTATTGTAAGCCCATCTTTTTTTGTATATTTCTCAACCAGATAAACAGCGCCACATTCAGGACATTTTTCCAGGACAGGTTTATCCCATGAAGCAAATTTACATTTTGGATACTGTGAACAACCAAAAAAGATTCTCCCCCGTTTTGATTTCCTTTCAAGGATTTCTCCTGTAGCGCAGTCAGGACAGGCGATGCCAAGTGAAACAGATTTCCCGGTTTTTTTTATGTAATTGCACTCAGGATATCTCGCACACCCCATAAACCTTCCATATCGACCCTGTTTCATTACAAGGTTATCACCGCATTCGGGGCATATTTCTTCAGTATTTTCATCTTCCTGGTGTTTATCATCAGAATCGGTTTTAAGCGGTTTTACAAACCTGCACTCGGGAAAACCTGAACATGCATAAAACCTTCCGTATCTGCCGAGTTTTATCACAAGAGGTTTCTGACATTTTGGGCAAACTTCATCAGTCTTTTCTGTTGTAATATCTGATTTCTGAACCTCTTGTTCCTTCTGTTGTATAAGAGATATAAAGGGTTCCCAGAATTCTTTGATTGTGGGTTTCCACTGAGACTCACCTCTTGCGATCTGATCAAGTCTGTCTTCAAGGTAGGAGGTAAACCTGTAAGTAAAATACTTTGAGAAGTGATTTGAGAGAAGATCATTTACAACCATTCCTATGTCTTCAGGGAAAAATCTTTTTTTGATAAGCTTTGCATATTCTCTTTCCTGTATAATGCTTATTATTGATGCATAAGTAGACGGCCTGCCGATACCATTTGCTTCAAGGGTTTTTATAAGAGTAGCTTCCGTATAACGTGGTGGAGGTTGGGTAAAATGCTGCTCCGGAATGAGTTCCAGAAGTTTTAATGTCTGATTCTGAGAAAAAGGAGGAAGAACAGACTCATCTTTCTCTTCACCGCCGTTGTTGTCCTCGCCTTCAATATAGAGTTTCATAAACCCGGGGAATTTGATTGTAGAGCCGCTTGCTCTGAAAATAAATCTATCCTTTGCATCAATATCCACAGAAACAGAGTCCATTACAGCATTAGCCATCTGGCTTGCCACGGCTCTTTTCCAGATAAGGCTGTAGAGCTTAAACTGGTCTTTACTGAGTGAGGGGCTTATGTTATCAGGTATCAGTGTAACGTCTGTTGGTCTTATTGCTTCGTGTGCCTCCTGGGCGTTTTTTGATTTTTGAGGAAAAACCCTGGGGCTTTTAAGTGCGTATTCACTTCCGTAAGACTTGACAATTATATTATTAATATCCTGAAGAGCGCTTTGTGCAAGATTTACGCTGTCGGTTCTCATATAGGTTATAAGCCCGCTTGAACCTGTTCCCACATCAATTCCCTCATATAGTTGCTGGGCAACTGTCATTGTTCTTTTTGCGGAGAAACCAAGCTTCCTTGCGGCTTCCTGCTGCATGGTGCTTGTGATAAAGGGGGGTTGAGGGTTTCTTTTTATTTCTTTCTTCTGAATTTTTTTAACAACAAAGTCAGCACCTTCAATCTGAGACAGAATCTTTTTAGATTCATCCTCGTTTTTAATTGCCATTTTATCGAGCTTTTTACCGTCCATCTGTACAAGCTGGGCTTTAAAAGGCTGGTGTTTTTCTTCAGATGAGAGATTTGCTTTTATTGACCAGAACTCCTGTTGCTGAAATGTCTCAATCTCTTTTTCTCTTTCACAGATAAGCCTCAGAGCAACAGACTGTACTCTTCCCGCAGAAAGACCATATCGTATTTTTTTCCAGAGAAAAGGGCTGAGATTGAACCCAACCAGATAGTCAAGCACCACGCGAGCCTGTTGAGAGTCAACAAGGTTTATCGCAAGGTCTCTTGCATGTTTCAGGGAGTCAAGAATTGCCTCTTTTGTTATCTCATGAAATACGATTCTCTTCACCTCAGGGGTATTTTTTTTCTTTTTGTCCAGCCCGAGAGCTGTAACCAGATGCCATGCAATCGCCTCGCCTTCCCGGTCAAGGTCTGTTGCAAGATAGACCTTATCGCTTCCTTTAAGAGCTTTGCTTATCTCTTTTAAGTATTTCTGGCTTTGTGGAATGATTTCATACTTCGGGATTACATCTTCATTTATTTCCACAGACCCCTGCTTGCTTGGCAGAGCTCTGATGTGCCCCTTGCATGCAAGTACATTGAAGTCATTAGTTAAAAACTTGGATATTGTTCTTGCTTTTGCAGGAGATTCAACTATTACGAGAGAGTTTGCCATAATAATAGTTTGCCTTTTGTAAAAAGTTAGCAATTAGCAGTTTAGCTCGTAGGGATAAACTGTTAAGCAAAACCCCGTAAAGGTTATATTGTTTTGCTGTGAGCTGCCAGCTACGAGCTGCGTTGCTGTTTTTTATGTTTTCAAGTACCTGTTTCCCGGTATCTGTTTAATATGTCCTTTAAGTTCCAGATCAAGAAGAACAGAAGAGAGCACCCCGATAGACATTCCAAGCTTTGTAATAATATCGTCAATGTGAACCGGCTCATCACCCAGAATATCATACACTTTTCTGCCTTCTTTGCTCAGTTCTTCCAAAGGTTCCAGCAGAGCGCCTGATGCTGATTTTGCTGAGCCGGATGTTTCCAATCTTAGTTCTTCTAAAATATCCGATGCTTTTTCAACAAGCTTTGCTCCGCTTTTGAGAAGCAGGTGCGAGCCTTTACTGTTGAATGAATATACATTACCGGGTACCGCGAAAACCTCTCTCCCCTGTTCAAGTGCGCATCGAGCTGTTATTAGAGAACCGCTTTTAGGACTTGCTTCAACAACAAGCACCCCAAGGGACATTCCGCTTATTATTCTGTTTCGAGCAGGAAAGTTATAGCTGTGGGGTTCTGTCCCAATCATATATTCTGAAACAACTGCTCCTCTTTCAGAAATTGATTTATATAATTTTGCATTTTCTGCCGGGTAAATCATGTCGATTCCTGAGCCAAGGACTGCAATTGTTCTGCCGCCGCCTGCAAGAGCTGATTTATGAGCGCATGAATCAATGCCTCTTGCCATTCCGCTTACCACTGTTATTCCAAGTGAGGCAAGTTCTCTTGAGAGCCTTTCTGCTGCTTTTAGCCCGTAGCTTGAAGCATTGCGTGATCCTATCACAGCAACAGCACTTTTGTTTCTGGCAGCAAGTTCTCCCTTTACATATAAAAAAGGAGGAGGATCGTAGATGTTTTTCAGGTTTTCAGGATAAATATCCGATGTTATTGTGACAATATCAATTCCTTTAGACTCAATTGCCTCCAACTCTTTTTCAATCTCAGGAGCCGGCTTGAACTCTACAATGGAATCAACCGCACGTGAAGAAATTCCTTCAACCTGCAGGAGTTCCTCCCTGCCGGCACTGAAAATTTTTTCAGGAGTCCCGAAATGGCTTATCAGATTTTTGTAGTTTACATTGCCTATTCCAAAAGTTAAACGCAGGGCTATCCAGTAATAGAGGTCTTCCGGCAAAACCTTTTCCTCAATTTGTTGATTATGATTAAAAATTACAATCTAAAATTGATAACGTTCAAAAATGTAAATGTCAAGAGAATTATTATAATAATTTTTAAGATATATTCGCTTCCAAGTGCGAGGACAATAGCTGTTTTTGATTTAACCCCTAATTCCATCAAGCACAGAATTTATTGTATTTTGAATAGTTTTACAGTATTTTCACTTGTTGCCGCTGCAACCTGCTCTGCCGAGATTTTCTTGATTTCAGCAATTTTTTCAGCTGCATATTTTATATATGCCGGCTCGTTTCGTTTGCCCCTGAAAGGCACGGGGGAAAGAAAAGGGCAGTCTGTTTCAATAAGTATATGTTCAATGGGTATTTTTTTTACAACATCCTTTAATGTTTCAGCCTTTTTGTATGTTATGGTGCCGGGTATTGAAATGAAAAACCCCATATCAACACATTTAACAGCCATATCATAATCACCGGAAAAACAGTGAACAACACCACCCGCCTGCCATGCTTTCTCTTCCCTCATGATCTCTGTTATCTCATCGTGAGCATCCCTGTCATGTATAATGACAGGGAGTTTCAGACTGATTGCAATATCAAGCTGAGTTCTGAAACATCTCCTCTGTGTATCTCTTGGAGACAGGTCGCGGAAAAAATCAAGCCCCATCTCGCCTATTGCCACAACCTTATCATGTGTCGAGTTTTTTTCAATAAAATCAAGGGACTGAAGGTCAAGGTGTTTTGCGTTATGGGGGTGAATTCCAAGCGAGCAATAGATGAAATCGTGTTTCCTGGCTATCTCAAGCGCTTTTCTGTTCTCCTTAATCCCGATACCTATAGTTATTATTTTCTCAACACCGCTTTTTCTTGCTCTTTTAATTACCTCTTCTCTGTCTTTGTCAAATTCAGGAAGGTCAAGATGAGCATGTGAATCAATTAGTTTCATAATAGCAATTTAGCTCGTAGCTCATAGCTGGTAGTAAAAGTTAAAATTTACTATAAAAACGGTTTTTAATTTGTGCTGATTTCTGAAATAAGACCCCTGATAGATTTTCCCTTCTGCAAACTACGAACTATCAACTGAACTGCTAAATTATTCCCACTCTATAGTGCTTGGGGGTTTTGAAGAGATGTCGTAAACAACCCTGTTTACACCTTTTACTTCATTAATTATACGGTTTGAAATTGCGGCAAGGATATCGTAGGGCAGTTTTACCCAGTCTGCGGTCATTGCATCTTTGCTGTCAACAACTCGAAGTGCAATAACACGTTCATAGGTTCTTTCATCACCCATAACTCCAACAGTGTTGACCGGAAGAAGCACTGCAAAAGCCTGCCATACCTTTCTATAAAGCCCTTTATCCTTGAATTCTTCAATTATTATAGCATCAGCCTGTCTTAAAAGCTCAAGGTCCTGTTCGTTTACAGGACCAAGGATTCTGATTGCAAGCCCGGGACCGGGAAAAGGATGCCTGTAAATAAAATCTTCAGGAATTTCGAGTTCTTTTCCTATTTCACGAACCTCATCCTTGAAAAGTTCTCTGAAGGGTTCAATAAGTTTCAGATCCATCTTCTCAGGCAGACCTCCCACATTGTGATGACTTTTTATTGTTGCTGAGGGTCCTTTAAACGAGATACTTTCTATGACATCAGGATAGACGGTACCCTGAGCCAGAAACTCCACATTGCCTATTTTTAATGCTTCCTGTTCAAATATTCTGATAAATTCATTGCCTATTATTTTTCTCTTCTTTTCAGGATCTTCAACATCTTTTAGCTTTTCAAGAAACCCTGCAGATCCGTCAACAGCTTTAAGGTTTATATTGAAAGTCTCTCTAAGAAGACCGGAGACCTTTTCAAATTCACCTTTTCTCAATACCCCGTTGTTGACAAATATGGCTGTAAGCTGACTCCCTACAGCTCTGTTTATAAGCACTGCTGCAACAGTTGAATCAACACCTCCGCTGCAGCCGCAGACAACATTTGCCTTCCCGACATCACTTTTTATCTGCTCAACGGAGTGTTCTATAAATGATTTCATTGTCCATGTAGGAGAGCAGCCGCAGATTGAAAAGATAAAGTTCTTTAATATATGATCGCCCTGCGGGGTGTGAACGACTTCAGGATGGAACTGAACCCCAAATATTTTTTTCTGTCTGTTCCTTATTGCAGCAAATTTTGAGTTTGAGCTGTGAGCAATGGTATCAAACCCATCTGGAAGCGACTCTACCCGATCACCGTGGCTCATCCATACCGATATCTGTGGTCTGTTTTCAAACCCCTGGAAAAGATCGTCAAATTTATCTATGGCCAGTTCTGCATTGCCGTATTCTCTTTTATTGTGAGGAGCCACATTGCCGGCAAGAAGATGGCATATGAGCTGCATACCATAGCAGATACCAAGCAATGGTATGCCTTTGTGCATTATTTCTGTTTTGATTATGGGAGCGTTTCTGTCATAAACACTTGATGGACCCCCTGATAGGATTATTCCTTTAGGCTTCATAGCAATCAGCTCTTCAACAGAAACCGTACAGGGGTGTATCTCAGAATAAACCCTGTTTTCTCTGATTCTTCGTGCTATAAGCTGTGTGTACTGTGAGCCGAAATCAAGTATAACTATTTTTTCCTGTGAAATTGTCATTTTTTTCTCTATTCAAGACGATAATTTGGAGCTTCTTTTGTAATGATTATGTTATGAACATGGCTTTCTGTAAGCCCTGAATTGGTTATCTGTATGAATCTGGCATTATGGCGGAGGTCATTAATTGTCGGGCATCCAGTATAACCCATTCCTGAACGCAACCCCCCCATAAGCTGAAAAACTATTGAAGAGATGCTCCCCCTGTAAGGAACCCGCCCCTCTATTCCTTCAGGTACAAGCTTTGCTTCATCTTCAATATCATGCTGGAAATATCTTTCTTTGCCCCCCTTTTTCATTGCTTCAAGCGAGCCCATGCCCCTGTAGACCTTATATGTCCGCCCCTGAAAAAAGACAATTTCTCCAGGGCTTTCATCTGTTCCCGCGAAAAGGTTTCCAATCATTACAGAATGAGCCCCTGCTGCAATTGCCTTTGTAATGTCTCCTGAAAATTTTATTCCCCCATCTGCAATAACGGGTATGGAATATTTGTCTGCAACCTTGCGGCAGTTCATAATAGCCGTTATCTGAGGAACGCCAATGCCTGCTATTATCCGTGTTGTACAGATTGAACCGGGACCTATGCCGATTTTGATTGCATCACAGCCTGCTTTTATAAGAGCTTCTGCGGCTTCCGGTGTTGCAATATTTCCAGCAATTAACTCACAGTCGGGAAAATCAGCACGTGTGTTTTGAATTGCATCAAGAACGGAAGCCGTATGTCCATGGGCCGTGTCAATGACTATGACATCAGCCCCTGCGTTTATCAGTTCCTGAATACGCACCTGCCTGTCGTCTGAAATGCCAACAGCTGCTCCAACCCTCAGCCTGCCGCGGGTGTCTTTGCATGAATTGGGATATTTTGCCGCCTTTTCAATATCTTTTACGGTTATAAGTCCTGCAAGGTTGCCTTTTTCATCTATAACAAGAAGTTTTTCTATCCGGTTTTTATGCAGAATTTTACGAGCCTCATCAAGGGTGATACCCGGGGAGGCGGTTATTAGATTGTCCTTTGTCATAACATCGGATATTTGTTTCTCAAAATCAGTTTCAAACCTTAAATCCCTGTTTGTGATTATGCCTACAAGCTTTCCGTTTTTTTCAACAGGAAACCCTGATATCTGGTATTTCCCCATAATTTCAAGTGCATCGCCTATTTTCTGGTCAGGGTTGACGGTAATTGGATCAATAATCATTCCGCTCTCATATTTTTTAACCTTTTTGACTTCAAGAGCCTGCGCTTCGACAGACATATTTTTATGGACTATTCCTATTCCTCCCGACTGGGCCATTGATATTGCAGTCTGTGATTCTGTAACAGTATCCATAGCTGCGCTTATGATAGGTGTGTTTAATTTGATGTTTCTACTGAGAAGGGTGCTGACATCAATGTTCTTTGGAAGAACATCAGATTTGTTAGGAAGAAGGAGCACGTCATCAAACGTGAGGCTTTGAGGGATGTTTTCATAGCTCATGTAATATATCCTTTTATTTAATAAATCTCGTTTTTTATTTTATCATAAATGATGATTCGGTAAAAAGTCAATTTTTTCTTAAAATGCTAAAAGAGGCTGTTATATGTAACATGCTTTAATTGTTTTTATATCACCCTAATCAGCAGCTATCAGTTATCAGGGATCAGCTGTCAGCAAAAGCAATGTTACCTGACAGGTTTTTAATGCTTTTGCTGACACCTGTTTGTTTCCTTATCAGCTCTTTTCAGGGAGAGGGGGCTTTTTAGACTTTTTACGGGCATAGCATAACATCAGAATAGAAAAAACTACACAAAAACAAGATAAATGTCAAGTTATCAATCAGCTGTAATTGAGAAGTTAACAGAAAACAATGCCATTGTTTTTACTGACCTTTTGAGACTTATAGAGGAATGCTGCCATTTTGCTGTCAGCCAACTGATGTTATTACTTCTAATTTAGTTTGACATACACCCTTAATTTTGGTAAATGTAGCCTTTAATATTCTTTTAATAAAAACAATAAATACTTTTACAGTTTTAAGGAGAACAGAATGAATAGTTTTAAAGGGGTTCTAATTTGTCTGTTAGCATCTTTTTTTCTGCTTGTTCCTCATATATCAGAAGCGGAACAAAAAAAAGGGCTTCTTGTTTACGACGGAATATATGGTTCAACCATAGAGACAGCCTACTGGATTAAGGCAATAATAGGTCATGATCAGCACCTTGATGTAAAAGCTCTGCCCCAGGTTATAACCGTTGAGCCTTACGATTATGTAATTATAGGAAGTCTTACCAGGTGGGAGAAGCCCTCAAAGGATATATATGCTTTTGTTGAAAAGAATAAAGGGGAGCTTTTAAAGAAAGATGTCTGTTATTTTTTGACCTGCGGAGACACAGATGAAACAATGGTTTTGAAGGTACCGGGCAGGGAAGCCCACCTAATAGCAGGCAGAAATTATCTGATGGATATAATTGAAAAATACCCTGAAATTAAACCTGCTGTTATTGCAGGATTTGGAGGCAGGCAGGTAATGCCTACCCTTAACCGTATTGATACCTTTTTTATATGGGCGGTAGGAAAACTTGCAAAGGAGGGAGCTGCATGGGAAGGACTTGATATATGGGAATCACTTGTTCCCGAAAGGGTAGAGGCATTTGCAAATGATGTAAGGGTTAAAGTACTCGGGCTTGAGCCTTTAGCTCTTGAGGATTTACAACCTCTCAGAGGTTACTGGCAGTCTTTGCAGCCCGCAAGCCTTGATGACCCTTTAAAGAAAAAATATGTTCCCAGAGCTTTTGAGGAACTTCATGATACTGACAAGATATATTACCTGAGAACAAAGGTTAAGGGTGACCTTTCCGATGGACTGTTTCTTCTGAAACAATGGTCAAGAGAGACGGGCATAACCTTGAAGGAACAGGTAACAACATTTTACAATTCCTACATTCATGCTGTTAAGAATTATGACGGAAAAGAGATGATTATTCATGTTGTCCCCGCAACTTTGCCTGAAGACCCGGGGTATGTTCATTTTTCTTTCAGAAGCTATGAGAAACCGGATAAAAGAAAAGGGGCTGAATCAGATATATTGAAAGCAAAAGATATCATAAAGGCTTTTGGGGAAAGATAATAAATAGATGGTTTTAAAAATTCTAAAATATATAGTATTAGGCGTTGTATGTTTATTGGTGGTTGCAGGACTTATTGCGACACCTTTTGTTATTAAAGCAAGGAGTCAGGCAGATAAGATGTATGAAAAGTATGCATCTTATACAAATGAAGTTTTTTCAGAAAGATATGATTTAGAGCCTTTTCCAGTAAAACCTGAATATCGGACACTTCATCCCTGGAAGTTTCTAAAGCTTTTTAAAATTTCTGTTGACAGCAGATCCGGCGGCAGGCTTAAAAGGGTTAACTCACTTGATGCCACAATGTTTCTCTTCATGAAAATGTATACACTTATGATAAGGCCTGATTACAGGTTTAACCTGCCTGTTTTATCGGTTGATTTTATATTTGCGGGCGGTAAGAGAGTCTATATTATTGAGGTCATAGACCCGGCAAAGATAGATGATGAGAATAAGAAAAAATACTATAAAAAAATGGCAGCCTGGATGCCCGAGATTGAGAAGTTTGAAGAGTCTCCTGTAGCGGTAAGAGACTGGTATAAAAAATATATCACTGATTTCAGTATTCATATAAATGCCACAAAAGATGATGACGAACTCCTGTTTGATATTTATAAATCCTACCTGAATGCTTATCTTGACATGGTTGATAATGCTGAAACCTTAAGCCGGGAAAAGAGTAAAAAAATAAAGGAGGGTTTGGAAGGGTATGTTGATACTCTTCTTTCAGAAGGTGGACCTGCTGTAGAGGTTTTTGAACAGATGCTTGGTATTGAGGGTCAGAGAGAATATGTAAGGACTGTGATGTTTGGCCTTGAGTAAAGGTTGTCTTATCCGATTAGAAAACCTTTTTATAGCCAGCCGCACATTGCAAAAGCAGCTATTGTTTTTGCATCAACAATTCCCGCTTTTTTAAAAAGATCTTTAATCTCTTTTATGCTGAACTCAATTGTTTCGATTACTTCATCCTGATCAAGACTCTTCTCTTTCTTCTCAAGCTGTTCTGCTTTGAATATGTGGATCACCTCTGTTGAATATCCGGGAACAGGAAGTATCTTACCCAGTTTTTTAACCTTTTTTGATTTGTATCCTGTCTCCTCTGTAAGCTCTCTTTTGGCGCATCTAAGCGGCGTTTCTCCCTTTTCAAGGGTGCCGGCGGGGAGTTCATAAATATAAGAGCCAACAACAGCTCTGTACTGCCTCAGCATCACAACTTTTGTCTTGTTCAAGAACGGGATAATCAGAACAGCTCCGGGATGTTCAACATATTCAATTTCTGTGTTCCTTCCGTTTGGCAGAGAAACTTTCCTTGAATGGACATTAAGAAAAATGCCTTTGTATTTATTTTTTTTATCTTCCAAAACAGATCACCTCTAATGGGTTAACAACAAAGAAAAAGACCCAGGGCATTGGCTCAGCCTCTGTGCCTGTGAACTTTATCTTTCGTGTTCCAGCGCCTTCTCTATTACCTGAAACACTTTGCCTGCATCCGTGCCATTGTTTTTCAGAACAATATCCGCCTCTTTTTTTGAGGGTGCAACAAATTTATCATACATCGGCTTGACATGGTTTAGATACTGATCAGCTATTGTATCAATGTTTCTGCCCCTTTTTTTGACATCTCTTACCATCCTGCGCAGAAGTCTTAAATCAGGTTCTTCGTCAATAAATACCTTATAGTCAAAAATGTCTGCAATCTCTTTTATGGCAAAGATCAAAACACCCTCAACAATCACAACCCGTTTGGGCTCTACCTTGACAGTTGCAGTCCCTCTGCAATGTTTTTTGTAATCATAGGTGTGTTTATTGATCGGTTCTCCTTTTTTTAATTTTTGGAGGTGGTCTTTTAGAAGGGTTATGTCAATAGAGTCAGGATGGTCAAAGTTAATAGTGTGGCGCAGTTCAAGGGGAATGTGGGACAAATCTTTATAGTATGCATCGCAGTCTATGACAGTCACCAGTTTGTCTGTAAGGGTGTTTAAGATTTTGTCTGCAAGGGTGGTTTTCCCTGAACCTGTTCCTCCTGCAATTCCGAGCATATAGGATTTATTGTTAACCATGTTATTCTTAAAACAACCCCGGAGACTTTTTTTCTTCTGTGCCGGTCTTTGATGCTGTAAACAGAAAAGTTACTTCCTGAACCAGAAAATCATTCTCCAGAAATTCTGTCAGAGTGGCTTTCCCTCCGATATAGACATCTAAAATATTAATTCCGGCAAGGGAAAGTCTATACCAGTTTGTCCGGTCCTCAGATGTTTTGAAATCTATTTCAGCATTGAAGATCAACCCCTGCTGATTGTATGTAACTTCTTTGTTTATAATATCTTCATTTTTTATTTTAAAAGAGAATGTGTCGTCTTCATTAAGGCTCAAGGTTGATTCACTGATGGAGTGGCCTCTTTTAAGGCTGAAAAACTTGAAATTGTATAAAACCTTTGAACTCTCCCCGTCCGGTTCACCAGATCCGAAAACTGATTGCTGGGTTATAAAAAAAGATATTAACATAAAGAATAAAATAAT
>CAZMHH010000056.1:0-25986 GCA_964566035.1 uncultured Thermodesulfobacteriota bacterium
AGTTTTTACAGGGGGTTAGTTTTGTTTCGCTGTACAAAAAAGTCAGTTGATCCTTTTTTATTTATCCGTTAAACATACATCAATATGGTCATTGGTCTATTGGAATTAAAACTTTCTCTTTTATTGTTATACATTATAAAAGTATTATCAAGGGGATTTAAAAAAAATATTAAAGTGGAACTCAAAAAATTACAAGAATAATAAAAAAGCGCTTAAGTCTAAAAAGACATAAGCGCCTGATTTATCTATGGTAGCGGGGGTTGGATTTGAACCAACGACCTTCGGGTTATGAGCCCGACGAGCTACCAGACTGCTCCACCCCGCAACATTAATATACTATTATAAACCAACTGAGATACATGTCAAGTTATTTATAATTTAAAATTTATTCAACCCTCCTTTTTTACATATAATGCCATCTTCTGCCTTATCTCTTCAGGAATCCTTTGAATTTTGCCTTCCCTGTTTACAAAGGCATGAACCGTATAGCCCTCAGACAGAAGACAATTGTCCTGCTTATTGTATATTTTATAGTCAAACCTTATGCTTGCTTTTTTCAGAAAAGCAATTTCTGTTTCTATTAAAATAAGATCATCGTATCGTGCCGACCGGTGATATTTGCAGAAGGTTTCAGTAACAGGTGTAAATACACCTTTTTCCTGCCACTGCCGGTAGGTAAAACCCATCTGTCTGAACAGTTCTGTTCGTCCCCGTTCAAAAAAATCAAGATAACGCGCATAATAGACTACATCAAACGGGTCAGTATCACTGTATATCACCCTGTACTGCGTCTTAAAACTCTCCATAACCTATCCATCCTCTAAAATTAACGCTAATTCTCTCATCTTCTCATCCCCTTACCCCTTCACCAATTTATCCATCAACTCGTAACCGTTATCAAAAAAAACACCTGAGACAAGGGCATCTGCTTCACTGTAACCGGCAACGGCTGAACCCTTCCTGTTTTTATTGTCTGATGAATATATAATGAAAGGCACGGGATCAGAAGAGTGTGTTTTTATTGACAATGGTGTCGGGTGATCCGGAAGAACCATAATGCAAAAATCATTAAAATTTCCTTCCATACCCTTAATAACATTTTTTACAACCCTTTTGTCAAAATCCTCTATTGCCTGAATCTTTTCTTTCAGACTCCCCTTATGAGAAGCCTCATCAGGCGCCTCTACATGGAGATAAACAAAATCCACTCTTTTTAAAGCCTTGATTGCAGCCTCCGCCTTGCCCTCATAGTTTGTATCAAGGTATCCGGTCGCCCCAGCTACGTGGATTGATTCCAGTCCTGCGCAAATACCAAGCCCTTTAACCAGATCAACTGCTGAAATAACAGCGCCGTTTATTGCATATTTATCATAAAAAGATGGTATCTTAAGGGCTTTGCCCTGCCCCCATAGCCAGATTGCATTTGCAGGCTTTTTCCCTTGTTTGACTCTATTTTGGTTAACCGGATGAGAAGATAATAACTCCCCTGCCCTGTTCATAAGCTCTCTCACCCTGTCAGAGCCTTCTCCTTCGGGCAAAAACCTATCTATATTCTGCCCTGAAATATCATGAGGCGGGGTTGTCTTCATGCTGCTTAACCCGTTTCTCCAGACCACAAGATGTCGGTAGCTGACCCCGGCAAAAAACTCAATATCCTCTGAATTCAGAACACATTTAATGGTATCTATAATATTTGCAGCTTCAGATGTTGAGATATGACCTGCACTGTAATCATCCATTACCTGTCCCCCGCCCTCTTCCCGGGCAAGGGTTATCAGATTACATCTGAACGCAACATCTCTCTCGTTTAAATCAACTCCAATGCTTGCCGCCTCTATCGGCGCCCTTCCGGTATAATATTTCCCGGGATCATATCCCATAGCAGAAAGGTTTGCAACATCACTTCCGGGTTCCATCCCTTCAGGGATGGTTCTCACAAGACCGATAGTCCCCTGACGGGCAAGACTGTCCATAAAAGGAATGTTTGCCGCCTGAAGAGGGGTTTTGCCACCAAGTTCTTCAATGGGTTTGTCTGCCATGCCGTCACCGATAAGCACAATATATTTCATTTTATCCTCATTTCATCTGATATACTTTTCTCTTAATCATGGTCATAATTGTTTATCCATTACCCCGTTAAAAAGACGTTTACAATATCATTAGATACTAACTTAAAACTTGGACTTTTGCAACAATCCCTTAATAATTCTTCGATTTTGCTTGCTTGTTTTAAGCTGTTCTGGTATAAATGTTTAAATTATGAGCTTACTTGAATCCATATTTCTCGGGCTTGTTCAGGGGCTAACCGAGTTTCTTCCTGTCAGCAGTTCCGGTCATCTTGTTATTTTCAAAAATCTTATCGGACTGAGAGAACCCGATCTGCTGTTTGACACACTTCTTCATTTCGGAACCCTGATCGCCGTGTTTGTATATTTCAGGAAAGACATATTTGAACTTATAAAATCATTTACAATCCTTTGCACACCCTCAGGCTTTACCAAACTTCCCGAGCTTTATAGAAACGATGCTCCAACCAGAATGCTTCTGCTTATTATGGTTGGAACAATCCCGACAGTATTTATAGGGTTTGTGTTCAAGGATTTAATTGAAAACCTCTTCGGTTCGATTCTATCAGTAGGCATTGCCCTGCTTATCACAGCATCAATTCTTTTTTCAACACGTTTCTTAAATAAAACAACCGTAACCATCCTTCAAATGTCGCTCATCCATGCCGTCATTATAGGAATTGCTCAAGGGCTTGCCATAACACCCGGCATCTCCCGTTCTGGTGCAACAATAGGCATTGCGCTTCTGATTGGTATTGAGAGGGAAACAAGCGGCAGGTTCTCGTTTTTGCTTGCAATTCCCGCAATAATAGGAGCTACGGTACTGCATATATTTGAAGGAATTGGGGATTTTTCAGGACTGCTGGTGATGATACCGGGCGTTATTGCAGCCACCTTAACAGGCATTGCATCCCTTGCCTTTCTACTCAGCCTGATCAGGAATGGGCGTTTTTATCTCTTCTCCCCATACTGCCTTGCAGTAGGGCTGTTTGCAATTTTTTATTGGCTTTTCATGCTGTAATTTTTTTTAATTTTCCCCCCCTGTCCTCTTGCAATTTTCTAAAAACTAACCTACTATATCGATTACTACTGCAAACTGGAGGTATTAACTACTTTGGAATCATGGATAGAATGTATTGTCAGCGTATCCCCTGAAGATGCCGACGCTGTTTCATTTTTTTTAATGGATCTTGGCAGCTCAGGGATAGTGGAAGAGAATGAAAAAAAAAGAGGGGTTGTCTCTCCTGTTTCCCTTATTTCATATTTTAAGGATGACGACAACTTTTCTGAAACCCTGAAAACATTGAAGCAGTATCTTCAGAACATTTCTGATACAAAACCATATCCGCTCCCCTGCCCTGCCCGTATAACCATTAAGAATATTCCTGATGAGGACTGGAATAAAAAATGGAAATCTTTTTTTCAGCCTATCAGGATAACTGATAAAATTATTATAAAACCTACATGGAGAAAATATAGAGAAAAACCGGGTGAAACAGTAATAGAAATAGACCCCGGCATGGCATTTGGCACCGGAGCACATCCCTCAACAAGTATGTGCATAAAAGCAATTGAAGCTCTGTTAAAACTAAACAAACCCGGACCAGCACGGTCACTGCTTGATGTGGGAACCGGTTCAGGAATACTTGCAATTACAGCCTCAAAACTTGGGATAGAAAAGGTTACAGGAATTGACACAGACCATCAGGCTGTTCTCTGCGCAAGGAAGAATGCTGAAATAAACAGGGTAGCAGATAAAATCAGTTTCAGCTCAAAACCTTTGAAAAAACTGGATGGAAAATACCATATAGTAGTTGCAAACATCCTTCCCCATGTGCTTATAAATATGAGGGAAGAACTGCTCAACCATCTTGAAGAAGATGGTTGTCTAATACTCTCCGGCATCCTTGAAAAAAAAGCATCAGAGGTGGAGGAAGCATTTTTTGACGGTTGCAGGCTTATCATGAAATTTAATGATGATGAATGGTCATGCCTTGTTTTCAATTCTAAAATATGCCGTCTTCAATGCGGATGACCATTGTCTCTTCTCTGAGACAGGAAAGACGTGACATCTCTTTAAGTGCTTTCTGCAAATCAAACTCCCTTGCCTCATGGGTAAGCATAAAAAGAGGAACAGCCCCCTTTTTGACCTCCCTTCCCCGCTGCACCACAGAATCAATGCTTATATTATTTCTGCCAAGTATTCCTGAAATGTGAGAGAGGACGCCGGGAGTGTCAACTGCTGAAAATCTTAAATAGTATCTTGTTATTACATCACTGAATTTTCGAACCTTTACTTCATCTAAAGCACTTTTCTGCTTATAGAAAACAGGTATTTTTTTTGAGGAACCTGAGCTTATTTTCCTCCCGACATCAATAATATCAGCCACTACAGCGCTTGCTGTGGGCATCATGCCTGCTCCCCGTCCATAGAACATTGTAGGCCCGACATCCGTACTCTGAACAAATACCGCATTAAAACTACCGTTAACCATTGATAGCATATGGTTCTCGGGAATCAGTGTTGGATGGACTCTGGCATCAACCTCTTTATCTGTACCGCGACAGATGGCAAGAAGCTTGATTCTGTAACCAAGCTCACGGGCAAATTCTATATCAGCAGGAGTTATCCTTGAAATACCTTCTGTATATATCTTCTTCATATCAACCCTTCTGCCATAAGCAAGGGATACAAGCACAGAGAGTTTATGAAGCGTGTCAATCCCATCAATGTCAAAGGTCGGATCAGCCTCTGCATAGCCATTGAGTTGAGCATCTTTTAGAACTGAATTGAAGTCCGCTTTTTCATCCCTCATCCTGCTGAGGATATAATTTGCGGTTCCATTAACAATTCCAAAAAACTCTATTATCCTGTCAGATGAAAACCCGTCTCTAACAGCCCTTATTATGGGTATCCCCCCGCAAACACTCGCCTCAAAAGCAACATCAACCCCTTTCTTGGAGGCTGTCTCAAATATCTCATATCCATGTTCCGCAAGCAGAGCCTTGTTTGCCGTAACGACACATTTGCCGTTTGCAATGGATTTCAGAACAAGTGTCCGTGCAGGTTCAATACCGCCGATCAGTTCAACAACAACATCAATTTCAGGGTCATTGACAACACTCATAGCATCTGTTGTCAGAATGCTCTTGTCTATCTCAATCTGCCTGTCTCTTTTTATATCAAGGTCTGCAACGGTTTTAAGCTCAAACCCTACCCCGGCCCTCTGTTTAATAAGAGATGCATTTTTTTTAAGTATCTTTACAACACCGGTACCAACAGTACCAAACCCGATAAGCCCTACCCGAATCTTTTTCATCATGCAAGTATCCCTCTTACTCCCCGGACAGCCTGTCTTATTCTATGCTCATTCTCAACAAGCGCAAACCTTACATAACCTTCACCATACTCACCAAAACCAATGCCGGGCGAAACTGCAACCTTTGCCTCTTTGAGCAGAACCTTACAGAACTCGAGAGACCCCATTGCCTGAAACTTATCGGGTATCTTTGCCCAAACAAACATAGTGCCTTTTGGCATCTCAATGTTCCAGCCTGATTTATTAAGCCCGTTTATAAGTACATCACGCCTGTTTTTATAGACAGATACCACATCACGGACCTCTTCCTCAATCTCATTTAGCGCGATAATTGAAGCAATCTGTATAGGCTGAAACATACCGTAATCAAAATAGCTCTTCAACCTTGCAAGCGCGCCTATCATTTTCTGATTTCCTATTGCAAAACCTACTCTCCAGCCTGGCATACTGTAGCTCTTGGAAAGCGAGAAAAACTCAACCCCGACATCCTTTGCACCGGGTACCTGTAGAAAACTCGGGGCTTTGTAGCCGTCAAATACAAGGTCGGCATAAGCAAGGTCATGTATTACCATAATGTTGTTTTCTTTTGCAAAATCAACTACTTTCTTGAAAAAATCAAGATCAACCACCGCAGTCGTAGGGTTGTTGGGAAATGATATTATAAGCAGTTTCGGTTTAGGCCATGTTCTCTTTGTAGCCTTTAATATTTCTTCAAAAAAATCTCTGTCACCGCCTATAGGAACACTGTTTAAATCTCCTCCTGCAATCACTACCGAGTAAGGATGAATGGGATATGCAGGATTTGGCACAAGCGCAACATCTCCATGACTGATAAGGGTTAAAACCATGTGGCTCAGACCTTCCTTAGCCCCCATAGTAACTATTGCCTCAGAATCAGGGTCAAGGTCAACACCGTATCTTCTTCTGTACCAGTTAGTGATCGCAAGCCTGAGCTTATAAATTCCCCGTGAAACGGAATATCTGTGGTTTTTCGGGTTTTGAACCGCCTCAACGAGTTTATCAACAACCGGTTTTGGAGTAGGAACATCAGGGTTGCCCATACCAAGGTCAATTATATCCTCTCCAGCACGTCTTGCCTGCATCTTCAAATTATCTATTATGCTGAAAATATAGGGTGGCAGTCTCTTTATTCTTGCATATTCTTCCATTTTTCTCTCTGCACTTTCATGTTAGATAACTTATCTTATTGGTCTGTTTCATTTTAGCCGTTGGGATGGTTCAGTTCTGCTAATTACTTACAAGTCTCTCCATTATAAGCCCGTAAAAATTAGCTACTGAATCACCCGAAATGTATACCCAGCCTAAATGTGTAAGACATGACCGGCAAATGACAATCTGCCAGGAAAATCCGGAAAACCAGCTCCACTTATCTGTTGGCAAACCGATATGTCCACAGCCGGGGGCTTTACTAAAAATACCTATTTCAAAAATAATACCCTGGGGATTTGCAAAGGCATGAAGATGAGAACCATTAACAACAATCTTCTTATCACTGCCAGTTATAAAATAGCGGCATACTGAACAGAACAGACCTTTTTGGGGTTCATCAACTGCTTCATCTTCATCAAGGTCTTCTTCAACCTGATCGGCGATAATTCCCTCTGAAGGCTGCTTTAATAAAAACCCTGCTTCCTCAGCATAAATTACCATAGTCACAAGGAGATATATAATAAAGGTTACATTTGCAATTCAGTTTGCATATTACACAAAACTAAAAAGACACGACCAGTAATAAACAGTCCGGCAACACACCCCTATCAGCAAAATACTCCTGATTGCCGCCTCTTAAAAACCATATATTTATCGGTTATTATTTTTTTATTTATAACATATAGCCATATTAATAACAATAAAAAGATTTAAGACTATTCTATTTGATGGACCGGTAAAAAGTCTAAAAACAACCATATTGTCATTTCGAACCCGCGCTTCGCGGGTGAGAAATATCCTTATTTCAGTATGTTACGAGATCTCTCACGTGCGTTTCGTGCCGCGCTTCGCGGTATTCGAGATGACAGCGGGGGACTTTTTACGGAACGATTCAATTTAATAAAGCCTGATTGTGTATTTGATGTTGACAACAGCTTAAACATAATAATAAAATATTATATACTAATTTAGTTTGCATTTCGCAGCTTATATCAGAGTCAATAATGGGAAAATCAGGAAAATCCAGAGCAGCTTGTAGCAAAACCATAAAAGCTGATTGCTATTACACAAAAAACAGTTGTCAGGTATCAGCAAAGCAGTAAGCTAAACAATTATCCTGACTTCTTTTTTATTAATTTCTTCAAATACAAACATCTTTTGCTATTTACTTTAAGTTAATTACTTGTAATATAATAAGTTATAATAAGAATCTAAACACATGTCATCAACCACATACGGACTGCAGCCTGAAAAACTCTGGTCAATATTTTCAAAAATCTGTTCCATTCCCCATTGTTCAAAAAAGGAAGCTTTACTTTCAGATTATATAAAAGGTCTTGCATGTGATACCGGACTGACTGTCCAAAACGATACAGCCGGCAATATTTGCATTTATGTTCCTGCTTCCTGCGGATATGAAAACGCTCCAAGCATTGCCATACAGTGTCATCTTGATATGGTGTGTGAAAAGAATGATTCAGCAACCTTTGATTTTGACAAAGATCCTGTAAAACTTATCAGAAATGGCGACTTTATAAAGGCAGACGAAACAACCCTTGGGGCAGACAACGGAATCGGGGTAGCTGCTGCTCTTGCTATATGCCTTTCAAAAGATATTATCCACGGTCCTCTTGAGATACTTTTAACAGTTGATGAAGAAACAGGGCTTACAGGAGCTTTCAGCCTTTCACCCGGCCTTCTTACATCTAAAACACTTATAAACCTCGACCACGAGGACATTAAAACTGTCTGCATAGGATGTGCAGGCGGTGGCTGCGTGGAGATTTCCCTCCCCTTAACAATCAAAAAGCAAACCGGTAATAGAATTTTTCTGGAAATATCTGTTGAAGGCTTGCAGGGCGGACATTCAGGTCTGAATATTCATGAAAACAGAGCAAATGCCCTTAAAATTCTTGCATTAACTCTATGGAATTTAGCTGACCTTGACCCCTGTCTTCTTAATTTAAACGGGGGCAACAAGATTAATGCAATCCCCCGTGAAGCAAGAGCCTGCATATCAATTGATAAAGAGTTTGCAAGCCTTGCACAAGACCGTGTAAAAAACTCTCTTACGTCAGCTCAGATTCAGTATCCCCGGGATAAAAACCTATATATCAGAACCACAGTCAAAACTCCCCCGGAGAACTGCTGCTGTTTTGACTCTTTTAAAAAAACTATCGGCTTAATTCTTGCCCTTCCTTGCGGGGTTACTGCCATGAGCCGCGAGATTAGAGGACTTGTTGAAACTTCATGCAACATAGGCTCAGTTCAGACAGACAACAACATGCTTGTTGTAAAATGTATGCCTCGTTCCTCCTGTCCTGAGGGTATTAAAGCAATTACTGAACAGTTGAAATCAATAGGATATCTTGCTGAGGCAAGAGTGGAAATTGAAGAACCCTATCCAGCCTGGAAACCCGGCACTGATTCAAAGATACTTAAAACAGTAAGAGGTGTGTTCAGGGATGTTACTGGCATTTTCCCTGAAACAGATGTAACCCATGCAGGGCTTGAATGCGGCATTATTGGCAGTAAATACAAAGGGCTGGATATGATTGCAATTGGACCTACAATAGTAGATGCCCATTCACCCGATGAGGCTGTGCACATTGGAAGCGTTGAAACATTCTGGACTGTTCTGATAAAAACACTCGAGAAATTAGCATCTTTGTCACGAACTGACAGTTGCGGGGCAAACTAACCCGGTTTTTTCCCGGGTCAGGGTTTGTTCCATATACTCCTCTACCCTTTCATGTTTTTAAGGAGCATTATATATGGATGAACTTTTAAACGAAATATTAGTAAAAATAGAAGAGCGATTCAAGCTTGAACCCCTTAAACTTCCGAAAGAACTTGCTGAAACAAGTTTTCCTTTAAAACTTATTGAAATGAAATGTTTCAACTGGACGGCTGCCAATATCAAAAAAATTTACGCAATGAGAATGAAGGTAAAAATACCATTACTTGATATTCTCGGCATGGCAATATATCCAGCAGATAAATTAGATGCCCCTGTGTTTTCTTTTGACCTTTCCTGCACCAAAAAGAAAGTGGTGAGCTACATTAACCCAATCATTATGTCAGACAGAAAGGGTTACTATGAAAAATATATCCGGCCCTTTAAATCTGTGCGTCATAAATACATTGAATTTCCGCCTCAAAAATCACCTGACTGGATGAAACAGTATCACTCAGACGTCACAGTTTATTCAATGCCGGAAACCGTTATGTTGAATGACCTTAAACTCTGCGTAAAAGAATATCTTGATATTTATCTTCCAATACTTGAGAACGCAGATGAAATAACCGACTCTTCATACCTTAATGAAATAAAGACCAATTTTCAAAAATACAGAAATGATCTTCTCACAAAAGACCGTTCCCAGAAAATGCTCGGTAAACTTATCGGTAAAAACAAATCGCACCGTATTTTTCATGAGGTACTCGTATAGTGTTTATGTAACTACTCACCCCCCCTGGTGTAATTATCGTGAGTAGCATATTAAAATTATAAAATCTTTTTAATCCCCCTCACCCTGTCCCTCTCCCGCGGCGGGTAGAGGGGACGAGGTGGCATGTCTGTCACCAATAACAATAGTGCAGGAGTTGGGAAATAATAAAAATGTTTTTTTTATAAAGATCCCAACCTGTTATCACTTTATATTTCAGCAGTTATGCTGCAACCCCACCCCCTCTCCCTTTTTTGGATGGGAGAGGGACGGGGTTAGGGTGATAATTTTTTTTCCTGTTGCTTTACATAAGCCTCTGCTATGGCAAACTGATCGTGCACAGGGTGAGTAGTTACATGCTTAGAATTATATTTTATATAAACTCTTTTTTTCATAAAGGAGATTCTTGAAGAAAATATTCCACCCACCCCCACACAGGTTCTGCCCATGGTGCGGAAGCCCCATTCCACAGAAGGATCCTTTTAGACAGGAATGTTCTACATGCGACTTTATACTCTATCACACATCAAGCCCCTGCATGGGGGCGGTTCCTGTAGATAATGATAAGAGGGTTCTTCTTGCAAGACGTGCGGTTGAACCCTTTAAAGGTGACTGGAACACTATCGGAGGGTTTCTCAACTACAATGAAGATCCGATGAAAGGACTAAAGCGAGAAGTCCTTGAGGAAACAGGAGTCGAATGTATTGCAGAGGAATTTTTAAACATATCTTCTGAAGTATACGGTCACAACGGCAAAGCGCTTCTTTGCATATATTTTACAGTAAAACTTACATCTTCTGATTTCCACCCGCAGGATGATGTCAGTGAACTCAGGTGGTTTTGGCTTGACAAACTGCCTGAAAATATTGCCTTTAAAAGCGATCTGGGTGCATTGATGGAACTAACAAAAAGACTAAAATAGATGGATAAACACTGTTTCAGAGTTCTTGAGTTTAATAAGATATGCGAATTTCTCCAGACTTTTGCCAGATCTGACGGCGGGAAAAAACTCAGTCTCAACCTTGTTCCTGAAAACGAGGGGTCAGCAGTTTCCCTTCTGCTTGAACAGACAACACAGTTAAGAGACATAATAGAAAACCATGGGAAACTTCCTCTTAACTCCATACATGATATCTCAAATCCGGTTAATAAAACCAGAATACCAAACTTCATACTTGATCCTAAAAACCTCCTTGATATAAAAGATACCCTCGAGACAGCAGACATTATAAAACAGTTCTTGTCAGGTTTTACTGAGACACACCCTGTTATAGCTGAATTAGGCATTCAGATTATCCCTCTTAAACATATTGTATCGTCAATTCAAAAATGCATCTCCTCTCAGGGAGATATACTGGACAATGCAAGCCCGGAGCTTTATGAAATCAGAAACAGGCTGAAGAAACTTCGCTTGAAAATTATAAATATTCTTGAACAGACAATACAGGATCATGAAATAAACTACGCAGTGCAAGATGATTTTATTACCATCCGTAACAACCGATATGTTATTCCGGTTCGCGCTGACAGTAAAAGCACCATACCGGGAATTGTTCACGATCAGTCTCAAACAAAAGCAACTATTTTTATCGAACCTCTTCCGGTTGTTGCTATTAACAACGACCTTCAAATGCTAAAAAAAGAGGAATATTACGAGGAATTGAAAATTCTGCGAAGCCTTACCGGATTGATAAAAAGCCAATGCAACTCTATTATTGAAAACCTGGACAGACTTCATGTAATTGATCTTATTCATGCAAAAGCGCTTTTTGGCATAGCATTAAACGGTATTGAACCGCTACTGTCAGACAGCGGACAGATAGACTTGAAAGGTTGTCGCCATCCTATACTGCTTGCCCGTTTTGTGGAAAATACACAAAACATTAAAGATACAGATAAAGAACCTCCTGAAAACATAGGACAGTGGGTATTTAACTCGGAAGGAACTGTTCCTGTAAACCTGGTTAGAAACCCTGAAACATCTGTGCTTGTTATAACCGGAGCAAACGCGGGAGGAAAAACTGTTGCAATGAAAACCATTGGGCTTTTTATTCTGATGACACAATCCGGACTTCATATACCTGTTGATAAAGGCAGCGTTGTTTCTGTTTTCGGAACAGTTTTTGCGGACATTGGAGATGAACAGAACATTTCCTCTAACATGAGCACCTTCTCCGCTCACATGGAGCAGATAAAAAAAATTGTTTCAACTGTCAGCCCATCATCCATTGTGCTTCTTGATGAACTTGGCACTGGAACAGATCCTGGAGAAGGAGGAGCACTTGCTTCAGCCATTCTTGATTATCTCCGGCAGCAGAGGTGTTTTACTGTTGTAACAACCCATCTCAACATACTTAAAACGTATGCCTACCATAACAGTGATGTTGAGAATGTATCCGTCTGTTTCGACCCTGAAACATACAGACCAACATACCACCTTGCCTATGGAGTGCCGGGAATCAGCAATGCCATTGCAATTGCCCGTAATGTTGGAATTCTGCCTGAGATACTCGAAAAAGCACAGAGCTACACTGATCCCTGTGAACAGCATATTGGAGAGCTTATTCATGGACTTGAAAAGACACATATTCAGCTCAGCAATGAAAAAAATTCCGTTCTGAAACTAAAAAAAAGTTTAAAAGCTCTTCACTCAGAATCGGAAAAACTCCATTCTCTCATGCGTTCTCAAAAAGATATTTTCTTAAAAGACTTCAGAAATAAGGCAATGAAGTTTATAAGAGAAAGCGAGGATAAATTGGAAAGAATAATCAAAGATCAGAAAAAAACCATTTTAATCCGCCCTGATGATAGTCGGAAAATTACAGAAAATGCTAAAAAGGAGTTTAGAAAAGTAAAAGACAAAGTCCAGGAACATTTTCCTGTTCAGCGAGAACAGGGAAAACCTTTGACAGATTTAGAAACAGGCCAGCAGGTGTTTGTAACAGCACTGCAAAGAACTGGAACAGTTGCATCATATAACCCCGGCACCCGTAAAGCAGAAATAATTATAGGACAGTTGAAAATAAATGCATCAATAGATGAACTTGAGATGTGCACAACGCAGAGCCAAAAACCCGAAGACAAAAACAAGATAAAAAAATCGGGTAACAATGCTACTGCAAAAAAAGCTGTTGAAGAATACAGCACAAAAATAAACATTATAGGCTTACGTTCTGCCGATGCAATACCTGTTGTTGAAAAAGCAGTTGACGGTGCCCTAATGCAGGGTGCAGCAAGTGTTGAAATAGTCCACGGACGGGGCACAGGCAGGCTTATGCACGCCGTTCATGAATATTTGAAAGAGAATCCCTCTGTAAAAGGTTTTTCACACCCTGATGAAACATCAGGTGGCACAGGCATCACAATAGCCTATATTATCGAATAACAGTAAAGGTTCCCGGCCTTAAGTTAAAACACCACATCAAAGACTTTCTCTGTTTTATCCTTTCCAAACACATTAATCATAAAGGGGTAGCCAGGATCATTTGCTTTAAGAAGTCTGCTCACAGCATCCTTCCTCTGACTGCAAAGCTTTAATAACTTTTTATCTTCAACAGGCTGTGCGGTTTTTATGAAATCAAGATAGACCGTTAAGTATTCCCCTACAATCTCAGGAATACGCTCAGCTCCTTCATCAGAGATCATAACCACAACCTTATAAGGAGAAAGGGCATGAACAGCAAGGGAATCAAGTTTAAAAGCTTTATCAATAACCGTATCTGCAAATATTTCAAATGCCTTGTCACTGAGTTTATTCAGATTTATCAGATAAGTTTCTGCATATTTTTCTGCTACGACTATATCCATTAGGGGAATAAAATCAAATATAGCAACATTCACCCCGGGCATCTGTGTAAGGTTTAACCACAAGGCAGGGAAATCATAACCTTCTGCTGGCCATACCATGACAGCTTTTTCCGATACATTTGTTTTGAAAAGTCTTATATCGCAGAACACAGCCTTTCCAACTTTTTCAGATTTATAAACTTCAAGGTCAATACTTCCTCCATCAACCCTGATTTTGCTCAGGCCAGGCTCTATATCAACGGGCTTAAGCGCTGCCGATTCAATAAGAACATCCTTTGCAGGATTAATAAACGGTGTTGGCATTTCAGTCTTATTCTTCTCTATGGTCTTCTTTTCAGCGGCAAAACCTGTGTTTGAAAAAGGTAAAAAAAAGACCGTAAAAATAATAAATACCTGGAAAAAAATCTGTTTACTCCTCATTGCAATTCTCCTTTTTAGTTAAAAATATTATTTAATACTTATGGACCTGTAAAAAGGCTGAATACAGTCATGTTATAATTTTGAACGTCGGACTGTGCCTTAATAGCCAAATGTGTCATTTCGAACCCTGCGACAGCAGGGTTAGAAATCTCGTTGTTTCAGTATGTTATGAGATCTCTCACTTCATTCGAGATGACAGCGGAGGAATTTTTACGGGTTCATCAAGACTAATGAACCAACTTTAACACATCCATACAGTCTGACATTATACCGCAGCATCAAAAACAATATCTATAACATCATACACAGGCATTTGAAGATCAAGCGCCTTAGATGCTTCATCAAGATTCATTTCACAAAAAGGACATGCTGTAACCACTGCTTCAACACCGAGTCTTTCCGCTTCACACAGCAATGCGGAACCTGTAGCACCCGCAATTGTTCCTTTATTAAACATCTTCATCCCGCCGCCCGCTCCACAACATACTGAGTTTTCCCTGTTTCCTCTTTTTTCAACCACCTCAATGCCGGGTATAGATTTTAACACATGTCTGGGCGCATCAAAGCCCCCTGAATGCCTTCCAAGATGGCAAGGATCGTGATACATTATTTTTCTTGTATGTCCTTCATTAAACTTTAAATTGCCCTCTTTTATGGCTTTGGAAAATATTTCCACTACATGATAAACCTTTGCCTTCAGCTCTCTATCAGATTCATGATACTCATTTTTAAGCATGTTATAACACCCTGAACAAAAGGTAATAATTGACTCGCAGTCAACCTTATTGAATTGAGAAATATTTCCAGAAATCATCGCGCGCGCAATATCTGCAGCACCAATCCGCTTCTGAAGACTTCCGCAACAGGGTTCAGAAGCGCCTAAAATACCTATGTCAAAACCCATTTTATTCAGTAGAAGCGATCCTCTTTTTAACCGTTCTGCCTGCAAAGGGGTTGAGGGCATTGTACAGCCTGAAAACAGAAGATATTGGCAGGCATCTTTGCTAGCATCTTTAAGTACAAGGTCTTTTGCCCACTTCTGTTTTACAGTTCGGGGCAACCCCCAGGGGCTATCATACTGACGGGTTGCTTTAATGGCTGTGTGAATCTGATTGCTTACAAGCTCTGGATGCAGGGTATATAGATCACACCTCATTGCCTGAACGATTTTCTGGCTGTCGACCAGGCGACCTCCTGACTCACTCTCCATAGCCTGACACTGATTCATACAGTTTCCGCACATAGTGCATGAATATGCAGCCTCAGCAAGTCCTGCTGAGGCTTTGATCTCAGCATTTAAAAGACCTTCTGCAATAATTATTTTACCCCTTGAAGAGAAATGTTCAAATCCTGGGGAAAATTCTTTTACAGGACATACAAATGGCAGTTTTTCACTAACCTTACCGGCACACAAACCGCATTTTTTGCAGTTGTAAATATAATTTTTAGCCTTGTTCAACTCCTTAAACTTTTCAGAACACATATTGGGCGCTCGCTTTTACAGTCTCATACCTCTATTACGAATTACTCACTGCTTTTTTACCTGTTTATCAGTTATTTTTCCACAGCCCCGGATTTAATATTCCTTTGGGATCAAAACCTGTTTTAACAGTTGTATAAAGCTGCTTAAAACCTTCTGACCAGCAGGATGAGTTTATATGAGTCATTATCCCCTGATTATAAACATCTATGGAGCCTAAGCTATGGGCATAGTCTTGAAAATCAGCCATCATTTTTCTTATGTATTCTCGTATTTCAGATGTATAAGTATCATTGAAGAAGACATCTATCTCCCCAATCAATGTGCTGTTATCAGTTGGAACAAAAAACTCCCATGTAGCATTGCAGACAAATCCTTTGGCTTCAGCTTCATTTAATTTATCAGCCCTCCACTTCATCAACATATTCAGCGTTTCCTTAAAACCCTCTCTGGGCAGTGTGAATGGAAGCCAGGCAGCGAGACCAAGCCCGTTGAAAAGACTAAGCCAGTCCATTTCCATATCGCTTTCGCCGCCACCCGATGAAGCTGCCATTGTCTCTGCCATTGCATCAAGCATTTGATTATGTCTGCCCCCGAGTTCATCGGCTGTTTTATTGAATGATTCAAGTCTTGCATCCATTTCAGTTTCATCATACCCCTGCATTATGCCCTGAACAAGATATGAAGTTATCTCTTCAAATTCAGGCATAAAATTCTTCATTGCACCAGGACCAAACACCATAATCGGGTGAAATGGATGAGGATTGACAACTGAAACATGCCTTTCCACCATATCAAGCACCTGATCAATGTTGTCAAACTCAACTATACTTGCTCTCATAACACTTGGATACGGGAAAATCCTGACAGTTGCCTCCGTCTTAACACCAAAAGCTCCGCCATCACCTATAAAAAGCCCTGTAAAATCAGGTCCTCCTAAATTTCGGTTATAAAACAGCGGTTGATTAATATTTGTTCCAGGACCTCCGCCTGTAGTAACAACTTTGCCGTCCGTAAGAACAACCTGCAAACCTATAATGTCTGTCCACAAGCCTGCACTTCCTGCTGTCCCGGATATCCATCCGCCAAGGGTTACAATATGCAGGGGCGAAAACGGGGAGAATATATAAAACCCCTCCTTTTTGCACTCATACTGAAGCTTCCCCATCATGATACCTGACTGAGCCGTTACATTCATGCTGTTTTTATTCAATGACACTATCTTATTCATTCTTGTCATATCAATCAGAAGATTTTTTCCTGAAGCTCCTGCCGGCTGACCATAGATGCTTGCACCACCACCGCGAACAACCACTGAAACATTGTTTTCATTTGCAACAACCATTATTTTTGAAACTTCTTCCGTGGATCCCGGTCTTACTACAAGTGACGCCTCTGTCCCTCCAAAAATACTGGCATCTTTTGTATAAGCATAAAGAGCTGCAAGGTCGTCAGAAACATACTCGCTGCCTGCAATCTCAGTAATTGCACCATATATGGTTTTAGCGTTCTTTAATAAAACCAAAGACATTTAATCCCTGCAAAAGGTTTGGGGGGTTAATAACGGCATGTTAATCCACTGCCTTTTTTATGTTATACAATATTTAAAAATCAGCTGTCCTTAACTGTTATTCATACATATACCTTACTCATCTTGCAAGCCTGTATATCTTGGTTCCATTATAACCAGGCTGTCTGTCGATTTCACTTCCCTCCCAGTAACTGCCAGGATTAACATATGATGCTTATAATTCATAATAACTCTCCTCCTATAATAATTTTTTATAGGTAGAATTAAGAAATTCTTTTATAACCCGATTTATAATTTTTTAATAAAATAAGAAACCGCAATGTTTTTATAAAAAAAACTGTTGCGGTTTCTTTAAAATGAATAATTAGTCATATCTTTTAAAAATCGATTAAAATCCCTGTACATCAAACTTAATAAGTCTGCTGAAGATTGCTTATTGAAAACATATTGGGATTTAGTTCAATACTGACACCCTTCATCTTCTGATTATTATACCCCGAATGTATTCTTTGGAAATCATTTAAAGCATACCCGACTATCATGTTTTTCTTCGCCCCTGTTGCAGTCTCTATCTCATTTGTAAACATCATAAAGCCTTTCCAGAATCTGTCCTGCCTGTCATATATTTCTGTCCACATTATATAATATGTTTCGGGACACAGATACCAGACCCTTTTTCCATAAATATAATTAGAGTCTCTGCTTACTGCTTCAACTACAAGTGTATTTAATCTTTCAAGGGTCAGATTGCTTGGCAGAGACTGACCTTTCTGCCTAACCACATCTTTCATCTCCTGGCGCCTTGCACACAGGAGTTCCTTCCTCCCTTTGAATTCATAAGTATTGCGCATTATGTGACCGTCCCAGAAAAATTCATCATCATAGATAAGATCTGTTCCATCAACAGCATCTGTTCTCTGAGCTGTTGACATTCTGCGTATTCTTCTAAACTGTGAATACCACATGAACATCTCGTCATCTTTGCTCGGATCGATAAATCTCATTGAGTAGTATCTTGTATTTAAAAATTCAGGGGGTTCATACATATGGATAAAAATACCTCTCCTGTACCCCCTTGGATTGTCGGGAAGAAAAGGCTTTGGTTCAACCTCTGTACGGTTTACAAACCAGAACTCCCACTGTTCCTGTTGTGAATAGCGCTCAGACCTGGATCTGGGGTTAACATTCGGTGAATTCCTGGAATAATGAGCAGTATCTCCATGGTTGTTGAAGTCAAAGTTCCATGCTATTTCAAGCCCGGACTGGGGGTTTGGGTATGGGATTCCGGCAATTTCGCCGTAATTGGCTATGGTTCCGTCAGGATTGGTTTTTACAAGAGGCGCATACTTCTTTGTGGCTTCTATCATGCCTGGAGTTTCAACAACAGGCTTATAAGGAACTATGTAAAAATAGATCCCTTCCTCCGGTCCGCCCCATTTTACAGGATCCTTATAAATACCAACATATGACTCAGGCAGGAATTCGGCAACCTTATCAACATTTGTTTTGTCAACCTTTATGCCTTCCCACTCCTTCTCCCATTGTCTTAATTTTTCAAGTTCTGCATCCGTATAAGCCCTAACCGGATACTCTATTTCAGCAGCAAAAACAGTTCCTGTATTGAGAACAAAAAACAACAAAACAGTAATTATCCCAAATGCTATTTTTTTTAGTATCATATTAATGATCCTCCTCTATACTTTTTAATTAATATTAAAACTCATATCTGAGTCGAAGTATCAGCGAATCCTTGTCATAGTATGTTCCCTGTGCATACCCTCTGCTGGCACCATACTTTTTATATCCAACATCAACATACCACTTACTTCCCGGAAAGGAGTATGTGACAGTGGGACATGCCATATATTTCTTTATTCGGGGATGATACTGCCCAATAAAAGTGACAACCCATCTTGCATTAAAGAGCATCTGCATAAAGAAAAGAGAGAACCCCTCTGTTGTAGAATCACCCGGTCTGTGATTAAGAGCGCTTTTATAGAGATCTCTCTTGTTTCCTGTGATTTTACTCCACCAGTAGGTAAGAGTCCAATCCAGCATTTTGCCTCTTCCTATGGTGTCATATATAAACGGAAGCCGAAACTTGTCGGTATATGAAACAGCAAAGCCATAACTGTCTTTTCTTGTCCAGTCATTAATGTCAGCTACTCTTCCCTCACCTCCTCTGTTAAACGGCATCTTAAAATTATAGAACCATTCAAGCCGCATGATAGCACCCCTGAAATAATCGGCATAATGCTGTGCAGTACCACCAATGGTTCGCATTCTTTTAAAATAGGCAAGCCTGTAATCGGGTGATTTACCGGGATTAATCTTGGTTCCTGTTGATGCTGCATTAAGGGCTGCAAAAACATATTGTTGAGAGAAAGCCGTAAGCCTGTAAGGATTAAAAACCGGTCCAAAATAGGGGGCATCCCAGAAAAGAAATGTCCAGTCCATATTAATAACAGGGGTGTACCCTGTCACCCTGAACCCCCATGACATATTTGAACTATCCCATCTTCTATCCCTTGAGTCTTTTTCCCATTTATACTGTGTCCATGCAAAAATCCCGTCGCCTCTTGCACCAAATGGTTCGCTGTATGGAGCGCCCCAGTGGGTACCATCATAGGGAAGATGCATTGCAGCAAAATAACCGGGGTTGAAAATTCCTTCAATCAGAAGGTTTCCTGGAAGTTCAGTCTGATAAAAAGCCCTGAGCATCCAGAGCCCTTTTTTTATCTCCTCCCATTTTTCAATACCAGGAACACCCCATCTGAAGTCAAGCGGATTAACGATATCTGCAACCCTTGCAACATCAAGCTGCCCCCAGATGACAATCTGTTTTCCGGCTCTCAATTGAAAAGGGCCCTTGATAAAATCAAAATATGCCTCTGTAAGAACATCTTCTTCAAGGTTACTTGGCCTTCTGTATCTGTCTTTCAAACGGTCAGGCATGTAACGATTGAGATCGCTGTCAAACCAGTGACTTTTCTCATACCATGCATTCAACCCGGCGAAAAAACGGAGTGTATAATCAAAGTCATCTTTAATAGTATAAAGACCGTCAATGTAAAATGATGTCCGGGCAAAATCAAAATAATTTTTTCTGTACTTCTTCTCCCTGTTTCTCATAGCTGTTCTGACATACACGGTTTCTTTCACAAAACCGCTCAGGATCAATTTGTCGTCATAGAGCCTTACAGCGGCATCTGACCGTTCAGCAGAGATAATTAAATAAGAAGCCGCTAGTAAAAAAACTGTTAAAAAACTAACTTTTTTCTTCATACCTGACCCCCCCATGTTTTTATAAATTTAATCTTAAAGTTATTAAAATATTATATCAAAAACCCTGTGTGTATTATCCTCTCCAAAAATTTTTAACATAAAAGGATATCCAGGGTCGTTACCTTTCATCAACTTTCTCACGGCTTCTTTCTTGTTTTTAGCTTCCTGAACCAAAGTTTCTTCATCTAACCTTTCAGCCTCCTGCCAGAACCGAGTAAATAGCCCGGCATATTCACCCATTACATCTCCAACTCGTCCCGCTCCTTCATCATTTACTACCACAATTATTTTATAGGGTGAGAGGGCGTAAGAAACAATAGAGCTTAAATCAAATGCCTTATCGGTAACAGTATCACCTAAGATACCCAGTGATTTGTCTCTTGTCTCCTTCAGTTTTGTCATATACCGCCGGGCATAATCGGGTGATAAAACAATATCACGTATAGGAATGAGATCAAGTATTGGAACATTCATGCCCGGCATCTGGGTAAGGTTGCACCAGACAAGAGGTATATCATAACCATCCTCAGGCCAGATAAGAACCGACTTCTCAGATATCCCTGGCTGAAATATCTTAATGGTACAGAAAATAACTTTTTCAATCTTGTCCGCCTTATATACTTCAAGATCAATCCTGCCCCCGTCTGTTTCTATCATTTGAAGAGATTCTTCAACAGCAACACTTTCAAGGGACAAAGCTTTCAGGCTCTCCTTTGCCGATTGGATAAATTCTCTGCCTTCCGCCATTCTTCACCTCCTGATATATTAAGTTATTAAAAGGAGTTAACGTTTTTTTTATGAGACCAGTTATGAACAACCACGGCATTACTGACACCTGACTGCTGATAACTTTTACCTGCGATTATGGTTCAATAACCGCTAATGCCTTATGCCCTTTTTCCTCTCCGAGAAACTTTGTAATTGGTCCAACACCCGGATCATACTCACGATAAAGATCTCTTATGGTTTTCCTTCTCTGGGCAATAAGTTTCATATACTCAGGATCACTATCAATTGGTTTTGCCTCTTTGTAGAGTTTAAGCCATGCATCAAGATAATCTTTGGCACATTTTATAAGTCGTTCAACATTTTCAGGTTTTTTTTCAACAGTACCCACAAGCAGATACGGAGAGTGAATAGCCCTTACCCAGTGAAAAACGCTGGGTTTGCCAAGCCCCGGAATTGTAGAATAATCGTTGTATAAATCCTCAAGATTTTTATAAAGATAATTATCAAGGTAGTTGAGGCTCCTTCCCGGATCATCGGCAGGCATAAGATCTATTATGAAAAAAATATGCTCTTCAGACTCATCCCAGTCCATAACATAGTAAGGTATATCATACTCAGGAGCAGGGGTTATAATTATTACATCAGCCCTCATCTGCCCAAAGAAATTCAAGCTGGAAAAGCTCAGCTTTTCCAGCTTGTCCGCCTTATAGCCACGAACATAACATTTTTCACCCTCGAGCTCAAATTCATCAACATCTGTTATATCCATTCCTTCATACTCATTCATCTTTACGGCGTTGAGATCCTTTAACTTCTCGTTAAGAATGTCAAGAATCGGGGTAAACTCAAAATTCATAAAATAGCTCCTTTTAATTTAATTGGTTTTTTCTTTTCCTATGCCTTCAATGGTTATCGCATGTTCGGGACATTCTCTCATACATGACCCGCATTCAAGACACATGAACTCCTTTTTAATAATACACAGCCCGTCTTCAACCTCTAGTATCTTCATGGGACAGGCATCAACACACAGACCGCAACCGATACACTTGTCTTCATCTACCGTGAATACTGTTTTCTTTCTCTCTTTTTCCATCCGTTACCTCATTTGTTAAAAAAAATCTTTTATGTTAAAGGAAACTTATATATACCCCATAAAAACAGAATAAAATCTAAAAACCATACAATCTGCACCGCTGTAATTAATCTGTGGTATATGCTCCATTTTCTCTTTTTTCTTATTATAAGGGCAGAAACAAAAAGAATCCAAACGAAAAAACCAAGTATTATGGCAAATGTAATCACGTTGTTTGTGCCTTCAAGCTCCATCTTCAAAAATCCGACTCCTGCCAAAGGCAGCATGCTGACCAGAAAATCAAGTGATATTCCGCAAATCATAATAATTACGGATCGAATGGAACCATTTTCTCTGAACGACTTTGAAGCCCCCAAAATAAAGGTACAGTAAGCTATTGTATATAAAATTTCATTTATAGTCATAATACCCAGTATCTCGTAATAAAAGGCTTTAACATTGATGAACCGGTAAAAAGTCTATTTTTTCTTGAATTGCCAAAACGGGTTGCGGCAATGTTACTACTAAGATACTGTAATTGCTTTCATATCACCCTTACCCCAACCCTCTCCCGTCAAGGGATAGGGGGCTTTTTAGACTTTTTACGGACCCATCAACATTGAGCAAATTAATTATCACATCTTTCAGTCAGGGCTGTCCGGAAACGATTACAACCATGACAGAGGTTTTGGTTTTTGCTACGGACTACGTTGCTAATTAGCGATTTTGCTTAACAGCAAAAAGATTAATAGCTCAATAGCTTACCTACCAACACCAGTCAATTCCGCCATCAACGCATAAATTCTGAGCTGTAATATAAGAGGCTTCATCTGATGCAAGGAAAGCAACAGCAGAGGCAATATCCTCTACCTCTCCTTTTCTGGGTATCAGAAGGTTGCCGCTTTCAATTGACTGCTCAATGAGCCAGTCCGCAAATGAGCCCTGATCCATCTCCATTTCATTTTCAACCAAAGTATAAATATCTGTTGCAACTACCCCGGGCGAAACACAGTTTACCCTTATTCCCATTGGAGAAAGGCACTTGGCAAGGGTTCTTGTAAACATTATTATTGAGGCTTTGGATGATGCATAAGCCCCTGTCATATTTTTAGCGGATCTTGCAACAATAGAGGATAGTGTAACTATTGAACCTTGGATACCATTGTCCATCATATTCTGCGCACATGCCCTGCAGAAAAAAAATGAACCTTTTGAATTAACGCTGTAGACCCTGTCCCACTCTTCAGGGGTTATTTCAAGAGCTGATGACTGGGTTTCGCTAATTCCTGCATTTGAAACAGCAACATGAATGGGACCAAAAATCTCTACAGCCTTTTCAATCATCTTGTTGATTGATTCAACATCTGAAACATCAGCCGGAATATATTTTGCAGACAATCCAAGTCCCGTTATTTCTTTTTCAACAGTTTCTCCCTTTGCTCTGTTTCTGTTTGCAATGACAACATTAGCACTTTCTTTTGCAAAACGAATGGCTACTCCTCTTCCTATTCCGCTTCCCCCACCTGTTACTACAACATGTTTTCCGTCAAATCTATTACAGTTTTCTTTCATAATATCTCTTTCATCAGTGAATTATTTCTTTTGTACCCCTGAACTTATCTATAAGTTTTTTTAATGAAACATTAATATCCTCTTTATCATATCCGATATCTGCATTTTTAAAACTCTTGAGGTAAAGTCCGTAAAAAAGAAGCTGGCTTGAGCCACCAAGAATCTGTCTGATTACAGCAGGTTTAAAATCATCTACAATATCTCCTGTTCTTTGACCTTCCAAAATAATATCATCAAGAGAATTTTTTAAAAAACTGTTCTCTTTTTCTATTTCTTCAATCTTACCCTTTAGTTTTTTAAGGTCATTACCCTTGCTGTAGGGAACCCCTTCTTTTAAAATATGCTCCCAGTAAAGGCCCCCCCTATCATTTAACAGCAATTCCTGAAAGGTTTCAAAAACAGCATTTAGTTTCTCTATCGGTCCTGTTTTTGTGCTGAATTTTTTCCTGTTTTTATCATTGACTGTCCGCATAAATAAAATTATTGCAGACAGAAGAAGATCAAGTTTATTTTCAAAATAGAAGTGAACAAGCCCCTTTGAGACTCCAGCCTGGTTTGCTATCTCAAGAATAGTGGAAGACTGATAACCTTTTTCAGCAAAAATCTTTACCGAAGCTTTCAGTATAAGGTCTTTTTTTGATTCTTTCATCCTCTGCAATTAACCTTGAATATTTTTTGGACACTGAGCCAATTTTAATTAATTTTTTTTTTATTGTCAAGACTAATTTATTTTACAATGTAATTTCAATTAGTTGGTGGAAGGAAAGGAGAAGCGCAGAACCGCCTTTTTGTTAGCATGAATTAACTATAATTATTAATCCCTGATGCAAAGATATCAAAATCATATTTTTAAAACAGTTGCCGGACATACCTCACAACACTCTCCGCACTCAGTACAGAATTCATCGTTTACAACAGCCTTTTCCTGAAGTTCTAAAGCACCGAAACGGCATATATCACTACAACAACCACACCCCAGACATTTTTCCATTTCAATATTCACAGCCATAACTATAATCCTCCTATCACAGCATATCACTCAATGATACTTTTTTATTAAACTTGTTATAAATTTCGGGTTTTTCCATTTTTATTCTCTCGCTATGACTCATAATAGCCCCCCAAAGAAGCCTTGGAGACCTATACTGGTTATAGGTTCCTTCAAGTGTTTCTTCTTCAATTAACCTAAACAGATAATCCAGTTCATCATCTGTATAGGTTGGAACAAGTACAAAGCCTTGAGCAACCTTCAAGTAGTCATCCCCGTTAAATTCAAAAGATTTCTGCCACCATGAAGTATATTCTTCAAAACCTTTTTTACCTGACAACTCATCAAAAACAGCAATACCTGCTCTATAACCGCATGTTAAAGCCCCTTGAGTTTCAACTTCAACGTATGCAGCAGCATCCCCTGCAACAAGCGTATTGCCTCGGTATGGAATCTTCATTGATGAAAATGCCCTTACTGCACAACCTGTTTTATTTACTATCCTGGTGTTTTTAAGAACAGATGAAAGAGCGCCCTTTTGCGTTACATCATGAAAAATATCTTCAGGGAGCCTCGTTCTGTTTCCTGTCACAACAAGATATCCCATATCCTTTCGGCTTATACAAGGACCGATCATTAGAGGCGCAAGTCCCATATATGCCCTTCCAAAATATGTTTTAAGGCAATTTGGCTGAAAGTCCTCTATACCCTCAAGATAGTATAAAATACAAAGACCCGTTGCAAAAAGCATTCTCTGGCTGTTAAGATTAAGAGCATCCGCAATACCTGCGTTAACACCGTCTGCAACAATGAGTTTTGAAGCCTTCAATGATGACTTTATACCCTGTCTTACACATTTAATATCAACCCCATTTTCATAATCCATGGCATCAAAAGCACAGGTGCCTGCCATGAATTTTACACCTGTTTTTTCACATTCATTCCATAGGTTTTCCAGAAGGAGTCCTTTATCAAACTTAATAACTATAGGTGATAAATCACTGTTTTTGAATCTTACCCTATGTCCTCCCGGCGATATAAAATACTTTTCAGTAACATCAAAAAGAGGGCCTCCATAATCAACGGAAAAATTG
>CAZMHH010000057.1:0-24982 GCA_964566035.1 uncultured Thermodesulfobacteriota bacterium
ATCCTTTACCCTTTTTAAATTGATTCTGTCTCCACAATTTTACCAATACACCACCTATATGTCAATTAAATAGAACCGTCCCTTTTTACCCTTTTTACCTTTTTACTGTGTATTAAAGTAGCCCGTCCCTTTTTCTGCCAATGTTGCAGGATATGATAGGCAACTGGAGGAAGTATTTGCAACAGGAAGACGAAAAAGATACAATTGGGGTACTCAGAAAAGGAGTCAGTGCAGGCAGACCAGCGGGAGGGGACTCATTTATAAAGAAGCTCGAGAAAAGGTTTCATGCAGACTAAAGCGACAAAATGCGGACAGACCTTCAAAGAAGCGGTTTAATTAGTGGATGTCCCTTTTTACTTCAAAATTATACATTCAATTTTGTTGGTATTATCAAGTATTTTCAGGCATAAGGATTTTAAGTCTAACCATTTATAGTGGCTATTCTTGATGCCTTGGATTTGGGAACATCCTAACTTTGGAATCTAAAAAATATGTTGATATCATATACTTCTTTGTGTGATACTATGTGTGGAGGTGATAACTATGGCAACAAATTTACAAATTGATGACAAACTCATTACAAAGGCGCTAAAGCTTGGCCGTCATCGAACCAAAAAGGCTGCTGTTACGCAGGCTCTGACAGACTATATTCACCATCTTGAGCAGGAAAAGGTCTTGTCTTTGTTCGGATCTGTGGACTACGTTACCGATTACAACTATAAGATTCAGAGAGCCAAGACATGAGAGTGTTAGTGGATACCAGTGTGTGGTCGGAATCGCTTCGTCGGTCGAAGAAGTTTGATTCTGCAGTCGTTCAAGAGCTCAGAAAGCTTATTCTGGAACATCGAGTTGATATTATTGGTCCTATCCGACAGGAGATTCTTTCAGGGCTTCGCTATGATAAGCAGTTTGAGAAACTTCAGCATCACCTATCTGCATTCCCGGATGTTCCCCTCAAGTCAGATGACTATATTATGGCAGCTAAGTTTTTTAATATGTGCCGTGCAAAAGGAGTTCAGGGTTCCAACACTGATTTTTTGATCTGCGCAGATGGTGTACGTAGGCAGTCTGCGATCTACACAACAGATAAAGACTTCACACTATTTGCAAAGCATTTATCAATTGTCTTGTACCAACAAAGGGAGGATAGGGACGTTGAATAAGTTGAATAACTACAGTTTGGTTTTATAAACTCCAAAGCAGAAAAAAACTTTGAAGAAAGTTCTGAAAGCAAGGGATAACCTGATCGCCAGGATGATTTTTGAGAGTCCATAAACCGCTCAGTATCTAAAAAATCAGCATCGACAAGACATGAATATATCATGCGGACAAAAAAGGAGATTTGGAAGTGTGCACGATTATTATCTATCTGGAAGGGAAAATCATAAGACCCCGTTTGCTTTAAATTTAAAATAGGGTCTGGACATTGAGAATAATCAGGGATATTTTTACTAAGCCTTTCAGTAAGGCATGATCTTTCATTTGATTTGCCATCGGGTATTCCTGAGTGATGCCCTGCAATGATATAACCAATGATCTTACCAACCTCTTTGAGTTTGTTTATGGCATGTTTTGCGCCGGCAGTTGAATGATCGGGGCGCCCTTTTTTTTTTCAATATGTGTATCAGGGTCTCCAGTTGAAAGCAGCATTTTCTGGAATTCATTTGAATATTTTCCAATATCATGCCACAGACCAGCAAGATACCCCCAATTCTGAGCATTAAAATCAGAGGCAAATTCAGAGGCTATTTTTGCAACATTTTCGAGGTGGTCTTCAAGTTTATGCCACTGGTTTACCGGTAACTCTTTAAGACTGTGGGCAAAGTATTTATTCATAAAGGTTTTGGAGGCGTGTTTTGAAATATCAGTTTTTTAATAAAAGGCAGTGTTGTTAACATTCTCCTCATACACTTAATCTTTGCATCTTGCAGCCCTTTTCCCTTAAAATATACATATTCTTAGCGTAGCAAAATCTGAGGCATCCATGAATTTAATCCGACAATCTCAGGCAGTCGATTCTGCCGGAGTAGGCTTGGCTTAAACCGACCTGCATTTTTATCTACCTGATTTTTGGTTTATTATAACAGTAATGATTGTAAAATGTAAGAAATTTTAACATACAATAAAGTCAGTCGATCCCAAGTTAAAATCAGCCTCTTTTTCTGTCTTGGAACTGCTTTTTTAGCCTCAGGAAAAATAATCTATGGGTAAAAGGATATTGATCACTGGTGCAAATGGAATGATTGGCAATATCATTTTACAGAAATGTCTGCCACGCAATGATGTGCTTGAAGTGAGGACGATAACAAGAAAAAGAATCAACACAATTCACCCCAAACTAAACTCAGTGGTGCATGATGATTTTTTAGACTACCGAAATTGTATCACTGTATTTAATGATATTGATATATGTTTTTATTGTTTAGGTGTATACAGGGGAACTGTTCCAAATGATGAGTTTTTCAGAATTACCTGTGATTATACAAAAGCTTTCTCATCATTATTATTAAAAAAAAATCCCCATGTGCATTTTTGTTTTTTAAGCAGCCAGGGTGCTGACTTATCTGAAAAAAGCCGTTTCACCTTTGCAAAAGCTAAAGGCATGGCTGAGAACATTTTATTAAAATCAGGTTTCACTCAACTCGCTATTTTCAGACCGGGATATATCTATCCTGTTCAAAAACGGGTGGAACCCAATATAATGTATGCAATAACTCGACTGGTATATCCTGTGTTGAAATATATTTATCCAAACATTGGAGTGACCTCTGTATCATTAGCAAATGCCATGATAAAGGCTGGTTGTGGAAAAGCACCCAGGACGATTTTAAACAATCGTGATATCAGGAATTTTATGCAAGACAATCAGACATCCTTAAATAAGTAAATAACTGTTGCTTCTTGCAGGATCTGCAAGCACCATCAATCACGAACCTCCCGCCATTGGGTAAGGTCAGTAATCAACGCTTTCAGACTTGCCGGTATCCATCATACTGTCAAAGCGCTTTTTGCCCCGTTTTGCTGCCAGTTCTGATAGCTCCTTTACTTCCTTTTTTGTGCTGTCGGACACATTTCCACCCATCATCTTTAACAGTCTGCTCTCAGCTCCTGAAGCAAGATTGTTCTGCTTTGGACCTGCAGCATACCGAACCCTTGAAACAAGTTTCCTGACATCAGCGCTTCCACATTCACTGCATTTAGGAGTATCTGCTTCTGATGATTTCAGGACAATCAAGTCAAAGGTTTTAGAGCATTTAAGACATTCATATTCAAATATAGGCATTTTTGTAACTCCCTGATAATATTTTACAAACAGGTAAACAGTCTAAAAAAAACAACATTGTCATTTCAACCGCAGGGAGAAATCTACTTATTTCAGTATGTTACGAGATCTCTCACGTGCGTTTCGTGCCGCGCTTCGCGGTATTCGAGATGACAGCGGGGGACTTTTTACGGATCCATCATATTTTATAAATCAGCAAAAAGCAGTTATCAGTTTTTTACCGTTTTTACTAACCGCTTCCAACTTCTATCTATATTGCTATTCTTGAACCATTTTTTTCCATCTCTTCTTTTCGAGCTGCATCCTCAAATTTCTTGAGCTGACTTTTATAATAAGTTATATTATCCGGGTTTTGTTCAATTGCTCTGTTTATTGTTTCTACAGCCTTTTTATAATAACCGTTAATATAATAACTTTCAGCCAGAGTATCAAGTATATAAGGTGCTGGTTTAAGATCAGCGGCTTTTAAAGCAAGGGAAAGCGCCTCTGCAGGCCTGTACATATCGGGCTCTTTTGACGTTGAATATAGCCATGCCAGATTGTTAATGGCATCTGCATGATACGGGTTCAGGGTTATTGTTTTTTGATATAACCGCTCTGCCTCATAATATTTTTCTCTTTCATATTCCAAGTTTGCAAGCAAAAAATAGAGGTCGGGGTTATTGGGATCTGCTTCAATTTTTTTTGTGATTATTGTCTGGTATGTTTCCAGCTCCAAATCATCCCAATAAAACCCCTTCATCGTAAAAAAGAGAGCAACAGCAGACAGCAAAACCAGAATGTATGTGATGACCATTCTCCCCACTTTTCTACCATGTGATGCTATAAGTCTTCTGTCCATATCACAGACTTTTAAAAAATCTATCCTCTCCTGAATGCTGTAATGATGCCAGTTCGGTGTTGCCTTGTTGTATGCTCCGGCAACAGCTATCTTTTCAAGGGAACTGATAATACCGTCTGCAGAACCCATCAACTCAACAGCATAGGCATCAGCCTGTCTTTCAAAATTTCTGGAAAAAGCTCCAAACACAAACCTGAAATATAAAATCAAAAAACATAAGATGATTAAAACCGGAAAAATATAGAAAGCGGTGTTAGGCATAAGACTTTCACTGAAAAAAATATTCAAAAACAAATCACTGGACAGCACCCCGAAATAAAAAATTCTGAAAAACAGGTAGGAAAAAAACATATATCCAACAACAAACAAGATATAAAATACCATATGTCTCTTTCTGACATGCCCGATTTCATGAGCCGCAACAGACTTAATCTCGTGTTCATTAAGTATCTCTACAAGGGTTGGGCTAATAAGAAGATACCTGAACTTTTTTATAAACCCTACAACACCTGCTGTAATTATTTTGCCTCGAAAAATATTCCATGAAGCTATCCTGGCAAATTCAACCCCTGCTGACTGAGAGAAAACCTCAATACTTTCTCTTAACTGACTGTTTTCAAGCGGTCTGCAATTCCAAATCCTTATAAGCAGCCATGGAAATACACACGCAAATATTACGAGAAAAAAGACAAAGAATACATAACTGAGGTAATCATGCCTTGCAACAAATTCATTAACCTCAGGAGGAAGAAGTTTTATAAGATCAAGGATCGCTGAAAAAAAAACCCAGGGCGTGACAATTGAAATAACAAGTCTTAAATTGGACTCAATATAATCCCTCAGGGTTGAAACCAGGTCATAAAAACGATGATATACGGGAAAAGAACAGCGCCATATAATAATCAGAAAGACTATAAATAACAATATGCCTGAAACATTTAAAAAAAGATCGCTTCTGCCGAACAAAAAAATCGCGCTCAAATATATCCTGGCATTAAACGAAATTGCAATCAATGCATATAGACCAATTGCTGCAAGGGTTAGCAAATTAATAGTTTTTGAATGATACGCTGAAAAAAACTCTTTTGTTCCGTCATGAGCTTCAAATCTCTTTTCAAGAACTGCAAAAACCCTTCTGCAGAAAAGGTAAAAAAGAAGATAAATTCCTGCAACACATACAGAAAACTGCAAAGTAGATTCAAAAGGTTCTCTTGAGGACTGGTATATCCCGAAAACAGTAAAAACAATTATAAAATATAGAATGGTAGTGTACATGGTTCGGCTAATTGACTCGCGGTTGGAGAAGGGAAAAAACTATATAAAATCAATTTGAGGGCATAAGTTTTCATGCCCTCAAATTGAACAATAATAATGATTTGCTCATTCAGCAACAATATATTTCTTCAAAATTCTTTCCTGTTCAGGAGGAAGTTTATCGTGCTGAGCCTTTTCAAATATCAGATCTGCAAGCTTAAGAGAAGCAAAATAGTCTTCAACAACCTTTTTTCTTCTTTCCTCTACATTTAAACCCTTGTATTCAGGAACAAGATGTGATGTGTAAAATGCTACCTGAAGTGTTGCTGCTATCTGTGGTATTTTTTTGTGCGGCATAAGTTACCTCCCTTTTAAAAATTATTCTATTTTATAACTATCTTTTGTATATATTTTGAATCCATTTCGCCTATATTTTCAACCCTGCTGAATTCCTGCTTCAGATCCAAAAGACTCTTTCTGACAAAATTCTGAAGCGCTTTCCGATGACTTTCAGTAAAAACAGACATACCTTCAAGCCATTCCATTATACCAGAATTCAAAATATTAGCTTTGCTTTTTTTAACAACCGATAATATGAAGGTTTCAAGTTCTTCCAATGTCAAAAAAACTTCCTTTCTTGATATCTTGAGCATTTTCAAAGCTGCCAGAGTGTTAAAAAGAGAGATTGCAGATATGTTGTAACCCGTGAAATCTTCTTTTACATCATTCATTGCTTCCGCTGCACCAGGCAGAACAGACCTAAACAGTTTCAAAACAACCTGCACAATATCAAGAACCTCTGATACAGCCACAACTTCTCCAGTCGACTTAAAATCCCTGACAAGAAGGCTTTTCTCATCTATCAAACCCTCATAAAATTTGGGTCTTCTGCTGTTTAATCCCTTAATTGTTTCAGACCATGGTGTATCAATGAATGAAGATAAAAACTCAAAAGAAAGATCGCTGTTCTCAGCACAGATTGTTTCGAGTCTTTTTTTAAGACCCCATATCTTTGTATGACCTGCTCTGAACAAATCAAAAGGATGTATGCTTTCTAAAACAGATTTCGCATACTCGGTATCAGTACCGCTGAAATATTCCAATCCTATGTTAACACAGCCTGCTGTTTTAAACAAAGCAATTTTAATATCTCCCAGGTCCTTGGGCACAAGCCCGTCTGCAACTATAATCCTGTTTGCAATGCTGATAATATTTTTAGAGATATTTTGCAGGGTTTCAGAGGTTTGTTGTTCCGCCATTACCTGAAAAATAAAGGTGTCTCTACACTCATGGAAAAAATACGGGATTAAATCCCTTCCTTCCTTACTACTGTAATTGGGCTCTTTTTCCTGAACCTTTTTTTTAAGCCCCTCAATCTCAGCATCGCTTATAAGCTGATAAACAGCCATAGCCTCATCCACGGATGGAAAACCTTTTTCAGATAACCTGCTCTGTTTAAAACGAAATGCGGTCTCTTCATCCTCATGAGGTGAATCCCATATAATACCTTCCATAAGCATATAGAACCAATTGGAGTCATTTTCATAGAGAACATTAAGCATTGGTTTTAGAATAACCTCAGAATCAGGTGTCAGAAAATTTAAGAAATAGACTCCATCCATAGTATAGTAAGGCAGGTTCAGATACTCCTCAGAAAGATCATTGTCTGCCTCAACCTTGAAAACCTGAAGCAATTTTTTTAACGAAGCTATTATAAATTCCTGGTCAAAGTTTAAAAACCAGTCAACAACCTTTTCTTCACTTAATCTGCAAAGAATCCCAAGCCATTTTTCCAGGTTTTTTTTGTCAATCAAATCCTTGTTCCAGAGCTCAATATCATATATATATTGCAATTGATCATGGGAAGTCATGGAAAGCAACTGCAGACTGTCTCTTTCACCATACATCTTAACCGTCCAGTACAATTCCTCTTCAGGCATGGCATGAATAAGCTCAACAGGGTTTCTATCCATCAGAACCATGTCAACTCTGTCCTTCCAGGATGCCGCCATAACCAGACTTAGTTTGTCCTCTAAGGACAGTCTGTTAAACATCTTTTCCGCAATCAAAGAATCCATTTCTTTAAGCCTTTGAGGAGTAAGCCCGTTTAAATTGAAGATATTGCTTTTTTTGTCAGACATATCCGTGCCTTTTATACCAGTTTACAGTTTTTTCCACTATCTTATTCAGAGGGGTCTGAGGAAGGTTGAGTTCATTTGCCGCCTTTGAAAAATCAACCCTCTTTTTAAGTGACAGTATGTGTATATTGCCCGGTGTTGCCGGAGGAGGAGAGTTGGTTATATAGTCTGAAATAAGGGTTGAGAAATAAGCCCAAATAAGGGCTGCCGGTTTCGGGACAACCATTTTCGGAGCTTTAACACCTGCAGTTTCAGCGATCAACGCAAAAAGATCTTTAATGGAAACGAAATTACCTATAGTCCCAAGATTATAACTTTCTCCTGTTACCCCTTTTTCCATCGCAAGGATATGCCCCTGTGCAACATCATCAACATCCACAACATCAATTCCGCCCTCAAAGCAGGATGGAATTTTCCCCTTTATCACATTAATTGCCATAGCTCCTGAAGGGGTAGGATAGATATCCCCCTCTCCCATTACAAGCGCAGGCCTTACAAGCACAACAGGAAGCCCCTTTTTATGATATTCATATACCTTTATTTCAGCTTCATACTTTGATATTTCATAGGGAATTTTCAAATGACGGAGATTGAATTCTGTACCTTCATCAGATAAAGAACCATCCTGTTTTATACCAAGAGCGCCTATTGAGCTTGTATGAACTACCTTTTTCACACCCTGCCTTAAGCATGCTTCCATTACATTCTCGGTTCCTGTAACATTTATTTCAAAAAGCTCTTTGTATTGTTTCATCCAGGTTCTGTAAAGACCAGCTATATGATAGACATAGGAACACCCGCTTACAGCCCTGTTTACAGCCTCTCTATCCTTTACATCCCCTGATACCTCCTCAAAACTTAAACCTTCCAGGTTTTTTCTGCTGCTGTTCCGCCTTACCATAATACGAACAGTAAAACCCTTTTTAACAAGTTCTTTTACAACTGCAGAACCCACAAAACCGGTTGCCCCTGTTACAAGCACCTTTTCCAAAAATTAGCCCTCCTTGTTTAATAATAATATATAATCTATTTATCTTTTATAATATCGGATTCAAAAACTCAAGGCACTTCTCTGAAAACCATTAAATTAGTGACAACAGGAAATCAGCAGGCAATAGAATTAAATATTTTTTCCAGCCTGTGTTTATATGTATGTTTTGAAAGAACAATCTCTTTTAGAAGCATTGAAATGTCTTTTCGTTTTTTGGGGTTATTCAAAAAAAACAAGGTTTTTTCATATAATTCATCAAAGTTTTCATATGTTACTTCATCTAATAAATTTCCAAAAAGCTGGTTCCAGCCGTCAAGTTTCTCATTGATTATCATACCCCCTGAAGCCCCGATGTCAAACACCCTCTGATTGGGAAACATCCTCATCTGAAGATGGGTAAATGACAGATGAACAGCATCAGAACAGTAAACATCTGCAAGCCCGCTGTAATAATCAACGGGCCGCCTAAGCTCAATGTCAGGAGGAAGGAGCCCTTCCCATCCCTCTCCAATCACAACCGGATTTAGCGATGATATCTTCTTTAACCCTTCTGTTCTATACCATATATTTGCCCTGTAAAGACAAAAGGCGGGTATACGTCTCATTGTTTCCTGTGAAAATATATCAGGTTCAATGCCAAGCCCGTCAATAACACGTACGACATCATCAACCTGTGGAGGTTTTCTTCTGGCTAAAATTTCATTTCTCAATGTATCTGCAATAAGCAGGGCTTCGGGATTATTATAAAGCGGTGCGAAATATTTCTCTTCACTGCCAAAACAGGGTTTGCCGACAAACACAACCCTTCCTTTCAATGATTCATCAGGAGAGCCTGATTGAAACTGTACAGGATTTGTAGCAAGCGGAAGAAGGATGTTATTCCCTAAATCAAGCTCACAGCAGGCTTCTATACCTGAAATATCCCAGCAGAAATTATGTCTTTTGCTGATTAAGCCCTTCTCATGCTTGGACACAATGAAACGCGGATCATCTACAAACCAGGTGCCCCATGGAATGTCTGCTCTCTCGCAGACAAGAGGCACAACCGAGTAAGGGTCTGAACCGTCATCATTGATTGAAAAAATCATATCCGGTTTAATGTTGTTGAGCATATCAAATACTTCACCTGTTTTAATCTGTCCGGCATGGAACGACTCTGTCTCAACAACCTCAATGCCTGCCCCGTTGAACGCAGATATTATCTCATCCTCTATAAGCCCTCTCCTGCTTCTTGGAAACAGCATTTTTTCAGGCATTGTTTTTCTTGGAATATATGCAACCGGATGCATTCTGCTCTCAATTAATACCTGAAGAGGTGTGAAAAAAGAGGGGAATGCATATAACTCACGCTGGTGCTTTATTAAAATGGGGGCTGTTTCTAATAAGAACTCTTCAATTTTATTGATTAAACTATCATTAACAGTATAAGATAATAACAATTCAATATCAATATGTTGCGAATAATTGCTCATTATATGATTTATGTTTCTGTCTGCAACCGGCATGCATGCTGTTATAATCAAGACTCGTTTGGGTCTCATTTTTAAAATCTCATCTGCAAGAAAACCGGAACCGGCACCAAGCACTAAAACCTTCTCTTCAAACAACCCGCAGGCTTTAACTTCACCGGTAGCCTCTTTTATGGGGTTAAAAGGAGAATCCATTACCCTCCAGCCTGATGGGGTTTTAATTGATATAATCTCTGAAGAGCAGTCCTTTGTTTTTTCAATTCTAAATCCCTCTCCGGCAGCCCCTTGAGTCAGATCCTCATATTTCAGACCCATTATTCCCTCTAAAGTATTTTTCAATTAGTTCTACAATCTCAGTAGCCTGATTACTAAAATATTATTAGTCTGCTGTTTACAAGTCAAGCCATATTGTAATATAATAAAAATTAACTTTTTGAGCCTGATAATTGATCAAAAATATCCTTGCACTTTGAAAAATGGATCATTTATGTCTATGATCCAATATACCCTAATACCTGACCCGGGCAAGCCGGAACCAAAAAGGCAGCTGTTCCGGGTCAGCTCGCAGCAAAAACAGATCACTTTCGTGATCGTAATCGCTGTCAGGATCGAAATTGTTTTTAAATATCAAGGGATTTCTTCACAAAAAAAGCTTTTTTGCCGCCAAACGCAAAAAAATACTTCCCATGACCCTGATATTATTTAAATTAAATATTAAATTTAAATTATTTACTTGACAAACAGACCTTATATTGGTATCAAAAAATATTAATTTATAGGCGCGTAGCTCAGCGGGAGAGCGCTACCCTGACGCGGTAGATGTCGGCGGTTCGAAACCGCCCGCGCCTACCAGTTTTTTGTCTCTCACAAATATATAGGCATCATATCAGGTGTATGCATGGTGCCTTTTTTTTATTAAATAGCGGTAAAAACCTGAGACCTCTTATATTTTAGAGAATCATATGCCCATAGTTAATATCACATTAAAGGATAGATCCGTAGTTTCAGTTGAACAGGGAACTCCAATTGACAAAGCCCTTGCTGACAGACTCAGGGGAAAAAGTGCTGTTGCAGCAAAGTCAAAAACCTCAATGTTTGACCTTAACAGCCCTGTTTTGCATGATATTGATCTTGAACTGATTGACATATCATCTAAAGAAGGTCTTGATATTCTTCGACACAGCACATCTCATATAATGGCTCTCGCGGTCAGGCAGCTATACCCTGATGTGAAAGTAGCCATTGGTCCCGCAATTGAAGACGGTTTCTATTATGATTTTGACAGGGAAGAGGGTTTCTCCCCAGATGATATTAAACAAATTGAAAAAAAGATGAAGGAGATCATCAGGGCTGATACTCAATTTGAAAGAATAACCCTGCCACGTCAGGAGGCTCTTGAACTATTTTCAAAAGCAGGTGAAATATACAAGTCTGAAATAATTCAGGAGATTAAAGATGAAAATGTCAGCCTTTACAGAGTTTCAGAGTTTACAGATCTTTGCAGAGGCCCCCACATCCCGTCAACCGGGTTTATCAAAGCTTTTAAAATTACAGCAACAGCGGGTGCTTACTGGCGGGGTGATGAAAGAAACAAAATGCTCCATAGAATTTATGGGACTGTTTTTTCTGATAAAGATTCACTTAAACAGCACCTTGAACGCATAGAAGAAGCAAAAAAAAGAGATCACCGTAAACTTGGAAAAGAGCTCGACCTTTTTAATATTTATGACGAAGCTGGTTCAGGGCTTATAGTATATCATCCAAAAGGGGCACTATTGAGAAGGATACTTGAGGATTTTGAGATTAAACAGCACCTGAAAAAAGGCTACAAACTTGTTAAAGGTCCTCAGATATTAAAATCAGAACTTTGGCAGAAATCAGGGCATTTGGACAACTATAAAGACAACATGTATTTTACCGAGGTTGAAGGAAGACAGTATGGTTTGAAACCCATGAACTGTATTGCACATATGCTCATTTACAATTCAAGGATAAGAAGCTACAAGGAGCTTCCTCTACGGTATTTTGAACTTGGAACTGTAAACAGACATGAACGCTCAGGAGTACTTCATGGTCTTACAAGGGTAAGGGAGTTCACACAGGACGATGCACACATTCTCTGTACTCCTGAACAGTTAAACGGGGAAATATGTGCAATTATTGACTTTGTAAGAGAAGTTATGGATGTTTTTTCCTTTGAATTCGAAGTTGAACTGAGTACCAGACCTGAAAAATCCATCGGAACCGACTCAGACTGGGAAAGAGCTGTAACAGCCCTTTCAACAGCCCTTGATGACAAGGCAATAAAATATGAAATAAACGAGGGCGACGGTGCTTTTTATGGGCCAAAGATTGACTTTAAGATTAAAGACTCCCTGAAACGTTCATGGCAATGTGCAACAATACAGTGTGATTTCAGTCTGCCTGAACGCTTTGACCTTAATTACATCGGCGATGACGGCTCAAAACATAGACCTGTAATGCTTCACAGGGTAATTCTTGGTTCAATTGAAAGGTTTCTCGGGGTGTTAATTGAACATTATGCGGGAGCTTTTCCAACCTGGCTTGCCCCTGTTCAGGCGGTTATATTGACAATATCAGACCATGAGAATGAATACTGTATAAACGTAAAAAATGAGATGGCTGAAAAAGGAATAAGGGTTGAACTTGATACAAGAAACGAAAGTCTTGGTTTTAAAATAAGAGAGGGTCAGATTCAAAAAATACCCTACATGATTATAATAGGCAAAAAGGAGATTGAGACTAATACTCTTTCACTTAGAATGCGCAACGGCAAAAATATTAACTCTTTACAAACAGGTGGTATTATTGAGATAATACATAAAGACTGTAAAGATGTATTGAAAGAGATGTATTTCACATTTTAGGAGGTGATAAAACCATAGAAAAGAAAGACACTCACAGGATAAATGAAGCCATTAGATCTCCACAGGTACGGGTTATCGATTCAGAGGGCAATCAACTCGGAGTTATTAAAACTATAGATGCTTTAAAAACTGCCAATGAGCAGGGTTTTGATCTGGTTGAAGTTTCTCCAAACGCCAATCCACCTGTATGTCGGATGATGGACTATGGCAAGTATAAATATCAGCAGACAAAAAAGATACAGAAAAAGAAAGCCCCTGTAACTTCTGTTGTAAAGGAAATTAAGTTCAGACCATTCACAGGAGAACACGACCTGGAAGTTAAACTTCGACATATACAGGATTTCCTCGAAAAAGGTCTCAAGGTTAAAGTTTCTGTTATATTCAGAGGAAGGGAGATGAAGTTTCAGGAGAACGGTGAGACAATAATGCAAAAAGTTATTGATGCAACTGAAGAACTTGGAACTGCTGAAAGAGACAACAGAATGCAGGGCAATTCAATGCTCATGCATATCACTCCAAAAAAAACAAAGTAAGCATAAAAAGGAGATTTTAAAAATTATGCCAAAAATAAAGACAAACAGTGGTGCAGCTAAACGCTTCTCTGTTACTAAATCAGGCAAGATAAAGCGATCGAAGGCTTATACAAGCCATATTTTAACATCAAAAGATGCCAAACGAAAAAGAAACCTCAGGAAAAGCGCTTTAATTGCAAAATGCGAACAGAGAAATGTTCGCAGGCTTATCCCCTATATGTAAAAAAAAAATAGACCTGTGATATAAACTTTAAAGGTTTATTTTAAAAACATAAAACCGAAACAGACCCGCCTTGAAAACTTATTCAATATAACAAGGATCGGTTTTATTAATTTAAATACTGTTCTAATATTTATTTGAGAGGATAAAATGCCAAGAGTTAAAAGAGGATTTACTCTAAAAAGAAAAAGAAAAAGACTTTTGAAACTTGCAAAAGGATACAGAGGACCATCGGGTAATCTTTACAGGATTGCAAGAGAAACCGTTGACAGGGCAATGAATTTTGCCTACAGAGACAGAAGAGTAAAAAAACGAAATTTTCGCAGGTTATGGATTACAAGGATTAATGCTGCCACGCGTATGGAGCATTTGAGTTACAGTCGCTTTATTTTCGGACTTACAAAAGCAAATATATCTATTGACAGAAAGGTTTTATCCGACATGGCAGTAAACAACCCTGAAGCATTCGCTGAACTTGTAAAAATTGCAAAAGAAAACCAATCTCAAAATTCACAACCAGAAGCCCGGTCATAATAGATTACTGCTAAAATGATGGAAGAGCAACTAAACCAAATAAGACAAGAGAGTTTTTCAAAACTGTCCGGGCTGAGATCCGAAGAAGAGATATATGCGTTTAAAAGCCATTTTATAGGCAGAAAAGGTGTTTTGACTGATGTAATAAAACAGCTTAAAAATGCTCCTAAAAATAAAAGACCGCAACTTGGCAAAATAATAAACGAGCTGAAAACCGATCTTGAATGCGCTATTGAAAATGCAATAAAAAACTCTAAAGAGCTTAAAAAAAAAGCTGCTATTGCATCTCAGTCAATTGATACGACTCTTCCTGGAACTGTTTTTGAAAAAGGCACCCGACATCCTTTAACAATTATTACAGACAGAATAATTGAAATATTCTCATGCCTTGGATTTGATGTTGTTGAAGGGCCAGAGGTTGAACTTGATTTTTTCAATTTTGAAGCACTCAACATCCCCAAGGATCATCCTGCAAGGGACATGCATGATACTTTTTATATTTCAGACCGGTTTCTGCTTAGAACTCATACATCACCTGTTCAAATCAGAACAATGCAGAAAACAGAGCCTCCCCTTCGCATAATATGTCCGGGCAAGGTTTATCGCTGTGATTCCGACATTTCCCATACCCCCATGTTCCACCAGATTGAAGGGCTCATGGTCGGCTCAAATATTTCCATGGGTGATTTAAAGGGAATTTTAACAATTCTTATTCATGAACTTTTTTCACAGGATACAGAGATACGGTTTCGTCCCAGTTTTTTCCCTTTCACAGAACCAAGCGCTGAAATTGATATACAGTGTGTTATTTGTTCCGGTAAAGGCTGCAGGGTATGTTCCGGTTCCGGCTGGCTTGAGATTCTTGGTTCCGGAATGGTACATCCACAGGTTTTAAAAAATGTTGGTTATGACCCTGAGCAAATTTCCGGATTTGCTTTTGGTCTTGGTGTTGAAAGAATAGCAATGCTGAAATTCGGCATAAATGATATACGACTTTTTTTTGAAAACAATTTAAGATTTTTATCTCAGTTCAAAAACATATGCTGTTGAGTACAAACTGGCTTAAAACATTTATTTCTGAAGATATACCGGTCCATGATATTGCCTATAAACTGACAATGGCAGGCTTGGAGGTTGAGGAAATTCTGAGCAAAGGGGACCGCTGGGAGAATATCTTTGTCGGAGAGATATTCGACATAAAACCCCACCCCAATGCTGACAAACTCTCTATTGTAAAAGTTTCCATGCCGGAACAGCTTTTCAGTGTTGTCTGCGGTGCAGATAATATAAATACGGGTCAAAAAATACCTCTTGCACTGCCAGGTGCTGTGGTTGCGGGCGGTTTTCAGATAAAAAAATCAAAAATACGTGGAGAAACTTCAGAAGGCATGATATGCTCTGAACCCGAACTTGAACTTGGAGATGACTCATCAGGCATAATGGTTCTTCCTCAAAACGCTGTACCCGGAACCATTATTTCCAATGCATTGAACCTATCCGACACAATTTTAAATATCAATGTCACTCCAAACCGCCCGGACTGTTTGAGCGTGCTTGGCATTGCAAGAGAAATAGCAGCTCTTTTCAATGTAAACATAGCAATGCCTGATCATAAGCTGCTCGAAGGGCATAGATCTGTAAAAGACGAGGTTTCGGTTGATATTGTTGAACCCGGACTCTGCCCGAGATACTGTGCAAGAATTATTGACAATATCAGGATTGAACAGTCTCCACTGTGGATGAGAAAACGGCTTGAATACTGCGGTATAAGACCTATAAACAACATAGTTGACATAACAAACTTTGTTCTGCTTGAATTTGGTCAGCCCTTACATGCTTTTGACTTTGAAAAGTTAACAGATCGCAAAATTGTTGTAAGAACACCAAATCAAGGTGAGACACTAAAAACACTTGATGAGGTTGAAAGAACCCTTCCGGAAGATGTGCTTTTAATCTGCAGCAGCTCCGAGCCTGTGGCAATTGCTGGAATAATGGGAGGGGAGGAATCTGGCATCACTGCTAAAACAAACAAAATTCTTATTGAAAGCGCATATTTTTCTCCCCGTTCAATTGCCACTTCAAGTAGAAAATTAAAGCTTAAAACAGAAGCATCAATTCGTTTTGAAAAAGGAATTGATATAAACGCAGTAATACCCTCACTCAACAGAGCTTCAGCTCTTATTTCAGAAATTACAGGAGTTAAACCCTATAAAGATATTATTGATAATTATCCCAATCCGTCATCTTCTCAAAAACCTGTCAAGGTTCCAGTTGAAAAAGTGAACTCAGTTACAGGTCTTTCATTAACAACAGACAAAGTCAAAAAAACACTTGAAAAACTGAATTTTAAAATTATTGAAAAACAATCCGATATATTCAACGTTACTGCCCCTTCATATAGACAGGATATTTCAATTTTTGAGGATATTGTAGAAGAAGTTGCACGAATAGAGGGGTATGAGAATATACCAACAACCTACCCTGAGGTTTCTCTTTGTTTCCGTGCAAATAATATGGAGTTAAAATTTGCTTCATGTCTTCGCAGCTACTTTATATCGCAGGGGTTTAATGAAACAGTAAACTTCAGTTTTTACTCACCTGATATGATATCAATAATGAAACTTCCAGAAAATGATGACAGATACAGATTTGTAAAAATCTTAAACCCTCTTTCTTCGTCTCAATCTGTACTCCGAACATCAATTATACCAAGTCTTTTGGTAAATCTTAAAGATAATATGCAACTGCGCAATAAAACTTTCAAATTGTTCGAAATAGCCAATGTCTTTTACTCAAAGGGTACAGACTCTCAGCCCCTTGAAATAAAAAAGATTGCGGGAATTATGGCAGGACTTAAGTCTGAAGAGTCATGGAACAAACCGGGTTGTCCTGTAGGTTTTTTCGACATTAAAGGATGTCTTGAAAATCTTTTCAGCAACATTAATATCAGTTATACCTTTTCCAAATCCCCTGTTCAGCCGTTTTTATACCCCAACAAATCTCTTAATATATTGACAAATAATAAAACAACCGGTTTTTTGGGGCAGATCCATCCTGATATTGTTGAAAAACATGATATTGAAACAGATATTTTTGTTTTTGAGCTTGATTTTATAAATCTTTTCAAGCATTATAGTAATAAAATAGAATACAGACCATTTTCAAGAACTCCTTCTGTACAGAGAGACATTGCTCTTGTAGTAGATGATGATATAGATGCAGCAACAGTATTTAACACAATCAAATCTTTTAAAAATGACCTTGTGACCGATGTTTCTTTCTTTGATTACTATAAAGGACCAAACATTGATGAACATAAGAAAAGTCTTGCATACAGACTTATATTTCAGTCAGATGACCGAACCCTTACCGATTCAGAGGTAAACAGTGTAATGGACAAACTCATAGTTTATTTACAAAAAAAACTTAAAGCTGAACTTCGTCAGTAAACAAAATAAATATTAGAATCTATAATATACCCTGAAAAAGGAGTTATTTATGACAAAGGCTGACCTTGTTGAAATAATTTATGAAAAAGTCGGACTCTCAAAACGAGAATCATCCCAGATTGTTGAAGCGATATTTGAAATAATTCGCAGCAAACTTGAACAGGGTGAAAAGGTAAAGATATCCGGCTTCGGTAATTTTATTGTCCGGAAAAAACATGTCCGACGGGGGAGAAACCCTCAAACAGGAGAAGACATTCAAATATCTGAGCGCAATGTCTTAACTTTTAAATCAAGCCCTGTTCTGAAAAAAGAGCTTAACAATTAAACCAACTCAATTTCTATATGTCTTAGACTGCCTTTCTGATATCCATTTATCAAATAATGTGGGTAATTGAAAAATGTCACTTTTTATACCCGATAAAATGTATTTTAAAATCGGTGAAGTCAGCAACATAACAGGTATTGAACAGTATGTGCTTAGATACTGGGAGGCTGAATTTAATCTTGTAAAACCATACAGGACAAAATCCAATCAACGTTTATATAGAAAAAAAGATGTTGAGACAATATTAAAGATTAGAGAACTTCTCTACGATGATAAACTCACCATTGCAGGAGCAAAAAAAAGGCTCAAAGAGCTTTCTCCGGCAGAAACACAGGTTCCCATAGAGTTTACAAAGAAAGATTATAAAAAGATTCTAAACGATATAAAAACAGAACTTCAGGAAATTGCATCAACATTTTCAAAAAATTAATTCTATTTTTGCAAGGAGATAAAAAAGTTGGAAATTACAGATAAGAGGCTACTAGAGAGAATGCAGACAAGCAACAAAAGAATTGATATTAATTCTATCTGTAAGGATATACCTGATACAGCCCACAAGGCTGAAACAGTAGAAATTGATCATGAACCAATTTGTCTTTTGAAAAGATCAAAATACAGAAAAAAAAATCCACAGAATAAGACAATCAACCCTGTTGCTCCACTAAACTCTGAAAATTCAGGTGATGAAGATTAATCTTCTACCTTTCGGGGGTTCATCTGAATGATAAAAACACAGAAAATCCTTATATCATTTTTATTTATATTTTTCAACACTCTGACATCGGTTGATGCCATCCAGCCCTCTTTTATAAGCGGTTCTGTTAGAAACTCATACAACAATACCCTTATACAATCTTCCAAAATTTATACCACCACAGGTTTTTCCGCTTCAGCTCCAAAGGGTTTATTCCATATTACAGTACCTCCAAACATATATTCAATTATAGTTTCAGCCCCCGGTTTTTCCTCAAATATATATTCGGGAATATTTGCTACTCCCGGACAAACCTACAATGCTGAAATATGGCTTACTGCCTGTTCACGGGAAATATCACATGTTCAAGGCAGAGTTTTTGAGTTAAACACAGGTTTTCCTGTAAAAAATGCTATTATTATTTCCAGCCAGGGAAATGCTGACATCACCGATTCGGATGGTAATTTTAGCCTGTCTTTAGATTCAGGAATAACAACTCTTACAGCTTCAGCAAAAGGTTTTGCAAGCAGGCAGGCTGTTGATATATCACTAAACCCATATTCAATAAAACAGGTAATGTTTTATCTCGAAAAAGCTCCGATTCTTACTGCATCTGTTTCAGGCAGCATAAGAAATGCCTGCACAGGGGAAAAAATACCAAACGCCTCTGTTATTTCTCCTGAAAGGGAAGTGGTGATTGCAAATAATGGTTTCTTTTCAATTGACACCACCCCTTCCGGAATATCCACTTTTATTGCAACAGCGCCTGGATACCAGTTCAGCCATAAAACTGCTGAACTCATTGCTTTTGTATCTTACACCATAAATTTTGAGCTTGTTCCTGCAGAAAACGGTTTCGGAAAAGTCACAGGAACGGTTTCAAACCGGTTAACAGGAGATGGGATCAATGATGTGCTTGTTAAAGCGGATAAAGGTTCTTATACATATACCAAAAGCGACGGAACATACAGTCTATTAACAAGCACATGCTCATCGTTTATTGAAGCTGAAAAACAGGGTTTCATTAAAACAAGAGTTCCCGTGTCAGTTGCCTATTCAACATCAGTCTCAAAAGATATTTCCATAAACCCGTTAGCTTCTGTTAATGGTTTTATAAAAGATTCTGATAATCAAACTTTAACAGGAGTTGATATATACATTGAAGAGACAACATTTACTACAACAAGCAAAAGCAGGGGATTTTACCGCTTGGATGATATAGAGCCTGGTTCTTACAATATAACGGCAAATCATCCCTGCTTTGAAAAACAGACCAAGGAAATAAACCTGTCAATCGGTCAGTTACTATCAGAAGACTTTTTTTTGAATCCTAACCCGGATGGGATACTATATGGTACTGTAACCGATTCTCTTACAGGTATGCCTGTATTTAATGCAGAGCTTTACACCGAATATGGAAGACTGTTTAATACCGACGATACAGGCAGTTACCAAACATCACTTCCTTCATGTACAGTTTCCATAACAGCAGATGCTGAGGGATATCTTTCGTCTACAAAGGAAGTTGAAATCCTCAAGCAGACTGAACAGCAGCTTTCTTTTGAACTTACTCCATGCCCTCTGGATTTTTTATTATCAAACACCGGTCCGGGTATATTCCCTTATTCTGAAATTTTAAGGATATTAAGAGACAGAGCTGTAGAAAATGACCCTGAACTTAAACATATACTGCAGAACATACACAAAAATGCAGGCGAGTTAACTTTTGTACTTTATAAAAACAGGGATTTGATGGAGAAAGCCTCCCGCATTTTATTTGAATCTCTTTTTGCTTTAATCACACACAATGACAACATCTTTCAACAAAATACGCCTTTCTCTTTTTCAGAAAGGGTATTAGGTTTCCTCGACGAATTTTCCCGTCATACTAAGAACCCTGAAATACATAAGAATATAAGCTTATTAAAAAAGTATATAAATCACAGTTTAAACAACAGATAAAAAGACTTTAATAATGGAATTTTTTGTTGAGATTATCAAGGAAGAAGATTTTGTTGACATAGCCTCTGATGCATCAGCAAACATGCTTGCTTTTGAAACTTATTTTTCAAACAAAAAAACAAAAACTTTAAGCAAAAAAATATACGTCGCCCTTACAAAAGAGGCAATGGAGCTGGAAGAGTTCCTTGATGATCATGGAGCAAGGAACAATAAAAAATGGATATTTTTTGGTGAAATAGTTGCTTCCATACGCAACTATGCAAGCACCGGATATATAATAAATCATATTCTGAGAAGAATCACATTTTACAAATTAAGCGGCAGCCATGTCTCTTCTTTCATTAATGAAGCACAGAAAAGACTTGCTTTCCTTGACGAATCAATAATATCGCTTTTTAAACATTTAAAAAAGGAGGCTCAGAAGCTCGGGGTTAAAAATATTCCTATAAAGCTTAAGGAACAGGATTACGAAGATAACATTGCAACAAAAATCCTTCCTCAGAACCTTAATGATGAAGGTGTTCAAGATGTTCAGGAAAATGTGCTTAGAGTTGCCGCAGCATTTCTTAAAGCTGTTGAGGATTCAGAGGGTATTTTTATTGAAAAAAAAATACCCATGAAAGATATTGACTCCGGCATAATTCCTGACAAAATAAACGAAGAAACCATACGGCATCTTGAAAGTTATGTTCACAATGCCCAGTCAATGTACGACACCTATGTTCAGAAAACAACACTGGAATCGGAGAATCCTGTTTTTTCAAGGATTAGAGGATATATTTCAATTACCCTTCATCTTCTCGGAACTGCCAAGGAACTTTCACATTTTTTCGAACGTCACGAAGCCAGCATACGACTTGAGACAACAAAGAAAAAAATTGATAAAATTATAAGCCGGAAAAAAGTTCTGGATACAATTATAAACTTTGCAATTTATTATTATTCAATATTTGCAAAAGATGGAAAATCAATTGCCAAAGATATTATTGAAAAATTTACAGCTGTTGATAAAGTTAAATTAAAAGTTCCCGAAGGGCTTGGATTTCATTTAAGGCCGTCAACACTTGTAGCTAAAATTGTAAACCACTACGGTTCACCTGTTTATATGATTGCAGCTGACAAACAATTCGATGCAGGAAGCGTCATTGACCTGATGTGGGCAGGGGGAATGATTAAAAAACAGGGACTCTCTCACGTTTATTTTACCGGAGAAAAACATGCTATAAGAGACATTAAAATTCTTGCAGGAGTTAATTATGGAGAAGACAACATTGGCAACAGTCTGCCCCTTCCAAAGGAACTTTCTTATCTTAGAAAGGACTGATAAACATACTAAGTAAACTTTGATATTAAAAAAGTCTCGACCTGCTGTCTTTGTGGAGGACAGCCTGAAAGCCAGTCTCCTTCTGTTCTATGTTTTTTTGTGCATTCTCCTATAAACAGCCTTTCAACATCATCTTTAATACGGATAATATTCCTTCCGCACGAAACAGCCAACTTTTTCTCAAGCCCTATCCCTCTTGCATCAATTTCCTTTAATGCATAAAAAAGGGGAAGAATACATCCACAACAGGCCTGGTCAGCATTAACAAGCAGATTAGGAAAGACTCTCTTCAAATATTCCGAGGGCTGTTCAAGATTTATCCTCAGATTTTTAATGTCATCTCCTATTATATCTATATTCTCAATATTCATTTCCCCAAGTCCTGCTCTGTATCCAAGCTCTATTGTCCTTACGGAAGTCGGGTTATAACCCATAACAGAGGCTGTAACAGAGTCAGCAGCTACTATATCAGTTGATGCCAGGATAAAATCTCTGTTTCTATGTACAGGAGCGGTACAATCTACAATATTTAAAACAGGTTTAATAATTTTACTCAATTCAGTTACAGCACCGTCTATACCCTCATCACCACAGTAATGAAATGAAGGTTTATCTTCTCTTTTAATAAAACCCTTCAAATTTTTCATTGCTATTGAAAGTGTTGTCAGATAATGAGTTTTGGGCACTGGAACATTAATAATATAATCCCATTTAAAAGCATGTTCTGAGAGGTGAAAAAGCCTGGGAACTGCGCTTGAATGGTTTTCATATCTGATAAATCTCTCCTGATCAAAAAGAATCCATCTTATTGTGTTCCGGTCAGCAACATCTGCAATACCTGTATCTGTAAAACACCGGACAAGCTGGGATGCAGGCTGAAAATAGCTCGGACCCTCACCTATTACAATTTCTGACGCCTTGTTTTTTTTACACCACAGAACAATTGCCTCAACCAGTTCAGGGTTTGTTGTCTGTCCTGTTTTATATGAAACCGGCTCAACCAGATTTGGTTTTATTAGAACCGACCTTCCTTCAGGAGAAAATTCATTCAAAAAACACTGCAACAACTCATCAACCGCTTCTTTTATAGACTCTCTTACTTTTTTAACTGATACAACAGGCATAATATAATAAAACCCTCCATTTTACAGTGTCTTGCGCTCAGCCCGGCTCAAGTCACAGGATTTATTAACAGTTATTGTTATCTCTGCTGCCAACTGCACGGTCTGCTAATTAATGATGATTTGCCTTTATATTTTCACTTAACATCTTCTTTCATTACTCATTGCTCAAAACCTTGATAACCGTTCCTTTCGAAAGAAAAGGTGGCTTATCAGGATCGAATTTATTTATAAGACAAACCGTTTTATGCTCACTCATTGGCCTTTCAAGCTTCTTCAAAATACTTTTAATTGTATCTCCTTCCTGTTGAACAGTATGGAGTCGCAGTCTTACCGGTTCTATTTTTTGTGCCTCCTGCAATGTCAATTTCTGAAAACTTTCGATACTTTTGTTAAAATCTTGTAAATTTTTGTTAAAATTTGCTACTGTATCATATCCAATTATAAAATAGACAATATCTTTCACAAGAAAAAATCCGGCTCTGACCATTACATACCCCCGCTGTCTTGTCCTGCCTTCATAAGTGGCAATATAAGCAGTAATACCGTTAACCCTCTGTTTGTTCCCTGAAATAAAATTCAAACCCATGGTTCCGGCAATCTCTGAAGCTGCTTTAGCAATCGTAGTCCTTTTGGTAAGCCGGTGAAATCTTAACTCAATTATAGCATTACCTTCAGGTTTTTTTGCAATCACTGACTCTGGCCTGTTATCTATATCCCAGTTTTCAGGAAACAGCATCTGAATTCTCATATCAGGATGTTTGAAACTGTTTCCAACAACAACCCCGTGTTTAATATCATCACCAAAAACAATACCGTCAATCTGGGTTAAATAGCGGTCTTTCTCTTTTTTAAGATTTTCAAACCTTAGCGCATGTTCATCTGTTAATAAGTCAACAGCATCAATTCTTCGTTCCGTGGTGGGATGAGTTGAAAAAAGAGTTGTATAATTACCTCCCCCGTTTCTATGACGATTTAGCAGTTCAATGGTTTGGAGTACATCAGACATTGCCATCGGATCATAACCTGCATTCACTGCATATTCAACCCCCAGCCTGTCTGCCTCCATCTCATACTCGCGGCTGTATCCGCTAAGTATTGCAACAAACACAAAGTCTGCAAACCGGGAAAGATCGGCCACTCCTGGAATAAAAACAGAGGCAATTGCCGTTCCGAGCTGATAAGCAGCACCTTTTGAATATTGACGAACAGAATGTCTTGCTGTTACATGACCGATTTCGTGACCAAGCACCCCTGCAAGTTCTGCTTCACTGTTCAGATATGCCATAATGCCCCTTGTAACATAAATATAGCCTCCGGGAAGGGCAAACGCGTTTATCATAGGTGAGTCAAGCACTGTGAAATGGAAAAAAAGATCCGGTCTGTGACATTCTTCTGCAATCCTTCTGCCAATGGTTGATACATATTTCTGTGTTTTGCTGCAAGCATAGACCCCGTACTGTTTTTTTATTTCCGGGTCCATCCTTCTGCCAACATCTATTTCCTGAGCCTCTGACATCATAACAAATTCTGTTCTTTGTGTGACAGGATTCACAGCACACCCGATAGCTGTTATAAGAGCGATTGTCAGAAGTAGAGCTATTGACTGTTTCTTCATCTTATCACCAGTAAATATATATGCTAATGAGGTTAAATAACTTGGCATCCTACACCCCCCTAATTCATTGCTTGTTGATTTTTTAGCATTGTAAAGACCTCGTATTTCAATTGTAATAACAAATGCATGTATTTGTCAATTTTTAGGTTATACTCAAAGATTTACAACTTGATGTGATGGTGGTGGTGTTTTTTAAAAATTGCTTGCTGATAATGAACCATGTTGAAACTTGAAGCCAGAATTTATTCAAATAATACAGGGCATGACAGGTTCCAACCCCTGTTTTTATGGTTTGGGCAACATTTCGGACTCATTTATTTCTTGTTTTTTTTTTATTA
>CAZMHH010000058.1:0-24142 GCA_964566035.1 uncultured Thermodesulfobacteriota bacterium
ATGATAAGGTGGAAGTTAAAGCTCAGGAAAAAGAACATCAAGAAAAAAAAGCAAAACGTTTTGCGGATATTCTGTTCAGTATGCTGTTTTTTAATATTTTTTCCATAGCTGAACTCTATGCAATTGTTCTTGAAGATCGCCTTATAAAATGGAAAAAATTTGAAAAAAACAGAAGGATATTCAAGGAGGGGGATTTTGATCAGCATTTCTATATTGTTATACAGGGGAAAGTCAATATTGCCAGAGGTATAAATTCTTTTGATGAAAAGCCTGTATCTCAAATAAACAAGGGCGAGGTCTTCGGAGAGCTTGTTGTGTGTAGTCCTGAACAGCCAAGGAGGGCAAGCGCCTATGCTTCCAAAGAAGGTGCTATAGTATGTGAAATTGATGCAACACTTCTTGGTACTGTTTCAGATTTAATTAAAGTAAAATTTTACAAAAAGTTTTTAGACCTGATTATTGAAAGGATAGAACTTTCAGAACGCTGTTTTGGTTATTACCAAGAGCTAATTGATTTTGCAAAAAAGAATGATATGGTAATGGAAGATGAATTTTTTTCCTATTCAGTGCAAAACTCAATCAATGAAAAAAACTGCTTGACCCAGTTTATAAAATATACTGACTTTTTAGTAGCAAAAAAAATACCGTCTGATAATCTCGTAATAACCCTGCAGAACCTGCTTAAAAGAGCGGTGGAGGAGCTGGACAAGAGTTTTAACTCAACCTAAACCCTTAAAACCCATATAAAAACTACCCGTTTATTACGGCATTCAAATCCATAAAAGTATTTTTTCCGTTTAACGGTGTTTCAATATCTTTAACCTTTTTTTTCCTTGTCTCTCTCCTTCTGTCTGTTTCCTTAAGCAATCTCTTGCGTATACGGAGGTTTTTAGGGGTTATTTCAACCAGCTCATCTTCCTGAATATATTCAAGTGCCTGCTCAAGGCTTAACTTCCGTGCAGGTTTAACCCGAGCGTTTTCATCCTTGCCAGAAGCGCGCATATTGGTAAGCTGTTTTGTTTTTACAGCGTTAACACCTATGTCAGTGTCCTTGCAGTGTTCCCCGACAATCTGACCTTCATAGACATCATCTCCGGGTTCAACAAAGAAAACCCCTCTGTCAAAAAGTGCATCCAGAGCATAATGGGTAACCATACCGGTGTTACCTGCTATCATAACCCCTGCCTGACGCTGAGGCATTGGTCCTCGGATATGGTCATATTTTTCAAAGTTGTGGTGCATGACCGCCCGTCCCTGTGTCGCAGTCAATAATCTTGAATGGAGACCGAAAAGACCTCTTGACGGAATGCTGAAATGTATTTGAATGTAGCTATCAGCTCCTGCTTTGGAGTCCATGCCGATCATTTCACTCTGACGGTCGCCAAGCAGGCTTATCACAGAACTGAGACAGTCTGAAGGGCAGTCAATTACAAGTCTTTCCATAGGTTCATAGGGTTTTCCTTCAGTATATTTGATTATAACCCTGGGTTTGCCGACCGTGAGCTCAAAACCTTCTCTTCTCATGTTCTCAAGCAGTATCCCGAGATGCAGAAGTCCCCTTCCTGAAACCACGAACTCGTCTGCAGTCTGCCCGTTTTCAACCCGCAGTGATACATTTGATTTAATCTCGCGGTAGAGTCTTTCCCTTATTTGACGACTTGTTACATATTTTCCCTCACGTCCTGAAAACGGACCGTCATTTATACGGAATGTCATGTTCATAGTAGGTTCATCGACCGTAACAACGGGAAGTGCTGAAGGGTTTTCAGGGCAGGCGATGGTATTTCCGATATTAAAGGGATCAAGTCCTGCAACAGCGCAAATATCTCCTGCAAAGCAGGTGTCAACCGGTTTTTTTCCGAGACCCTCATATCTATATAATTCAACTATTTTCTGTCTGGTCTGTTTGCCGTCATTGTCTATCACAGCAACTGAATTTCCCTGAGAAACAGAGCCAGAAAAAATCCGTCCTATAGCAATTTTTCCGACATAATCACAGTAGTCAATGGATGTGACAAGCATCTGAAAAGGGTCCTGCTGTTGAGCCTTTGGGGCAGGGATGTTTGCTGTAATTGCTTCAAACACGGGAAGGATATTTGAATTGGGGATGTTTAAATCCGTTGTTGCCCAGCCCTCTCTTGCGGAGGCAAATACAACCGGGAAATCAAGCGCATCAGAGTCAGCATTCAAGGATACAAAAAGGTCAAAAACCTCATTTACAACATCATTTGGTCTTGCATCAGGGCGGTCGGCTTTATTCACAACCACCACAGGTTTTAATTTATGGGAAAGGGCTTTTGATAGAACAAACCTGGTTTGAGGCATCGGTCCCTCAAAAGCATCGACAAGCAGCAGAACACCGTCTGCCATTTTAAGAACCCTTTCCACTTCCCCGCCGAAATCCGCATGACCCGGAGTATCAATTATGTTTATTCTGTATTTAAAGCCGGTTTTATCTGTATAGTCGATAGCGCAGTTTTTGGATAGAATGGTTATTCCACGTTCCCGTTCAAGAGGGTTTGAGTCCATAATCAAGCCATGCTGACCGCCTGAGAGTTTATCAAGTTCTTTGTCGCGAAACATACCCGATTGATACAGAAGCTGGTCAACCAGAGTGGTTTTTCCGTGATCCACATGCGCAATAACAGCCACATTTCTAATCTGTTCCTGAACTGACATAAATTTATTAATGTTCCTTTTTAAGTTCTTATTTTAAAATGGTAAACCCGGTTTATATGTAATGCTGCCTCCCCGGCAACATCAGTGAACAATAAGCTATCTCGGATTTTTTGATTAAAATATGCAAGAATATTTCCTTTAAAATGTCTGAACCCCGGAAACATATCTTGCAGGGGCGGATATTTTACCGAAAAAATACGCAGATGTTTATGCTTTATTATAACTGTAACATTTTATATTAACAAGGAAAATTAACCGGCTCTGCAAAATAATCTCATGACCTGGGTTGGTTGTGTGCATTGCCCGTTTGGTTTTTTAGGTTTCCTGTCTACATTTGGCCCTGTCCTTTGCGCAATCAGAGCAGCTTCTTTATATTTGACTTTTATACAATTTCAATATATATTTCATGTTCATAAATAGATCTGTTTTGAGAAGGGCTATAACAGGAATAAAAAGAAGACACTATAAAGGAGGTAAAATGGCTAACGCTTTTCTTTCATCAAAGAAAATACCACCTTCAGAAAGGCTTATTGTTGCGCTCGATTTTGCGTCAACTCTTGAGGCAAAGGCTTTTGTGGAGCTTCTTGGGGATAAGGTGATGTTTTATAAAATAGGGCTGGAGCTCTTTATGGCAGACGGCTATTTTCAGCTTCTTGATTGGCTCAGGGAGCGTGATAAAAAAGTGTTTGTTGATCTTAAATTTTTCGATGTTCCCCAAACAGTTAAGTCTGCAGTGAAACAGCTTACTTCAAAAGATATCCAGTTTGTGACTGTTCACGGCAATGACAGGATTCTGGAAGCAGCGGTGTCGGTAAAAGAGAATCTTAAAATTCTGGCAGTCACAGCTCTTACAAGTCTTGATGAAGCTGACTTAAAAGATCTGGGTTTTCAGTGCACACCTGAAGAGCTTGTTTATTCAAGGGCAAAGCGGGCAATTGAAATAGGCTGTGATGGTGTTATCTCTTCAGGTCTGGAAGCGGCTAGACTTCGTGGTTCACTGGGTGAAAATTTTCTTGTGATAACCCCGGGAATCAGACCGGTGCAGAACACTGATGATCAAAAAAGAACCGTTAATGTAAAACAGGCATTTTTTAACGGTGCGGATTATATAGTTGTGGGAAGACCCATAAAAGAGGCAGAGGATCCGGTTGAAGCAGCTCATAATATTCAGCAGACGATTTTATCACTATTTGAGATTTAATCAATGATTTCATTCCTTCAAAAAACCATAGAAATAATCAACACTGAAATTAAACAAGGCGCGAAAGTAGTGGTAAAGCTCCAGCCTTCCGAAGAGATTGTTTCTCCATCAGCGCCTTCAGCTGTAACCACAGCAACATTTTCAAGCAATTGTTATATAATGCCGGGAGATATTTATTGTCCGGAAGAAAGAAAGGAGAAAGGATGAGAGTGTTAAAAAGCGTTTACTGTTTAATATTTATGCTGTTTTTTATATCCGTTAGTTATCAGACAAGCTATGCAAAGGAGTTTACAAGTGTCAGGGTAAATGATATTAAAATAGCATATAAACAATTTGGAGACTCTGAACCAATAGAGCATATTCTCATGATTATGGGTTATGGATGTTCAATGCAGATGTGGCAGCCGAAAATTTTAAAGGCTCTTGCTAATGATTTTCGGGTTACTGTGTTTGACAACAGAGGAATGGGATACAGCACATCTTCGGACAAGCCCTATTCAATAGAGCTTTTTGCCTCTGATACGGTTGAGCTTATGAATGTTCTTAAAATAGACAAGACTCATTTAATAGGCTGGTCTATGGGCGGATTTATTGCCCAGGAGATCGCAGTAAACCATCCGGACAGAGTGGAAAAACTTATACTTCTTGCCACATCCTGCGGCGGGAAAGATGCGCTTTGGCCGGGTGATGATAGATGGCAGAGCCTTGTTGATATCTCCGGTACGATGGAGGAAAGGGTTAATCGGATGTTTTCAAACCTTTTTACCCCGAACTGGCTTCAGGAAAATCAAGACCCCTCAGCTCTTTTCCCTGCAGTTTCGGCTCCTGTAAATGACGCCAACATTTTGCGGCAGGCTCAAACATTAAAAAAATGGCAGGGTGTCTGTTCAAGACTTGATAAGATAAAGGCGGACACACTTTTGATGACAGGCGCTGATGATGAAGTCATTCCGCCACAGAATTCCTTCATTACTGCAAGTGCTATTTACGGCTCTTCCGTTATACAGTTCAAAAACGCTGCTCACGGGTTCTTCTATCAGTACCCTGAGGAGACAGCCCTGTGCATATCGATTTTTATTGGCAGGTTGGGGACGCTGGTGAAATAGTTGAATTGACTTACGGAAGCAATCAGATCATCATGAGACATCGGTTTTTTCTCTCTTATACTCAACAAAAAGCTGCAATGTACGCAAGAAGAGTAGGGGGCAATGGCATAAACCAGGAAAAAATTTTAATGGAAAAGTTTTAGAAAAACAGGCTCATCAATAATCATATATAATTACCATAGTACAAACAAACCCTTTGCTTCCTCTGAAGGCTCCATAATTCTGTTTAAATCAGTACGTTGTCTCACCTATCTTGAATGATTTTTACATTGACAGACAATTACCCCGCTGCTATATTTTTTATCTTGAAAAGAATTTGACATTTATATATTAGTTGCATATGTTATTATTAGATTCCACATAAAAGACATAGTGCCCCAAGCATTAAGTCTCCCAATAATCCTGGGAGTACCGAACCTTGGGGCTTTTTATTTGACAGGAGAAATTCTATTATGAAAATTCAGCAACAGCGTCATAATCCATAAGCGTGAAATTCTGGGTATAGTGTCCTGTTTCGAGGTGTTATCATGAGTAAAAGAAAAATTCATATTGGTACTTCAGGGTGGCATTACCAGCACTGGAAAGGCCCTTTTTATCCTCGTGATTTACCTGATAAGGAAATGCTTCAATTTTATGTGCAGCATTTTCAAACCGCTGAAATCAATAATAGTTTTTACCGGATTCCCGGGAAAAAGACCCTGGAGCAGTGGAGCCGGACTGCTGGAAAGGATTTTGTTTTTTCAGTCAAAGGCAGCCTGTATATCACTCATATGAAAAAATTAAAGGACCCTCATGTTCCAGTTAAGAATTTTATGGAAAAAATCTCGGCACTGAAGGCTTCTCTGGGACCGGTTTTATTTCAACTCCCTCCCAACTGGAAGAAGAACCGAGACCGATTGCAGTCATTTCTGGAAGCTTTTCCTTCCAAGCAAAAAATTACCATAGAATTCCGAGATGAGAGCTGGTTCGGTGACGATATCAATGAATTATTGGAAAAATACGGAATCGCTTTCTGCATTTATGATTTCAACCGCCGCCAGTCCCCTAAAACCGTGACCGCTGATTTTGTGTATATACGTTTACACGGCCCTGATGGAGCCTATAAAGGGCTTTACGACAATAAAACCTTGGACGGATGGGCAGGAGCGATTTCTCAATGGGAGAAACAGGGTAAAGAAGTCTTCTGCTATTTTGATAATGACCAAGCCGGATACGCCGCGAAAAATGCTGTACAGCTTCATAAAATGATAGAAGAGGATTAACACATGCCGGTGTACAATAATGATATTGCTGAGATATTGAATAAAACCGCAGATTTGCTGGAAATAAAGAAAGCCAATCCGTTCCGAGTCCGGGCATATCGAGATGCAGCCCGCACAATAGGTGGTTTGTCAAAAAAAGTCACCGATCTGGTTGAGCAGAAAAAAGATTTATCCAAGCTTCCAGGAATCGGCAAAGACCTGGCAGGGAAGATCGAGACTATTGTAAAGACAGGCACCCACCAGCTGCTCGAAGACCTGAAAAAAGAAATACCGGAAGAATTGAGTGAACTGATGAAATTGCAGGCAATAGGGCCAAAGAAAATAGAGGCCATTTATCACAATTTGGGGATAAAAACTGTAAAAAGCCTGCGTGAAGCGGCTGAAGAACATAAAATTCAGGAACTTTCCGGCTTTGGAGAAACCACCGAGAAAAGTATTCTGCAACAATTGAAACGCAGGCGCGGCGAACAAAAGCGTTATAAACTGGACGTGGCTGAGCAAATGGCAAATCCTTACCTTGAATATTTGAAAGAGGACAAAAAGGTTAAGTCCATAGAGATTGCGGGGAGCTTTCGAAGACGAAAAGAAACTGTGGGAGATATTGATATTCTGGCCACCTGCAAGCGGGGGTGCACCATTATGGACCGTTTCACCGAATACGAAGATGTGGAAAAAATTGTATCCAAAGGAAATACCCGGTCAACGGTCATATTAAAGACCGGCCTGCAGGTAGACCTTAGGGTGGTTCCTCATGTTGTTTTTGGAGCGGCCATGCATTATTTTACCGGTTCCAAAGAACATAATATCGTCTGCCGGAAGATAGCGGTTAAAAAGAACTTCAAACTTAGTGAATACGGGCTTTTTAAGGGAGATGACCGGATCGCAGGGAGGACAGAGAAAGAGGTATACGCCAAACTGGATCTCCCCTTTATTGAACCGGAATTGAGAGAAAACCGGGGAGAAATTGAAGCCGGACAAAAAGAGAAACTTCCGGCATTAATCAGCCTGGATGACATACGGGGTGAGCTTCATGTTCATACCAAAGCCACTGACGGACGCTTCAGCCTGAAAGAAATGGTAGAAGCTGCCCAGGAAAGAGGCTATGAATATGTGGCTATCACCGATCATTCCAAAAAAGTAACCGTGGCTAAAGGATTGGATTTAAAGCGGCTCAGAAAACAGATGGAAGAGATTGATAAACTGCAGGATAAATGCAAAGACATACGGATTCTCAAATCCATTGAGGTTGATATCTTGGAAGATGGGTCCCTGGACCTGCCGGATGAGGTTCTGAAAGAATTGGATCTAACCATTTGCTCCATTCATTATCAATTCAGACTATCCCGGAAAAAACAGACTGAGAGGGTTCTCAAGGCCATGGATAATCCGCACATGAACATCTTGGGCCATCCCTCCGGACGCATGATACACCAAAGAGATGCCATGGCTTTAGATATGGAAAAAATTATGAAGGCTGCTGCGGAGAGAAAAATTCATTTTGAAATCAATTCTCATCCTGACAGATTGGATATTAATGATATATACTGCAAGCAGGGAAAAGAAATTGGAATAAAAATGGCCGTTACCACTGATGCTCACAGCAAGGATGATCTGGATTTAATCCGGTATGGTGTGGGTCAGGCCAGAAGGGGGTGGCTGGAAAAAGGGGATGTTATCAACACTCTTACCTGGAAGAAATTAAAAAAAGAGCTGCAAAGGAAATAGTTATGGATTTTAAACATAAACCGAAAACCAACTTTAAGGACATTGACAAGCTTTCTACAGAAGAAGCAAAGAAGCAAATCAATAACCTTCGAGAAGGAATCGAATACCACGATTATCTTTATTATGTAAAGAATCAGCCTGAAATATCCGATGTAGCGTATGATAAGTTATTCAAACATCTGCAAAAACTGGAGGAGGCTTTTCCTGAGTTTCAATCAGATATTTCTCCCACCCGCAAGATAGGGGCACCCCCGGTAAATAACCTGAAAAAAGTGGAGCATACTCAAACCATGCTCAGCCTGAACTCTGCCCTGGAAGGAAAGGAAGTTCGGAATTTCTGCGATTTTATATTCCGCACAGCGGGTAGGAAAACTATAACCTATGTGGTAGAGCCAAAATTCGATGGTCTGTCGGTTGAAATAGTTTATGAAAATGGAAGCTTTAAATACGGAGCCACCCGGGGGGACGGGCTGATCGGGGAGGATATTTCGGAAAACATTAAGACCATCGGAGCGGTGCCTCTCAGCCTTCGCCAGGAGGAAGGTCTTGAAATTCCCGGTTTTCTGGCTGTGCGGGGGGAAATATTTATACCCAAAGACGTCTTCCACGAGATAAATAAGTCCCGCATTGAACGGGGGGACAATCCTTTTGCCAACCCCCGTAATGCCGCAGCCGGGACCATGCGTCAGCTGGATTCCAAGAAAGTGGTTGATAAATCTCTGGATATTTTCTTTTACGAAATTTTGAAGATGCAGGGAGAAAGAAAATTTGCTTCTCACTGGGAAGTTATTCAACAGCTGCCTAAATGGGGCTTAAAAACCAACAAAAACAACCACAGGTGTAATGCTTTCAGGGAGGTGGAAGATTACCGGGAAAAACTCAGCCAGAAGCGGGATGATCTTCAATACGAAATCGACGGAATAGTGATTAAAGTGGACGATTACGTGCTGAGGAAAAAGCTGGGGGCCAGGCAGCGTAGCCCGCGTTGGGCCCTGGCCTGGAAGTTCCAGCCAAAAAAAGAAGTGACCACTTTAGAGGATATTGTGGTACAGGTAGGCAGAACCGGCATGCTTACTCCAGTAGCTTTGCTACATCCGGTGGATGTGAACGGGGTTACGGTAAGCCGGGCCACCCTGCACAATGAGGCTGAAGTTCATGCCAAAGATGTGCGTTCCGGAGATAAGGTAAGAATTGCCCGCGCCGGAGATGTTATTCCAGAGGTGGTTGAACGGATCAAGGAGCCGGGGAAGAAGCGCAGTTGCAAGTTTTCCATGCCGGATGAATGCCCGGTATGCGAATCAAATATTTTTAAGGAGGGGGCATATTATTTCTGTTCCGCAGGGTTGACCTGTCCTGCTCAGCTCGTAAGGCACATTATGCATTATGCTTCGCGGGAGGCAATGAATATAAAAGGGCTGGGAGAAAAAATCATAAAAAAACTGGTGGATAAGAATATGATCGGGGATATCGCTGATCTCTATCATTTATCTGTAGATGATTTCAAGCAATTGGAAGGATTTGCTCAAAAATCGGCGGAGAATCTCCATAACACCATTCAGAAAGCTAAAGGGCCCCGGATCGACCGTTTTTTGTATGCTTTGGGAATCCGGCATGTGGGACAGCATGTTGCCCGGGTTTTAGCCCAACAATTCCATTCCCTGGAGAATCTGCAGGAAGCGGATGAAGAGGCACTGCGAGAAATTCCAGAGATTGGCACGGAAATAGCGCGCAGCCTTCACCATTTTTTTCAGCAGGAACCAAACCAAAAAGCCATAAAAAGACTACAGGAAGCCGGGGTTAAGCCTGAACCAATAAAGGCGAGAAAAAAAGCTTTTCCTCTGAAAGGGAAAAAATTGGTTTTCACAGGCAGTTTGCGCGATTTCACCCGCGATGAAGCCAAAAAGACTGTACAGAATTTGGGCGGCCGGGCTACATCCAGTGTTAGTGGGGAAACTAATTATCTGGTTGCAGGCGAAGATCCTGGAAGTAAACTGGATGATGCCAAAAAACACAATGTAAAGGTTCTTAACGAAAAAGAATTTAAAACTTTACTGAATAAATCAGAATAATAAAACAAATTGTCTATAATATTCTGGGTGGTTCTGGCTTCTGCAGAAAAATACCTGGAATAAGAAAGGAGAGTCAAAATGCCTGAATTACCTGATGTGGAGATCTTTAGACAATACATGAATGCCACCTCCCTCCACCAAAAAATAATTGGGGTGGTGGTTGAGCAGAAAAGGGTTCTGCAGGGCGCTTCGCCTTCCGGACTAGCAAGGAAGCTCAAAGGCCGCCGGTTTGAACGCACCAAACGACACGGGAAAAATCTGTTTGCTTGTGTTGATGATGAATTCTGGCTGATGTTCCATTTTGGCATGACTGGATTTTTCAAATATTTTAGAAACGAAAAAGACCGACCTCCTCATGCCAGGGTTACATTTCATTTTGACAAAGGGTTTCATCTGGCTTACGACAATCAACGGATGCTGGGAGAAGTACGGATAGTGAAGGATGTTGGGGATTTTATCTGCAAAAACAGCTTGGGTGAAGACGCCTTGGATATATCCTGGAAAGCTTTTCAAAACCTGATGCAGGTCCGGCGCGGAGCGGTAAAGAGCACATTAATGAATCAAAGTCTTATCGCCGGAATTGGCAATATTTATTCAGATGAAGTTTTGTTCCAAAGCGGAATTTACCCCAAAACCCAGATTAAAAATCTAAATGAAGGCCTTTTAAAAAAGTTGCATGAGCAAATGCAGATAGTTTTGAAAACAGCCATTGACAAAAAAGCGAATTCGGATCAATTTCCGAAAGAGTTTCTCATTCCTTACCGGGAGGAGGGTAATAAGTGCCCCAAATGCGGACACAGCATTGAAAAAATCAAGGTAAATAACCGGGGTACTTATTTCTGCCCGAAATGCCAGCAGAAATAATAAAATAAGGAAGGGAACCTCCGAATTGCAATCTTTTATGGCCGGATTTAACCCAGTAAGTGCGTAAGCACCGAAAAGAAGATACACAAAAATATAATGGAGAGCTTTGAGAAACTTGTGCGGATTTGCATCGTGTTCGCAATCTCAGGGTATGATGTTGTTAGTATGGCAATGGGAAAAGGGAAAAGGGGAGGAAAAGGTGACGGTTCTGTTTAATCGATTGGTAGAATATTAGTCTAAGTAAAAGCGTGGAGGGGCACCTATAAAGAATCCTTGTCAAGAGAATAAAAGGATAGCAATTTGGTTCCCCTGCTTACTCTGTTAAATCAATATTTTGCTTTTATTTAAGCATGGTAAAATAACTTTCGGTTTGCTCTGTATTTAACCATGCTTTTGGCTTGGCAGACCGAATAAATAGCTCATAGTAAAACCGAAAATAAATGCGTCTCGTGGTCATAGTCGAAAGAAGTATTCTGACCCCGGTCTCCTTATTTAAGCGCTTTTTTCAAGTAAAAAAAATTCTACTGAATACAATAAAATTCTCTAAAATGGCCAGACCAAACAGATCATCGGTACACCAACAATTAAAATTATAATCTGGAGAGGTAACCCCATACGCCAGTAGTCACTGAACTTATAACCGCCAGGTCCCATAACAAGGGTGTTTGACTGGTGACCTATGGGTGTCAGAAAAGCACATGATGCTCCAAGAGCTACACTCATTAAAAAGGGATCACTTGAAACCCCAAGACCTTGAGAGACCTTTATTGCAATAGGAGCCATCAACACTGCTGCGGCTGCATTATTTATAATATTTGATAAGCCTGTTGTCCATAGAAGAATTATTGAAAGCGACACAAATGGCGGTATCTTTTCTGAAATTATTAGGAGTTGCGAAACTATTGTTTCTGCTGCCCCGCTTGTTTCAAAGGCAAGACCAACAGGAATCATTGCCCCAAGAAGTATTATTACAGACCAGTCAACATTTTCATAGACCTCACGTATGGAAATAAGGCTTGTTAACACCATTACAACTGCTGCCAGAACAAGGGCAATCTGTATAGAGAGCAGGTTCAAGGTGGCAAGCAGTATGGCAGAGAAAAAAATAACTGTGCTTTTAACTATTTTCTTTGGTTGTCCAATCTTTAAGTTTCTGTGGGCAAGAGGAATACAGCCCATCTCTGAAATTGTTTCACTGATGTTGTCGGCAGGACCATTTAACAGCAGAACATCTCCGGACTGGAACCTTATGGAGGCCAGTCTCTGTTTAATTCGAGAACCTTTTCTGGCAACAGCCAGAAGGTTCAATCCGAATCTTCTCCTGAGGTTGAGACTGTATGCAGTTTTTCCCACAAGTACTGAATCAAGCATTACAACTGCTTCTGCAATAACCATATCTTTTGATCTGAGTATATCCTTCTCCAGTTCTTCATCTCCTGCAAGCTCAAGTTTTGCAGCATCTACTAATGCCTTCAAGTCATCTGAATCAGCCTCTATAACAAGCACGTCACCTTCCTGCAGAATCTCATTTGCAGAGGGTTGAAGTATTCGTCTCTTTCCCCTTGCAATACCGATTATATTAAACTCTATTTCTTTAAACTTTCCAAGCTCACCGATCCTGCTGCCGGCAATTGTTGATGTTTTAGAAATAAGAACCTCTGCAATATAATCCTCTATATGAAACTGATCTTCCAAAGATGCCTGTCCTTTCCTTTTTGGAAGAAAACGCCATCCAATTAGTGAAATAAAAAGTATTCCTACGATTGCAACAACAGTACCTACAGGAGTAAAATCAAACATTCTAAAAGCTTCTGCTGCGTTTTCTTTCCGTGCAAGAGCAATTATAATATTGGGAGGGGTTCCGATCATAGTAGTAAGTCCCCCTAGCAGGGAACCAAAGGCAAGGGGCATTAAGAACAGTGATGGAGGGGATCCGTTTTTCCTTGCCATCTGAATTGCAACAGGAAGCATTATGGCAAGTGCACCGACATTGTTCATGAATGCTGAAAGAACAGCTACAACAAGTGTCAGGGATGCGATTTGTATGGTTGGGTTTCTGCCGATTTTGAATAGCTGATTTGCAATTATATCTATTATTCCTGAATTTATTAATCCCCTGCTGATTATAAGAACCGCTGCGACAGTTATAACGGCTGGATGTCCAAACCCTGCAAAGGCTTCATTTCCAGGAACAATGCCTGTAATTGTTACAGTAAGAAGTGCCATAAGCGCAACAATATCATACCGCCATTTTCCCCATATAAAAAGGGTAAGAGACAGGATAAGGGTTGAAAAAACAATTAACTGAGGTGTGTCCATAAAAAATGCCTTTACATGAAAAGAAAAAGAGAAAGCATAAAGCCGAGAAAGGCCAGAGCGCTTAAACCTGCCCCTGCCTTCATATAGTCTTTAAAAGTATAATAACCCGGTCCCATTACAATAAGATTTGCCTGCTGGGCGACAGGTGTCATAAATCCGTTTGAAGCGCCAAGCGCAACGGTGATGAGTAACATTTCAGGGCTGATATTAAATTGACCCGCCATTGAAAGCGCTACAGGGCTTAGAAGTATGGCAGCTGTTATGTTTGAGGTTAAAAGAGCTGCAGCAGATGAGATTAGAAAAAGAATGGTGAGCATGAAAACACTTCCGAGCCCTGAAAAGGGATAAAAGACATTGTTAACAAAAAAATCGATAAGCCCGGTTTTAACCATTGCATCTCCAAGAGGAATAAAACCTGCCAGAAGTATTATCATTCTCCACTCTACAGAACGATATGCTTCAGCAACTGTGAGACATCTTGTCAGTACCATAAGAGCCGCAGCTGACAGGGCTGCAACTGAAATCGGAAGTAGTCTTGTGATAACTGTTACAAGCATCATGGTCATAATTACTGCGGCAGTGACCATTCTGTCTCTGTGTTGAGGATTTGAAGATGGTTCCACCCCGGAAACAACAAAAAATTCGTCTGTTTTTCCGAGCATGTTAAGTTTACTCCACTGACCTCTTACAAGCAGGGCATCCCCCAGTTGAAGTGTTTCCTCTCCAAGTCTGGCTCTGATTGGCTTACCGCCCCGCCATATTGCTATTACTGTAATCCCAAGTTTCTCCCGCATAAAAATGTCTTTCAGCTTTTTTCCGACATATTGTGAACGGGGGGGAAGAACAATTTCTGCCACACCTATTTCATCCGACATAAAGTCATTTTGCTGAACAGAGCTTTTTCTCTTTATTTCAAGCCCGAACCTTTCAGATGCCTTGTTTACATCTTCCTTTCTTCCCTGAACAAGCAGTCGGTCATGTGCTGAAATCTGGTCATCCCTGTGAGGAGACATTCTGTTTCGGGCAGAGCGCATTATGCCAATAACATTCAGTCCGAATCCGGAACCAAGTCTGCTCTCAGCGAGAGATTTGCCTGCAATGGGGCTGTTTCCAGGCACTTTCAGTTCAAAAAGTCTTTCTTCAAGCCGGTATATGGAGGGAAGGAGGTCAGGAGAAGTAGATTTTCTGATTTTTTCCTCAAAATTTTTAACAGGAAGAACATGTCTTCCAATTGTTACCATATAAATAAAACCAATAACTGCCATTATAATGCCAAAGGGAAGAAAAGAGAAAAAACCGAGCTCCTTTCCCTCAGCAGACAATAGAGCAGAGCTTACAATAATATTGGGTTGAGTCCCGACTACTGTGAGCATCCCTCCAAGTATTGTTCCATAGGCAAGGGGCATAAGAAGCCTGGATGGAGCAATACCTGATTTTACAGAAACAGAAATAACCCCGGGCAGAAGTATGGCAGTAGCTGCCAGGTTTGTCATAATTGAGGAAAGGAGTATGCCTGAGACCATAACCACAGCAACTGTTTTTATTTCTGATTCTCCGCTGATACTTGAAATACGGTTTCCAATAAGGCTTGATACTTCTGTATGATACAGAGCTCCGCAGATAATGAAGAAAGAAGCTATAATAATTACAACGGGATTGCTGAACCCGGAAAAGGCCTCATCAGTTGTGAGTATTCCGGAAAAGATAAGAGATAAAATAATAATAACAGACACAATGTCCGGGGTCAACCTGCCGGTTAACAGGAAATAGAGCGCTCCGCACAGAATGGCTGCAACAAAAACCATTTCAAAACTCATATCTGGAAAATCTCCTGCTTCAAAATTTTCACCGGTTATAAAAAAGCATACCACATCAAGAGCGGGCTGGATTAAGCAATAAATTCTTCTTTATCTGATCTATCTGTCTAAACCGTAAGCGGGGGTTCTTCAAGCATTTTAAGAAAAACATTCTTGTCGATTGCTTTTTCATAAGCAGCTTCCGGAGTTATTTTTTCCTCATTTATAAGCTGCATAAGATGCTGATCCATTGACTGCATACCAACAGATGAACCTGTCTGAATAAGAGAGCTTATCTGAGAAATCTTACCCTCTCTTATAATGCTTGCAAGGGCAGGCGAGCCTATAAGTATTTCGTTTGCAGCACACCTTCCTTTGCCGTCCTTTGTTTTTAGAAGCTGTTGAGCCACTACTGCCTTTAGTGATTCTGAAAGCATTGTTCTTGACTGTTCCTGCTGTTCGGACGGAAATGCGTTTATAATTCGATCGATTGTTTTTGCAGCGCTGTTTGTATGGAGAGTGCCAAAAACAAGTATTCCAAGCTCAGCGCATGTGAGAGCAAGGGATATGGTCTCAAGATCGCGCATTTCCCCTACAAGTATAATATCAGGGTCTTCACGGCTTGCGACCCTGAGTGCATCGGAAAAACTGTTTGCATGAGCTCCTATCTCCCTCTGGGTAAAAAGACATTTCTTGTTTGGATGAACAAATTCAAGAGGGTCCTCTATGGTTATTATATGGGCATCTCTTGTGTCATTTATGTAGTCAATGATAGCGGCAAGGGTTGTTGATTTGCCGCTTCCCGTTGGACCTGTTACAAGCACGAGCCCCTGTTTCATCTCTGCTATTGTTTTTATTGAGGCTGGAAGGTTGAGCTGCTCCATTGTCAGTATTTTTGTAGGGATTATTCTGAAAACCGCACCCAGACCTCTCATCTGATACAAAAAATTACATCTGAAACGAGCAATATCTCCAAGTTCATAAGCCATATCAAAATCCCGGTTTTTTTCAAGAAACTGACGCTGCTCCATTGTAAGAATTTCAAAGAGTATTTCTTTATTGGAGTCAGGGTTGAGTACAGGGTGATCTGTAGGGACAAGCTCACCACGTAATCTTAATAGAGGTGGAAATCCTATTACCATGTGAAGGTCGCTTGCCCCTCTGTCCATCATCTCTTTGAAGTATTCATCTATTTTTGCCATATTTCTATCTCCTCTTTTTTCCTTTTTAGTACCTTTTTTAACAGGTACTGTCAACCCTAACCCTGATCTGCTTTTTCCAGAAGAGGCTTAAACCTTGTCTTGTTTGAAGCATATAGATAAGCGTTCTGAGCAGTTATCCTTCCGTCCTGAAGGAGTTCCATAATTGACTCATCCATAAGTTTCATCCCTACATTCTTACCTGTCTGCATCATCGAAGGAATCTGAAAGACCTTTCCTTCTCTGATAAGGTTAGCCATCGGAAGAGTGCCTATGAGTATTTCCTGAGCCAGAACCATGCTTTTACCGTCAACACCAGGCAGCAGTTTCTGTGTTATGACCGCTTTAAGTGATTCGCTAAGCATTGCCCTTATCTGATTCTGCTCACCTGGAGGAAAAGAGTCTATTATTCTGTCAACAGTCTTTGGAGCACTTGATGTAGAAAGTGTTCCTATTACAAGATGACCTGTTTCAGCGGCAGAAATGGCAAGAGATATTGTTTCAAGATCTCTGAGCTCCCCTATCATTATAACATCAGGGTCTTCTCTTAGAGCTGCTCTCAGGGCATTGGCATAAGTCAGGGTATCTCTTGCAAGTTCTCTCTGGTTCACAACTGCTTTTTTAAGGGGATGGACAAATTCTATCGGATCTTCGATTGTTAAAATATGGTGAGAGCGGTTTGAATTTATATAATCGACCATTGCTGCAAGGGTTGTTGATTTTCCATGTCCGGTTGCTCCTGTTACAAGTATTATACCCTGGTGGTTGTCAAGAACCTTTATTACAACCTCTTGTAGTCCAAGCTCTTGTATAGAGGGAATTTGCGGGGGAATAACCCTGAAAGAGGCGCTGAGACCCAGACGCTGAATCATAGCACTTCCTCTGAATCTTCCGAGTCCTTCAAATTCAAGCGCGAAATCAAGTTGCAGATCTTTCATCAGCTTTTCTTTCTGATGCTCTGTCAGAACTTCAAACAGAACTTTTTTGCAATCTTCTGCGCAAAGAGGATTGCTTTTAAGTTTTTTAAGTTTTCCAAACCGACGAAGCATATAAGGCTCGCCTGGAGATATGTGAACGTCGGAAGCCTTGTATTCTACCGCTGCCTTGAATACTCTTTCAAGTTCTGCCATAAACCCTCCTGATATTGTTTTAGCTTTTACTTATTTATAAGGGCATTATATTACTTTTTAGTTGTGATCCTGCTTTTTCCACCTTCTCAATACGCAAGCTTTGGGGTATTGGGCACTTTTTTCCTTTTATATGTATTTCAGCCAATTTTATGTGCAATTTGCACAGTTTTTGGCTGCGCAAGTCCCGCACCCTTTAGATGTTGAAGAACTGATTATATCTCCGCCTGAAGACTTGAAGCTGAAAGAAGATACAAGCTTTTCTGTATCAGCCGAATCGCATTTAGGGCAACAAATTGAAATATCTTTTGAATTTACAATTTCTTCAAATTTTTCACAGCATTTGAGGCATTTGAATTCATATATAGGCATTATATTCCCCCTTTTTTTTTAGCAAAAACATATATTGGCTTGAAAATTGTATTGCTATTCTATCAGAGGCCTTAATCTCTTGTAAAGAAAGACTTGTATTTGAGGTTTTAAATAAATGAACAATAACGGCAACAGCAGCCAAAAACCTTGCATTCAACAGAGGGTGCAGCACCATCTGCTCAACTGGATTGTAATTTCCAGATACAGGATAATTCGATACGGGATCCCAAAACCTGTTGCAGTTCGTTCTCTTCTTGTAGTTGAAAATATTCTTAAAAAAGTAAATCTTATTATACCAAATTAATCTGCCATTTTCTTATTTTTTTGACAAGCCTCAATTTTTTTATTATAATCTTTCTTAAATTCAATTCCCTTTTAAAATTTTTCATCATCTGTCTTATTTATTTGCATGACAGTACAGAAAAAACAGTTTTGTAAGTAGAAAAAAGAGATATCCACTACAACTACGCTCAAGATAATAAAATCTTATTTACTTAACTTAACAGCTTAATACAAAGGGAGATAATGCCATGAAGATGTCCCGCCGTGAATTTGTCATCAAAACTACAGCCCTTGGCTTAGGACTTTCTCTTAAACCGTTTGTTCTCAGTCCACCCCTGAGTCTTGCCGAATCAAAGATTAAAACAAGTGTTGCTTTTGTAAAAGGAGATCGCATCAAGGCAACTAAAAAAGCTGTAGAACTTATTGGAGGAATGGACAGGTTTGTGAAGAAAGGCGACAGGGTTACTCTTAAACCCAACATGTCTTTTCCTCATTCCCCTGAAAGGGCAACCAATACACATCCTGAGGTGGTGGCTGCAATAGCGGAGATGTGCATGGATGCAGGCGCAAAAGACGTGCTTGTGCTTGATTATCCATTTAATCCCCCGGATCCATGTCTTCGTCTGTCAGGAATACGTGATGCTTGTTCGGAGATAAAAAATGTCCGCACTATAGTTGTGTCTGATGAGCGTTTCTTTCAAACATTTCCGATAAAAAAAGGGGGTGTTCTAAAGGAGGTAAAGCTTATCAAGGATGTTGTTGTAAGAGATGTTCTGATAAACATTCCAACCGCCAAATCACATTCAGCAACAGGAGTGAGTCTTGGGATGAAAGGACTGATGGGCATAATATGGGATAGACGGTATTTCCATGCAAGGGTTGATCTTAATCAGGCAATAGCAGACCTTGCATCTGCTGTAAAAGTTGATTTAACGGTTATTGATGCTTCAAGATCCCTTACCACCGCAGGTCCAACAGGACCGGGGGTGGTAGAGTATCCCAATACAGTTATTGCAGGAACAGACCCTGTGGCAGTGGATGCAGCGGGTGTTATGGTTTCAAAATGGTACGGGCAGACATTCAGGCCGGAACAGATTAAACATATTGCTCTTGCTCAGGATATGGGACTTGGAACTTTAAAGATGGAGGAGATAAAGCTGCTGAAGGCAGAAGCATGAGACGTATTTTTCAGATTCTGTTTATTTCTGTTTTTATTGTGCTCTTTTTTCTGAACCCTTACAGTGAAAAGATATTAATCCCTGTTGATATATTTCTGCGGGCTGATCCTCTTCTTTCCGTAACCGCATTTATAGCTTCAAGACAGTTTCACTCAAACCTCCTTATAAGCCTGATCATCATTGTAAGCGCTGTTGTAGCGGGGAGGATTTTCTGTTCGTGGGTCTGCCCTCTTGGAACTCTTTTTGATTTGTCTCCTCAAGCCAGGAATCAAAAAAAAATTTCCTACAGAAACATAAAATATATACTTCTCTTCTGCCTTCTAATAACAGCAGCCTTTGGACTCAACCTTGCTTTTCATCTTGACCCCATATCTCTGTTAACCCGTTTTTTTTCAATACTTATATACCCTTTGACTGTTTATTCGGCAAACATGGCCCTTGATGCTGCAAGACCTGTTGCATGGTATCTGGACATGACCAGGCTCTATTACAAAACATTCAGCCAGCCGGCTTTTTATCTCTCCCTTTTTACACTCTTGCTTGCCGGAGCACTTTTTATAATTAATTTTTTCTCACACAGGTTCTGGTGCAGAAATTTCTGTCCGCTCGGAGCCCTTTTAGCTCTTGTATCAAAACTGAAAATCATAAAAAAACAGGTGTCTGCAGCCTGTACTGACTGTGGAAAATGCCAAAAAGAATGTGCTTTTGCCGCCATAAAAGAAAAACCATCTGAAACAGAAGAGTTTGAATGTACAATGTGTCTTGAGTGCTCAAAGGCATGCCCTCAAAGAGCAATAACTTTTTCCCTAAAAAAGCCGACTCTTTCTTATGCATCAACAGGGCTGAATCTGTCCAGAAGGAGTTTTATCGGATCTGCTGCAGCAGGGTTCTCGGCACTCTATATTCATGGAACTGACATTAAACATATTCTGTCCCCCTCAAGGCTTATAAGGCCTCCGGGAGCGGTTCCTGAAAATCTATTTCTTCAGCTCTGCATAAGGTGTGGACAGTGCATGAAGGTCTGTCCTACAAACACGCTTCAGCCATGTTTCCTTGAAAGCGGACTTGAAGGGATATATTCGCCAAGACTTGTTCCAAGACTTGCTGGCTGTGATCAGACCTGTAATGAGTGCGGCTTTGTATGTCCTACAGAAGCAATTCGCAAACTGAGTCTGGAGGAGAAAACAAACGCTAAAACAGGCACTGCCTATATTGACCGCAACAGGTGTATTGTATGGGTTGAAGACAGGCTATGTTTAATATGTGATGAACAGTGTCCATATGATGCGATTGTTTTCAGGTGGAAGGATGATTTTAGACGGCCATTTGTAGTGAGTTCAAGATGCAATGGCTGCGGGTTCTGTGAACAGCAGTGCCCTGTAACAGGGGAGTCTGCCATTATAATAACCCCTGACGGGGAGATAAGGCTGAAGGAAGGCTCATATATAGAAGAAGCTGAGTTTATGCAGCTTCAGTTTGACGGAATAAAAGAGGACGATGTTTTTCTTTTGAAATAATCTGTCAAAACCAGGTTTTTTTTCGTTATTTAACTTTTAATAAGAATACTGGATACTGTATATCCAGTAAACATCATTTTTCTTTATACCTGTTTGAGGGTCGCTGTCGTGTTCTATGATATTTGATAGTCTCATTGATATTTTCGAATTTATCGGAGCTATCAGAGCGGCTTCATTTCTAAGAACAAACTCTCCTGATTTTTCAAAGCTCGGGTAGAAAAGAACCTTGTCAGAGAATGTAAGAAAGTCAAATATCCTGTAACGTAAATTTGAACCAAGCCTGCCAACAACCCATGAATCGTCGCTTCCTCTTTTTCTGTTTTCATGAATGTATGAAGGGCCTGCTTCAAAGGAGAGGGATTTTCTCTCCTGATCCCAGAACTGATAACCAACCCCGGGACCAACCGTTGTTCTAAGCCTTAAATCTTTGAAAGTATCATTTAGCAGTTCAACACCTAAATAACCATAAATTTGGTCCGTATAAAAGTGATCACCTTTTATCTCTGAATAATGGTTTCTGGTTGTCATGCTTTTGTCCTCTGAAGAGTAATTAGCCATATAACTGAAACTTAGTCTGTTCTTAACAGCTCTGTATATGGTTTCAGCAGAAAAGTGAATGCCCATTCTGTCTGAATTACCTGACTCCAGATTCCCTCCAAAATTAACATTCCCTCTCCATCTTTTTAAATCCGGCGGATTTATTTTCGCAAGTTTATCAATCTCAATGGATCTCTTTTCTTTGATAGCCTCTTGTTCAACTGATAATAAACTGTCCTGTTCTGTAACTATCTTTCCTTTCAATGTTTCACCGCTTTTCAGGTGTATTTCAGCAACACGGTCGGTAAAAATCTCTTTCACTTTTGAAATATCTATTTCAACAGGGTTGGAATAGTCTGTTTTAAGGGTTATTTTGCCATCGGTCAACTTTTCAATTACCCCTGTTAGTGTATCTCCGTTTTCAAGAACAATCCTGTCGGCAAGGGCATTCTGATTGATGGATATTAAAAAAATCAATAAAAATAATATAATTTTTAAATACTGCAGGATATATTTCATTCTAGAGCTCCTTTTTAAAATTGGAAATAATAAATATTTTAATTTAATTTCAAGTTCAATGGCTCCGTAAAAAATTATCTACCGGTGCTTTTAACGAAGAGAGAGGTCTCATAAGGTTTCAAAACAACGAGATTTCTAACATGCTTTGGCAGGTTAGAAATTACAAAAGGTGGTCTGTTTGACTTTTTACCTATTGATCAAGTATATCAAAATGAATGTTTTATTGCAAGAAACAGGGTTAGAATAAAGATACCTGGTATTGCTTCTTTATTGCAAATAATGGCAGAACCAGTTGAGACAGGATTGTAATGCTTTATCCCTGTCATCAGGGTTGCTGATTGAGTGATCCCCGTCAGGGATAAGTAAAAGTTCCTTCGGATCGCAAACCCTGTTATATATTTCACCGGGGTGGGACGCTGGCACAATCTCATCATCGGCACATTGAATTACCTGAACCGTTGATATTGAGGTAAGAAGCGAAGGGATATCATAACAGTCTGCATCTGTGAAGAACCTCTCCTCATTAATCTTTTCAAGATCCTGTCTGGAAAGATTTTTCTTTATCTCCCGTAAATTATAAGGTGTTGCCCAGAGTGAAAGAGCATTGATAGGATATTTGGAGGCATACAGAACAGATACAAACCCTCCGAATGAACTGCCCATAAGCCCAATTTTGTCTGAAAGGCGGGGATATGTGCTTGCATAATGTACAACAGATTTCAAATCCTGCAATCTGTTTGAGGCTGTTGAGTCTGCAATATGCCCTGAGCTTTCTCCGCATCCGCCGAAATCAAAGAGCACTACTGCTATGCCGTGTTGGGGAAAAAGATTTGCAATGGTTTTGAACTTATCAGTTTCCCTGCTGCTGAAAAGTCCGTGGCATGCTATTATAAAAGGGACTTTTCGGGAGCCTGACGGAAGATTAAGCAGCCCTTTAATCTGGCGAGGACCTGATGAAATGGTAAAGGTTTTGATGTCCATAGGCTGTTTATTATTTGCATTGCCCTATTCTTTTGCCTGAAAGCTGCTGGTTCATCTCCATCTTTCCTGAATCAGGGTCATCTATAACAGTTGTTGTAGTACCTTCAAAGGTGTCCCCTGAGTACCTGAGCTTCCCTGAACTCCTGATTTTTATTTTATTATCCGTGCACTCCATTACCCACTCACCTGTATTGCCATCCATATTTGTCTTTATCATTTTACAATTGCCGGCTGATTCAGCAGGTTTTGGAATAAACTCATCCTTTGTTATGCACTGGGTATGTTTACTGTCAGGCATGGAAAAAGGCATTCCCTTCATCTCTGTCTTGGTTGTTATTTCCCAGAGTCCTTCCTTTATATCCATATTTTCGGCAAAACAGGTGTTAATTAATAAAAAAGAGAGCCAAAATACTGCTGCAGAAACTACTTTTAGCGACATGTTAAACTCCTTTATAAAAAAATAATTGTATTTTACTGTAATAATCTATTATAAAAAACTGAAAATAGCAAGAAAATTTAAAATTTCAAAAAGTAGAACAGAAAAATAAAAACTTCTTGACAAGCTGCTTTTATGCTGGTAATTTGTACTGCAAGTAATTAGCTTGCCTATTATTAAGATTGTCACACAATATTTCTTTAGGGGGCATAGTAGTAAGTGGCTCATTTTCAGAAAGCTAAACCAGTCAAATCATTTCTAACTCTCTCCAACCGCATTTTTTCATTTTTATTCTGTATCTCTTGTTTGTTCCTGTATCTGTTTTGCGTGATGCAACCTGTTGTTTTTCAGTCATTATGTTAATTTGTGAGGTCGCCTTGAGTCAAAAAGGCTTGAATATAATTAAGGATATGTTTCCGATAACCTCTGCTGCTGAATCCCATAGAGTAACTTGGAACAGTTATTGTATCTTAAATTAAGGGCTCAATGTTATTGAGACCTTAAAACATAGGTTTATTAATTTATTTATTAACACCTTTTTAGAAGGAGGGTTTTATGAAGAAAAAAATTATTGTGGCAATCATGTTTTCTCTGCTGTTTCCACCTGTTGTATTAGCTCAGGTATCGCTAAATGGTTGGATCGGAAACTGGGCAGTTACCATGGTGGATGGATCAAAAGCAACATGGAAGATAACAGAAACAACTGAAACGAGTTCAGGGTACTTCAGGTTTGCAAATGGAATTGTGAACCCAGGTACTGATGATGTTCAATTTATGATAATGTCAGCACGTTTTTTCCCTGGGCAGCATTATATAGAACACGAGCACAGCACAGATACAGGTGATCTGCCAGGTGGTCTGGACGGTTACACTGAATTGATACCTGATAATGATTATCAAACATTTACCGCTAAACCTGAAGAGGGTCCATACCCAATTAAGTCAGGGGAAAGAAAAGTCATAGTTGCTCCGG
>CAZMHH010000059.1:0-23939 GCA_964566035.1 uncultured Thermodesulfobacteriota bacterium
ACGTATAATTCGTTAATATATCTCCCAGCGAATTGCAATTGCAACACAGTCTCTTGACGGGAGAGGGTTGGGGTGAGGGTGATTAGAAAGCAATTACAGTACGTTACTACTATCATCCCCCGCAGACTCTTTTAGCATTTTAAGAAAAAATTGACTTTTTACGGGTACATCAATTACTGTTTAAACCATTTTTTTATTAATACTATATCTTGAAAGCAAATGTCAAGCAAATACTATATTTTGTTTTAAATTGCCAATAAGATGGGGGTTTTTACAAAATAAGCTGATATTTCTGCTGCTGAAAAGTTCGGTTTGGAGGGGGTTAATTTTCGCTGCTGCTCTCCTCCTCATCTGTTTGATTTTTAGGTATTTCTTTTTCAATTTTCTCAAACTTCTTTTCAATATCCTCAAATTGCCTGTCAAAAGTTTCAAAAAGTTTTTCAAGTTCATCATCTTCAGTTTTTTTTGTTTTATTAGTTTCACTATTTCCCTTCTGCTTCATCTTCTCCACCTTCAATTTGCCTTCTGATAGGCCTCATCCCTGCAGTTTTTCAATTTCTCGACAAATTCCTCAATCTGACCCGTCAAGGTATCTCGTGGAAGAACATCCCCTGCCAGAGCATAAGCCTGGACAACCCTCATAAGTCTCTGCCAGCACTCCGAACTCCCTTGGCTGCATAGACTGAAAATAGGACATATTGTGCACTGATTAGAATATTCTGTGCACAAAAAAATCGGGACAACCGCTGCCTTTAAAATCTCCTGAAAATGGAAAAGCTGAAATGATGCTTTAGAATGTTTAAGTATACGCTCCCATTTTTCAAGGGTGAGTTCAAGAGAATCTTCACCTGCTCTGTAGCGGTCTTTCATTTCATTAAACCAAATAAGTCCCATAAAATGATAAATCCTTGCCTTTACGGAAAAATTTCATTCCAGTTAAACTCAACAGGTTCAGCCTGATATGCCCTTCTGTTTTCATCTCCGAAGCTCACCCAAAACCTCCTCAAATCAGGGGCAAATCCTATCATCTGAATTGTATGATAATATCCTTCGGTCTGGACAACATCCATCATTATATCAAAAGCCTTGTCAATATCCATTGTTTCAATTTCGTTTAATCTCTCTGCAATTATCTCATATCGCCAGCATTCAACAGGTTTTTTTAGCTTTCTGTGATGATTTGTAACAGCAAAAAAATATTTTGAGTCTATCTCAGGGGGATCTGCTGAATTTTCCTCAAAATCCCTTAAAAACTTTACATTTCTGTTTCCTTCTATTGCGGCTACAGGAGGATCTGAGACAAAACCGGAAGAATCAAAAGGAGTAAAAACATGTATATTAAAAGCCCCTCCAAGATTGGAAAAGCAAAATTTAAAAAGAATATGCCCAATCGGATCTCTGTTGAAAAGACCATACCAGTTTGACTCAATTGATTCACGAAGAGCAATGCCAACAGGAGTATACTGCCACGGTAAAATTCTAAGCACGTCCTCAACAAACTGACGGCTGCTTTCATAATTAAGAGCCGCCCCCACCCCATCCTGATTCATGCCTGACAAACATCCGATAAAACCCGGCCACGCAAATGATACCCAGTTTTTTTTAGGGAAAAGCCACGAAGTGTTCTCATAAGCAATCAGGATGCTGTGCTGCTCTATTCTTGGCTCAGGAAGCCCGAAATCAAGGTTTCTTGCAACAACCACGGAACCATCCTCTGTTCCCTCACCCCAGGCAGAAACAGAAGAACACATTGACGGGGTATGGGCAAAAGCAGAGTTTTTGAAAGACATTGGGAATATTTCAATTGAGTTCCATCTCAATAGATCAACCATATCAAACTCCCTGCCAAGTTTTTGGCTGTATATTCCTCTTTCTCCCCTTGCATCCTTCATTCCATCGTAAAGACCTGTCAGCTCTATCTGATACTCAAGTGGAAGCCTGCTATTGTATGCAAGCAGAAAATTTGTAAAAGCATAGCCTTCAACCATATACATCCTGCCTACCATATAGTTTTCAAGCAGATCAAATATTTCATCAGCAAGCAGGTAACCATGAGCATAACCTTTCTCATAGTTATTACCCTGCAGCTGCAGAACCCTTATACCGCTTATCTCCTTTAACTCTCCTTTAATATCTATAGCAGGTTCTGCATAAAGAATTGAAAAAGATAAGATAATAAAAGAGGATATAATGCCTGTAATTTTTAAAGCCATATATGGAAACCTCGCAAATTAAATTTCAAACTATCAAATTTTGTTATAAAAAACAGGGATTGTCAATAGCAGGGTGTGAAAAAAATCTACTGGTCAGTTATTAATGAGAAGGATGTAAGCCCTGATCTGTTTGTCCTCTTTATTTTCACGGCTCTCATTTTTGCAACAGGCACAAGCTCTTCGATAAACATTTTTGCAATTTTAAGCTTTCTGGAACATTGCTTGGACTGTTTCAGGAAAAGATACCCTGCCAGAATATCTGAGGCAATGTCAACAACATCCCTTGCACACAGATCCATCAACTGATTATCTTTTGTACAATTAAGATAATCAACTGTTGCTGATAGATGACTTCTTGCTTTTAGAAGTTTCTTTGCAACAACCGACTGTTTACCGGTGAAAGCATTGTTTCGAACAAAATCATCAAAATATCTCTCCATTGTTCCGTTCAGTATTGACCTGAAGGCTCCAACAACCTGCATCTGTGAAGTTCCTTCATAAATTGTGGTGATTCGGGCATCCCTGAAAAATTTTTCCAAAGGATAGTCTCTCATATAGCCGCTTCCCCCCATCACCTGAATTGCATCACTTGTCACCCGTACACTCATCTCTGAAGCATAATATTTGGCAAGAGCTGTTAAGAGCATAGCTGTTCGCTCTAATTTTTTAAGATTTTTCCTTGTATCTTTTTTCTGCTGCGTGTCGATATTATCAGAACCAAGAATATACCCTGCTGCAACATACCTGTCCATCACAAGCGCTGTTTCATAGGTTATAGCTCTTGCTGCTTCCGTTGATATCTTCATTCTTATCAGCATTTCTGCAACGGCTGGAATGGATTCAATTCTTCTTCCATACTGTTTTCTTGTATGAGCATAAACCCTTGCCTCATTAAATGCGGCATGTGCAATCCCAACAGACTGGGCTGCAGTGGCAAGTCTTGCACCGTTTAAAAGCGCAAGCACATAGGTAACAAGCCCCCTCTGTCTTTCACCAATAAGGTATGCCTTTGTATCATTGAAAGCGATCTCGCAGGTAGGGGAGCTATGAATGCCGAGCTTATCCTCAAGCCTTCTGACAACAACAGTTTCATCACCTTCACACAGAAAAAGACTCAGCCCCAACCCGTCAACAGTTCCCTGCTCTGATCTTGCCAGAACCAGAAGCACATCAGCACCGCCGTTTGTGATAAATCTTTTAACCCCTGACAGACGCCAGTTGCCTTCATTATCCTGATATGCCTTTAGCCTGACATTCTGAAGGTCACTTCCTGCCTCATCCTCTGTCAAAGCCATCGCACCTGTTACTTCTCCCTTTGCAAAAGCCGGAAGATATCTCTGTTTTAACTCATCATCTGCAAATGTCTCAATTATTGAGCTTATACCCTGAAGTCCGAAAAGGTTCTGGATACCCGCCTCAGCACGTGACACCATTTCTACAATCATTGTAAAAATAAAAGCAGGAAGGTTAAGTCCTCCGTATTTCCTTGAAACAGTACATCCCATAAGATCAGCCTGGCTTAATGCCTTAAGGCACTCCTTAATAGGATTTGAAAATATAACCCTGCCATCTTGCAAAATATTCTGCTGTTCATCAAGTTCCTGCCGTAAAGGCTCTATAATTTCGCCTGCAATACTTCCTGCTGTTTCAAGAACTCTTCTGTAACTGTCCATTGCATCATCTACGCTCTCAGGAGCGTAGTCATAGAGACTCTTCTGAGCAAAGCCCTCTTCGAAAGCAGATATAATATCTGATATATCTGCTGTGTTGAAGATAAACTTTAAATCTTCATTGTCTGTAAAAAAATTCATATTCTTTTTCAGTGGCTTAAATTTTTGTATGAATTTATCATAATGGGTATCACTTCCCTTAAATCTCCTATTATCCCATAGTGGGCTATGCCAAACACGGGAGCTTCGGAATCAGTATTTACAGCAATTATCTTCCCTGACTCATCCATACCGGATAGATGCTGGACAGCACCGGAGATACCGCATGCAATATAGACTTTGGGGCGCACTGTTATACCGGTCTGCCCGATCTGATGGTCATGAGATATAAACCCTGCATCAACAGCAGCGCGGGTTGCACCAACCTCACCGCCTAATGCTCTGGCAAGTTTATGTATGAGCTGGAAGTTCTCTTTTGAACCTACCCCTGCTCCACCGGCAACTATAACACCTGCCTGTTTAAGATTTACCTTTTTTTCATAAAATACCTGCTCAACAACATCTGTTAGAAGATCCTCCTGCGTTATTTCAAGACCGATATTTATAATCTCACCCTTTGCAGAAGAATTATATTCGGGAAGCTTCATAATGCCTTCCCTGATGGTTGCCATCTGCGGCAGGGTATCAGGGCTTACAATGGTAGCAATAATATTGCCTCCCCAGGCAGGCCTTATCTGATAAAGAATGTCATCATATTTTTTCTTTGTCTTAGGGTCAATATATGAACCCAGCTTAAGGTCAGTACAGTCAGCGGTAAGTCCTGCCCACAGAGCTGATGAAACACGGGGAGCAATGTCTCGCCCCTGAAATGTGGCTGCAAAAAGAAGGATATAGGGGCCTATTTTTTTCACAAGACCGCAAATTGCTTTTTCATAAGAGCAGGAAGTGTACTTTTTAAGCACCGGCGAGTCAACAACATAAACCTTTTGAGCCCCCATGCAGATTGCCTCTTTTGCCAAAGAGCTGATATTTTCTCCAATAATCACCCCTGACACAGGAACATTGAGCTTTGATGCAAGCTCACAGCCTTTTCCAAGAATCTCAATAGAGGGCTCTGCAATACTTTTATCATTATGCTGCAGATATACTAAGACTTCGCCTTTTTCTTTCATCTCTTCTTTTCTGCCATGTTGCCTTTGCTGTATGCCATCGCCCTTAGCCTCTTCTTAATGTGAAAAAACTTCCCCAAAAGGAGCTTTCAAAGCCAATAGCATTTTTAATCAAAAGAATACTCCTCCACAAGCTCCTGCAGCATGCCGTTTATACCTTCTGAATCTGCTGCAACAGGCTTGAATGTCTTACCCTTTAAAACAACCTGTGTTATCTTCTTTACCCTTGTAGGAGAACCGGAAAGCCCGCAATTTGATAAATCAGCCTCTAAATCTTCCCCGCCCCACTGCTCTATCAGAAGTCCCCTGCTTCTTAATTTCTCAATTTCTCCGGATTCATCAACCTGACCCCCGCACTTTGCTTTTTTGTATTTCATGATTTTTTTTACAGACGGGGGTCTTACCCTGTTTGCGGTATCAACAGCAGTCAAAAGGACCGGCAAATCAGAACGTACAAACTCTCTTCCATCGTCAATCAGTCTGTAAAGAGCAATTCCACCATTATTGATCTCTTTTATTTCTTCAACGTATGTGAGTTGATTGATTCCGAGTTTTTCAGCAACCTGTGGTCCGACCTGGGCAGTGTTGCCGTCTATTGCCTGCCTTCCGCATATTATAATATCAAACCCCCCTGCTTTTTTTACTGCAAGGCTTAATATATAGGATGTCGCAAGGGTGTCAGAACCGGCAAATTTTCTTTCTGTAATGATTATTGCCCTGTCTGCTCCACGGTAAAGAGCTTCCTTTAAAACATCAGCGGCAGAAGGGGGGCCCATTGTGATTGCACATACACTGCCACCGTAACTCTCTTTTATTTGAAGAGCCATCTCAAGGGCATTCAGGTCTTCAGGATTTGTTACAGCAGGAAGGACTGAACGGTTTAATGTTCCGTCTGGTTTTATCGCTTTTGCCGAAACCGCTGTTGTATCAGGGACCTGTTTCAGAAGAACTATTATTTTTAAGGACATAAAATTACAAATATTGCTCTGTTTAAGAAAATGGGGTAAAATTAAGCAGTTCAGCTCATAGTTTGCAGTTGAATAGCAGGAACCAAAAGTTAAAAGCTATAAGCTTAGTACTTTTTTTATATCAAATAGAGCCTTGAAAAGCAAGAATATAATGTCAAACGATTACACCCCAGGGTATATTAAACTCTGCCGTCAGGAAGAACTGGAAAAAAGAGCAGAAATCCTTTATGAACACCTCTCCTGCTGCACACTCTGCCCCTTTTGCTGCAAAGCAGACAGAAGAAAAGGGGAAAAGGGCATTTGTCAGGCGCCTGCAGAACTCTATCTTTCAAAAGCAGTTCTGCACCAGGGTGAAGAGCCGCCTGTCTCGGGGGAAAGTGGTTCTGGAACAATATTTTTCACCCATTGCAATCTCAACTGCTGTTTCTGCCAGAACTATCAGATAAGTCAGAATGGGCTTGGAAGCGGAAAAACCCCCAGGGAACTTGCAGATATTATGCTTTCCCTTCAGGCAGAAAAAGCCCATAACATAAACCTTGTTTCAGGAACACATTTTCTCCCCCATATATTTCAAGCTCTCCAGATCGCAGCACAGGAGGGACTCTGCCTGCCCCTGGTTTACAATACCAATGGATATGAGTCTTTAGAAACACTAAAACTGCTTGACGGGATTATTGATATATATATTCCTGATGCAAAATACTCTGACGACAACCTTGCGCTGAAATACTCAAGGGCTAAAAATTATTCATCCATTAATCTTGATGCTATTGCTGAGATGCACAGGCAGACAGGCGAGCTTGTTTTAGATTCTTATAACATAGCCCAAAAAGGGCTCATTGTCAGACATCTTGTCCTGCCTGAAAACATAGCAGGCACAGAAGAGGTTTTCAATAAAATCAAAGCCCGCATCGGAACCAACATCCATATAAGCCTTATGGCTCAATACAGCCCCTGCTTCAGGGCAGACCGGTTCCAGGAGATTAACAGAAAAACAACAAAGGCAGAGTATGAACAGACTGCAGTGATTCTCGAAGAACTTGGTTTTGAGAATGGATGGGTTCAGGATTGGGAAAACATTGATAAAACTTTTCTTCCTGATTTTACAAAAGTGCAGACATGGAATTGAAAAAACTTTTCAAAGGATGTTTAAAATGAGATTTAGCAGCAAATCAACCTACAGACTTATTATTGCTCTTTTTTTTCTGCTGATCTGCTCATGTCAGACCGGTGCAAAAAACAGATTAACACAGATATCAATAATTGACGCCCTTCTTGCCGGTCAATATGACGGGACAGTAACCCTTAAGGAACTTTCAAGGCATGGGGATTTTGGCATAGGAACCTTTGACAGACTTGACGGTGAAATGGTTTTTGTTGACAGCACCTTTTATCAGGTAAAGGCTGACGGAGCGGTTTACAGACCGGAGAACTCTTTAACAACCCCCTTTGCTTCAGTCTCATGGTTTAATCCAAAAAAGAGTTTCTCTATTCAAACATCAAAGGACTTTGCACAATTCCAGGATTTTCTTGACAGCAGACTTGAAAACCTGAACCTTTTTATTGCAATCAAGGCACAGGGAAGTTTTTCATCAGTAAAAACAAGAAGCGTTCCTGCTCAGGAAAAACCCTACCCTGTTCTTGCGGATGTTGCGGCAACACAGCCTGTTTTTACAAGGGAAAACAGTACAGGCATACTCGTCGGTTACAGATGCCCCTACTATGTCAGGGCAGTCAATGTGCCTGGATATCACCTTCATTTCCTCTCAGATGATAAGGAGTTTGGAGGACATGTGCTTGCTTTCACCATGGAGCAGGGCTTAGTGGAAATAGATATTTACACAGACTTCAGCATGCTTCTTCCCACGGACGGCAGTTTTGCTGAAATTGATTTTGGAAAAAAGCGCGGAAAGGAACTTGAACAGGTCGAAAAATAAAACTACTTCACAACAAGCACTGAACAGGGTGCAAGCCTCACAAGACTCTGGCAGGTGCTTCCCATTATACGGTCATAAATGGCAGAATGCCCCATAAAACCTATCACAAGAAGGTCAAACCTTTCTGTCTTAATAAAATCAACAATTGATTTTACTTCGTGACCCTCAAAAACATGCGGCTCTACTGTTATCCCATTGCCGGCAGCCATTTCAAGGGCTCTGTTTACAGCTTCAACATACTGACCCTCACACGCCTTCTTCTCTTCTATAAATTCACCTGTTGTGCCTGGATATCTCGGAAGTTCTTCAATCGAGATTGTGTGCAATGCGGCTCCTGTTGATTTTGCAATAAATATTGCTTCTTTAAGCGCATTCAGAGAGCCTTTTGAGCCGTCAAGTCCGTGAAGTATTTTTTTTAACATCACTGCCTCCGTTTTTGTTTTTTTCAATAAAGCCATACTAACATATTTTCTCACCCCCGGACAGACTGAAATATTACCTGCTATTTTTTTAATCTCCCCCTTTCCGGACGGTAAAATAAAACAAACGACCAGAAAAGCAAAACATAAAAAATTGTTAATAAAGTCCCCTCTAAGACACTCAAAACATAATATCTGCCCACCGGGGCAGCATTCCATCCCCCCATAATTCCGGGCTGTCTTTCTAAAAAAAGCGTTTTCTCTCCAGTTATAAAAGGAAATGAACCTCTTGGTATGGGTTCAGGTGGTGTTATACTGATAATGTCCGCAAAAATAAGAATAAAAATTATTGAAACAGCAGCAAATGCAATTCTTCCTTCAAAAGAATTAATCAGCTTTTTAAACATTGTTTTAAATGCAGGTAAACTCCCTTTATCACTTTTACCCCTGTAACCATATCTCAGCAGAAACCCCGCCACCGAGCCTTGGGTATTTAAGATAATGTCATTAAAATCAAAATAGTCGCCCCAGTCAGAACAAATATAAAGATATTGAGCAAGCTCATCTGCACTTCCGGCAATCACTGACCAGAACATCAATCTGGCAAAAGGCATCTTATCAGCTGTTCTGTCAATACAAAGAGACAGAAGGAAAGTAAAAGCTGCATACTGAGGATAGTGGACATATTCATTCGAGGAAAAAAGAAGATATCTGTTTGCAAGAAGCACAGAAACAAACCATAACCCCCAGTAAATAATTGCAAGAAAGCGTTTATGACCTTTAATAAACCGGAATGTAATGAAAACAAGCAAAATACCTGCAACAAAAATTCCGATACCCTGCATATAATCAGATATTCTTATCAGACCAAAAGGGGTGTTTAAGGGATTGATAATGATATTGGTAACTGTTATGTGTTGGGTAACTGTTAATACATAATATAACAATAAAACAGTCCACATCAGAAACAGCTTCCGGTTTTTCATAAGATGAATTTAATTTATTTTTATTTATTGTTTTCTAAATAGCTCTTAACAGAGGCAGCCATACACAATGGCAGGGAAATTATCAGGTTTTTCAAACTAATTCGAGCTTTTGTGACTTTCAACTGCTATAATCCGTTAAGCGGACATTCCAAACAGACAGGCTTTGGCTTGCAGAACATATTTCCTGCTCTAACTATAAGGGCATGGTATTCATTGAAAAGCAAAGTATCTTTCGGCAGGTTATCCATAAAAAGCTTCTGGTACTCCTCATACTTAGCGTCAATTGGGAAAAAACCGTGCCTTGAAAATATTCGTTTTGTATATGCATCAATAACAAAAACAGGTTTTTCCAGCGCATAGAGAAGGATGCTGTCGGCTGTTTCAGGGCCTATTCCGTACTGTTGTAAAAGCTCATGTCTCAGCTCCGGCATTTTTTTCCGTGCCATTTTTTTTATACTGAAATGATAGATTTTACCAAAATATTGAGCAAATCTTTTTAATGCTAAGGCTTTCTGATTTGAATATCTTGATGTTCGGATAAGACCTGCCAGTTCTTTCTCATCTATGTCAACAAGGGCTTTAAACCTGATTTTCTTATGCTGCCTAAGGTTTGTTATTGCCTGTTCTACATTTTTCCATGCTATGTTCTGTGTCAGGATTGCTCCAAAAATTACTTCTTCCGCAGTTTTTGCAGGCCACCAGTTTTGATGCCCCAAGCTTTTAAGAAGCACATTGTATATTCTTAAAAGATCTTTTCGAATTTTATTGGGCATTGATATCGTCAAAAACTGATGGTAATTTTTTTTTCAGTTCATCAAGAAGGGGTACAACAACCTCCCTCATCTGCGGATGAGATGAAGAATGAGTACGAAGTTTAAAAAAGTGTCTCCACTGTCTCAGGTTCATTGTCATCACAATTTCAGTCTTGAGTGAATTTGGAAGAACACTTCTTGCCTCCTGAGGAGATGCTCCGTTTTTTATAAGTTTAATATAGATATCTTCAGCTGCCTGCATTGCCCTTTCCCAGAGTTTGTATTTTTCTGAACTTTTTTCCCAGAAAAAAGGTTCAATTACTGTTATTTCACCCCCGAACTTTCCCTTTGAATAGTTGCAATAACGGGTTGATTCCTGAGTATAGCTTGCTATTCTGTGACGCACTATCTCATGGGTCACCCCCCTGTCGACAATTAACCGTACGGTGATTGAAAAATGCTCAAGCACAGATTCATGCCCGAGTCTTATAATCATTGCAACAAAATCTTTTGCCGAATCATCAGAAATTTTGGCTTCTGACTTATATGCGGTTCTGCCTGCTTTCTCAATCTGCTGCATTACCCTGTTAGGGTCTATCTGCGTTTCAATTATAAAGCCTGGTTTTACAATTTTCATAATATTTTTTCAAGAATTAGTCTATAACTTTTCCTACACATTGGTTATAATCGCTTCGCCTTCCGATGTCTGATAAAAAAACTTTTCTGAGGCTTCTGCAAGAGGAACATCGTTTTTATGGTCAAGAGCAAAGACCCTGCAATGAACAACCCTTGCAGGTATATACTTAAAAATTTCCTTAAGGGGTTCGTGAGAAGTCCTGCCCGATGAAGGATTATATATGTTTATTCTTTTATTGCCTTCAGCCATGGGGTTCAGTGGTCTGGGATCCTGTGTAGCAATATCAATTCGGAAGGCAATATTTCTTATCTTCTCTGGCAGATAATCCCTCAGGGCATCTTCTATTTGAGATGTTTTCTGAAAGTTCAACATCCCTTTCTGAACACCATCTATGGTAAGATCGGTTGAATAGGCGACCTTCCATTTTACTTTGCGGTTTATAAGCATCAGCCACTGTCTGCCAAGTTCCTGTTTTTGAGGATCTGTTGAATCCTGCCATTTTTCAACCTCCTGGATAAGAGACCAGTCATTAAGAAGAAGATATTTATCAATTGCTCTCTTCGGGTTATAGGGAAAGATATTTTTCATTGTATCACTGAAAATCTCCTGCATGTGCAGATCTATGGCTCTTCCTGTACGATGATAATACACATTACCATAAAGCTGAAGTCTGGCATTCAGGAAACGAATAAAGGCAGAGACACCTGACTGATGGAGTGTAAGACCTTTTTCTGAGAAAAAGGAGTAAAACATAAGACGCTCAATATCAACAATATCAATTGAGAAACCAGTCATATATGCATCACGTCTTATATAATCAATATTGTCAACGGTGTAGATACCGGAAAAAAGCTTCTGAAGAAATTTGAGCCATAAAGGTTTTGTTTCATCTGCTGGCTCAGGTGGTTTTTTTATTAAAAAAGCAATCTGTTCAGGATTTATCTCTTCTGATTTTTGAAAAGTACCAGACGGACTCCTACGTATTTTCTTTATTATCCTGCCAAGCTTTCTGATTATGATTTCCTTACCAAGACTCTCATGGGTAAGTTTATAGATTGAAAGGAAATTGTCATCGAAGAAATGCCCGTAAGGGCCATGACCGACATCATGGAGAAGTCCAGCTATTCTAAAAACTTCCTCAAAAAAATTAAATGACGGTACATCAGGACAAACCGCTTTTAAGCTTGGATAAAGGTGCCTTGCAAACCTGCCTGCCATATGCATTGTGCCAAGACAGTGCTGGAAACGTGAATGCTCTGCAGACGGATAGACCCATCTTGCGCTTTGAAGCTGGTGAATTCTACGCAGTCTCTGCATCCAGGGTGAATCAATCAGGTCTTTTTCGGTTTTTTCTGAAGGGTTTGAAGAATCCGGAACAGTAAAAGGAATATAATTATAAATCGGATCTGCTATAAGCGCTGTTCCTTTGTAGGTAGCAGGGATTTGCTTTGCCATCATATCACCTAAAAACCCGATGATCTTTTTAGTGTTTTAACCCTGTTCTGCATCCTGGTTGTAAGGTTTTTCATATCCACCTGAACTGATGACAGGCTTTCTGACTTTTTATTAAGAAGATTTTCAATCTCTTCTTTCCAGAACTCAACAACAGAGATCTCTCTTTCTGCAAGCTCTTTTTCAATTTTTTTTTTCATCTGTTCAATAAATGCTTTATCCATTTAAACACCGTTTCTTTATAAAATTCAAAGTTATATCTGCTGCAAAACCAAATAGCATATAATCGTTAAAATAATGGAGAGGTATATAAGTATATGTGTTAGAACCTATCTGCTGATTTACTAATTCTCTCATATTATATTTTAATTATTTACTTTTTTGCCTTTGTTTAAAAATCATAACCATATTTCTGCTTTATCTTTTATACCCGATAATATCTCTCAAAAGCCCCGTGCGTATCTTTTTATCATCACCAGTTTCAACACCTTTTGGAGAACATCCGTCAATTACCCCAAGTACCCCTGCACCTGTTTCCGTAAAGGCAACCAGAACATCAACAGGATTTGCTGTTGTACAGAATATCCTGCATACCTCCTGGCAGTCTTTAATCCTGTTTAAAACATTTATTGGATAGGCATCTTTCATCAGAACATTAAAAACATGTCCGGCTTTCATATTTTGACAATTTTTAATTGCTGCATCAATAAGTTCTTCATCATTTCCTTCCGACCTTATAAGACACGGTCCTGATGCCTCATTGAAAGCAACTCCAAATTTTACATTTGGAACCGTAGTTACCATAATTTCATAAAGGTCTTCAACTGTTTTTATAAAATGAGACTGCCCTATAACAATGTTTGCACCTTCAGGAATGTTTATGTTTACGCTCTTAATTTCCATTTAATATATCCTCCTTTTTTTGTTTCTTTTGGTTTTGCTTTAACAACCTATCAGCAATAAGGTGCTATAATTTGAATCCCCTGAATCTGTGCCTCTTGCTTACAGGCTCATTAACTGAAAACGAATCTGCGCTTGACGGGTTCAGGACAAACACCTCCTTTGCAATATCCTCCTCCATTGCAAGCTGAGTATTGCCGCACTGAATAACAAAAGAAGGATACCGCTGATGAATCTTAATGTAAGCCCCTGGAATAATTCCAAAATGTGAAAGTTTATGCATTCGTGAATTGGAAGGGCTTCTGATATAGGCTACCTTTACTTCTTCTCCAACCTTTATCTTGTCAAGGGAAACTATTGCGCTTGTTATGGTATCTTGTGCTTTCTTGCAACACTCACCTTCTGGTATCTTAAACCCGTGCGGACATTCTCTTGGATGTCCAAGAAGAGTACAGATACTGTCTGTTATTTCAGAGGCTATGATATGTTCAAATTCACAGGCGCCTGCTTCGGTCTCGCGAACAGGCATCCCGAGCACATCAACAAGAAGTCTTTCAGCAAGTCTGTGACACCTCACTATCTGCCTCGCTTTATCATATCCTGCAGTGGTCAGCTCAATTTTTTTATCTTTTTTTATTGTTATAAGACCGCTTCTGACAAGTTCATCCAGAACTTCATCCTTGAAAACAAATTTTTGATATTCCTTCAGGTTCTCAGCAGCAGGTTCTCCCTCTTCAGAAAGATACCAGAGAACCTCTATATATTCGTCAAGTTCACGCCTATCCATAGTTTATTTAGGCTCCGAAAAAGAATCTTAATAATGAATTTGCAATCAAACCTATAATAACAGAAAAGAAAATTATTACAAGTGTCATAGCAAGGGCGCTTTTAAACCCAAGCTGCTTTATCATAGCCATTATATTAGCAAAACATGGAACAAAGCAGGTTATCATTATTATACTCACCATTGTCTGTATTTCGTCAAGCTTGCCCTGACGGACAAGATCAAGAAGAAGCACAGCCCCTGCCTCATGGCGTACAATGCAGAGCAGCAACGCATCCACTATTTCAATAGGCAGATTCAACCACACCACGATAACCGGGAATACGAACTCTTTTGTAAGATCCAGAAGATACAGCTTATCCATAAGAAACAGAAGAGCAGCTCCTGCGATAAACAGAGGAAGGGCTTCTACAAGAAACCATTTGAGTCTGTAATATGTTTTTATTATCAGGCTCTTAACATCAGGAAGACGCATAGGCGGGATTTCCATTATAAAGTCCTCAAACCTGCTGTCCTGTTTGATAATTCTGTTAAGTATAACACCGGCTACAAGCTCGATAAATATGAGTGACAGAAAAACAATTATAAAAGCTCTTATTGGATACATTGCAAGCACCGCAATATTGACCCCAAGCTGGCTGGAGCATGGAATTGCAAATGCAATAAGGAAAATGGCAATATAGCGCTCTTTTTTTGAATCAAGTATTTTTGTGGTAAGAGTTGCCATTGTTTTACATCCAAACCCGAGCACAACAGGAAGAATTGCCTTGCCGCTTAAACCTATTTTCTGAAAAAGACGGTTGCATAGAACACTCATGTTTGGCAAATATCCTGAATCTTCAAGAATGTTTAGAATAAGAAAAAATATGGTAAGAATCGGAAGTACCGTTGCAACCGCATTTTCAATACCAATTGTGAGAATACCGTAATTGCCGAAAAGGAAATCGTCAAGAAGGGGCCAGGGAACAAAAGAGGCTATATAGTCATTTACTGGACCAAATATCTCATCCTCTACAAAAGGGGTAATAATTCCTGCTGCCAATTTGCCCACCGCAATAAAAGTGATATAAACAATAAAGGCAAGGATTATCCATCCGCAGACAGGATGCCTTGAAAGATGTGCAAACTTTTCTCCGTATTTGTTCTGTTTTTTCAGCGAGACAGTAGCTGCCTCAGAATAGATTTCCTGAGCCCATTTGTCGCGGGCTTCAAATATTACGTGACTAATGTCCTTTGATGTCCAGCAGTGAAGAGCTGATATTATCTCCTGTACCTTGTGGAGTATTTGAGCTCCGTAACGCTCTCTGATGAACTCTTCGATAAAAGGATCTTTTGACAGGAGAAGAAAAAGTGCTGCATCAGAAGGCATATTTTCATGCGGAAAACAATCTGAAATTCTATTGAGACTGTCCTCAATAAACTTTTTATATTCTGGCATTGTCTTTTCAGGAACAGCAGCTTTTTTGATTGCTTTTACAAGCTCCTTTATTCCCCTTCCTTCTGTTGCAACAGTTTCAACAACAGGCAACCCAAGGGCTTCCTCAAGTTTTTTAGTAGAGATTGATATTCCTTTCTGCCTTGATTCATCTAGAAAGTTTAGACAGACAACAATAGGTATTGCAAACTCCATAAACTGGGAGAGCAGTACAAGAGATCTTTTCAGATTGTTTGTGTCCATACACATTACAATCACTTCCGGATGCTCTTGCATTATTATATTTCTCGTAACAAGACCGTCTTCTGACTGGGCATTGAGAGAAATAATACCCGGGGTATCAATTATCTCATAGCGCTCATTGTCTATTGCAATTTCTGATCTGTATGTTGATACTGTTGTATAGGGAAAATTTGCCACAAGGGAGTAGGAGGTTGTCAGATGATTAAATATAGAACTTTTCCCGACATTTGGATTGCCCACAATTGCAATCTTGTTTTTATGAAGTTTTTTATCACTAAGCAATTTGTTTTTCCGTGTGTAATTAAATTTAGTGCCTTTTTTATCAAAACCATCACTAATACAAAGGGGTCTTGCTATCTGCTATATTGCTATCTTCAGCTCCCTGGCCTTTAAAACAACCTTGCTTACTTTGCCGTTTTCATCCTTTGGCAGGGTTTCGCAAAATTCTATTGAGGCAGGGATTATGTCAGGAGAGAGGTGATTCTGAACAAAAGAGGTTATCTTTTTCTTCAAAAGCTCTGTAGTTTCATAATTCTTTTTCAGGCATATAAATGCCTTCATTTTTTTTATACCATCCTTGTCAGGCGCTCTTATTATCGCAGCTTCAGCTACAGCAGGATACTGCCTGATAATATTCTCAACCTCGGAAATCCCTATTTTTCCGGCAGAAGTTATTATAACATCATCAGCCCTGCCCTGATAAAAAAAATAATTATCGTGGTCAAAAAAAGCAATATCCCCTGTCATAAACCACGGTTTTTTCCCAAGATAGATTTTATTGAAGTCGTCACTGCCCCATATACCCCGAGCCATTGCGGGCCACCCTGGCTTCAAAACAAGCTCTCCCATCTCAAAAGGCGGTGCTTCATTGCCTGAAAAAGCAAGAATAGAAGCATTAATTCCAGGGCATGGTTTTCCAAGATAACCGGGTTTAATGGGAAGGCATGGAAGATTTGCTATTGTTATCATACCTGTCTCGGCTGACCACCAGGTGTCATAAACAGGAAGTTTGAGAATCCTCATAACAGCATAAATAACATCAGGTGTAAGTGGTTCAAGCACGCTTAAAAGATGCCTTAAACTTTTAAGGTTATATTTTTCTGCCGCATCTTCTCCATCCTCAATCAGCATTTTATAAAGGGAAGGAATGGTATAGAAAACAGAGACACTGTTCTCCTCAATTATCCTGTAGAGCTCATCTGATGAGTTTATCTTTCCGCTTACAACATTTTCTATTCCGCACAACCATGGGGCAAAAGCACTGTAAACAATATTCATAAACCAACCAGGCCTCCCCTGTGTCCACAGTATATCTCCATCCTTAATATCCAAAACCCACTTTGCCGTCATCAGGTAACCCTTCATTGCCTCATGGACATGCAGAAGCCCTACCGGCTTTCCATCGTGACCCGATGTATATATAAGAAGAAAAGCTGAGTCCATCCCTACCCATTCAATTTCCAGATCTTCAGAAACTGCTGACATTTCTGTTTCCCACAGAATATCATCTTCATGATGCTTCTGTTGCTCGCCAGCAATAATAATATGCTTGAGATCCGGCAGTTCATTGACAGGCACCCTGCTGCGACGGATATTGTCTGTTACAACTACTTTTGCTTTTGCAGCAAGCATCCTCTCCTTAACAGCTCCCTGTCTGTAATTGCTGTAGAGAGGGACAATTATCGCCCCTATCTTGGCGCAACCTGCCATGGCAATATATAGCTCAGGAATGCCCTGCATATAAAGGCAGACCCTGTCCCCTTTTTTAACGTCCAAATTTCTCAGGACATTACCGAATTTGTTTGAAAGGGCTTTCATCTTGCTGTAGGTTATTTGGACTTTTTCTGAGCCATGATAATAGATAATGCAGTTAAGGTCTGCTTTTTGGGGGTCCTTCGCGTGGCGGTCAATCGCCTCATGGGCGATATTAATCTTACCCGTGGAATGCCATGAAAAATACTTGTCGGCATCATCCCATGAAAAACTTTTATATGTGGCGTCATAATCCCTGAGGTTGGAATCTTTTATAACCGGTGTAATCTTATTTTCAAACATTTCTTAAAGACTTCCAGTATGGTTTCAGAGTCGCCCTAACAGTTTCAATCACTTCAGCAACAGAAGTTACTTCAGCTGAACAAGTTCCAAGTTTCAGCTTTATTGCTTCAGAAAGCCCGTACTGCATAGTTTCAAGCATAGCCTTTGTTGATTTTCTGATAGCGCTTAAATCATAACCACCTTCGAGAACAAAAATGATCTTGCCTCCAGAACAGGAACCTGCCGTTTTCATCATCAGTTCTGTGAGATATGAAAAACCTGCTTCAGAAACAAGCATCCCTCCAATGGGATCGTTGTAGTGAGTATCAAACCCAACGGATACAAATATAAGTTCAGGTTTATATTCATGGGCAACAGGAATAAAGATACTGTTATAGATTGAGGCAAAATCATCATCTGTTTTTTTAGCTGAAACAGGAACATTTATTGTATAACCTGCCCCTTCACCTCTTCCAGTCTCATTAAAATCACCTGTGCCTGGGAAAAAGGGGAAGCGGTGTGTTGAAAAGAGAAGAACTTCAGATGTATCTTCAAAGATATGCTGTGTGCCGTTTGGGTGATGAACATCCCAGTCTGCAATAAGTATGCGGTTAAGCCCAAATTTTCTGCGGGCATGTTCTGCTGCAATGGCAACATTGTTGAAGATGCAGAAGCCCATCTGCCTATTTGCTTCAGCATGATGGCCGGGTGGTCTTAAAAAAGCAAAAACAGTGTCAAGCCTGTCTGTCAAAACAGAATCAACTGCTTCAATAATACCGCCTGCTGCAATAAAAGCAGCTTCACAGGTGCGCTCAGTTGTTACAGTGTCAGGGTCAAGATACCGAAGAGGTTCTCCGGCAGTGTCGAGAATCTTTTCAATATACTCTGTAGTATGAATCATGGAAACTTCTTCAAGGGTTGCAAACCGGGCTGGAACAACGGATAGATTTTCCTGCAAACCGTTTTTATCGAGCATGTTGTATATTGTTTCCAGACGCCGTGGTGTTTCAATATGATGAACACCGGTTCTGTGATTAAGAAACCTTTTATCTCTTACAATTCCAACCCGCCTCATGGTTTTGGCTCTCTTTTAGTATTTAGGCTTAATTTATATTATATAAAATTATACTCCATTAAACAGTGATTTAACAAGGGGGTAATTTAGAATGTAAAGATAAAGATTTTTAAATAATATGTAATGTATTAGATTTGCTGAGAAAACCAAGCCAGACCTCTTCTTTTTGTCTTAAATAGTGCTTGAAAATTTAATAGTTTCCCTCTATATTATACCTAAAGATAAACATGCCAATGCAGCTTTTATGTGCAACAACTGATAATGTTAATTTACAGGTAAACCTCTGCGAGGCAATGGCAGACCAGTTGACAACGATGGGCAAGGCACGGGTACCGGACAGGTTTTTCAAACTGTTGCCTGATAAAATGAACCAGGGAGGGTAGGCAATAAAGAGTCCGCTGTTTTCATTGTAAGCTTTTATAACCACTTTCAAAAAAGGAATATAAAATGAGAAATATCATTTTTTTTATCACAATAATTACCATTGCTGCATCTTCCCTTTTATTTCATAACATCGGCTCCAAGGCCTATGCAGATGAATCTGAGAAAAAAGCAGATGGACAGGAATTATTTGAAGCAAGGTGCGCTGCATGTCATGCAACAAGCAAACCTCTAAAAAAGAAATATGATTCAACCCGATGGACTGGGGTAATTGACCGGATGTCTGGATATATGAAAAACAGAGGATTTGCAGCATTAACCCCTGAGGAAAAGAAGCTGATAGCAGAGTATCTTGGAGGCAGGTAGAATAACTGCATGTTGCTGTGCACAAAATACTATGCAAAGCAAAAAATAGATTTGGACGAGGTTATTACTGTATTGGATAAAGCTTCCTTCGGCTGTTTCTGGAATTGATTATCGGTTCTGTTTGGACATTTTTCAATAATAGAACTGCTCTGAAGTAAGGAAAAGCTGATTCCTGCAAAAAAACAGTATGAATTTTGATGGAATGTGAAAGGACTAAGCTATGAAATCACTATTAATGGCGCTAATCATATTTTTGTCTTTTAACATCTTCCATGTTTATGCCATTTCTATTGACACGTTAAAGGACATCCTACCGGGTGAACAGGCAAAAGCACTTTCTGCCAACAATGAAAGCACTACAATTTCAGGGCTCAAGGAGGCTTTGTTAATCGGAACCGAAAATGCGGTAAAATCTGTTTCAAAAGTTGATGGATATTTCAGCAATGAATTAATTAAAATTCCACTTCCCGAACAGATTCAGAAACTGGCTGATACGGCAACTCGAATAGGACTTCAGCAGCAGGTTGACAACCTTATACTTAGTATGAACCGTGCTGCTGAGACAGCTGCACCCCGGGCAACCGGCTTGTTTGTGGAAGCAATTAAGGAAATGTCGATCGAGGATGCCAAAGGCATTCTTCAGGGTGGAGACACCTCTGCTACAGACTTTTTCAGGCAAAAGACCTATAAAAAACTCTATGATGAGTTCAAACCTGATATTTCAGCAAGCATGAACCGGGTTGGGGTTGCAAAAGCATACAAGGAAATGATGTTACCACTTGAAAAAATCCCTTTCCTGCAAAAACAGGTAATTGATCTTGACCATTATATAACAGGCAAAGCTCTTGACGGGCTTTTCGTGATGGTCGGAGAGGAAGAAAAGAAAATACGCTCTGATCCATCCGCCAGAGTGACTGACCTTCTCAAAACAGTTTTTGGTAAATAGGAATCAATCTCATGGTGTTGGGACAAAAGGGATTATTTTCAATTTTATATTTATCTTTGTTATAGCTTTGTGAACTTTGTTTTGACTTTTTTCTCATATCTGGTATATTTAACAGATATGATAAATTGGGGCTGTAGCTCAGATGGGAGAGCGCTTGACTGGCAGTCAAGAGGTCGACGGTTCGATCCCGTTCAGCTCCATAAGAAAAGATCAAGCATTTGCATTTTTTTTATTGTAAATGCTTTTTTCTTATATGGCATTCTATCCACTCTCTGTCCACTATTTTTAAAATACGATTGGTTTATTAACAAATGGTTTTTTACCCTTACCAAACCCTTTGGAAGGGAAAAAACCGCTCAGAAGCTGCCTTCTTATACTGGATATTTTTTTTTGGTCAGTTGCCGGCGGCAAGATGAAGTCAACAAGCAGTTTATGGGAGTCTCCCAATGAAGGCGCTTCAAATGAGAGCGGGGTGGTCAGGTTTGCCGGGCAGCTACCGATAGTTCAGCAATTTGGGCAGCTACGGCCACGCGTTCCGGAACTACTACGGAAGGGGGCACGGGTTTTGCCGTCCGTTGTCTCAGGGATTAGAAGTAGCTGGTAAGCTGATAAGGAAAAACATCAAATCAGTTGCGTAGGTTGGTGTTGAGCGGAGCGAAACCCAACTAAGTTCAGCTATTAGATGTCAGAGGTCAGCACATTAATAAAACCGAAAACTATTTTTTGATGTTTTTGAGTAAGAGCAAATTTTTATACCACTTAACAAAAGGAGGGTACCATGAAAAAGTTTTTATGCATTATTTTTATCGGTCTGTTTTTTACAGTAATGGGTTGTGCTAATCAGACTGATGCCGACCATGAAAAACTTAAACAAGAGAATGAAAAACTCTTAACCGCAAAAGATGAGCTTAAAAATAAGCTAACAGATTTGGAAGAGAAAGTTACCTCTCTTACAACTGAAAATGAAAACCTGAAACAGACATTGAAAGAAATTGCTGAAAAAGTTAAAGATACCGCAGAAGATGCTTATACAGAAACTGTTGATGGGGCAGAAGAGATTACTGACAAAGCTGCTGATAAAACAGAAGGGATTGTTGAAAAGGTAAAAGAAAGAGTCATGAATGAGGTTAGCCCTGAAGAGTCTGTTGAAGAAGGGACAACAAATGACGAAGAATAATTTATATGATATAAATTTAATCTACACAAGAAAGATATTAAAAAGGGAAACCAATATACACAAATCCTGATGAATAAGAGATTATTTCAATTAAAAGAGTTTCTTGAATAGAGACTCTTTTTTTTATTTATTAACAGGTTCTTGAACTATTATCATTTGCATAATAATAATGTTTATATCTTGTGTATAAACATAATCCTGATACTATATATAGCTGTTATTATATATCCACACTGACTGTGAAAAACCTGTGGATAACTATGATTAAAAAGATTTTATTTAAGATATATTGAATGGTTTAACAGATTGCTCAAAAATAGAGCAGCGCTGAAACTGTTTGAATTTACAAGAAAATTAATATAGAATATTTCAAGTCAAGTCACGCCTGTAAGGTCATATAAAATGGCTCAGAGAATGGACAGGAAAGAGACTTCTGTCATGGGAAGAACAGTTGATATAAGATGATGATGCAGGTGGAAGCACTTACCATCAACCTTGATGGTTCCGTAAAAAGTCACCCGCTGTCATCTCGAACGAAGTGAGAGATCTCGTAACATACTGAAATAAGGAGATTTCTCCCTGCAGTCGAAATGACAATATGGTTGTTTTTAGACTTTTTACCGGTCCATCAACCTTGATACATAGTCGGGTTATTAAGGGAGAAGATTATATTTCAGAAACTGAAACAGTCGGATGGTAAGACACAGTATCCAGAACCAGAGGAAAGATCAATAGAAAGTCCTACCAATTTTTTTCATATCAAAACAGGGAGATGAGCCAATGGGCAAAGACTCACCGGTAATTGACAATCAGCTATTTGAAGACAAGGGATTTCTTGCATCTTTACTTGAAAGTGTTCAGGACGGTCTTTGTGTTCTCAACCCTGATATGACGGTCAGGTATGCCAATAGGTTTATGCAGGAATGCTATAAAGAGAATGCACCCCTTGAAGGAAAGAAATGTTTCGAGGTTTTTCAGAACAGAACCGATCCCTGTGATAATTGTCCTGCCCTTAAATGTATAAAGTCGGGAAAAATAGAGAAAGAAATACTTCCAGGGCTTCCTTGTTCACCTTTTGAGTTTGTTGTACTTACCGCATATCCCATCAAAAACAGTGATACCGGAGAGATTACCGGTGTTGTTGAAAGCATGCATGATATTACAGAACAGAAGAAAGCGGAAAAGGCTCTTCGGGAGAGTAAGGAACGGTTTTCATCACTTGTATCATCTACAATAGATGCAGTTATTATATCCGATGAAGAGGGTAAAATTGTTTTCTGTAACAAGGCAACAGAGGATATGACAGGCTATACACGGGAAGAGCTATTGGGTGAATCTTTTTTAATGCTCCGGCCTCCACATCAAAGGGAGTGTCAGGAGAGAAAAAGGCAAGAATATATTAAAAAAGGAAAAGCCGAAAACAGGTTTATAGAGAGTTCACTTTTAAAAAAGAGCGGGGAAGAAATTCCCGTAGAGGTATCATCAACATCATGGAAACAGGAAGGGCGGTTGTTCTTTGGCGGTTTTATTCGTAATATCGCTGAACGAAAGCAGGCGGAGAAGGCGCTTTCCGTCAGCCATCAGAGGCTCGAGTTTGCTCTGCAGGGCGGGGAGTTGGGAATGTGGGATTGGTATCCTCAGGATGGCGCTGTCATCTACAGCAGTATATGGGCTCAAATACTGGAGTATCTGCCCGATGAGGTTGAGCCCACCGTGGAATTCTTCAAACAGCACATCCATCCCGAGGATATGGAAGCCGTTTTTGATCGATTGACAGGACATGTAGAGGGGCGGCTGCCTGTATATGAGTCCGAGCACAGGTTGCGCACCAAGTCCGGCAGGTGGTTGTGGATTATGGATCGAGGCAAGATCGTTGAGCGGGGCAAGGATGGCAGGCCTTTGCGGGTTACCGGCATCATAGCAGACATCACCGAGCGTAAAAAAGCTGAAGCGATTATTGAAAAAGAGCGAACTTTTCTCAGGCAGGTTATTGATGCTGTGCCTGCATTTATTTGTGTCAAAACAGAAGAAGGCCCCTATGAACTGGCTAATAAAACACTGGCAGAGGCTTACGGCACAACCGTTGATCAGCTTGAAGGGCGGTGTGACAATGATTTTTCGCCTTCCAGCAAAGAGCTTGAATCTTTTCGAAAGAATGATCTGGATGTTATATCAAACCGTGCGACAAAATTTATACAAGAAGAGAAGATAACCTACGCTGATGGTTCAGTGCATTTGTTGTCAACAATAAAAACTCCTCTGATAGAAGAAGATGGAACATGTAATAAACTTCTGGCTGTAGCTATGGATATCACCGAGCGTAAAAAGGCTGAAGAACAGCGTCTTGAACTGGAACGGCATCTCCTTCATACCCAGAAGCTTGAAAGTCTCGGGG
>CAZMHH010000060.1:0-23635 GCA_964566035.1 uncultured Thermodesulfobacteriota bacterium
GCATTGACCCGGGTAATGTTTCCAATCCGCCGCATAATTACCCTGTTGAAGGGTAAAAAAGAAATTGTTAATAAACCTATAATGAAACAAAAAAAATTAAATTTTAAAGGAGTCAAGGATGAGATTAAAAGATAAAGTATGCATTGTTACAGGAGGGGCATCAGGCCTGGGAAAAACCTTTAGTCTTGGACTTGCAGCAGAAGGAGCAAAAGTTGCTGTAAGTTCACATTCTTCTGATCCTGTTCCGGTTGTTGACGAAATCAAGAGTAAAGGCGGCAATGCCATAGGTATCAAGGTTGATGTAAGAGATGTAAATAGCACAGAAGAAATGGCAGCAAAGACGAAAGAAAAGTTTGGCAGAATAGACGTTCTGGTTGCAAATGCCGGCATCTACGGTCAGCTAAAACCCCAGCCATTTGAGACCATAGACCCTGATGAGTGGGACTGGGTAATGGCTGTAAATCTCAAGGGCCCCTTTCTAAGTTCAAGGGCAGTACTGCCGACTATGAAGGAGCAGAAAAAGGGAAATATTATTATTGTCTCGTCAGTTTTCTGGGTTGTTGGAAGGCTTCCCTGCATGCATTATGCAGTGACAAAGGCAGGGGAGATGGGAATGATGAGGCAGATGGCAGCTCAGCTTGCGAATGATAATATAAGGGTAAACGCATTTCTGCCGGGTGGAACCTTTGATGAAGCAACAGAAAAGTTTGTGTCTCATCTTGGGGCAGGTGCAGAGGATGCCCTGATAAATCAGATGCAGCTTAGACACCGGAAGTTGATGCCTGAGGATCTGGTGGGAGGAATTGTTTTCCTTGCGTCAGACGAGAGCGATATGATGACAGGACAGGCGTTGCCTATTGATGGCGGGATCTGTTTTTACTAACCCCTTGCCGGAACAAAACAAAAAGAAGCTTACTAATACATTACAGCGGGAGGTTAAACATGGCTGACAAATCATTTGATGCAATTATTATCGGAGGAGGGAACAAAGGACTGGTTTTGGCGATGTATCTTGCCAAATACGGAGGGATGGAGGTGGGGATTTTTGAAAGACGTCATGAACTGGGCGGCGGCTGGTCTTCTGAAGAGAGCGCTGCACCCGGGTTTCTCACCGATACTCATGCCACCCATATTGCAAAGTTTTATCATGAGCCAATCATGAGCTGGGATTTTCCCGAATTCTGGGACAAGGCTGGAAAATGGCTTCCTTATGATGTGGCACACGGCTCAATATTCATGGAAGACGACTCTTCACTTGCGTTTTACGGATTTGAGACCGACCCTGACCAGAACAAAACAGCAGCTCAGATTGCACAGTTTTCACAGAAAGATGCCGATACCTGGCTTCACTGGTACAGTATTTTCAAAGAAAAAATCGAACCGGCACTCTATGCAACCATTTTCAATCCTGTTCCCAAAGAGGGGCACTTTGCCATAGAAGAATGTTATACCGATCCCGGCGTGGGAATTGAGCCGATATGGTATGCCAAATCACCCATAGAGCTGCTTCGGGACATGTTTGAATCAGAAGAACTGGTCGCCCATTTTCTCAGAACAGTTTATGCCTGGTCAGGCAACCAGCCAGTTGACAATAACGGCGCGGGACTGAACCAGTTTCTCGGGAACTTTCTTTTCGGCATGTTCGGCGCGGTTGAAGGCGGCACACACGATTGGGCACATGCCTGCCATAAGGTATTTCTGGAGAACGGGGGTAAAAGCCTGACAAAACATGAGGTTGAAAAAGTTATTATCGAAAACGGCACTGCCCGGGGGGTCCGCCTGACCAACGGCTCTGAGATTGCAGCCCGAAAACTGGTGGTAAGCACACTTTCCCCGGATCAACTCTGCTTTCAGCTCGTAGGACCGGAACATTTTGATGAACGGACCGCTCGCCGCATCAAATATCTTAGCCGCCGCCATATTGCCATTACCTGGTACCACTGGGCAGTTAATCAGCTTCCCCATTATACGGCAGCCGATAAAAATCCTGATATTGACCGGTGTTCCGCCCTCAATCTGATCAACAAAGACCCTGAAGCCCTGATCAGGGAATACTGCTGGAGAAGACTGGGAAAGGTACCCCCGGAACTGACACTGATGGTTTGGTCCCAGTCCTTCCACGATAAAAAACGCGCACCCGAGGGTAAATATATTTTGGGATCTGAGCAGTTTGTGCTGGGCGCCAACCAAATGACGGATCTGCAGTGGCGGGAATTTAAAAAACAGCATGCCGAGGAGGCGATTGCACATTGGCAGCGGTTTGCCCCGAACATGACATGGGATAATGTTATTGATCTGGATCCACTGACCCCTTTTGATTGTGTGCGGCTTTCCAATATGGGACCAACAGGAACATGGGCTGTTATTGACAATATCCCCAGTCAGATGGGACGGTTTCGTCCTGTACCTGAACTGGCACGACATAAAACGCCGGTAAAAAACCTTTATGCCACAGGGTCTGCATGGCCCTTCACCGGATGTGCGATGTTTGCACAAGGGTATAACTGCTACAAGGTTATCGCCGAGGATTTTGATGTGGCAAAGCCGTGGGAAACACAGGGGCGTCCATACTGATATGGTCTGATGAAGCAATGGAACTAAAGTATATAGAGGAGAAACCAACATGAAGACAAAATTTGATATCATTATCATCGGAGCCGGTCCGAACGGATTGCAGGCAGGTGCATACCTGAGCAAGGCGGGTGAAAAGGTGCTCATCCTTGAGAGACGCTACGAGTGCGGGGGCGGACTCTGGACGGAGGAGACAACGTTTCCAGGATTTTTTCACAGTACCCACGCCATATACATGATGATGGCGGACTTTGCACCGATTTACCATGACCTTCAGCTTGAGCAGGTTTACGGGGTGCAACATATCCATCCCAATCTTGTCTGGGCAATGCCATTTGAGGATGGATCAAGTCTCTGTATTTATAAGGATGTTGAGCGAACCTGCAGATCAATTGCACAGTTTTCTCACAAAGATGCAGAAACATATAATGAATTTTACCATTTTACCAAAAAGTGTGTTGATGAGTTTATCTGTCCCGCAACCTATATGCCCCCTGCAGGTGCACTGGATCAGATTGTGCTGTTGCAAAAACTGGATTTTGGTCCTGAAATGAGCGAATGGAGTGAAATGAATGCCCTTGATATCATAAATGCAAAATTTGAAGATCCCAGAGTAAAGGCAATGATCCTTTATATAACAACCCATTGGGGTGTGCGCTATGACATGAATGCCTTAGGATATCTAATACTTCTTTATTTTAACAGGGCTCATAATTATCAGTTAGTAAAAGGCGGATCTCACATGGTTGCTCAAGCCCTTAACAAAATTATCCATGAGAATCACGGCATTGTAAAAAACAACCAGCGCATTAAGCGTATCATTATTGAGGGTGGTGAAGCAAAAGGCGTTGAAATGGAGGAAGGAATTGTGTATGAGGCTTCAAAGGCTGTCATAAGCACAATTGATCCCCAGCAGACATTTCTTGACCTGGTTGGGGAGGAAAACATTAATAATGGTCCCCTTGTAGATAAAATCAAGAACTGGAACTGGGAAGCCTATAGTCTCTTTGGCGTTCATTCAGCACTTAACGAACGCCCGCAATTTACCGCAGCATCTTCAAACCCTGATGTAAACAATGCTGAAATATATATACTGGGATATGAAAACCTTAATGATCTTACCGATTATATTGATGCGGTTTATGACGGTGTCATCCCGGATAAGATAGGGTTCAATGCCTCTTTCCCGAGCATCCATGACCCCAGCCTTGCGCCTCCCGGCAGGTGTGTAAGCCAGTTGTCGGCAATGATGCCCTATCATCTGAAAGACGGTGGCACGGAAAAGTGGTACCGGTACCGGTTCAGAGAGGAAATGGCAAGCCGGCTGCTCGGTGTCCTTGAACGTTATGCGCCCAATATCAATCGGGAGACTATTTTACAGACACATATTGCCACCCCACTTGATTGCGAGAATATGTTTGCAGACATGAAAAAGGGCTCTATCAAGCAGGGTATGTATCAGCCCTTGCAGATGGGTTATCTCAGGCCCCATGAAGACTGCTCCCAGCATTCTACACCCATAAAGAATCTTTATATAGGGGGGTCCTGCGTATACCCTGGTGGCTGTGTTATCTGGGGACCCGGATACCTGGCAGCAAACAGGATAGCAGAGGATTATGACATTAAACGTTGGTGGAAAGAACCTGACTATATTACCCGCTTAAAAGAGATGGGGTTTTAATTCTGATGTGAGGAACATAACGATATTAAACAGATACTGAGGAAATAACTCATACGAAAGGAAAAGATAAATGAGCAGATATGATGTTGTTATTGTTGGTGCAGGACCTGCAGGCTTGATGGCAGCCAAAACACTTGCTGAAAATGGTTTCAAAACATCATTGTTGGATAGAAAAGAGAGCATTGCCTCGATTAATCGCACATGTGCAACCATGCTTGCTATAGAGAACGAGCGGTATTTCAATGAGTGCATGTATTTAAACGAAAATAACCAAAAAATTGTCTTCCCTGAAACCGGATTTTCTGTGCCTTATGACGGTCATTTCCGTCCATTCTACAACTGGAACATGTACTCTCCTGATGGAAAACATTGCGTTCAACTTGGAGATTACTCAAAGCGCTTTGCAGCAGGGCAGCGCTTGTCTGTTACCTACAGCAAACAGTTACTGTTGGAAACCTTACTTAAAGATGCTGAAAAAAACGGCTGTCATGTTTTTCCCTCTACCAATGTGATCAATGTGGCGCATACCGGAGATGCTGTGAAAGTATACACCTCAGAGGGAAAGTCATTTGAGGGCACATTTGTGGTTGCTGCTGACGGAATCAATTCGCGTATTGCACAGGTAACAGGTATCAACAAAAAGCGTCTTTTTTATGGAACTATGATTGGTTACGGTTTGTACTTTAACAATTTCAAGATATCATATCCTGATGCTTTCAACTGGATGGTTTTTTATCATCATAAGACAAAATATCCCATGGCGTTTACCATTCTGCCATGTCCGTACCCTGATGCCGAGTTCTGGTTGTGGGGCAGTTTCACCACCTCTCCTCCACCCCCGGCAGATAGGTTTAGCCTGCCCGAAGAGGTTAGGCATATTTTCAGGGAAAGTCATGCCGCCAAATGGTTTGATGACGTTGAACTTGTGCGAGAAAACTGTCATGTACTCAACATATGGTCTCCTGCGCCAAGCCCGTATCTGGACAACATCATCTTTGTTGGCGATTCAGCCTGGACTGTTGAGGCGGAATGCACAGGCTCGATGATGGGAGGGATAAAAGCAGCTAATGCTATCACTGCCGCTTTTCGTGACAATAAACCCAACCGGGATGGAGTAAAAAGTTACCTTACCTGGTGGGAGCAGACCTTCCCCAAAGGAGAGAACTACCGGGATATTATAGGGCTGTTTGCTGTATTTGAAATACTTGATGAAGCTGATATAAATTATTTTTTCAGTCTGCTGGCAGACAAACCTCTTGAAGCCACCTTAAATCCCTATCGGGCAAGCCAGCTAATGAATAGAGTGATTTTTCAGAAAATTGCTCAAATACAGCAGGAGAACCCTCGGTTTTTGGCAAAGCTCCAAGCAGCTGGAACCCTGCCGCTCGAAAAGATTATGCAGTCATCGTTACGCCGGGCATTTCCTAATATGTAGCCAGGAATACTTGAAATTTTACAAGGTAAAATAAATGACAAATTGATAAAGTAGATTAGATATAGGCTGTTAAGGTTGAGCAAATCAAAGTTTATTTAGCGAAGTTGTTAAGCATAACCCAAAAACAGATAGAGAAAAAGGACTCTCTCATGCAGGGTTTTTACCAGCCCTTGCAGATGGCTTATCTCAGACCCCAGGAAAATTACTCCCGGCATGCCTTCCCGATAAAAATCTTTACATCGGCAGGTCATCGGTATATCCTTGAGGGAGTGATATCTGGAGATATGGATACCTGGCAGCAAAAAGGGTATCAATGGCTGTGTAATTAAGCACTGGTGGAAAGAACCATAATATATTACACATTTAAAAGATTTAGGCTTTTAATTACTGTCTATAGTTGTTACGGTATTAAAAAAAGGGGAGCGAATGGATTTAAAAAAAAAGCTTCAATCAATTGTTGATCAGGATCAGATTTTTGACAATGCTGAATATATGAAAATATATTCACATGACCAGAGTTTTGAGCAATCTCACATGCCTGATATTGTAGTAAAAGCGCGCAACACTGAACAGGTACAGGCGATTCTTAGATTAGCCAACAGAATGCACACACCCGTCACACCTTACAGTTCGGGGTTAAACCTGCATGGCGCAGCGGTTCCATCCTATGGAGGAATTCTGCTTGATCTTTCCTTGATGGACAGAATTATAGAGATAAATGAAAAGGATCTCTACACAATTATCGAACCGGGGGTAACCTATAAAAAACTGCAGGATGAACTGAAAAATAAATACCTCAGGCTTATGGCCCCTTTCGGTGTTCCTGCCGGTCGGTCAGTTCTTACCAGTTATCTTGAGCGGGATATAGTTATGGCTGCAACAAACCTTGAGCTTGGCAACTATCTGATTCATGACACAGAGTTTGTGCTTCCTGATGGTGAGCTCTTCCGCACAGGGTGCTGGAACCTGGGAGGAAGACCGGGAGGAATGTACGGACCCGGGCTAAACAATCTTTTCAGACTCTGGACAGGGGCTCAGGGAACCCTGGGTGTCTTCACCAAAATGGTTATCAGCGTTCAACATCTATCGCCTGCAAGAAAATATTTTTTTATTCCATTTGAAAATATTGACGATATTCCTGAAACAGTAAAGCTGATCCAGAGAAAAGAGATTGGTCTTGAATGCTTTGGACTTAACAGGTTTAACCTTGCATCCCTCCTTAACAATGATTGGAAACTTCCTGAACAATTCCCTGCATCTGAAATAGATTCTATATCATTTTCAAAGGTACAAAAACAAGTTCCTTTATGGACTGTTATAATTGGCATTTCAGGTATGCCCCACTTTCCTGAAGAATGGGTTGGAATTCAAAAGGAAGCTCTGATGGAAATATGTCACAGGATGGGACTAAACGCAGACACCACACTGCCGGGTTTTCCTGATATTGAAAAAATCTTTTTAAGAGAAAGTTTAAGGCCCTGGGGGATTCTGAAAAAATTTAATTTTAGAGGCTCTGTGCATGATCTTTCGTTTAAATGTCCTCTCAAGAAAGTGCCTGAACTTGAAAAAACAGTTCATTATCAGACAAATAAATACGGGTATGCATCCGAAAATGTTGGCGGTTATTTTGTCAGTATTGAGAGGGGCAGGGCAATACATTGTGAATTTGATCTGCACTGCAATCCTGAACGAAAAAACGAGCATAATGCCATTCATCAGCTATGGAGAACTCTAAGTTTGTCTCTGATGGACAGAGGAGCTCTTTTCGACAAACCCTATGGTTATTGGGCTGAACTGGTTTATGCCAAGGCACCCCAATACTATGCCAAACTACAACAGCTAAAAGCAGAGATGGATCCCTGTGGCATCCTTAATCCGGGCAGACTTGGTTTTAAGAGCTATTACAAGGGCAATTACAATAATTCCAAACATGCATAGAAAGGTGTTAGCTGCTATGAAGGTTAAATCAAATCGCCTTCCCCCTGAAGTTTACTTGGAACTTGAGTCTATTGTTGGAAAAGAAAATATCAGCCAGGACCGCGCAATTGTGGAAACCTACAGCAGGTTTGGCATTGATATTCAGGGATATTTAAAAAAACATGCAAAAGATCCTTCAAATATTCCTGCATGCGTTATCCTGCCCTGCTCAACGCAGGAGATACAGCAAATTGTGCTAATCTCCAACAAACATAAAATACCCTTTATCTCAATTACCAATGGACAGCTTGGTATTGCATGCATGCCCACCAAACCTGCTCCTACCATCTGTATTCACTACAGCAGAATGAACAATATAATCGAAATTGACGCTGAGTCAATGACAATGAAGGTTCAACCCTATGTTGATTATGGTCAGGTTCAGGCTGAAGCCATGAAATTAGGACTCTGGAACGGTGGAACACCTCTGGCTACCTCTCTATGCAAGATATCTTCCCAGGCTGTTCTTGCCGGACTCTGGCAAACAAGCAAGAAATATGGTACTATCTGCAAAAATATTATCGGTTTGACAATAGTACTACCTGATGGAGAGATTTTCAAGACTGGTTCCCAAGCTGTGGAATGTGTGGATGATTTCTACGAATTTGCCCCAGGCCCTGACCTTTATGCGCTGATCAGAGGCAGTTCAGGCGCATCAGGGGTTATTGCTGAGGTTACTATAAAGCTTCATCCATGGCCTGGAGGAAAAACTCTTCCGGAACCCAAAGCCGGAAGACCTTGCATTCAGACTTATCATGATGACAGGTTTGATAGCGTTGATCCCCCAGAAAATTTTCGCCTTTGCTGGGTTGAATTTGATAATATTGATGCACAAATACAGGCGCTGCGCGAAGTTGGTCATTCGGGAATAAGCATAGGACTTAATGCAACAGGCATCTATAATGCATACTACTGTTCTGCAACACAGGAACTGACCTTGAAGCGGGTGAAAGAAAACTTTTTCCCTGCTTATAACATCTACACCATCAGCGGGGCATATGTTTCAGATAAGCAACTGGATTACGAAGAAAAGGTATTAAGAGAAATATGTGGCCGTATCGGAGGCAGATTTCTCTCGGCTGATTACAAACCTGAAGTACTTAATGCGTTAGCTCCGTGGAATCTGGATTGTATCAGGCATGTTTGCGGATACAGGATGTCAAGGTTCTATTATCTGGATACTTGGTTCTGCTGCGGTGACCCGGATATAGGTCATGACGCACAGAAACTGTGGACAACCGCCATCGACTCCATAGGGGAAACATACCCTACAGACAGAGGCGGTGTTGACAACACACCCTTTATGTATGCTGCCGACCCGATGGGCAGAAGTTATCTTACCGAGGCTGATGTATATCCAGACGGAATGTCTCCCCAGTCGCTTCAGAAGGCTCAGCAACTAATGCTGTTCAGCATAGGAAGGTCAATGGCTGAAAAGATAGGTCCTGGTGTTACAGGTTTTGGCGCAAGTCTTGAACCCCTAACATCGTTCTTTCCAGAGATGGGACCAAATGTACATATCCTGCTTAGAAAATTCAGAAAGATACTTGACCCAAACAGCGTCTGTGCTCCAGGCAGATATGTCTTTACCGCTGAAGAGCTAAAAAATATTCCGCAACCAATAATAGAAGCACTAAACGGACTGCGCGAAATTAACGGAATGGAACCTCTTGAAATCAAAGGGTAAAATCCTGCAACAGTTCACTTTTTTCGCCCCATATTTTTTTCTACATACTTCTCAGACATTTAGCAGATGTCCTGTCCGAGCCTACCTGCTTCTGTCCCGGTTATTTCAGAATTCTTGTAATTCATTTCATTATGTGTTAAAGATAAACAAATAAACTCCATAAACAGATTAAACAGTGTACAAATTTGCAGTTAATGAAACTTAGGATTTTTTTTAAGATAAAATGCAAATACAAAACGTTCTAAAAAAAGAGCTACATTTATATCTTGTCTCTCCAATTATATTCTGTCTGTTGTCTGTATTCCTTGCCCTTTGCGGCTATCTTTTCTACAGCAACATTGTAATGACAGTTTTGTTTCAGGGAACCGCCATAAAAATAGACCTTTGGCAATATACATTCAATGACATACGGTTTGTTCTGATGTTTGTCCTGCCTGTTGTTTCTATGAGACTGCTTGCAGAGGAAAAGAAACTTGGCACCCTTGAACTGCTCATGACAAATCCATTAAAAAGAGTTGACATAGTACTTGGAAAATATTTCTCTGCTCTTACACTGCTTTTTATAATGTTCTTATTTACGGTGATCTATCCTGTTCTTTATGAAACATTTTTCAACCTGGATAAAGGCACAATACTTGCGGGTTACCTGGGGCTTTTTCTTTTGGGAGGCTGTCTTCTTTCAATGGGATTGTTTATTTCCTCTCTTACAAACAGCCAGATTGTTGCTGCAATAGCAACCCTGGGAGCAGGATTTTTTCTATGGTTCATAGACAGGTCTGAAGAATCCGCCTCTGATGGAATTATTGCCCTGCTTTCACATGTCTCATTCCAGAAACATTTCTTCAATTTTAACCGCGGTATTTTAACACTTGAGGACACTATCTTTTTTATTGCTGTCTCCATGTTTTTTATTTACCTAACCTCTCTTTCCCTAAAAATTCAGAGTGAAGGAACAGGTTTAAGAACATGGAAAAGCAACAAGACTGCTGCCTCATTTTTTTTTGGTTCAATCCTGAAAATATTTATGGTTTTTATTTTTGCTGTTTTAATCTATGCCCTGTCCTACAAAGCCAACATCCGCATTGATTTGACCAGGGACAATACATTTTCTTTATCGCCTGTTACCATTAATACGCTTTATGATTTGGAAAAACCTGTTAATTTAAAAGTATTTTATGAGACAGGAAAACGTTACACATACGAGGATTTCCTGAGCATGATGGCACGAACATCTAAATATTTCTCCTTCAGCATGCTAAACCTTCAAAGAAATGCCTCCATTGCTTCCATTTACGGAATTGACAGTCATGGAAGCGGCATCCTGGAATATGACAAAAAGCATAATATACTAAATTCTGTCACAGAAGCAGGCATTGTAAATGCTCTCATGTTGATTAACTCTTCTCAAAAAAAAACTGTTCTGATAAAAAACCTTGATAACTTTTCCAATGAGTTCAGCTCTGTTATAGATATACTGCATCATAAAGGCTTCGAACTCAATAATCTTGAAGTTTCAAACATACAGAATATCCCATCAGACACAAAACTCGCTATAATAAAACCGGATCCTGAGGATATTTCAGCAGAAGAAATTCAAAAACTTGAAAAATACTTTAACAATGGCGGTAATATACTTATTATTGCCGACCCAGGTCCCCTTCCCAACACAAAAAAGTTTTTAAAGAAATTCAATATAGAAATTTATGATGACACCATCACTGACAGAGGACATGCCCTGCTTGAAACCGGGCGCCAGGGTGTGGTAATGTTTTTCAACCGTGAGCATCCAGTCACAGCATCTCTTAAATCACCTGCTTTTTTTCCTTCAGCACGCTCTGTACAGGTTGGAACAAATTTTGAAGGTGGTTTTTCATGGACAATAATTGCCCAGTCAGGAAGAGACACTGAAACGAAGCTTTTGGATGAATATCCTGAACCTGACACACTGCATTCAGGGAAAATACCCTCCGCAGTAGCTGTTGAGAAACGCCAAACTGAGGAAGAAAAAAAAATAAGAGGCAAAATGATTGTTCTGGGCAGTTCTTCATTTGCAAGTAACAGCAATATTGATATGTTATCAAACAGAGACCTTTTTTTCAATTCTGTAAAATGGCTTTCAGCCAGTAAAGAAAAATTAATTGAAGCTGAAACTACAACTTCTTTTAAATCCCCTGCTTATATTCATCTATCAGAAAAACATGGAAGGATAATTTTCTGGAGTTCCGTTGTTTTAATGCCATTATTTACTTTCCTTCTGGGTATTTTAGTTATTTACAGAAGGAGGTTTATACTGTAGAATATTCATACTTTTAGGCTGACATCAATCATTTTTTAAACCTAAGCTTCTCTAACTGAGGGCACAGTCTAAATACTGTTTTTTACTTCCAACCACGCATCAGGAAAACAGCCATGCACTTAAAAAAAAGAATACTGGTAACGGGCGGAGCCGGTTTCATCGGTTCTCATCTATGTGAGTTTCTTGTAAATAAAGGGCATGAGGTTATATGCCTTGATAATTTTTTTACAGGACAGAAAGACAATGTTATTCATCTGTTAAACTCTCCAAATTTTGAACTTTTAAGACATGATATAGTACATCAGATCTTTTTGGAGGTTGATGAAATATACAACCTTGCTTGTCCTGCCTCTCCAATACACTATCAATACAATCCTGTTAAAACAGTCAAGACAAGTGTTATGGGGGCTATAAACATGCTCGGACTTGCAAAAAGAGTCAAGGCAAAGATACTTCAGGCTTCAACAAGTGAGATATACGGAGATCCTGACAAGCATCCCCAGAAGGAATCGTACTGGGGAAATGTAAACCCCATCGGAATCAGATCTTGTTATGATGAGGGGAAACGCTGCGCTGAAACCCTTTTCTTTGATTACCACAGGCAGCATAAAATGAATATAAAGGTTGCCAGAATATTTAACACATATGGTCCTAAAATGCACCCCAACGACGGAAGGGTTGTAAGCAATTTCATAATGCAGGCTCTTCAAGACAAGGATTTGACAATTTATGGAGACGGCAGTCAGACTCGCAGTTTCTGCTATATTGATGATCTGCTTAACGGAATTGTTAATTTGATGGATAGTCCGGACGATTTTACAGGACCTGTGAACCTTGGAAATCCCAAAGAGTTTACAGTACTGGAACTGGCAGAGATTGTTATAAAAAAGACATCATCAAGATCCAAGATTGTATATGTACCGCTTCCTTCTGACGACCCGAAACAGCGAAAACCTGACATTACTCTTGCAACAGAAAAACTCAAATGGAACCCCTCAACAGCGCTCGATGAAGGCATAGATAAAACAATAGGCTATTTCAGGAAATTCGTTTAAACGGATGAAAAGTAGGGAACATATTTTGCAATAAAACTAACCCTCTTTTATCCCCACATCTTTTTCACTGACAGGGCCTAAAAAGATAAAGGTAAACATATCCTCGTTAAAGAGATCTAATGCAAGCTGTTGAATATCCTCCTGCCTTACTGTTTCAACTTTTTTTATCACATCTTCAACAGGAATAAAACTGTTGGAATAAATCTCGCATTTTGCGGCTCGGCTCATGCGACTGTCAGAACTTTCAAGAGACAGGAGTATATTGCCTTTCAACTGTTCTTTTGCGTTTAAAAGTTCATCCATATCAACCTCTTTGTCCTTGAGAAGTTTAACCTCCCTCAATGCTGTTTCAACTGCTTCCTCTACATTTTCCTTTGTCACTCCCATATAAACACTGACATAACCCGTATCGTGAAAGGATGAGGCAAAAGAAAAGATCGAATATGCAAGAGCTCTGTTTTCACGTATTTCCTGAAAAAGACGGGAACTCATGCTACCGCCAAGAATAGTATTTAATAAAAAAAGAGCATAACGTCTTTCGTCAAGATAGGAAACACCGGGAACTCCAAAGCAAATATGCACCTGTTCAAGCTCCCTTGTATTGAATCTGATATTTTTTACCGGACTAAAATCAACATAATCTTTTACCGTGTTCGAGGATTTAAGATGACTGAATTTCTTTTCAACCCTGTCAAGAAACTGGTTGTGTTTAATATTTCCGGCTGCTGTAATTATTATTCTTTCAGGCACTAGATAGCGGGTATTAAAATAATCTTTCATCCTCTGCCTGTTCATGCTCAGAACAGTACGGCTTTCACCAAGTATGCTGTGATTAAGGGGATGGTTCCGAAAAAAAACTTCACTGTATATATCATGAATATAATCATCAGGAGTATCCACAGTCATGTTGATCTCCTGTAAAACCACATTCTGTTCCTTTGCAATCTCTTCAGGATCAAACACGGAGTTGAAATATATTTCACAGAGAAGATTAAAAGCAAGGTCAAAATGTTCTTTCAACACTTTGATGTAAAAGCAGGTGTACTCTTTTGTGGTAAAAGCGTTTAATACCCCTCCTACAGAGTCAATTATTTTTGCAATATCTGAAGCAGAGTAAAGACTGGTTCCTTTAAAAAGCATATGTTCAATAAAGTGAGCAACACCTTCTTCAGCCTTGCTCTCATGTCTTGAACCAACCTTTACCCATATACCCACAGAAACGGAATGAACATAGTTAATCTCTTCTGAGACAACTCTGAGACCGTTACCCAAAACGGTTTTTTCTACCATTTTTACTTTTTCTTATAATTATTGATGTCCTCACTGAGAACGGCTTTTCTGCTTAAACGTATTTTACCATTTGAATCAATTTCAAGGACTTTTACAAGAACCTCATCACCCTCTGAGAGAACATCTCTTACTGATTTTACCCTTTCGTTTTCAAGCTGAGAAATATGAACAAGACCATCAATACCTGGAAGTATTTCAACAAAAGCCCCGAAATCTGTAATTGTTTTAACCTTGCCCAGGTATATTTTATCAACCTCAGCCTCTTCCACCAGAAGTCCTATCATGGCAACTGCCTGATCAATGGAATCTTTATCTGATGAAGCAACTGTAATCTTACCCGTATCATCGACATCAATTTTTACGCCTGTCTGGGCGATTATGTTTCTTATGGTCTTGCCTCCGGGCCCTATTATAGTACTCACTTTATCGGGTCTTATCTGAATATTGACAATCCTCGGTGCACGCGGAGAAACCTCAGCCCTGGGGCTGCTTATTGTCTTATTCATCATAGCAAGTATGTGGAGTCTCCCTTCTTTTGCCTGTTCAAGAGCTTTTGAGAATATCTCATGGGTAATACCTGTGATCTTTATGTCCATCTGTATGGCGGTAATACCGTCAGCAGTACCCGCAACCTTAAAATCCATATCTCCCACATGGTCTTCATCACCAAGTATATCTGAGAGTATCACGTATTCATCACCTTCCTTAACAAGCCCCATTGCAATTCCTGCAACAGGCTGCTTTATGGGAATCCCTGCATCCATGAGGGAAAGGATGCTTCCGCAAACAGTTGCCATTGAGGATGACCCGTTTGATTCCAGCACCTCTGAAACAATCCTGATAGTGTATGGAAAAACCTCCGCATCGGGCAGAACCGGGGCAATTGAACGCTCAGCCAGAGCACCATGCCCGATTTCCCTTCTGCCCGGGGATCTGAGAAATTTCACCTCTCCGACACTGTAAGGAGGGAAATTGTAATGAAGCATGAAAGCTTTTGTCTTATCTTCCGTGAGAGAATCAATTCTCTGCTCATCCTGGGCTGTTCCTAAAGTGGTCGAAGCAAGGGCCTGTGTTTCACCCCTTGTAAAAAGAGCTGATCCATGAGTCCTGGGCAGAATTCCCACCTCACAGGATATTTCCCTTATATCTCTGTGTGTTCTTCCGTCAAGTCTTCTGTTTTTCTTGAGAATATTATTGCGGATTATACTTTTTTCAATCTGTTCAATTACAGCTTTAACCTGAGGGATGTTTTCGGGAAATTCTTCCTCCAGCTGCTCAGTAACTGAAGAAAAAACATCTTTTACAGCTCCTGACCTTTCCTGTTTTACTGTTTTTTCAAGGGCTCGCATCATTTTATCTTCAGCCTCTGCTCTTACCCTGCTGTCAATCTCAGCAGCAATCAAGTCTTCAGGTACATCCATTTTTGTTTTCCCTGACCTTGCTCTAAGATCATCCTGCATTGAAAGAACTTCCCTGATGCTATTATGCGCAAACTCTATTGCTTCAATAAGCATGGATTCAGAAACCGCTTTTGCACCCCCTTCAACCATCACAACAGCATCTCTGCTTCCTGCAACAATAACATCTATAAGACTGTCTTTTATTGTGTTAATGTTTGGATTTACGACAAATTCACCATTAACATGTCCCACCCGAACCCCTGCTATAGGACCGTTAAAGGGTATGTCTGATATTTCCAGAGCAGCCGAAGCAGCAGACATTGCAACCATATCTGGATCGTTTTCACCATCTACCGAAAGCACAGTTGCTATAATTTGAACCTCGTTTTTAAATCCTTTAGGGAACAAAGGTCTTAAGGGTCTGTCTATAAAACGTGAAGTAAGAACTTCACGCTCACTGGGTCTTCCTTCTCTTTTGAAAAAACCACCTGGAATTTTGCCTGCTGCATATGTCATCTCTATATAATCAACTGACAGGGGGAAAAAATCAATTCCCTGTCTTGGTTCCCTTGAAGCTACTGCTGTTACAAGAACAACCGTTTCGCCGTAACGGGCTACAACAGAACCATTTGCCTGTTTTGCAAGATGTCCTGTTTCAAGTATAAAATCCCTGCCACCCCATTTGGTGGATACAATTTCTTTCATAAATTATTTTCCTTTAAATATTTAAATTATTTCCTGCTTATTGCAGGTTAGTTCTGAGAGAATAACTACCTTCTCAGTTTAAGTTCCTGGACTATTTTCTTATACCTTTCCAAATCCTTTCCTTTGAGATACTCTAAAAGTTTTCGCCGCCTGTTCACAAGCTTCAAAAGCCCTCTCCTTGAATGGAAATCTTTTTTATGGCTTTTAAAATGGGTTGTGAGATAGTTTATGCGCTCTGTGAGGATTGCTATCTGAACATCTGATGAACCTGTGTCAGTTTCATGTGTCTTGAATTTTTTTATTATTTCTTGTTTTTTTTCTCCTTGTAATACCATATAATTAACCTCTCTTCTTTTTTTTAAATTAATCCAGATACCTATCTTAAGTTAAAAATTTTTACCGTTTTCCAAACCCTGTCATAAGGATTCTCAACTTTATCCTTTTCGATTAATACTTGAGCAACCGCTCCGAGTTTTCCTTTAACAACAATTTTAATAAGCTGGCCTGCTTTGAGATCAGGAACATTAAAACCTTCGATATCAGAAGCTTTTATGAAGTTACCATTTCTAATCCATATATAAAAAGGCTCATCGACTCTGACCTCAGACATCCCTGTTAATACTTCACAGGGTGAAAGCAGATGTGATTCTTCAATACTGCTTTTCCCGTTTTTTATGCAATCTTCAATAGTAATTGAGCTGCTAATATGAAAATTGCCGTTTCTGATTCTTTCCAGTCTTGTAAGGTGAGCTCCACAGCAAAGTCTGCTCCCGATATCACTGCAAAGGGTTCTTATATATGTCCCGGATGAACATACAACACGAAACAGAACATAAGGAATTCTTATTGATAAAATATCTATGTCAAAAATTGTGACAGCCCGCGAACTGCGTGGCAGATTCAGTCCTTTTCTTGCAAACTTATATAAAGGTATGCCTTTATGCTTAATTGCCGAATACATGGGAGGGGTCTGATAAATATCACCTGTAAATTCATCAAATACCTCTTTAATACGCCTTTTTTCAAATTTCACATTATCAGTCTGACTGATGATGTTTCCCTGTATATCCTGTGTTTCGGTTTCAATTCCAAGCCTCATTTCAGCAATATATTCCTTTTGCTGAAATGAAAGAAAGTGCACAAGTTTAGTGGCTTCATTAATAAATAAAGGCAAGACTCCGGTTGCAAGCGGATCCAGAGTTCCAAGATGCCCTGCTTTTTCCACTGAAAATATTCTTTTTATTTCCTGCCCGACTTTATTTGATGAAATGCCTGAAGGTTTGTTGATTATTAAAACTCCGTTCATAATATCTATTAACACTTTGGCTCTTAGCTGATGGTTTGCAGCAAAACCGGTTATTTAGTTTGCTATCCACCACGCCTGACAGCTCTTATTCATCTTCCTCTGTCTGGATATCCTGCAATATCTTTCCAATTCTAAGACCTTCATCAATTGATGAATCATAAATAAATGAAATATGGGGTGTATAGCGAAGTTTTATAACCTGTCCCATCTTTCTCTGGACAAATCCGGCAGCATCTTTCAAACCCCTCATCTGTGTCTTTAATTCATCACCCTTTTTTATGCTTGTAAAAAAAATTTTGGCATTTTTTAGATCTTTTGAAACATCTACAGAAGTAACCGTTACAAAGTCAAGTCTTGGATCCTTGACATGTTTGAACAGAATATCTGCAACCTCCCGTTTTATAAGATCAGCAACCTTATCTGACCTTTGAAAAGACCTTTTGTTCATACATCTATCATTTGAACCTTTAGATATTTATTATTTCCATATAACGGTCTATGATATCGGCAAGAAAGAGTTCTTCGATAAAAGCCACAACTTTATCTATACTTGAATTTATAAACACCCTGTCATTGCCTGCTATGCAAAACCCTATAACAGAACTCTGCCAGAGGTCATGATCACCAACCTCTGCGATAGAAACAGAAAACCTGTTTCTTGCTCTTTCAATTATCTTTTTTATTATACTTCTCTTGCTCTTCAGTGAGTTGATATCATGAAGTATAAGCTTTAATTTGCAAATACCAACTACCATTTAAAGTGTCCGTTTTAATTCCTCAACAATGAAGGATTCTATAACATCCCCCTTTTCAAACTCCTTAAAAGAGCCAAGGAATATACCGCATTCCTGTCCTGCCATAACTTCTTTTGCGTCATCCTTAAAACGCTTTAAGGAGGTTACAGCCCCCTCATGAACAACTTCAGAGTTTCGCAGAACCCTTGCATTGTAGCCCATAATTATTTTACCGTCCAGAACAAAACACCCTGCAACAGTACCGTATTTTGAAATATTAAACACATCCCTGACCTCTGCTCTGCCTGATACCTTTTCAACCAGCTTAGGAGAAAGCATTCCTGTCATGGCTTTTTTTACATCATCAATAACCTCATATATTATTGAATAGAGTCTTACATCAACCTTTTCAGATTCCGCCTCTTCATTTACCTTCGGTTCAGCTTTAACGCCAAAACCAATAATAATAGCATTAGAAGCAGATGCAAGCATTATATCATTGAGGCTTACGGCTCCTACAGAGGCATGAAGTATCTGGACTTTTATTTCATCATTGCCGAGTTCTTCCAGAGACCTTTTAAGAACTTCTACTGAGCCTTGAACATCAGCCTTTATAATAATCCTTAGCTCCTTTACCTCCTGTTTTCCGGCAGTGCTTAAGAAGTTCTCAAGAGATATGCGCGCATCCTTTCTCAAATCCTCCCCTCTTCTCTTCTGCTGCCAGTAATCACTTGTCTGCCTTGCTTTTCGTTCATCCACAACAACAAACACATCCCCTGCCTCAGGCACACCACTATAACCAAGCACTTCAACAGGGGTTGACGGACCAGCCTGTTTAATAATACCTCCTGTGTCATCAATCAAGGCTTTGACCTTGCCAAAATTCCTTCTCGAAACAAAGGAATCGCCAACCCTGATAGTTCCCTCCTGAACAAGCACTGTTGCCACAGGACCCCTTGACTTGTCAAGACGGGCTTCTATAATAGTTCCCTTCGCAGGTTTATCAGGATTTGCTTTAAGTTCAAGCATCTCTGCCTGAAGCATAATTGCCTCAAGAAGTTTGTCAATGCCCAACTTCTGTTTAGCAGAAACAGGAACAAAAAGGTTTTCCCCTCCCCATTCCTCAGAGATCAGACCATAACTGGACAGTTCCTGTTTCACTTTGTCCGGGTTTGCCTCCGGTTTGTCAATTTTGTTGATTGCAACAATAATTGGAACATTTGCCGCCTTTGCATGATTAATAGCCTCAATGGTCTGGGGTTTTACACCCTCCTCTGCCGCCACAACAAGCACAACAATATCAGTAACCTTGGCTCCCCTTGCTCTCATGGCTGTAAAAGCCTGGTGTCCGGGGGTATCAACAAAGGCAATATTCCCATTACCTGCAGAAACCCTATATGCCCCGATATGCTGGGTTATACCGCCCTTTTCCCCGTCAACAACCCTTGTCTCTCTAATCGTGTCAAGAAGAGATGTTTTTCCGTGGTCAACATGCCCCATAACAGTAACTACAGGATCCCGGCTCTTCAAATCACTTTCTTGTTCTTCAGGCTGATCTTCGAAAATCAATTCTTCTTCTATTGGAACAAGTTCAACTTCATAAGAATAATCAGAAGCAACAAGAGAAGCGGTATCATAATCAAGAACCTGATTAATTGTTGCCATAACTCCCAAGTCTATAAGTTTTCTGATAATTTCTGTTGCTTTTATACCCATCCTCTTTGCCAGTTCTGCAACAGTTATGCTTTCATGAATCTTTATTCTTCTTTTTTCAAGTCTTGGCAGTGTTTTCTCAGGTTCCTTTGGCTTTTTAATCTGCAGATGCCTTTTATCCCCTGCCTGCCTGCCCTTGTCTTTAAGCTTGTAACGTACCTTTTTAACAGCATGTGTTGGCAGGACTCCATCATTGTCTTTTTCATCAATATCATCCTGCCATTTAATCTTTCCTTTTTTCTGTTTATCCTTTAATTTTGTAAAAAGTTTTTTCGGTTTTGCAGGTTCTTCTTCTTCCTTCACTTTTACTAATTCCTGCTTTCCCGGTTTTTCCTCCAAATCCTGCTTTTCCTTTTTCTGAGGAGTAATGTCAATATGTGCAATTACCTTTGCAGCGGCATCTTTTCCTTTTTCTTTTTCTTTTCTTTTGTTTTCTTTATCCTCTTTAGCAACAGGCTTTTTATCTGAAACTTCAACAGGTTCAGTCTCCTGTTCCTTCTCCTGCACCTCCCTTGCCGGTTCAATTCGGGATGGTTTTTCTTTCTCAATTATTTTTTCTACAGGCTTTTCAGCTTTTTCCGCTGCAGTTTCTTTTTTAACTTTAGGTTCAGGAGGTTCTGTTTTTTTTCTCCTTCTAATAACGGTTCCGCTTACTCTTTTTTCTTCAAGCCGTTTTTTTACATCGGTTGCTTCATCAGCATCCTTTTCTTCTTTTGGACTGATGGCCGGTTCTTCCTTTTTTACTGTTTTTTTTCTTGCCGGTTTTTTGGAAGCCTCAGGCTGTTTTCTACCCCGCAACATCTTATAAGCTTCTTCGGTCTGTTTTTCATTCAAAGAGCTTAGATGAGAGGAAACGGGCAGTCCCATTCCCTGAAGTATTGAAACAACCTCTTTGGTATCAAGTTTTAATTCTTTTGCGATTTCGAAAACTCTCATTAACCTGCCTGTATCTCTATTTTATTGCAATTAAACAGATTCCTCTGTTTCTGATGTATCAGCCCCGGGTCTTTGCTCGACCTTTTCCGATTCTTCCTCCCGGACTGAAGCTGCTGACGGAATACCTGAATTTGAAGACCCTTCAACCGGGCTGTTATCTGTTGCTGCAGATTCTTTTATATCAGTCTTATTTGCTTCTGAATCATCATTATCATTTGACCTGTTTCTGATATCTATTTTCCAGCCTGAAAGCTTTGAGGCAAGCCTCACATTCTGCCCTCTTCTGCCTATTGCTAGAGAAAATTGATCTTCATCAACAATAATTTCCATTGATCTGTTATCTTCATCAACAATAATTTCAGAAACCTCTGCCGGCGCAAGAGCTGTCCTTACAAACTCTACGGGGTCACTTGTCCAGGGAATTATGTCAATTCTTTCTCCGTGAAGCTCATGAACGATGTTCTGCACCCGTGCCCCCCTGTTCCCAACACAGGCTCCTACAGGGTCAACCCTCGAATCAAAAGACTCCACTGATATTTTAGCCCTTATTCCCGGTTCCCGCGCGGCATTGTGAATTTTAACAATTCCTTCCATGACTTCAGGGACTTCAAGTTCAAAAAGTTTAAGAAGAAATCCGGGATGTGTTCTTGAAAGAACAATTTGAGGCCCCTTTGCATACTTTTTAACATCAAGAACATAACCCTTAACCCTGTCTCTCATTGAAAACTTTTCTCCGGGTATCTGCTCTTCAGAAGGCAAAACCGCTTCATACTTACCAATGATTACAATAATATCTCCCTTATCAAACCTTTGAAAATAGCCGGTTACGAGCTCTCCTTTTTTATCCTTATAATCATTATAAACATTTTCTCTCTCAGCATCTCTTATGTTCTGCGTTATAACCTGCCTGGCTGTCTGCGCAGCTATTCTTCCAAACTGAGCAGTATCCATTTTTACCCCTATTTCATCTCCTACCTGAGCTTCAGGATCATTTGCCAGGGCATCCTTGAGCAATATCTCATTAGCACGGTCCTCAACCTTTTCAACTACCGACTTAAACTGAAAAAGCTCAATCTCTCCAATTTCCTCATTGTATTGAGCCTCTATATCAAGTCCCTGACCATATTTGTTTTTTGCCGCCTTCACAAGAGCGTTCTCCAGGGCACCTATTAATATTTCTTTGTCTATGCCTTTGTCTTTTCTAATTTCTTCAATTATTTTTTCTAATTCAGAAATCATCCTTTATCCTTTATTCACAAATAAACAATCAAATAGTTAATTCCAGGTTGGCTTTTTTTATTTTCTTCAGGGGAATTGAATAATTCTTTTTTTCAACATCCAAAACAACAATTCCGTCCCTGAAATCGGTAAGTACACCTTTAAATTTTTTTCTATTCTCAATTTCAGCCCAGGTTTTCACACTCACAACCGATCCCTTAAATCTTATAAAATCACTCTCTTTTATTAGAGGTCTGTTAATACCCGGAGAAGTTACCTCAAGATTGAATAAACCATCTATAACATTGTGGACATCAAGGCTGTCGCTAATTTGTCTGCTTATAGACGAACAATCATCTACCCTTACACCTTCGGGTTTATCAATAATAACCCTTAACACCCACCCGGTTGATTCTCTCTGATAGGATATATCGACCAGCTCAACCTCTTCCTGCTCAATAATTGGCTTTATAATATCTTCAACTTGTGAAATAATCTCTTTTTGTAATGACATTTTAAACATTCTTTATTAAAATAAAAAAGTGGGCAATGCCCACCATTCTTAAATACACTGAAAAGAATCAACACCACCGCACAGTAACCATGCATAATTTTTTACTGGAGCGGGCAACGGGATTCGAACCCGCGACACCAAGCTTGGGAAGCTTGTACTCTACCATCTGAGCTATGCCCGCATATCTAAAAAATTATACTTACATTTTACTGAGTGTCAATCTTTTTTTACATTATTTAAATTTATGATATAAGATTATGGCAGTTTTTAACTAAAAACTATTCAAAAAAGAGAGAATTATGAAAAAAAACGAGAAGAAGGACAGTTACAGTCGGAAAAACTTTTTACAATCTGCTTTCAGCAAGGAAAATATTGAGGCTCTTGTTATTGCCGTTATACTTGCCCTGTTCATAAGGACTTTTATTGTTCAGGCTTTTAAAATCCCTTCCGGTTCGATGGAGCCTACGCTTCTGATAGGGGATCATATACTTGTCAACAAATTTATTTACGGGATAAGGGTTCCACTTTTAGGCAAAATAGTCGAGTTTAAAAAACCTGAGAGAGGAGATATTGTTGTTTTTGTTTACCCCCTTGACCCTGCCAAAGATTTTATAAAAAGAGTTGTGGCTGTAGAAGGTGATGAATTGCTGATAAAAAACAAAAAAATCTTCATTAACGGTGAACCTTTTGAGGATACCTATGGTGTTTACTCAGATGAAAACATAATAAATGAATGGGGCATTAATGCCAACAGAGACAACCTTGGTCCAATAGTAGTTCCACCAAATTCTATTTTTACCGTAGGGGATAACAGAGACAAGAGCTATGACAGCAGGTTCTGGGGGTTCGTTGAAAACGAACAGGTAAAGGGAAAAGCTTTTATTATATACTGGTCATGGGAAAAACCCTTTAGAAACATAAGGTTTAACCGTATAGGCAAGATTCTTCACTGACAAAACCAGCGAAAAGATTGAGCGCTTAAAAATTTTAAAGTTTGCCTTCAGCCAGCATTCGCAGTCGACACCCTATCTGCAATCCTGACCTTAGTTGAATTGCAGAAAATGGTCAGCATTGAAAGATATATTTTTTCCTGTTTTTTTTTAATTATTATTTTTTA
>CAZMHH010000061.1:0-23423 GCA_964566035.1 uncultured Thermodesulfobacteriota bacterium
TCAAGCCTTTTATTAACAGCCGCAATAATAATATGCTATAACTGAATTTAGCTCTTTATATAAATAGTTACTACGGGTACAATATATTTAAACACGGTATTAAATTTATAACTATGTTTAAAATGATTTGAGGTTGATAAAACCGTTTTAAAATAACCGGTAAGACAGGATAATTCTTTGGTTATAAATATCTTAACAGTGGGAAAATTGAAAAACAAAAATATCCAAGAGCTTGTAAAAAAATATTCAAAAAGAATTTCAGGCAATTTTCAGCTGAACTGGATAGAGATAGAGGCAGAAAAAATAAGAAAAAATTCAAAGGAGGCAAAAAAAATAATTTCGCAAATCCCTAAAAACACCTGGATTACTGCCCTTTCAGAAGATGGAAATGTAATGAACTCCCTTGAGTTTTCCCGTTGGATTAACCGTTTAAATGATTCAGCAAAAGATATCTGCTTTATTATAGGTGGAGCTGAAGGGCTTCATGAGTCAGTAATCAAATCAGCTGATGAGATAATTTCTCTTTCCCGCATGACTTTTCCGCATGAACTTGTAAGAGCAATTCTCGCAGAACAGATTTACAGAGCTGTTTCCATAATAAAAGGTTTTCCCTATCACAGAGATTAAAGAAAGTATTTGAGAAGAAACATTGACATAATGCTTTAAATTATTTATAATTTTTTCATAATTTTTTACAAACTTAAGGTTACGGGATAAATGAGCGGAATCAAAAAAAAGAAGATTCTTGTTGTTGATGACAGCCCCCTCTTAAGGGGGCTGATCCGTCAGGATCTTGAAGATGGAGGGTATTCTGTTATAGAGGCACCAGATGGGATATCCGCCCTTGTCAGGGTAACAGAATCAGATTTGCCGGATCTGATAACCCTTGATATCGAGATGCCTAAGCTTAATGGCTTTGAAACCTGCAAAAAGATCCAAAAAGCTCTCTCAAACCTTTTCTCTAAGTCAAATACCTTTCGATCTGTTCCGGTTGTGTTTATAACCAGCAAAGACAATCTTGAAGACAGAATAAAGGGGTTTGATCTTGGGGCTGCGGATTTCATTTCAAAACCTTTTGAAAAAGGAGAAGTTCTTGAAGCTGTTGATAAAATTTTAAATCCTCAGAAACGTCTGAGGGACTTGACAGCACTCGTTGTTGATGACAGCTCTATTGCAAGACAGATTGTTCAAAATTCGCTTTCAGCTGAAGGACTCAATATTGTTGAAGCTTCAGACGGAGACAGGGCTTTTGAAATTATGTGCAACACAATGTCTGATATTGATATTGTTATAACAGACTATGAAATGCCTAACATGCCGGGGATTGATCTTTGCAAAAAAATCAGAAACGAGCTTAAACTCAAAGAACTGCCAATCATATTTCTAACAGCGCTTTGTGATATTTCCCATGTGCTGGATGTTTTCAAGGCAGGGGCAACCGATTATATTGTAAAACCCTTTGTAAAAGAAGAACTTGTGGCAAGGGTGATGGCTCACCTTGAAAGGGGGCAGTTGAGCAGAAAACTTCAGAATACTATTGATCAATTAAGAGAACTCAACACCATGAAGGACAATCTTATTGCCGTATGTTCTCACGATTTGCGCACACCTCTGAACAGTATTCTCGGTTTTACCGATATTCTTCTTGAGAAGGAATATTTGCACAAAGAAGACCTAAAAGGGCTTTCACAGATAAAGAACTCGGGCGAGTTTCTGCTTTCCCTGATCAATGATATTCTTGACCTGAGCAAAATAAAATCCAGCATAAATGAATCTGAAATGAAGCCGATTATGGTTTCATCTATAACAGATATAAGTTTTAATGCCTTAAAAGGGCTTGCTGAAAAGAAAAAGCAGAAACTTGAATTAAAAAATTATGCTTCCAATGCGTTAGTTATCGGCAGTCAGAATAGTCTTACAAGGGTTTTGAACAACCTTATTTCAAATGCAATAAAATTTACACAAGAGGGTGGGCTGATAGAAGTTACTGTCTCTGTTGAAGACAAGAATGATCTTAGCATAAATGTAAGAGACAACGGAATCGGTATAGCGAAGGAGAATGTTCCAAAGCTTTTTGATAAATTTTCATCTTCCTCTCAATCAGGTACCGTAGGGGAGAAAAGCACCGGTCTCGGGCTCTCAATAATTAAGGAAATAATAGAAAAACACGGCGGAAGTATCGATGTTGAGAGCGTTATAGGCAAGGGGTCATGTTTTATGGTAAAGCTTCCTCTTTATACAGGAGAAATCAAAGCGGAGGCAAAAAGTATTGAAGAAGAAAAGACAGAGGCTGAAACAGAGCAGGAAGAAGAACCAATGCCTAACCTGAAGATATTGATTGCAGATGATTATGAAGGCAATGTTATTCTTATAAGGCACTTTATGAAAGATTTCCCTTTTGATATTGACATAGCTTCAAATGGAGTTGAGGCTGTTGATATGTTTAAAAAAAAAAGTTATGATCTGATATTCATGGATATTCAGATGCCTGAAATGGACGGATGTGAAGCAACTCAAAATATAAGGGAGATTGAAAAAAGAAGAAATCAAACACCTGTGCCTGTTATTGCCTTTTCTGCAGCAGATACGGAAGAAGAGACTAAAAAAATAACCGATGCTGGATGCAATATGTTTCTTAAAAAACCTTTAAAAAAAGAGACTCTGTTTCGGACAATGAAAGAGGTATTGAGAAAATAAAGGTAAAAGGAGTCTCCTGCAGGATGACAGTTTCATATCCTGCCATTTAATTTCATTCTTTTTTTGGTGTGCAAACAATTTATTTAAAGGAGGTTACGGTTATGAAAAGATTTGTATCAGTTATTGCTGTCTTAATGTTTTTTGGGTTTTCAGGTTGCGGCAATCAGATGGAGGCAGAGTATGAGACTCTCAAGGCTCAAACTCAGGAGTTGATGGTCAAGAAAACTCAGCTAGAAAAAAAGATAGATAATCTTGAAAAACAGGTTAAAACACTCCATGCTGAGAATGAAAGATTAACTGATAAACTGAGTGACATGGAAGAACAGTTGCAGGATACAGGTACGGATAATGATACGATTGTGGATATTGAGGGGGTTGAAATTATAATTGAAGAAGAAAGCCCTGAAGAGGGATAAAAAAATAGATGGTAGGGGGGTGAGATAAAAACCATCCCCCATTTTTTATTTTTTTTCTGCTGTTAGTATTAATCAATATGGAAGAATCCGAAAAAACATCCGACAGCATAGAAATACCAATTGACGGTGTTCTTGACCTGCATACTTTCAATCCTCGTGATATCAAAGAACTTGTTGCTGATTATCTTGCTTTATGTCTTGAAAAAGATATTTTTCAGGTCAGGATTATTCATGGTAAAGGAATTGGTGTGCTGAGGCAGACCGTTCATAAGATGCTTGAAAAACTGCCCTGTGTTGAATCCTTCCATTTGGCAGGAGAGAACGGTGGAGGATGGGGCGCAACAGTCGTTGTATTAAAAAAAGGGTATAAATGCAAATCATAAAATAGTATTTAAACCGGGTACATATTATGTATGATATTGTAAACCTTAATCTTGATTATAACGAACCTGTAAAAATAGCTGAAGGGGTGTACTGGATCGGATTCTGTGACAGGGACTCTGGTCTTCATTGCAACCCATACCTTATTGTTGACGGTGATGAGGCGGTTGTGATTGACGGTGGCAGCAGACCCGATTTTCCTGTTGTTATGATGAAGATACTAAAAACAGGAACTCCGCCTACTTCAATAAAATCACTTATCTATCATCATTATGATCCTGACCTTTGCGGCAGTATTCCCAATTTTGAGGATATTATAGGCAAAAGAGATTTAATGATAGTTTCCGAACATTCAAATCTGATGTTTATAAGACACTATTACACAAAATCAAAACTTATATCTATCGCAGAGCTTAAAGACAGGTTTACATTCTCCTCAGGCAGAACCCTTCAGTTTATTACAACCCCATACTGTCATGCATGGGGAAGTTTTGTTACCTTTGATGAAAAAACAGGTATTCTTTTTTCAAGTGATATTTTTGGAAGCTACGGGAAGGACTGGTCTTTATTCCTGAGACTTGATAAGGATTGCAGAACCTGTTTAACCTACAAGGATGGCAAGTGCCCAAATAAGAAAAAAGAGTGTCCTCTTGCAAATCTCTTACAGTTCAATCAGAACATAATGACATCTGAAAGAGCGCTCAGGTTTGCTCTTGAGAAACTTTCAGATGTGCCGTTTAGGATCATAGCACCCCAGCATGGAAGTGTCATTTATGATCTATATGACATAAAGACGGTATTTGATGTTCTTGTTAATGCCAAAGATGTTGGGATTGACAGGTATTTAGGCAGCCGTGCTTTTTCAGAGATAGGAAAAATTGAAAAAATAAGGGAAAAGTTAGAGTAAAGGCGGAAATGGAAAAGACCCTTCCAAAGTTAATAAAAGGATTATCGATACAGAAAAGTGCCAATTCTTCTATAATTGTTGATCTGCTGGAACAGCTTGCGCTTCAAAGCGATAATGAAATAACAAATAAACTTCTCAAAACATTGGTGCTTGATTACTCTATGGCAGAAAGAAAGCTCACAGAGCTTAATCAACTCAAGAACAAGTTTCTTGGAATGGCTGCTCATGATTTGAGAAATCCGCTCGTGTCTGTAAGGGGGTTGAGCGAAATACTGCTCATGGATGATTCTGAAAAAATAGGTGATGAGCAGAAAGAATACATTCGTATGATAAATGTTACAAGCAATGAAATGTTGAATATTGTAAATGATCTTCTTGATGTATCGGTTATCGAAAGTGGGAAGCTTGAACTTAAAAAAGAGCGATGTAGCTTGAGGGAGATCATAGCTGGAAGGGTTAAGCTCTTTCAGTTATCTGCAAGACAGAAGAAAATGTCAATTACAGTCAACTTTATGGAAGATGTTTATGCGATTGTGGATTCAAACCGGATTGCTCAGGCTGTGGATAATTTTATTGGAAATGCGATAAAGTATTCGCCCGCTGGCACAACAATTTATGTTGCCCTTGAAAAGGTGCAAGCATCTGTTAAGGTGAGCGTCAAAGATCAAGGGCAGGGAATTGCAGAAGAGGAGCAGGAAAAACTTTTCGGAGATTTTCAAAAACTCAGTTCGCAAACAACAGGCGGTGAAAAAAGTACAGGGCTGGGGCTCTCAATTGTTAAGAAGATTATTGAAGCCCATAAAGGGAGCGTAGGGGTTGAAAGTGCTCTCGGGAAGGGGTCTGTTTTTTATTTTATTATTCCAGAAGGAGATGCTTAAACATGAGTGAGAATAAAACAAGAGTTATGATAGCGGATGATGAAATTCATATCAGGACAATGATGAAGGGTGTGATAAAAATGATGGGTTTTGAGGTTGCAGGTGAAGCTTCAAACGGAAAAGAAGCGGTTGATATTTATAAAAAGGAAAAACCTGATATTGTGCTTCTTGATATCAATATGCCGCTTAAGAACGGGATAGATGCGCTGAATGATATTATTGATATGAACCCGGATGCCTTCGTTATAATGCTTACCTCTGTTTCTGACATGGAGAGCGTTAATGAAAGTATTTCTTCAGGAGCAACCCATTACATTAGAAAGGATACACCTCTGCAACAGATTAAAACTATTATTTCAGAAACCTGGGATTCGTTTAATAAAGGTGATTTATGATACAAAAAAAATACAGCCTTGCAAAAATGCTCAAAGAAATTAAGGATGATGAAATACTTGAAGGGTTGGGCAAAAAAGATGGAATGGTTTCTCAGGATGATATAGCAAAACTGATTAAACTTAGAAAGAAAGGGAAACCGGAAGATGATAAAAAATCCTGAGTTTATCATAAAACTTATAAATGACAGATTTATCACAAAAGAAGATGCCAGGAATCTTTCCGAAAAATACAAGGGTGATGACTATGAAATTATGATGCATCTTCTAAGGGGCGGGGCTCTGAAAAAGGACAATCTTGGTAAAATCTGGGGAGACTCAATAAAAACCTCTTATGTTAATCTTACAAAAACAATTTTCCAGCCTGATGTGGTGCATAAACTCCCTGAAAAATTTGCAAGACAGCACAAAGTCATACCCATTTACATGTTTGGTGATATTGTAACTTTGGCAACATCAGATCCGTTTGACAGTACCATGGTAATAGAAACTGAAAGACTTTTAAACAAACAGGTAAGCCCTGTTTTTGCTTTCAGAGACGAAATTGAAGATGCCATTGAAATTCAATATAAGACAAAAGGTTCAATAAATGAGCTTATAGACAATATTTCCGAAAATTCCTTATTTAAAATAACAAGTAAAATTACATCGGAACAGCTGAAACAGATTTCAGGGGAACAGTCAATTGTTGTGTTTACAAAAGCTCTGATTCTGCTTGCAGTAAAAGAGAGATCAAGTGATATTCATATAGAACCTGCTGAGGATCTTGTCAGGGTCCGTTTCAGGATTGACGGGGTTTTACAGGACAGGATTAAGCTTGAGCTTTCAATACTGCAGGCTCTTGCAACGAGACTTAAAGTTATGTCGAACATGGATATAACAGAAAAAAGAAGACCTCAGGACGGTAGGCTGTCCATAAATCTATCAAGCCGGAGCATTGATATCCGCATGTCAACTGTGCCGACCATCTGTGGAGAAAAGATTGTTCTTAGAATTCTTGGTCAGTTTGACAGAAGGGATGCTCCTAATCTTGCAGAGCTGGGTCTTTCCAGGTCAGTCTATGACAATATTGTAAAAGTTATTGAAAACCCAAACGGTGTATTTTTTGTAACCGGACCAACGGGTTCAGGAAAAACAACCACGCTGTACGGAGTGTTGAACCATTTAAACACAACAGGAATTAATATAATGACAATAGAAGACCCTGTTGAAATAAGGCTGCCCGGTATAAATCAAATTCAGGTGAACCATGATATAAATCTTGACTTCTCCTCTGCACTCAGATCATTTCTCCGTCAGGACCCTGACGTTATACTTGTAGGTGAGATACGTGACACCGAGACCGCGAAGATAGCCTCCCAGGCAGCATTGACAGGACACCTTGTTCTCACAACAATGCACACAAACAGTGCTCTCCAGGCTGTAACCCGCCTTGTTGAAATAGGAGTAGAACCTTTTCTTGTTGCACCGTCAATTATCGGAGTAATGGCTCAGAGGCTTGTAAGAAAACTCTGTGATGCATGCAAGGCACCCTATGTTCTGACTGATGAAGAGGCAAATGAGTATTTTTGTGATGTTGAAGGCAAAGGGGTTACATTTTACAAAGCCAATGGTTGTGAAAAATGCAGTCATACAGGCTATTTTGGAAGGCTTGGTATACATGAGATATTTCTTATTAATGATGAGATAAGACGTCTTATAGCCCGTGATGCTTCAATCCTTGACATTGAGGAATATGCTTACAGTATCGGTTTTGAGCCAATTAGATATGATGGTATCAAAAAGGCATTGAGAGGGCTTACAACCATTGAAGAGATAGACAGGGTTACTGTTACCGTGTAATACTTATATGTAAAGGTTTCTCATGCATTGCTTTACCTTGATATGCTTTTAGGTGATAAAATGATTTCTGTTTCAGGCATGATTGTCCGGGATAAATGACCAGGGGCAATGGGTTTTTATTAAGATAATAATTGTTTAACAGTTTGAATATATGAATGGGGATAATGAGAGGTTGCCAACCCGATAGGATTATTATTCAGTAGTTGTATTTAGCCAATCTATCTGAGTGCAGTATAAGAATAAGGTTTTCTGTGCCGAGAAAAAAAAATTCACCATCTCCTCTTCTTTTCCCTGATATGACATTACATGGCTACAGAAAGAAGGCGGGAAGAAACCTTGCGATAGACGCACTTAGAGGCTTAGCAGTGATACTGATGGTTGAACAGCACCTGGGGTTCTGGTTTTGGGATAAGGGCTCTATAAATGCATCAATGTTTACAGATTACCCTGTAATAATAAGCCTCAATACTCTTGGCGGTCTTGCCGCCCCGCTGTTTATTGCAATCTCAGGGTTTTGTTCGATATATTATCATGAAAAACTCCAGGGGAAGCAAATGTCAATAATCATGCGCGGATTTGTAATTATGGGGTATGGTTATCTGCTTAACCTGATTGTCCCCAGCTGGTTCTCTTTAGGTTCATGGTATGTTCTGCATATAATAGGGCTTTGTCTGGTGATGTCTGTTTTTATGAACAGATTATCAACAACAGGAATGATAACGGCGATACCCTTTATTATAATTATTGCTGTATTGCTGCAGATATTTCTCGATACGCCCCCATATATTGGCAACACAAGGATGGGGGATTGCTCTATGCCCGGAGGGGTGTTCAGACTTGCCATTGCCGAAGGACATTTCCCTGTATTCCCATGGGCAGCTTTTTTTATTTCAGGGATGATTGCTGCCCGCTGGAACATTTCAGGCGAGACAAAAAAAATATTAAAACTCTCTATATTGCTTATAGTTACAGGGCTATTGCTTGCAATCACCGGCTTTGTTCTGCCAGATAGTATGCAAGGTTATGCAGAAAGGGCATTTCTTTTTATTCCTAATTTTTATCCGGCTGCTCCACCGATTACGCTTGTGCTTATGGGAATAGCATTGCTGGGCATCTACTGTTCGGTGTCAGTTTTTATAAATACAAAATTGACTGAATCAAACTTCCTTGTAAACCTGGGGCGCGTTTCCATAACGGTACTTGTATTTCACGTATTCATTTTTAGGCAGCTTTTCCAGTTGCCGGGCTGGAGAAATATTTTTGGTCAATGGGAGACTCTGTTTTTAATCTCCCTGATAATCTTAGCATTCGGCTTTATTTCTGTTATATGGAGAAAATTCGGTTTTAAATTCAGTCTCGAATGGTTGATGAGAAAAGTGACATATAGCTGATATGCAAAGCAGGAGAGCTGTTTTTAATACCAGCAATAACTTCAAACTTAAACTAAAGGAGGCAAGGTTATGAAAGCAGGTAATAACAACGGAGGGTGGAGCCCTTACATTTCAGGCGCTCTTTTGGGTCTGCTTGCAATTATTTCCGTGTTTGTAACTACCCACTATCTTGGAAAGACAAACTATCTCGGGGCATCAACAACCTTTGTTCGAGGGGCAGGTTTCATAGAAGAAGCAGTCGCTCCAAAACATGCCGCATCCAATGAATATTTTAAAAAAACACGTATCAAACTCGACTGGCAGTTTATGCTTGTGATAGGTATATTTATAGGTGCCCTGATTTCCTCTTTATCAGACAGAAGTTTTAAGTTTGAAAAAATACCTCCTGTGTGGAGCAGTCGTTTTGGAAATTCTATTGTTATAAGAGCAACAGGTGCATTTGCGGGTGGTGTTGTAGCAATGATTGGAGCGCGAATGGCAGGGGGTTGCCCAAGTGGTCATGGTCTTAGCGGCATAATGCAGCTTTCCGTTAGCGGTTTTGTAGCGCTTATTATGTTTTTTGCCGCCGGAATTTTATTTGCAAGAAACATTTATAAAGGGAGGTAAAAATGGGAGCAGAACAATTAATTGGCTTAATAACAGGCATATTGTTCGGTTTTTTACTTCAAAAGGGCAGGGTGCTTCGTTTTGAAAAACAGGTAGGAGCGATGCTTCTGAAAGATATGACAATAGTTAAATTCATGCTCTCTGCAATTCTTGTTGGAATGGTGGGGATATATATTATGTCTGATGCAGGGATAATAGGTTTGAGCCATAAAACAATGAATGTTGGAGCCGTAATAATCGGAGGTCTGCTGTTTGGAGCCGGCTGGTCTGTTATGGGTTACTGCCCCGGCACCTCGCTTGGAGCATTGGGGGATGGAAGACTGCATGCTGTTTTTGCAATTGCAGGAATGCTTGCAGGGGCTGCAATATATGCGGAGCTCTATCCTTTTTTAAAAAAAACAATTTTTACATGGAAAGAATTGGGTAAAATATCTTTACCTGAGACGCTGGGTGTTTCACACTGGGTGATAATACCTGTTTTCTGGATAGGTGTGCTCCTTGTTTTTCTGTGGTTTGAGAGGAAAGGGCTTTGATGTTAACAGAAACAAATAGTGGTTTTTGTTAATTATTCTTTAGGACTGGTTTTCATATACTCCTGATGCAGGTATGAATCTTTCAGCAGATCAAGGAAGATGCTTTTCAGGTTTTCTATGTCCATTGAAAGTCTTGATAGTATTTTATCATAGGAAATGACATTTTTCTGTGCGAGACATCTGTCGGACTGTAATAAGATCAACTGCAGGTCAACTTTGATTGCCTCATGCCGGAGTTCCTCTGCATTCAAAAAAATGTCCTGCTTCAATGGCATGTCATCTTTAATAAAGTAGGATTTAAACCAGAAAGGATATAGCCTGCAATAGTGAGGACGGCTCTGAATAGAGAGTTTGCATCCGTTTCCACATAAAAAAACACACTTATTGTCTATTACCTTCAACTTAAGTCTCTGTTTGTTGAAGAATATCTGTTTAAACATGGAGTGAAGTTTAACAACATCATTGAAGAGTTCCTCGGAAACAATATCTTTATCAATGAACTCCTCTGAACTCAAATTTGTTTCATTGCAGATTTTTCTGATTTCATTGATTGTTAAGCCGAACATAAAGGGGTTTTCATCGTGAATTAAACAACACCCTGTTGTCTGTTTATGACATGTTGCGCAGTAATTTATATCGTTCATTTTTGTGAATTAGTATGACCCACTTTTTTTGTGTGTTACTTATATTTCTGAATAACTCTGATTCATCAGGATACCAAAATATTTAACAGTTGTTTAATAATGATGGTCTTGTAAAAAATCCACATCTGTCATCTCGAACGAAGTGAGAGATCTCGTAACACACTGAAACAACCAGATTTCTCACCCTGCTGTCGCAAGGTTCGAAATGACAATATGGTTGTTTTTGGACTTTTTACTGCTCCATCAATAATAGGAGGTTTTGCGTTTCAGGTCAAGCGTTATAATAGATATTGACTTCTAACATTGGCTATTGTATTAATTTTACTAAGCACTTAAAATAAAGAATTCACTTTCAATTTCTTGCTTTATTAATAAAAGGGGAAGACTCTATGACAAGAGCTGTAATGACAAAAAAAGGATATGAAGAGCTGAATGAAAAACTCAAAAAACTGAAAATGGTTGACCGTCAGCAGATAATAAAGGAAATTCAGACCGCAGTTGCTCACGGTGACCTTTCAGAGAATGCGGAATATGATGCTGCAAAGGAGAAGCAGGGCTTTATTGAATCGAAAATCAGCGAGATCGAGCAGAAACTATCAAGCGCAGAAGTCATAGACACAGACAGGCTCTCCTCAGAAAAGGTTGTTTTTGGGGCAAAAGTAATGCTTAAGGATCTTGACAGGGATGAGCAGTTGCAGTATCAGATAGTAGGTGTGGATGAGGCGGATGTTACAGAAGGTAAAATATCAGTTGGCTCACCTGTTGCCAGAGCCTTAATAGGTAAAGAGGAAGGAGATTTCGCCGAAGTAAAAACACCAAATGGAATTAGAAACTACGAAGTTCTGAATATCACTTTTTAATCTCTTTAATAGATAAGTTATGGGGGTTAAATTGAAAGGCTCAAGGCTGATTTTATGTTTTTTTCTTTTCAGTTTTTGCCTCAGGCTAAAACGTTAACTTCAGGAGTTTTTTGTGAAATACTGTACGGAATGTGAATGTGAATTTTTTGATGAGATAGATATATGCCCTGAATGTGATATTGCTTTGATTACGGAAAGTAAGTGGCAGGAACTTATGTCTCATAAAAAAGAGATTGCCACAGCAGTGTTTCATACGGTAAAAGTCGCAGAAAATCAGTTTGAGGCTGATGTTATAAAGGATATTCTTGAAAATGAAGGTGTATCTGTACTGATAAGGTCATATATGGATACAGCCTATAATGGGATATTCCTGCCTCAGAAGGGTTGGGGCACAGTCAATGTCCCTGAGAAGGATGTGGAGAAGGCAAGGGAAATTATTGCATCGGTCATGTTGTAAAACCTAACTCTGTCTTCAGGGCAGAATTCAGGAGAGGCTTATAGAACCTTTGAAAAAAAACATTAATAAAGTAAAAACCTTCAGGGCTGTAGGCATTGATCCTGGACTGGCACATACAGGTTTTGCAGTTGTCGAAACGGTTGCAAAAGGTGGTTCACTTTGTGATTTTGGAAACATAAAGACAAAGTCCGTACAGCCTGTTCCCGAACGTCTTCAGGAAATATTCCTGAAAATATATGCTGTTATAAAAAAGTGGGCACCCTCAGTGCTCGTTATTGAAGATGTTTTCATGTATGACAAATTCCCAACCGGAGCCATTCAGCTTGGAGAAGTAAAAGGGGTTATCAGTCTTGCAGCGCAGGAAAACATGGTTGAGGTTATGAAGATAAGCCCTACAGAGGTAAAAAGCTGTTTAACTGGGAAAGGAAGGGCTACGAAACAGCATGTAAATAATGCTGTGGTAAGAATTCTTGGGTTAAAGAAACCGATCAAACCCGACCATGCATCCGATGCTGCTGCTCTTGCCATCATGGGACTCTCAAGGAAAGGATATTACAACTGGTAGGTTAATGCTTTTATGATTAAATACTTAAAGGGTGAATTACTCAAGGCTGAGAACGGAAGGGTTGTTGTAATAGCTGCAGGGGTTGGATATGAGGTTGTGCTTCCTGACATTGTTTGGAATGAACTTTCTCAGAAGAGCAGTGATGATAAGAATGTCGAACTTTTCATATCCTACATACAGACTGTTCAGCAGCCAAAGCCTGTGTTAATTGGTTTTTTCAGGGAAGTAGAGCTTGAATTTTTTGAACTTCTTATAAAGGTAAAGGATATTGGTCCTGTAATGGCTTCAAAAGCTCTCACTCTTCCCGTGTCTGTTATTGCAAGAGCGATAGAGGAAAGGGATTTAGCAACTATTCAGAAACTAAAGGGAATAGGTAAAAGAAAAGCTGATATGATTGTATCTGAGCTTAACGGAAAAACAGCAAAGTATGCTCTTATGATAGACAGCAGGGCAAAACATGTTAACGGGACAGAGGATTTCAACAAACAGGTGATCGATGTGCTTGTGAAGCAACTGGGTCATGGAAGGAGCGAAGCTGTAAGAATGGTGGGGGAAGCTATAAAGAGAAGGCCTGATGTTGAGACCCCGGAAGAACTTTTTGAAGAGGTTTACAGGGCAAGCAGGACAGGATAGCCGTATACTCCTTTAGTTAATATAGCTGATAGCAAAGAAGCTGTAAGATAAACAGGTAGGCCAGTAAATTATACTTGATGGTTCCGTAAAAAGTCCCCCACTGTCATCTTGAATCCCGCGAAGCGCGGGAAGATATCTCGTAACACACTGAAACAAGGGGATTTCTCCCTGCGGTCGAAATGACAATATGGTTGTTTTTAGACTTTTTACCGGTTGAGCATACTTAAATTCATAAATCCTTTAGCCCATACACCATAAACATATAATATTATTATGATTACACGATATGACGACATTATAAGAAAATATAGATTAAAGAAGAAACTATCATGACAAATCAGAATTCAGCAGAAGATATTAAAACAGAGGAAAAACCTTTGGTTCATGACCTGAGACCTAAAAGATTTTCAGAGTATATAGGTCAGACACAGGTTGTAGAGACACTCCAGATTGCAGTAGAGGCCGCAGATCAGAGGGGTGATGTGCTTGATCATGTTCTGCTTTATGGGCCGCCCGGTCTGGGTAAAACAACACTTGCTAATATAATTTCAAATGAGCTGAATGTTCCGATAATTCATACCTCCGGTCCTGCTCTTGAAAAAGGGGGTGACCTAATAAGTATTCTTACACACATTGATTCCGGCAGTATCCTTTTTATTGATGAAATACACAGACTACCAAAGATTGTGGAGGAATTTTTGTATTCAGCTATGGAGGACTTTGCAGTTGACATTATTTTTGACAAGGGCATGAATGCAAGAAGTTACAGGGCGAAGATTGAGCCTTTTACCCTTGTTGGCGCAACCACAAGAGCAGGTCTTATTTCAGCTCCCCTGAGGGAGAGGTTCGGGATTCAAAGGTCTCTTGATTTTTATTCAACCGATCTTATAAAAATGGTTGTAAATAGATCTGCCTCGATTCTTGATGTTGAAATTGATGATGATGCTGCATGGGAGATTGCAAGGAGATCAAGGGGGACACCTAGGATTGCAAACCAGCTTTTAAGAAGAGTAAGGGATTATGCTCAGGTTCGCGCTGACGGCAGGATAACGGAGAAATTAAGCGGGGACGCTCTTATGCTTGAGGGTGTGGACAGTTTTGGACTGAACCTGCTGGATATAAGGTTTTTAAATGTTATAATTGATTACTACAAAGGAGGTCCTGTCGGGCTTGAGGCAATTGCCGCAACCCTGCAGGAGGAATCTGATACGCTTATTGATGTTGTCGAACCATATCTTCTTAAAAGCGGTCTTCTTATTCGTACATCTTCCGGTAGAAGGGTTACGGAGGCTGCCTGTCGTCATTTGAATAAGACGTTAAAAAAAACCGCTAAACAGCCGGAATTAATTAGCTGAGGGATGTTAAGTTGCTATAAAAACCTGAAAATTGAGAAACCTTGTTTATAACTTAATGATTGTTGATGGTTCCGTAAAAAGTCCCCCGCTGTCATCTCGAATACCGCGAAGCGCGGCACGAAACGCACGTGAGAGTTCTCGTAACATACTGAAATAAGGAGTTTTCTCACCCTCGAAGAGCGGGTTCGAAATGACAATATGGTTGTTTTTAGATTTTTTACCGGTCCATCATTGTTGAAACCAAAACCGATATTGTAAGAGGAGCAGTTTTTTCTTTTTTGCAGAGACTATCTTGGATTTGGGTTACTGTAAGAAAAACTGCTAAAATATTAATCCGGAACATGAGGTAAAAAAGATGTTTGATTTTAAGGAATATTCTGAAATGCTCAGAAAAAAAGGGAAGGTTAGAGGTAATCCGGCTGCAATATTTCTTTTTCAAAATTCTGCCCCTGAAGGCTATGAACCGATACAGGATACGCCCTGCTCAATTGTGCGTTATGCAATGGATGAGGGAAGAAAGGTCTATTTTGATGCAGAAAATCATGACTGTTTAGTTGGGGTTCACCATGCAGGGATTGTACCTGGAAAAAGAGAGATTGCTGCTGGAGAATACCTTTCCATGACAAGCTCTTTTTTTACTTATGAAGGAGCTGCAAGGCTCAAGTCTGCATCCCCTGTCCTTCCTCCCGGAATGGTAAAAGCAATAGGCGCAGCTCCTCTTGATCAGCTTGAAGAGGGTATTAATCCCGACTGGATAGTCTGTGTATGCAACCCTCATAATGCAAATTTTATTGCAGGCGGCAGACTTTGCAGCGAAGGGGTTCCACCAAGCTGTTCTTTTGGTCCGTCCCTTTGCGGAGATCTTTTTGCAACACCCTGGCATTTAAGAAATTTTATGGTTGTTTCAGGGGATTTCGGGGGCAGGATGCACAACAGGATCAAGCAGGATGAGGTGTTTGTGATTATTCCCTTTGAATATATTCATCTTGTTCCTAAGGTTCTGCTTGCAACAAAGGTTGATGTTAAAAAGTCAAGGGCTATGACAAAGCCTGCTCATTCAAAGTTCTGGCAGAAGAAGGATAATTCACCTGTTGTTTCAGAAGATGTAAATACTGAGAAGTCTGAGATAAGATTTACCATGCCCTGGGATGAGAAGGCACAGGAGCTCTTGATGAAGGTACCTGATGGAATAAAGGAGATGGTTGTAAACAACGGAGAGGAGTTTGCTCGTGAAAAGGGTTATGAAAAGGTTTCATGGAAATCCCTTGATGAGCAGATGAAGGAGATGGGAATGGATCTTCAGGAAATGCTTGATTCGGTATGAGTTTGTGTTTATAAAACTTTCAGTAAGGAGATTATAATATGGGGAAATACCGTGAATATGCTGAAAAACTTACAGAAATGGAGGATTACAGGAGAAAGATTATCGGGTTCAGGCTGTGTGATGTTCCTCCTGATAACGCTGAGAACTATGGAGATGATGTCTCCTTTCTCTGTGCTATTGCGGCAGAGGTATGGGAAGGTAAAAAACCTTTTTATATAAGCACCAGAAATGTGCTCTGCGGAGGCGCTGTATATGCAGGCATAGGGGCAAACAATATAACAAAAGAAGAGTTTGATGCAGGCATGGCAACAACCATAAAAAAGAAAGGTGCTTACGCCTCACGGGAGGTTATGCGCAGAGTCAACCAGCAGATACCCCACCATTTTAAACATTATAAATATCTTGTAATGGGGGCTCTTGAGGATATGGAAGAAGTGGATGTTGCTATGATCGTAACTGACGCAAACCGTATTATGAGGCTGTGCAAGGTCTATACATGGAAGACCGGTGAGCTTGTAACAGGCATTCAGGGAACTGCCTGGTGCGCAAACTCTCTGCCTCTTATATACAGAACAAAGACAATGACATATAATCTTGGTGATCCTCCTTCACGTGTGCTCATGAACCTTGATGAATCAGAAGGTTACTGTTTCATCCACCACGAACTTATTCCTTTAATTGTTGAAAACTTTGAAAATATATCTGACGGGCAGGTTATGTAGTACTGTTTTGGAACATTTTTATTTAAACAAAATAGACTGATAGCATATAACAGTAAGGAGAATTTATATGGCTTATTTTATTACTGAAAACTGCATAATCTGCGGAACCTGCTGGGAAATATGCCCCACTGATTCTGTTCAGGAGTATGAGTGGTATTACTGTATTGATGATGAAAACTGTGTGGAATGCGGAGCATGTGTTAAGGTTTGTCCCAATAATGCAATAAAAAAGAAGAAGGATTAAGAGGTAAGAGAATAAAATTATACAACATGGAAATGTGTTATGAGTTCATATGCTTTTCCTGACTGCTTATCCCTGGTTAGTCTAACAGCCTAACCATAGAGGCTAATAAATTGAAAGAGATTATCTCCAGAAATCATAAAATTCTTATTGTTGACGACAGCAGAATAGTTGTTGAATATGTGAAAAAGGTTCTTGAGGAAACCGGTTTTGATATAATAGCAGCCTATGATGGGGAGGAGGGGTTTGTAAAAGCTGTTAAAGAACTGCCGGATCTTATAATCCTTGATATTGTTATGCCAAAAATGGATGGTCTTGAGGTGTGCAGGAAACTTAAAGAAAGGGATGATACTAAATTGATTCCTGTTATGATGCTTACCTCCAGTGATTATCCTGAGGATAAGATAAAAGGTTTTGAAACAGGTGCTGATGCATATATCATTAAGCCCTTTAATCCCTTAGAACTTTCTGTAAGGGTTAAGGGTATTGTTGAAAGAAATATTTACAGGCATATGAAGGCTGAGGATGAAACCATAGAAGCCCTTGAAAGGATGGCCGAGGATGTTGCTCATGAGGTCCGCAATCCTATTGTGGCAATAGGCGGTTTTGCACGAAGAATACAGGGAAGAACTTCTGATACAGATAAAAATCATATTTATGCAGGCCATATTATCAGTGAGGTTGAGCGCCTTGAATCGATGGTAAATGAAATACTTAAATTCAAGACCCTGGTTGTTTCATTAAGGGATTCTGTGGATATCAAACAACTGCTTGAGGATGCTCTATTACTTAATGAAGCCGGGGTGAGAGATAAAGAGATAAAAGTTGAAAAATGTTATTTGTCTGATTCGATTATAATCAGGGGAGACAGAAAGAATCTGTTATCTGCTTTCTGCCATGTTATTGAAAACGCAGTTGAGGCGATGCAGAGGGAAGGCACCCTTATACTTGAGACATTGCTGGCAGAAGATATGGCTTTTGTCTCAATTTGTGATAACGGCAGAGGAATGACTGAAAGTGAAATATCAATGATGTTCAGACCTTTTTATACTTCAAAAATGCAGGGTGCAGGTATGGGGCTTCCTACTGTAAAACATATCGTGATGCTGCACGGAGGAGAATTAAGGGTGGAAAGCAAAAAAAGGGGAGGGACAAAAGTAATATTCCTTTTGCCACTTAATCCGCATCCTCATTAGCAATCTTTAAAAAGAGTGTCTTTATTTTTGCCTTGCTTTATTTATTTTTTCAACAAGACGTGAGCCCGCCTTAAATGACTGTTCAAGTTTTTTATCAAAAGCTTCTTTGCTTATAGATTCAACACTACCAACATATATTCTGTCAACAGTGTCAACCTGCTCTATCATAAGATGGGCTTCACACGCTTCAAAACACGGATCCCCCATTACCTCCACAAATTCATCTCCGCAGTTTGCGGTTACGATGATGGAGGCTTTTTTGAGAAAATGTTCAGGATGTCTTGATTCAGGAAGTTTTGCATGGTTGTTTATATCTCTGAACGTTAGAGCAATTTTTCTTTCAAGAAATGCTTTCATAAGTGCTGTTACATACATATCGTAAACAGGGGATGCAAAGATATAGCCGTCTGAATTAACATACTCCTCCAGTATGGAAGCCATGTCATCCTTCAGGGGACACTTGCCAATTTTAAGATCATGGTTTTTGCTCCAGCAGTTAGCACAGTCCATACAGAATTTAATGTTTTTCTTGATAAGTTTGATGTTGCTTATTTCCGCTCCTGCGCTTTTCGCACCCTCAAGGGCTTTGTCAAGCAGTCTGCTGCATTTGCCTTTTACCCGGGGGCTGCCTAAGATACCTAATATCTTCATGTAGTCCGGCTCCTTTTTAATGAGTGATAATCAATAGTATTAGTTATATATTTTTTTACCAAAAATTTCAATAGGTAAACTGCAAAAGTTTGAAAACAGCAAGTTAGATTTTGCTTGAAGTTGTTGTCTGTTTTTGTTTATAATATACCATCTGGTTATGCCCAATAATATAATGTTGCTTGGATAAATAGATTATGTTAATAAAACCGGTTAGACTTCTTGGCAGGTATACGCTTAATTTTCCTGGTAATTTTGGTTCTTATGGAACATTTCTTTTAAATGCATTAATAATCCTCTTTACCACCCGTCTTAAATTTTTCAGGGTTGTTGAACAGATCTGTTTTATAGGTGTTAAATCGAGTGTAATAGTAATTCTTACAGGCATTTTTTCAGGTATGGTGCTGGCTCTTCAGGCATATTATGCTCTCAATAAATTCGGAGGAGAAGCATTGCTTGGACCAACAGTTGCTCTTTCCCTTGTCAGGGAACTCGGACCTGTGCTTTCAGCCCTTATGGTAACCGGAAGAGCAGGTTCTGCAATTGCCTCTGAAATAGGAATAATGCGTATTACAGATCAAATAGATGCACTTGAAGTAATGGCGGTTAACCCCTTTCGCTACCTTATTGTTCCAAATATTGTTGCTGCCATACTTGCTTTTCCAGTATTGTGTGCTATGTGCAGTTTTGTAGGAATATGGGGGGGGTATTTCATAGGGGTAAACCTGCTTGGAATGAGTTCTGGAACATATTTCGGCGAGATTCATAACTATCTTACAATGAGTGATGTCATGATGGGTATCTATAAAGCTGCCACTTTCGGGCTTATTGTTTCATGGATATGCTGTTATAAGGGGTATAATACCGAATTCGGGGCAAAGGGAGTTGGAAAAGCCACAACTCAGGCGGTGGTGATATCCTCTGTGCTGATTCTTGCATGTGATTATTTCATAACATCCGTAATGGTATAGGGCAATGATAGAAATCATAGATGTTTACAGAAGTTTTAATGGAAATGAAGTTTTAAAAGGCATTAATCTCCAGCTTGCAGAAGGTGAAATGTTTGCTCTTATTGGAAGGAGTGGTCTTGGAAAAAGTGTGCTTTTGAAGCATATTGTTGGTATTATGAAGCCCAACAAGGGGCAAATATTTGTTGACGGGCAGAATATTCATAATCTCAGGGGCCGCAATCTTGAACAGACAAGAAAAAAGTTTGGTTTTCTGTTTCAGGAAGGAGCTCTTTTTGATTCATTTTCGGTATATGATAATGTTGCTTTTCCGCTCAGAGAGAACACTGACCTGAGTGAAAAGAAAATAAGAGAAAAAGTGATGCAGGAGTTAGAACATATGGGAATGAAAAACGACTCTGAAAAGTATCCTGCAGAACTGAGCGGTGGTATGCGTAAAAGAGCCGCACTTGCAAGGGCAATGGTGATTAAGCCGTCTATAATGCTCTTTGATGAACCTACAACAGGTCTTGACCCGATAATTGGACAGAGTATAATTAACTATATTCAGTCATCCCATAAACGTATTGGGTTTACGGGAATTATCGTTACCCACGATGTTCCAAGAATATTCAGTGTGGTTCAGAAGATTGCAATGATTCATGATGGGAAGATTATTGTTTCAGGTACATATAGAGAAATTGAAGATAAAAAGGATCCGTGTTTTGAACAGTTTCTGTCCGGTTCACAGGAGGGCCCCCTGCAATATGTATAGAAGCAGCTGATTAAAAAAATAATAAGTATTAGATAATTGTCTATAGCAGGCAATGCAAAAACAGAATATTATTAATAAAAAAACCTAATATTATTTAGCTAAAATAAAAATTTATTCTCTGGGAGAAGCAAACATGAGGAGAGCAGGGCTTGAAATAGCGGTAGGTATTTTTATGATAGTCGGAATCCTTTGCCTTGGATATTTATCCGTTAAACTTGCAAGAATGGAAGTAGTGGGCACAGGAGGTCTTAATCTTGTTGCCGTTTTCTCCAACGTGGGTGGTCTTAAAACAGGAGCTCAGGTTGAAATTGCAGGTGTCCCGATAGGAAGGGTCAGAACCATAACCCTTGATGATTATAGGGCAAGGGTTGAACTATTCATAAGGGCTGATGTGGCTATTCAGGAAGATGCTATTGCAAGAATAAAGACTAAGGGGCTGCTGGGCGAAAAATATATTGATATTGTGCCTGGCGGATCAGATGTTGAGCTTTCTGATAATGAAATGATATTTGATACAGAGCCTCCTGTTGATATAGAAGATCTTATTTCAAAATTTGTATTTGACAAGGTATAATAATACTTTAAGGAGATTTGACGATGAGTAAAATTATGAGTCTGCTAACTAGGCTTATATGTGCAGTATTGATTGCTTTTTTGTCTACAGCTTCAATTCCGGTTCAGGCTAATTCAGGAGAAGTAAAAGAACATGTAAGAACAATGATAAATTCTGTTATAGATGTTTTCAATGATCCTGGGTTGAAAGGTCCTGATAAACGTGAGCAAAGAGAACGTGTTCTTCGTGACAAGGCGGAAACAATATTTGACTGGGAGGAGATGGCAAGAAGGACACTTGGCCGTTACTGGAGAGATATAACCCCTGAACAGAGAAATCAGTTTACAGAGATTTTTGTTGATTTTCTGCAACGTGTATATCTTGACAGGATTGATTCATTTATGGATCAGATAAAAGGTCTTTCATATGACAGTGTTGAATACATCGGTGAAACTATACAAGGCAGGTACTGCAGGGTTGAAACAAAAATATCCATTGATAAAAACCAGTTTCCTGTAAACTACAGCTTGATTAACAAAGATGATAAATGGGTTGTATATGATGTGAATATAGAGGGGATAGGGCTTGTGTCAAATTACAGAAACCAGTTTAATGATATACTTAACAGGTCATCCTTTGATGATCTTATTCAACAACTCAAGTCAAGAAAACCCGAGGAAGAAAAACTTGAAGGGTTACCGGATTTAGAGGAATCTTCTTAATAGAAAATGTAAATTCCATGCCCATTGAAGGCTGTTTCTTTGGAGTTTCTGCTATGAGCTGGTTTCTATAGCCTGCTTCCTGTTGACTTTAATATCCTGCTGCCTCCGACTTCTTTTCAATACAGTAAGCTTTCTCATCACCCGGAACTTCAACATTATATGATTTGTATAAATCCTGCAAAACCATACTGTTGACAACAGACCTGTAATCATCTGATCTCAGGTAACCGGCAGCAGCCCGGTAGTATTTGAAATTATCTTCATTTATATCGCTTTTGCTGAATGCATTGTAAGCTGAGATAAAGCTGTTCCTTTTTTGAGTGTCAGTCTGAAGAGATATCCAGAGGTTCTGCATGTTTGCAGGAGTCAGTTCTGTGGTTCCATAAACATTGCAGAAAACATATCCTTCCTGCCAGGAATCTTTTCTGCTGTTAATGTCAACATAATGGGTCTCATAATCAAGTACTGTAAAACGTTGCGGATTATATGTAATTATATTAAAGCCCGGATTGTTATAATAGACAGGGGATATTGAAGGTACTGTGAACAATACCGATGCAGGCAATGTGTCCTCAATCCTGTCGCTGTCTTTGTATATAAGGCGGAAACTGTCTCTGTGGATATGACCTGAAAGGACTGCTGTTATATGCGGTTTTGTTCTGTCAATAATATCAATTAAACGTTCAAGATGTTTCTCCTTTAGCAGAGGAATAACCTCTTTAATTTCAGAAAGATCTTTGTTTGCTTTCAGGGTTGCAAAAACATCAACACCAAGAGGGATATGCATAATGATCCATGTTTTATTCCATGGGGCTGCTGATAGCTGGTTTTCTATCCATTCAAACTGTGCTTCTGCAGGGTCAATATCCTGCTCGGGGTATATTTCTGAAAGGAATAAAGCGTTTAACACAAGAATCTGTCCGTTGCAGGTTCCAGGAATATTGACTCTGTAGTATCCGCCTTCTGCGTATTTTTCGTTGAACAGGTCTCTGTTTGTGCTCTCTTTGAAAAAACCTTCAAAAATTGAGGAGGTGTTTTTTAAAAAATCATCATTTTGTTCAATAAAATAGTCTCCCTTATAGGTATCGTTGTTGCCGAGACAGAAATAGAAGGGTGTGGCGGGAAAATAGAATTCAAATCTGCTGACAAGGTATTCAATTGTGCTGTCTATAAATCTGCGGAGTCCTTCCTCTGTGGTGTCTCCTGTGATTTTCTGATATGTGGAATTGAAATGGTGGGTAAGAAAATCTCCTGAATAAATTATAAAGTCAGGAGAAGGACAGCTTGATTTCATCTCTGAAAGTGTTGATTCAAGTATTGACCTGTTTGACTCATTGCCTAAAACAGGAAGTTTGGTATGGGCAGCAGAGGTCTGGAAAACATGATCCCATTGAGAGTAATTTTCTTCAACAAGCTGTTCAACAATGTCAGGGTCAAAAAAAGGGTTGAAGTGAATGTCTGAAAACCAGAGAATTTTTCTGCCTGCCCCGTTGCAGGATATTGTTAGTGATAATAAAGTGATTATTATCAGAAAATGCAATTTGCCGAATCTCATTTTATTCCCCTATATGGAAATTCAAAATTTAAGTTATTGCCTTTTAATTCCATCTATCATAATTTACTATATTTAGCAATATAAAATATCATATCGTTTGTATTTGCAGCTTAAAGTAGTATATAAAGGCTAATTAGTGCGTGAACGGAAAAGCATTTTGAGCAGATTTTGCAGTGTGATGGC
>CAZMHH010000062.1:0-22980 GCA_964566035.1 uncultured Thermodesulfobacteriota bacterium
TTCGGATTGCGTTTTTTTTCTTCAGCAACCCTTGCAAGAAGATAAATAGCATAATCAACACCTATGCCTATACCTACAGCCGACACAGGAAGCGTGGCAATATTAAGCCCAATATCATTTAAAGCCATGTAAGCAAATGCCATATAGTTTGAGAACAATAGCGGGACCGTCAGAATAAATCCTGCACTTGCAGATCTGAAGCTTATGCTGCAGCATAAAAAGACACCTAAAAGGGCAAGAGCCAGCGTTTTAAAATGATTCCATGCAACAACCTCATTTATTGCAGCTTCAACTCCTATTACCCCGCCTGCCAGCCGGTATGATACACTCTCACCCGGGTCTGCATGGTTTTCTATGTATTCTCTGGCGGTGCTTATTGCCTTTTCTATGGTAGGACCCATTTTATCCTTGAAATAAACAACAATATTTGAATACTGATCGGCATGGTCAACAAATTTATCAATATCCCCTGGATCAGCCTCGGAGGTTACCAGACCAAAATACATTTCAATCTCGTATTCTCCTTCCGGAAGACTTCTCCACTTAGGGTCATCATAGTTTTGAACCTGGACAGCATTCCTGATAGGTTCACATAATGTCTGAACACCTACAGCACCTGAATGTTCCTTCATGTAATATGCAAAACGTTCAATATCCGGAAGCACATTTTCACCATGAAGAGCACCTTTAGTTTTGCCGTCTACAGTAATGAAAAGGGGATTTGTGAGCGGAAAACTTCTGTTTATCTGAACTGAATCCTGGTTATAACGAGAACTGGGCCATAACAGATTAGAGCCAACCTGTGCATCACCGATGATAATGCGGTCTGCCCATACGTATGAAAAAGCAACAATCAATAAAGTTATTATAATAACAGCATATCGTCCCCTTTCAACAATATAAACGCTGAGCCAGCCGGCAAATTTATTTGCCCAGCCCAAGCCCTTCTCATCAATCTCTTTTTCTTTTTCAATGAAATTAATGAATTTTGGAGAAAGCGGAAGATAACTGATCAGAATAGGGGTTAATACAACCCCTATCAGAACCGTTGCTACACTGCTGAAGGCACAACCTATTGATATATGCTGAAGCAGAAGAATCGGCACAACCCCTACAATCATTATCCCAAGAGCATCTGTAATCACAGATGTAATTGCCGGTTTGAACATATTTTCAATTATTGTTTGACACCCTTTCTCTTTATCATGATTGTTATTCATATATTCTTCATAAAAGCGGTTGTAAAGCTGGTGCGAGTGCCGAAACGCCATAAGAGCGATAAGAAAAGGTATTACAAATACAAGAGGATCCAGGTTAAACCCGAGAATAGCCATAAATCCAAGGCCCCAGATAAGAGACATTACAGGTGCTGCAATTACAACAATAACCCCTGCAATAGAACGGTAACATGCATAAAGAAGCAAGGGTATTATCAACAGGGTTGCTCCCATAATCAAATTCATGTTAGCAGTCATATGAGCAACTACTCCAAGGTGCATTGGATTGCCGACAATACAGACCATAGTATTCTCATCTTCAGTTGCTTCCCGTATTTCATTCAGCTTTTTATAGACAACACTATAGTCCATTTCATCTTCGAAAAAATCGGCGAAAATAAGCGCTTTTTTTCTATCATAAGAGACATACCTTCCATAGTATGCCTCATTGGAAAAAATGGCATTCTTAAGCTCTTCCATCTCCTCTTCTGTCTGAGGAACATCCGGGTACATCAATGCCTTTGATTCTATTCCCCAAGCAGTAACACCAATCTGTTTAAGTTTAAACGAACCTATAGAAATAACCTTATTGCGGTCAACACCTGGTATTTGCATGACCTTGTCATCTATGTATTGAATCTTTTTCAGAGTTTTCTGGTTAAATATATCACCTTTTTTAGTCTCAACCATAACAATCAGGAGATTTGCGCCGCCAAACCTGCGCTCAAATTCATTGTGGATCTTAATGTATTCATGGGTTTGAGGCAGAAGGTTCGCGAAAATTGTACTAATATGAAGGTTTGTGACAACCTGATAGGCAAAATACACGGTTATAATAAGCATGCTTACCAATATAAGCAGTTTTTTCTGCATAACAAAATCAGCCATTTTTTTCATTCTGCTACAGACTCCTTTCCTCTATCTCATCAATAGTTATACCTGATACCGTATCCCATGTGCTTCCTCCATCGGTTGTCTTCAGAATTGTTCCAAATGAACCGACAATCCAGCCGTTATCATCATTACTGAATGAGATATCACGAAGCCAAAAATTGGTATTAAGAGCTTCTGTATCGCGTATCCAGCTTCTGCCTCCGTCCCGGGAATAGTAGTAAGCGCCTTTTGTTCCAACCGCGGTGCCGTAATCTCCACGCAGAACAATGCCATATAAAGCAAGGTCGCTGTCTGTAAAAAGTTTTTTCCATGTATCACCACCATCTTCAGTTACCACTATTGAACAATCAAGTCCTCCGGCAAAACCTTTTTCCGGGGTTTTGAAATAGACTGCAAAAAGAGTGGGGGGCTGTATCTCCCATTCATGTTCCTCTACCTCAGGGATCAAATCAGGGCATTCCTGATGTACCCATGTTTTTCCACCATCCCTTGTGTTGAGAATAAGACCGTATTCCCCTACAATCCACCCTGTGTCCTTATCAATGAAGTACACCCTGTTTAGGATAGAATCATCATATTCTCGTTCTAACCTCTCTTCCAGAATTTCGCCATCACCATGAATCAGACTGTATATAGCCATATCAACCTCAATATCATCAGCTTTATCACCGAACGGATCATCAGCCCTTTCATAATGTTGCCTCTGCCAGGTTTTCCCTGAATCATTGGTATGTATAATTATTCCTCTACTTCCAACAGCCCAGCCATTTTCCCTGTCTGTAAAAAAGATTGAAAAAAGCCTCTCTTCTGTTCCTGTTTCAACACTCAGCCAATTTTTACCTTTGTCTGTGGTATGAAAAGCCTTTCCATATTTTCCAACTATCCAGCCCTCCTTGTTATCAATAAAAAAGATATCAAAAAGGTCTATTTCAACGGGTGGAGTCTGATGATGCCATGTTTTTCCGGCATCATCAGAATGTAGAATTATTCCACCATGTCCAACTACCCATACATTGTTCTCGTCTGGAGCTGATACCGCAAGCAAGCCTTTTTCAGTTAACATGTTATAGGGAATAATCTCACCAAATTCCTCTTCAACCTTCCAGCTGCATCCTGATACCAATCCGCACAGATAAAGGGTTCCAAGAGTCAATACGATATAGAAGTACTTTTTATTAAGCATATCAATTCATCCTTTAACATTTAGACAAGAAGCAATAGATTTTTACCGTCCCAGTCTCTGAAGATTTTGAGGTGTAAAGAAATTAGGATTAAGTGTTCCTCCCATAATTGCACCTTCCGGATCTAAAAGAATATGTGTTGAGTGCCTTCTTTGAACATCAATTGCCATACTGCCGTAATATTCAACATCAACCACGCCGTTCTTTCCTTTCTGAACAACGTGAGGATGTTCCTGCACCCTCCAGAGGTTTCCGTATTTGTCATATTTTTCTGAATACATGATTTTCCACAATTCAGGATCAACATACCATGTCTGCTTTGCATAGATGTAACCGGGGTCTTTGGTTTCGACCTGAATGATCCAGACCTTTATCCGCTCTTTCATCCATCCGTCAAGAAGTACTTCGCCTTCAGTGTGGATGAGCTTGGACATATCCTGATGACGGCATATAAGCATATCTTTTCTACCAGCAATATTGTAGGTATTTCTGGTCATCATACCGTCCCAGTGTCCGGAGTCATCCCTTGAAAGATCCGCTCCGTCAATGGTTTCTGAACGTTCTGCTGTTGACATCCTCCTGACCCTTTTGTTTGCAGCATTAAAATTCCATGCATCATATTCCCTTGCCCACTCTTTATACCGTATTTCAAGTGTTATATTACCTCTGAGTTCTGCAGGGTCCACCCATGTTGAAACAGATGCCCTGAAAATGTTTCTGGGGTTTTTAGGAAATTCCGGAACAGGAGGGGTGTCTGTTCTTCCTGAAAACTGCATTGAATGGGCATACTGGCCAATATTACGGTCATATTTCAGCCTTCCGTCTGTAATATAACCGTAGGCTTTCCTTTCAGACATATCAAAACGGTTCCATGTCCAGAAGTTCCAGCCTATTTCCATTCCTGTTTTAGGTTCAGGAAATGGAACACCCGCAACATAATTAACAAGAACGTCGTTTTCATCCAATGAAGCGTTTCCTTGTTTTGTAAACTTGATTTTACCAGGTGTAAAAGGATAGGTCTCATAGGGAACTATTGTGAATGTTGATTTACCCCATGTTTCAGGATCTTTCATCAAATCATAAGCGCTTGGGGGGAGCATATCTTTTAATTCGTCAACATTGCCGGCGTCAATTACCTTACCAACCCATGTTTTTTCCCATTCTCGTACTTCAGCGAGTTCTTCATCAGTAAAACTGTGTACAGGATATTTTATCTCCTTTGCAATGACCTGTGCATTAAGGAAGAAAAAAAGAAGTAATGATGCCATTAATATTATTTTATCTCTTTTAATTAACATTATTTGATCTCCAAATCTTAAATTTATCTCAATACCTTAAAAAATTTATTGTTTAACAGCTTAAAATTCATAACGAACATTTAAAATAACCTGATCCTGCATATCCCTCTGCGGCCCTCTGGTATCTCCGAATCTGTTAAACTGTCTTGTCCGCTCGTTTACCTGCTGGTATGATAATTCATAGAAGAAGTGATCTCCCGGGAAATACATCAGACGGACAACAAAGTCTGTGGTATTATTGGTGATGTCATAGGTTGCCATTACTCCGGTAAGCAGGGTATGATCTAAAAATGATGTTTGGATGGTGCCGGAGAGTTTATCCCAGGAGGAGCGATGTCTTTTTGGACCTTCCCAGTTCAGTGTGGCTCCTGTGGCGCTGTCCCTCTCAAAATTAAGGACCTTATAATGATACCATGTAAAACTGGTGATAATGGATACCCCTTTATTAATCTTAACAAGCCAGGGCCAGTTGTAGTTTTTGTCGTAAGTGAGGGCAGATACAAAAAGGTTTTTATCCTTTCTTTCAAAGGCTCCATACTGATAGGGCTGGTTGATGTTTACAGTGATTTCATTGCTGAGAATACCTCCAAACAAAGGTTTTGCAGCGGTCTGTGCAATGGTAGTGTACCATGGATATTCAAAAATTCTGCCATAGGTATATCCCTGCATCATTCTCTGAAACTGCGTGAATCCTTTCCTGCCGCGGATAAGACCCGGTCCGTCAAACCTGTGATAGAAAACAGAAAGTGTCCAGTCCAGATCCTGTATAAGTCCCCTGACTTTAAATCCCAATTCTGTGTTCTTCAGGTTGTTTGCAGGCTCAGACTGTCTCATTTCGTGCAGAAGTCTTCCGGTCAGAGGGTTTATGGGAGTGCCCAGCCAGAAGCCAGTTCCGCCAGGCGGGGGTTTGAGTGACTCCCATTTTGGAATAGCCAGAAATTCGAAGGTAATATTGCCTGGAAGACGGGGATAGAAAAAAGCCCTCAGCATCCAGAGCCCTATTTTATAATCTTTCCAGTCCGGATAGGCAACAAGGTTGGAAAAATCAATCGGGTTTATGACATCTGCTACTCGGCTTTCAGAGGTTTCTCCCCAGGTCACAATCTGTTTTCCAATCCTTAAATTTAAATTTGCCGGGTATATTTCCCAATCAAGATATGATTCCTTAATGATCTGCCATTCCTGTCTTGACTGCCTGAATCTTTTAAGTCCATTTCCGCCGCCGTTCTCGTTTCTGATGGCGCGTTTAAGTCCGCTATCCACGCTTGCTGCAAAATCATACCAGTAATTGTAATTGCCGAAAAACTTAAAGGAGTGATTTTCCGTATCAGCCAAATGCAGCAGACCTTCAAGCCTAAACATGGTTCTAAAGCTGTTGAACTGAACGTCTCTGGCATCACGGTGTGTTCTCATCATTAATGTTTGCTGGATTCTTCCCTTTCCGTCTGTTATCCGCCCGTCCAGGAGTTCAAATGACATTGCGCTGCTGACAGGCGTCAACATTATGGTAAATAAACACAATACTAATAGTTTTTTAATCTTTTCCATATTTCTTCTCCAAAATAATTTTTATTAATAATTTACGCCTTGAAAAACAAAAAACCTCCTTTCATTTTTTTAAATATTAATAATGTTAGTTTTAGTAAATAAGAAGAAATTATCATTTTAAAAACTTTTTGTATATAAGGTAAATACCGTATTTTTAAATTTTTTTAATTATATTTTAATTTTTTTTTAATAAAACTCTGCAGCGCATGCTTTCAAATATAATTTTTCATATAATGAATATATATATAAGTAAATATATAATTAATTTATTTATAATGGATATATTTTAAGGCAGCTGAAATAATAGCATCAGAAACTTAGCGTATTATCTTCAAAAATATTTCTCTTTAATGAAATCGCCATTAATTGCATAAAGATCAGGCGGTGCTGATGGCTAATATCTGCTTTTTAAGGTTCCGGATTGTCCGGGCTGGGGGGTATTGTTTTCGGAAAAACCAGAGCATTTGGGGCTTATTTCCGGAAAAATGCAACTGAAACAGAAAGTGTTTTTGAACTGCACCCTTTCAGTACGAGATCAGGATACAGAGTGTGAGGATGGTTTTTTGAGTTTAGATTCTCAATATATTAACGAGTTCAAACGGTTATTCCTGACGTGATAGACTGTCTGAATAAACAACCCTGAAGCCTGTATAGTAATTCCTGAATGTGGGGACATGATGGCGTCTATGAGCAGAACGCGCATGCCATATCAGATATAACCAAGCCCCTCCCCGCAGCACCTTTGTTTCTCCTGTTTCAGGACCAACCGGGTCTGTTGTATGGCCTTCCGGATAATAATCATACCAGTCCATACACCATTCATAGAGATTTCCATGCATATCATAGAGTCCCCAGGCATTTGGTTCTTTTTGAGCCACTGGCTGTATAGATCCCTTTGAATTTGCACAATACCAGGCTACTTTATCAACTACCGGATCAAATTCACATTCTGTTTCTGAATGGTTGCCTGTTGAGAAGGCGGTATCAGTCCCGGCTCTGCAGGCATACTCCCATTCTGCTTCGGTTGGAAGTCTGTATCGGTCGGTACCTTCTTTTTTGTTCAGTTTTTCGATAAATGCCATACTCTCCTCCCATGAAATCCTGTCAACAGGGCAGTCGTCACCGCATTCATTAAAGCAGGGAACATGTGCATTACCCATTAAATCTCTCCACTGCATTTGTGTAACATGGGTTGTCTGCATATAAAAACCTTTAGTAATTGTTACTTTATGCTCTGTTTCATCAGGTTTTCTTCCATGTTCGGTTATAGGACTTCCCATGATAAACGTTCCAGGCTCTATGTAAACAAAACACATGTTTACGGTGTTTATAAATTTATTCTGATTTTCAGAAACAGCTACAGACTTTTTATCCCGACCGTTTTTATTAGATGATACAATTTTTTCGATTCCATCTAATTGTTTTGTACCACAGTTAACCATGAGTAATGTTACAAATAACAAAATACAGACTTTTTTGATTCTTATTAAAATAATGCAATAGAACACAGCATAAAAAGTTAACATTTTTAGCTTTCATGTAAAAATTAATTGATCAAGTTTTATGGATCCCTAAAAAGTTCCCTGTTGTCATCTCGAACGAAGAGAGAGATCTCGTAACATACTAAAGATAATTAGATTTTCCCTTGCGGTCGTTTTTAGATTTTTTACGAGACCATCAGGTTTAAACAATCTAAGCAAATATACATTAAATGATTTATAAAAGTTTGTAAAGAAAATGTTGTATAACCACTATCAGGAAGCTGTGTTTTATTGAAACATGTAAAATATTATTGGCTTGGTGTAATAATTTTTTGAAGTTTTGCCTTGATTGAGCTAACACTATTATTATGTTTGACATTTTATAATAAAACAAAATATAATTTATTATTAAAATATATTATAAAAGAGGAGGTGTGCAATGTCTGAAAATGCGGTTATCATAACAGAGAGTCTATTTAACATAACCTATCTGCTAATTATCTGGGGGGTGGTTATAGCCATGATAAAAAGGTGGGACTGTCCTGCGGATAAGGACAGGGCTGCAGCATTCTGGTTCTTCCTTGCTTTTGCCCTGCTTGCTCTCGGAGATACAGGGCATGTTGGTTTCAGGGTATTGGCATTTACTCGTGACGGGCTTGAGACAACAGTTAAGTTCATGGGCAAGCAATGGTACCTTGTAATGCTCGGTTCAATAGCAACGGCCTGGACTTTTACTGTTTTTTATGTCTGTCTGATATTTTTATGGAGCAGACGATACAATAAACCACTTGAGGCAGTGGCTTTGTTTGGATTGGTTCTTGCGGTTATCCGCTCTTTTATAATGCTTCTTCCCCAGAACAACTGGAACAGCCTTGAAATAACAGAACCATGGTATTTTATCCGAAACATGCTTCTGATCCTGATGCAGGTCTGCACAGCATATCTTATTCTTAGAGACTCCATAAAACTGAATGACAAATCCTTTCGCTGGATTGGCTATATGATTCTTGTTTCCCTTGTATGTTATGCTCCTGTTGTGCTTTGGGTTGAAACATATCCTCAAATCGGTATGCTGATGATTCCAAAAACCCTTGCATATATGGCGATACTGTTTATAGGTTTTATTACATTTTATAAAAGAGAAAAAGCAGGTGTCAACAATCAGGCCTCTGCTGTCAGATATCAGGAAAGGCAAAAGAGCTGTTAAGCAAAAGCAGGTGTCAGCAGTCGGGTATCAGCTTTCAGGAATCCCTTTAATAGTCGTGGTCGTTATTGTAATCGAAAACTGTAGTTGCGTTGAGCGAAGAGAAACCCAATAAACATCAAAACCGCTTCTGAATGATCTTAACCATAATCAAATAACCCGGCAGCGGTGGGGGATGAAGTGACTTCATGAGGAAAAAAATGAAGATAAAAAGCATAATATTATTATTTCTTCTTCTCTTTGTTATCTCTGTTTCAGGATGTAAAAAAAGGGAGAGAACGTTTTGTATCGGCATTTTACAGTGGACAGAAAAAATAGAATCTTTCAATGAAACACGTCAGGGTTTTATTGATGGGCTTAAAGAAAGCGGTTATATCGAGGAGAAAAATCTTACAATTTTCTACAAAAATGCAGAGCAGGATACAGAAACTGCCCAAGATGCACTACAGGAATTTATGGAAAAGGAGGTTGATGTAATAGTAGCTCTTGGAACAGGGAGTACAATAGTATCTTTTGAGAGAATCAGAAAAAATAAAATACCGATGGTTTACTCTATTTTAGGTGATACAAAGGCAATAGAGCGAACAGAAAGATATAACATGGTAAAAGATCTGGTGACAGGTGTTACAATGAAGGTCTCGATTAATGCTAAATTCAGGCATCTAAAAGAACTACTGCCTGATATGAAAAATATCGGAATACTTTACTGCAGTCAAATGCCGGAGGCTGTTACTACAGGGGATAAAGCTTTTGAAGAAGTAAATAAAACAGGATTAAATCCTGTAAGGGTTGTAATTGATATTGAGGAGTTAAACAAACTGAAATATATAGTCAAAGAGCTTCTCTCAAAGGTTGATGTTTTATACATACCCACAGACCCTGTCTTGTCAATTCCTGAAAATTTCAGCATAATAATTAACTCGGCGGATTCCATGAAAAAACCCGTGGTTTCAGTTTCATATAATTCTGTTTTAAACGGCGCTCTTTTTGCCATGCACAGTGATTTTTATCATCTGGGCAAACAGACAACCTATCCGGTTATCAAAATATTTGAAGGGATTTCCCCTTTGAACATTGATTTACAGGATCCGGCAATAGTAAGAACCAGCTTAAACCTCAAAAAAGCAGAACTGCTCGGTATCAAAATACCGAGAAACGTTGCTGTCAGAACAGATAATTTTATTCAATAAGAGGTGTTTTTAAGTGAACTTAAAAAGATATCTGCCTTACAGTTTTAAAAAAAGGCTTATTATAGCATTTTTTATATCTGCTTTTGTTCCGGTTCTATTTCTTTTAGCCGGGTTTCTTTTTGCCGCTTCCGGTTTGTATGAAAACATGAGCAGGCAGAGCGGTAAAATGATAGATGATCTGGGTTTAAGGACAAGACCTCTTATATACAAAATACTCGAAGATAATGTCAGGCAGAAAGCTTTTGATACTGCTCTTGCGGTTGACCTCTATCTCTCGTCCCACCCGGACAAGACAGTGGAAGACTTAAGGAATGATTCTGAGTTTCGTGATATTGCTATTCAGTCATTCGGGAAAAAAGGATATACGGCAATAAATGAGGCAGGTACTGGCATCAGTCTATTACATAAAGATTTAGTTTACGAAACTACAGACCCGAAAGCTCTTTCTGAAAGTTTTCCAGCGTTCTGGTCAATACTTGAAACAGCAATAGAAGGGAATTACTCAAGTGGTTTTTACAGATGGAAAGACACTGATGGCGTGATCAGGGACAAGTATATGTTTGTTGTCCCCTCTTCACTTAAAACAGCAGACGGTAAAACCATGCTTGTTATAGCAACAGCATATTTAGAAGAACTTATTTCACCTGTAGAGAATATGCTGTCTTTGTATAAAAGTGAAAAAGAGTTTTTGCAAATCTATTTTGAGAAGTTTTTGAACCATTTTATTCTATTGGTAGCAGGGCTGATAGTTTTAACCGCAATTGTAGTTATGGGTTTTACTTTTCTTATTGGTAATACATTGTCTGATACAGTTAAAAAACTCAAAAGGGTGATGGGGGATGTAAAAAACGGCAATTTTGATGTTAAAGTTGAGGCAGGCGGGTCATCTGATATAGGGGAATTTATAAAAGATTTTAATAAAATGATAAAAAGGCTAAAAGAGACAACTGTAAAAAAAGATACCCTTGAGGAGAGCAAAAACCTTCTGTTTCAGGCAAACGAAAGGCTGATAGAGAAGAACAGAAAGCTTGCCAGGGCAGAAGAAGACCTAAGAAACAAGGATGATGAATTAAGCGGGATTTTAGATTCCATTCAGGATGTTTTATTGTCTTTTTCGTTACAAGATGAGGCAGCAATCTATATTACACCATCAATTGAGAAGATAACCGGCAGAAAGGTTCAGGAATTCAGAGAAGATAAAATGTTATGGCGCCGCTGTGTCCATCCTGATGATCTGGAAATAGTTGAAGCTTCTCAAAAGGAGCTGTTAAAGAAGCGGTTTTCTCTTTACGAATGCCGGCTTATAAAACCGGACGGCAATATATGCTGGATATTTGCAAGGATTCAGATGATATTTGACAGCTATGGGAAACCCGCTCGGATAGATGCTTTCTTAACAGATATAACTGCAAGGAAACATTCAGAAGAAGAGCTTTTAAAGGCAAAGAAAGATGCAGAAGATGCAAACAGCGCAAAGAGCCTTTTCCTTGCCAACATGAGCCATGAGATACGAACTCCGATGAACGGAGTGATAGGCATGACGGAACTTCTAATGTCGACTGCTCTTACACCTGAACAGCACAAGTATGCAAACACTCTTCGTCAAAGCGGCGAGCATCTACTTACAGTGGTGAATGATATTCTTGATTTTTCAAAAATTGAAGCGGGAAAACTTGGAATAGAAAAAATTAATTTTGATTTGAGGGCAATGCTTGAGGACTTTTCAGATGCAGAGGCTCTTAAGGCGCACGATAAGGGGCTTGAGTTTGCCTGTCTTATAGATCCTGAGGTTCCGTCACTTGTTTGCGGAGATCCAGGAAGACTGCGACAGATACTTTCAAATCTTGCGGGAAATGCGATGAAGTTCACTCACAGAGGAGAGATTTTTATTCATACAGAGCTTGAAGAAGAAGATGATGAAGGGGTGTTGGCAAGGTTTTCTATCAGGGATACAGGTATCGGGATTCCCGAGGATAAAATCCCGTTGCTTTTTGAATCATTTTATCAGACGGATTCTTCAATTTCCAGAAAGTATGGAGGCACAGGGCTCGGGCTGCCTATATCAAAAAGTCTTGCAGAGCTTATGGGGGGAACAGCAGGTGTAGAAAGCATTGAGGGTAAAGGCTCCACGTTCTGGTTTACAGTGAGGCTTGGAAAACAGGCAGATACACACAAAGATTATAACCCTCTAATAGCTGAAGATATTTCAGGAAAGAATATTTTAGTGGTCGATGATAATGAAACAAACAGGTTTGTTTTAACAAGACATCTCAGTTCATGGGGATGTCTGTTTGATGAAGCATCAAATGCAAACGAAGCTCTGGGGAAGCTGAAAAAAGCAGAATCAGACGGGCTTGCTTTTGAATGTGCTATTATTGATATGAATATGCCTTTTATGACAGGAGAGGAACTTGCCCTTGAGATAAAGAAAGACCGCTTAATTTCCGGTACGCTTCTTGTCATGCTTACATCAATTGGAAGCCGCGGGGATGCAGCACGTTTCAGGGAGGCTGGATTCTGTGCATATCTTTTGAAACCTGTAAGGAAATCACAACTCCGTGATTGCCTTGTGTCGGTATTCGGAAAAGGGTTTAAGGCTGAAAATGATGAACAGCAATCCGACAGTCTTATCACACGTCACAGCCTTGAAGAGAATAAAAGGCGCAGATACAGGGTTCTGCTTGTGGAGGATAACCTGACTAATCAGCAGGTGGCACTTGGAATACTTGCAAAGTTAGGTTACAGGGCTGATGTGGCAGTAGACGGGGAAGATGCACTGAAAGCCCTTGAAGACAGAAAATATGATCTTGTTCTAATGGATATTCAGATGCCTGTAATGGACGGTTACGAGGCAACACGAAGAATTCGTGAAGAAGGATCCGCAGTTCAAAACAGAGATGTGGTAATCGTAGCCATGACTGCTCATGCCATCAAGGGAGACAGGGAGAAATGCCTTGCAGCAGGTATGGATGACTATATTGCAAAACCTGTTAATCCAAGAGAGCTTGATTCGGTTCTTAAAAAATGGTTTCAGAAAAAACATGAAGAAACGAAACCGGTTTTAGTTGAAGAGCCTGAGTATGGTTATTCTGAGAGTCAAAATCCGGCGGATTTTGATATGGGGGGGTTGCTTGAAAGGGCTATGGGTGATGAGGGTTTTGCCGTTCAGCTTATGGAGATATTTTTAAAGGATGTGTCTGAGTATATATCTCTTCTTAAAGAGGCTGTTATCAGCGGAAACATTGAGGAGGCTTCAATATATGCTCATACCATAAAGGGAGCTTCGGCAAATCTGTGTGCCGAGAGTTTGAGACAGACAGCCTTTATAATGGACAGGTATTATAAGGAAGGAGATGCTTTAAATGCGGCGGGTTATATGCGGGAACTTGAGCTTAAGTTTGAGAAGGTTAAACAGATTGTAACAAAAATTTTAGATGAGAAGAGAATGAAAATTGAAAGTTCTGATAGCAGATGATGAGCAGATATCAAGGCTGATGCTCGACAGGATTGTGCAAAATCTGGGTTTTGAAACCGTTATTGCAAAAGATGGAGAAGAAGCCTGGCTTTATCTTCAGTCAGAGGAGGCGCCAATGCTTTTAATCCTTGACTGGATAATGCCGGGGCTGAGCGGACTGGATGTATGCCAAATGGTAAGGGAAAAGAAAAACCAGAATCCTCCATATATAATAATTGTTACTTCAAGAGGCGAGAAGCAGGATATTGTGCAAGGGCTTAAATCAGGGGCAAATGACTATATAGCAAAACCATATAATACAGAAGAGCTTAAAGCCCGTGTTGAAGTAGGCAGGAGAATGATAGAGTTGCAGCACACTCTTATAGAAGCAAAAACAGAGCTTGAGTTTATGGCAACCCATGACAGCCTTACCGGCACGCTTAGCAGAGGAGCCGTAATGACGGCTCTTGAAACGGAGATGTCCAGAGCAAAAAGGGAAGAAAAACCTCTTGGAATTGCCATGTGTGACATAGATCACTTCAAGGAGATTAATGACACCTATGGTCATCAGACCGGTGATGAGGTGTTAAGATCTTTTGCTAAACGGATGAAAAGACTTCTCAGGGATTATGACATTATCGGCAGATACGGCGGAGAGGAGTTTATGCTTATAACACCCGGTTTACAGACAATGGGGAACCAGTCAATATTTGAACGTATAAGATTTGAAATAGCAAAAATGCCCTTTTCTGTCAACAAAGAAAGAATACCCGTTACTTTAAGTATTGGTGTTGTTGAATATACAGGCCATGGAGATCTGGAATCAGTTTTGAAAGAAGCAGACAGAGCTCTTTATATGGCAAAGGATGAGGGTCGTAACAGGGTGGTGTTTGGGAGCTTTTGAGCAGGTATTAACAGAAAAGCTGTTAAGCTGATAAGCAAAAAAGCAGTTGTCAGGTGTCAGCTATCGGCTGTCAGCAAAAACGATAAAAGGCTTACGCCTGAAATCATGGAAAACCGACTTTCCTGAAAGCTGATACCTGCTATGTAACTTGAAGCTGGTATCTTTTTATTCGTAATTGTTTTTATTCGGTGTGCGCGGCGTACGCAACTTTTTAATCTTATGGTGATGCTTGAATGATATAACTGGTGTTCATGGTAAAGATAAAAATATGATGCTCAAGGGGGGAGGGGTCTCTTAAGAGAGCTTTTTTGCTAAATTCATATTTTTTTGCCTGAGAGCTCTGTTATGGAAAAAAGTATGTTTGATTTGATTATTAAGAACGGAAATGTAATTGACGGAACAGGTTCTGAACCAAAGATTTGCGATATTGCAGTCAAGGGTGATCTCATTGCAGAGCTGGGAAGGTTTGATGAGAGCCTTGCTCCTGAAATTTATGATGCAAAAGGCTTTTTTGTTTGTCCCGGATTTATTGATATTCATTCCCATTCTGATTTTACAGCGCTTATTCAGCCCCCAGGACAGTCAAAGATCAGGCAGGGTATAACAACAGAGGTTTGCGGTAACTGCGGCATGTCAGCCTCTCCTCTCTTTGGGGCAGCCCTTAAACAGAGGCAGGGAACCCTGAAAGAGTTTGGGATAGAGGATAGCTGGTCAGACCTCCATCAGTATTTTTTTGTGCTCAGTCAAAAGAGTCTTTTTACAAACATTATTCCTCTCACAGGGCATGGAAACATAAGAGCCTGCGTGCTTGGTTATGAAAACATAAGCCCAAGCCCTGAGCAGATGGCTGCCATGCAGAGCCTTTTAAGGGATGAACTTAAAAAGGGTTCATGGGGGATGTCTTCAGGGCTTATCTATCCGCCGGGGGTGTATGCTGAAAAGACAGAGCTGGTAGAGCTTGCAAAGATTGTGGCTGAATTCGGAGGTATTTATACCTCGCACATCAGAAGCGAATCAGACTTTCTGGTTGAAGCTGTTGAGGAGGCTGTTGATATCGGCAGTAAGTCAGACGCTTCAGTTCTTATATCACATTTAAAAACAATGGGAAGTAAAAACTGGGATAGGCTTGAAGCTGTTTTTGAAATAATTGAAAAGGCAAGACAGCAGGGGGTCAAGATCTTTGCAGATCGTTATCCTTATACCGCTGCTGCTACAGAGCTTGATGCAGTTCTTCCTGCCTGGGCATGTGAAGGTGGCAATGAGGCTGAAATTGTCCGGTTGAAAGACAGAAGTTTACGCGAGAAAATATTTGAGGATGTCTCCAGAAAAGATTATCTGGCTGATGAAGTGGTTGTTTCAAGTGTTGCCTCGGAAAAGAACAGAAATCTTCAGGGGAAAACGCTTTCCGAGTGTGCAGTTATTCGAAACCAGAGCATCAGGGATACGTTGTTTGATCTGCTACTGGAAGAAAATCTGAAGGTAGAAGCTTTCTTCTTCTGTATGAGCGATGAAAATCTGAAAAAAATTCTCAGGAAAAAGTGGGTTGTTATAGGTTCTGACTCTTCTGTTTGGGACAGGGGTTCTAAATGGGATTTGCGGAATCCCCATCCGAGATCATTCGGAACATTCCCAAAATTTATCAGAAAGTATGTCCATGATGAAAAACTTTTTTCAATTGAAGACGCGGTTAAAAAGATGACAGGAGATACAGCCGGAATTATCGGAATTGAAAAAAGGGGAAGACTTGCCCTGGGGTTTTTTGCTGATATGGTGGTTTTCAATATGCAGGAGATTAGGGATATGGCAGTATATGAACAACCACGGCAGTACCCTGCTGGAATAGAAAGTGTAATGGTAAATGGCAAGTGGGCAATAAAAGGAGGCGAGCTGACAGGCAACTATCCCGGAAAAGTTATTTTAAAAACGGAAGAGACATTAAAATGAAAGAAAAAAAAGTTGTTTTAAAAAAAACAAAGATTCCAATTATTGAGGTTTTCCCTAATCCTTCTATCAGGCGCAGTTATGAAATAATAATAGAAGTTCCTGAGTTTACATCAGTATGTCCTATGACAGGACAGCCTGATTTTGGAACAATACAGATAAAATATATTCCTGACAAAAACTGCGTCGAGCTTAAAAGCCTTAAATTCTATCTCCAGCAATACAGAAACAGAGGCATCTTTTATGAAGAACTGACAAACAGAATTCTGGATGACCTTGTGGAGTCATGCAGACCAAGGTTTATGGAAATAAGAAGCATCTGGAATCCAAGGGGCGGAATCTCAACAACAGTTTCTGTTTGTTATAACAATAGAAGAACTAAAAAATAGGCTTACTTCGATAGTTCTTCTATTGTCTTTTTTGCTGCCTGTGTCTGAGGGGAATCCGGATATTGTTGAATAAGGGTTTCGAGAATAATCTGACCTGTTACCTTTTCATCTATTTCTATAAATGAAAGCCCCTGAAAAAAATAGGCTTCTGCAACCTTTGTATTAGCAGGATATTTTTTTATAAGCTCGTCAAAATAAGAAATCGCCTTTTCATAATTTTTCTGTCTGTAGTAACTTACTCCTGTCCAGAATACAGCATTTCCTGCAAGAGAGCTTTGAGGAAAATCGGTTATAAAACGGTCAAACAGTTTTCTTGCCTTTTCAATATCTCCGTTATTATAAGCTTCAAGAGCGCTGTCATACAACTGCTTTTCCTGTGAAACAGTATGAGCTTCGGGTTCATTATCAGCCTCAGTTTTTATTTTATTCTCTTCATACAGGGAAGCAAGCATTCCAAGTCTGCTTTCAATATCTGAAATTCTTTTTTCAGTAGAATATGACTCTTCTTCGAGGCTTCCCTTGAGAAACTGTATATCTCTTTTTATTGCATCTATCTCAGTCTGTGCTGCAGCCTGAAGCTTTCTGGTTTGATAAGACTCTGCTTCCATGCTCTGAGTCCTCTGAGAAAGAGCTTCAATAGCCTGTTTCTGTGAGTTAAGCTGATTGTGCAATCCTGTTGTGCAGCATGGAAAAAAAAAGATGATTAATAAAAGATGGGGGTTAAGTAAAGATCTTTTTAAACTCATAATTAAAATTTACCTGCCATATTCTATTTTATAAAGGCTAAACATAACGGAGTCTCCTGCGGTAAGAAGAGACTCCGTTATTACATACTATCTTATGAGAAACTGACAGCGCCTGTTTTTTGCCCAGGCTTCTGTGTTTGACCGGGGGTCAAGGGGTCGCTCTTTCCCATAGCTGATTGTAAAGAGTCTTGCATCAGAAATTCCCATTTGAGAGAGGTATTTTTTTGCGCTTCCAGCTCTTCTTTCTCCAAGTGCTAAGTTGTATTCAGCGGTTCCTCTTTCATCGCAATGCCCTTCAATCATAAGCTGAAAACCAGGGTTCTGTTTCATCCATTCTGCAATGCCGTTAAGGATTGGTTTGGCATCAGGCCTGATTTCATATCTGTCAAAATCAAAGTTGATGTTTTTAAATACCGCTGCGAGAGCCGGGTCTTTTTTTGCCGGGTCAATAAATTCATTGGAGCTTATAACAGTATCCTCAAGTTCAGCTTCTTCAACAACTGTGACGGTTTCTTCCTCTATGACAACAGGAGGAGGAGAAGGTTCTTCCTTTATCTGTTTTTTTGCACACCCGAGATTAAAAACAAATAAAAGAATAGAAAGAACTGTTAGTGTGTTAATTATTGTTTTTCTCATGATGTCTCCTTAACTAAGTTTGAAAGTATTTTTATCTAAAGGTTATGCTGTAATTCCAACTGGAATAATCTGTTTTTCTATTTTGGCATCCCTCCTTAATAAAAGTTAGTTTATGTTTTTAATTTTGAAATGGGGACCAGCAAGGGTGAGTTTTCATTCCCTGTCCGGATGTGATCCTTTTCTGTCCAGTTCCGTCAGCCCTCATTATGTAGATCTCTTTTTCACCTGTTCTGTTTGAGCTGAAGGTTATAAACCTTCCGTCAGGCGACCATGAAGGGTCTTCGTTATTCTGCTGGTTTGCTGTTAACTGTTTGGAAAAACCGCCGTCTGTACTTATAACAAATATATTAAATTTTTTGTCTGCCAAGCCTGTGTAAACAATCATATCTCCTGAAGGCGACCAGTTGGGCGAGGTGTTGTATGAACCCTCAAAGGTCAACCGTCTTACATTTCCCCCTGTAAGATTCATTATAAATATCTGCGGAGAACCTGCTCTGTTTGAAACAAAAGCGATATTTTGACCATCAGGCGACCATGAAGGTGACACATCTATGCCCCAGTCATGGGTAAGCCTTTCCAGCTTGCCGTTGCTGAGTGTTAAGGCATATATTTCAGAATTACTGTCTGTTAGTCTTAAAGTCAAGGCAATTTTTTTACTGTCAGGTGACCATGATGGGGCGATGTTTATCCCATATTTTCTCGAAATGCGGCTTGTCTGTTTAGTAGAGAGGTTCAGCAGGTGAAGATCGGGATTGCCGTCTCTGTATGATGTGAAGGCTATTGATTTGCCGTCAGGTGACCATGCAGGAGAGAGCATGATGGAGTTGTGTTTCGTTATTCTTGTTTCATTACCCCCGTCATAATCCATTATATGGATATCTCTTTGTTCAACTCCGCCTTTTACAAAGGCGATCCGGGTTTCAAATATTCCTCTTTGTCCGGTCATTTTCTCGAATATTTCATTGGAGAATTTATGAACAATGGTTCTCCAGTCATCAACAGAACCTGCATATCGCCTGCCCACTAAAAATTTTCTTTCAACAGCATCAAAAAGTCTGAATTCTGTTTCAATAACACCTTTTTGGGAAACAGAATAGCCTGCAGTTATTACTGCCTCAGCACCTAACATGGTAAGCATATCCCATTTTATGCTGTCAGCGTTTAATCCTTCAATTACCTTTTTACCAAGTTTTTCGTAGGGGATGATTTTGAAAAAACCACAGAAAGCAAGGTCATCCTTCAACATTTTGCTCATTTTAGTAGCAATATTATGTTGATCCGGTTCAGAGCCTGTATTTAAAAAATCTGCTACTATAACAGGAAACTGCTTTAATGAGGGAGCATGGATATCTATATATACTTTGGAGATAGAAGGTGAAGAGAAGAACATAATGTGTGAGATACAGAACAGAGCTGTGAAAAAGATGGTTTTTTTATTTTTCTGTGTATGATGTTTCATCTTATTTTTTTTTCATTTAGAAAACTATTGCCTTAAAGAAGTTTTATCGGAAAAACAGGATGAATATAAAAAAATTAAAAGGCTTTTTATGCAAGTAATGTGCAATGATTTTTATATAACGAAATCTTTTTTATATGATAATTTGGAATAGTTCAAATTTTTTTATAATTTAAACACATATTAATATCATTGTCAAGATATAGAGAAAAATAAGCTGCAAAGTTTTAAGCCGCACTTAAGCTGATGTCTGATGAGAGATTGTTGCGTGGTTGTCATAAATACTGTGGGGGGATTTAGCCCATCCCCTTTAAGTCTTATCTGTGATACTTGGTGAGCTGAAGCAGCGTCACTATATTGTGATGAGGGATATTCCATGCCATAAGAAGTTCTCTTGCATTTTGTAATCAACTGCAAATATTTTTTAGCCCGCTTTGGCATGATAGAAGAAGTTAATTTCTGTAAATTATATGCGCTTTATGATATAAAAAAGAGACTATATTATGCAGGTTTTTTTTATGAACAGGAAGACAAAATACCACAAAGTTACTTTTTTGCCTGAACGTAAATATGTGATGGTCGAAAACCTTAAATCAGTTTTTGAAACTATTCTTGAAAACAATCCCGAGAATATACAGCTTAATTTTGCCTGTGGCGCGGAGGGTATATGCCAGAAATGTAAGATCAGGAGTTTTCAAAGAATGGGACCGCTGACCCCGACTGAGAAGGGCTGCCTTTCAGCGGAGGAATTAAGCAGGGGAATCAGGCTTGCGTGTCAGGCAAGGGTTATTCAGACAACAGAAGCGGAAATAATTTACAAAGAGCCTTTCACTATTTTTCATGTCAACAATAGGTTGAAAATTAAGGATGTAAATCCAAAGATTTTAAAAAAACTGCGCTGTGCAGGGATTAATAGAAAGAGTGAAGCTGATTGCAGTAAAACAGAAGGAGAATGTTGCACGGAAGTATATTTTGAAAATGAGTTAATTAATGTTGAAGAAGGTGACACCAGAGACAAACTGTTTGCCGCTGCTGTTGATGTTGGTATAAATACAGTTACAATATCTTTGGTTGACATTAATTCTGTTACTGAAATTGCCCGCGTTGTTGACACAAACCCAACTCTGAACATGGGAGGAAGCTTTGAGCAGAGAACAGAGGAGGTTGCCGAAGACAGACTTTTTCTGGAACTGCTTTGCGAAGAGCTGGTATTGAGGACGGATGTGCTTTTAGAAGAGCTTTGCAGGGCAGGGGGGGTACCACCTGAGTACATATATGAAATCATTGTATGTGGATCAACAGGGATGATGCACCTTTTTTTTGAGAGAGCATGTCATTGTCAAAAAAACTGCTTTAATGCCGAAACAATTATGAAAGCTGAGGATTTTTATATATATTCCGTAAAAAAGGCTTTTATAACAGCGGTTCCATCAAATTCAAATCGTTTAGGTTCTGATTTTTTCTCTGGCATTATTGCCACAGGGGTTCTTCATTCAGACAGAAGGTTGTTTATCTATATTGGAACAGAAACAAAAGCAGTATTGAACTTGTCAGGAAAGCTTTTTGTTTCAGGTTTAAGCGACTGTGAAGTATATGAGTGTGTGGGGTTGGAATTTGGTATGAGGACGGAAACAGGAGCGGTAGAATCTGTAAAAATTGAAGATGATATTAAATTATCAGTAATAGGGGAGAGTCTGCCAAGAGGAATATGCGGAAGCGGGCTTATGGAGCTTGCTTGGCAACTGAAAAAACAAGGGGCAGTTGACGGCACAGGGCATTTTGTTGGCAGTGCTGATATTATTAGAAGATGTTGTTCGATGCAGTGCGGTTTTGTATCAAATAATATGTCAAAGTCTTTTGTTCTGTACAAACCTCAGAGTGAATTTGAGTCACATGTATCTGTTGCAGAGGAGGAAATGGTTGCTTTCTTCAGGGTTTTGAGCAAAACAGCTGAAATGATAGAGAGGCTGTTTGTAAATACCGGGATGAGTTGGGATAGTATTTCAACTGTGGTGGTGGGAGGTCCTTTTGCGCGAACTATTGACAGAGGAGTTTTCTCCGGTCTTTCCATTATGCCTTATGGTGTTGAAAAAAGATTTTCATTTATCCAAAGCCCTGCTGTAAACGGACTTCAGCGGATTGTTCTTAACAGAGATATATTTAATGAAGTGGAAAAAAAACAGGATAATATTGTCTATTTATAGCACCAGAAGGCATGTATATTGCTTTAAATCAAATAAAACTCTGGATAGTTTATTGTTTTTAACGAACAGTGTAAACAGGTTGTCAGCTAATTTAAGGAGGATGGTATGGATAAAAAAAGAATTTATTCTTCTTTTGTATTGTTTTTTATATTTTTTGTACTTCCAGCAGCGGTATATGGATATACAAAAACATACAACATGCATGCTTTTGATCTGAAGTCGTTTCTTTATATGAATTTAAAAGTTTCTTATACCGACAATCAAACCGATGAAACAACAGATAACGAGACTATTGCAGGAATACTTGAATTTACTGTTTTTGACAGGTCTTTTGAAAGTTCAGAAGGTGTATATGTTCAGACAGGAGAGGCTTTTAACGGTTCATGGTCTGCAACTGAAACAAAATACAGCAGCTATTATGAAACCAATCTGAACACTTTTTTTAACTATTCAATCTATGGGGTATTTCTTTTTGATGAATTTTTATCAACAGGGATATTTTACGGCGAGCAGGTTACTAAGAAAAGTGATGGAACCATTCTTGAAGATTGCTTTTTTGGAGGACCTTTTATCGGAATTATAGTCTCGTTTTCAGAGTAGTCCGGGAAATAAGCAAAAAGTTGGCGCAATTAATTGAAAAAATATCTTTTTGCTCTCAACCCTCATTTTTAATATACTTTATTGCTTAAAAATTTGAAACCTTTTTATTTAATAATTTCGCTCCCCCTTTTTAGCTGGTTTTTGTAAAATCTTCCAAGAAACCATTTTTTATTAAAATATTTCTTGCATTTATTATTTTTTTGTATTAAAAGTAAAGATTGCCAGCAATTAACCCTTGTAAGATTATTGCCAGCAAAAGGTAAAAGTCGCTGGTTTTAATGCGCTATTACAAATATACAGAGTAAGCATAAGATAGTTTATGCTTTGGTTTTTGCGGTTATCAAAGGTTTTCTTCGCAATAAACATATAATAAATCATTGCTTTTTTCACATCTTGCTTTTCGTTTAATACCCTGAAATGTTATACAGGTTTTTTCTGTGAAAAAGTGGAGAAACAGATATCATAGGACCACGTCAGCAGGAAAATAAAAATTGTTTGTTATCTAACGAGGAATGTTGGTTTTTTTGAGTGTTTACAACTGTTTTTTTACCCTGTTAGAAAATATTTGTTGAATTTTTTTAATAAATTTATTATTATAAAAAAATTTTGCTGGCGTAGCTCAATGGTAGAGCAGCTG